>NZ_JBFUKH010000020.1:0-518 GCF_056400965.1 Asticcacaulis sp. P4_H10 | reverse complement strand
GCACGCCGCCGCGTCCGACCGCCAACGGCACCAACCCAACGGCAACACGCGGCAACCCCGCCCTGCTGCCGCTGGAATCGTCGAACGTCGACTTCTCCGCTGAATGGTACTACGGCAGCGATTCCTACGTGTCGCTCGGCTTCTACAACAAGGACGTCAGCAACTTCGTCGGCACCGGCCGCATCCAGGCGAACCCGTTCGCCCTGCGTGACCCGTCGTCTGGCGCTGCTGGCTCGCGTTCGGGCATCGCCAAGGGTCTGCTGGCTGGCATCAACCAGTCGACGACCGACGTGAACCTGTTCACGATGACGGCGCTGTATGATCACTACCTCAAGACCGGCAGCAACTCGGCTACGGCTCAAAACCAGGCGCGTGCGGACTACCAGGCTAACCTGGACGGCAGCGGCAACCTGAACCAGACCTATGTCGATCAGGTGCTGAAGGCCTACGATCTGGTCGCTGACGCCAACGACCCGCTGTTCGTGTTCGAGACCAATATTCCGGTCAACAACAAGACC
>NZ_JBFUKH010000019.1:0-722 GCF_056400965.1 Asticcacaulis sp. P4_H10 | reverse complement strand
GGGGTCGCCGGAAGGCGCGGACCTGCTGACCGGTGTCGAAGTCCTGAACTTCAATGGCGTCGAATTTACGCCGACTGAGTTCAATACGGGCACGGTCCAGACGGGTACGGCGGGCAATGAGACCCTGACGGGTTCGGAGCAGAGCGACCAGTTGAGCGCGCTGGGCGGCAATGACTCGATCGCGGGTCTTGGCGGTGGCGACCAGATCGATGGTGGCGAAGGTAATGACACGCTGGATGCCGGTGAAGGTGGGGACGTTGTCGCAGCTGGCGCAGGGACGGACTCCGTCATCGCTGGCGCCGGCAACGATACGGTTGATGCCGGTGCAGACAATGACACGGTCCTGGGTGGCGCGGGCGCGGACGCCCTGTCGGGTGGCGCGGGCGACGATACGATCGATGGCGGCACCGAGAACGACACGATCAGTGGCAATGCCGGTAATGATACGCTCACAGGCGGCACGGGCGACGACGCTCTTTACGGCAATGCCGGTTCGGACAGCCTGGTCGGCGGTGACGGCAACGATTACATCGAGGACTCTGAATCGATCAATACGCTGATCGGCGGCGATGGCAACGACACCCTTTACGGTCAGTGGCAGGACGGCGGCGCAGGCAATGACCGCCTGCAGAAGTACGGCTACGCCTATGACGGCACCTATCGTGCGGTTAGCCTGTCGGGCGGTGACGGCGCCGACACGATCTACGGCTATGACGGCTACA
>NZ_JBFUKH010000018.1:0-1269 GCF_056400965.1 Asticcacaulis sp. P4_H10 | reverse complement strand
GTTTAGTCCGGGGACATAGGTGACATGTGTTCGGAGACATGGGTGACACTTTAGGCATGGAATAGCTGAGGAGCTTGCCATGCCTTGGAATGAGGTGTCGGTCATGGATCGCAGGCGGGAGTTTTTGAGTTTTGCCAGTCAGGCAAATGCGAACATTGCGTCGCTTTGCCGGTCTTTCGGGATTAGCCGGAAGACGGGTTACAAATGGGTGGAGCGGGCGTTGTCAGGGCTTGGCGAGGCGGGTGTCTGCGATCGCAGTCGCCGGCCTCACACCAGTCCGCGGCGCACATCTGAAGATATTACGGAACGCATACTTTCGTGGCGTCAGGCCCATCCGGCCTGGGGTGCCCGTAAGATCGCGCATGTGCTGGCGGCTGAAGGGATAGCAGTACCGTCCGTCTCGACGGTGCATGCGATCCTGCTGCGTCATGGCTACGTCACAGCCACAGGCCATGAAGGTCGGCCTTTCGGTTCCTTTGAGAAGGAAGCGCCCAACCTGATGTGGCAGATGGACTTCAAGGGCCAGGTCCAGTTGGGAGACGGCCAGTGGTGCTATCCGTTGACGATCATCGATGATCATTCGCGCTTTGCCTTATGTGTTCAGGGCTGCGCCAACCAGCGTACGCTCACGGTCAAGGACGGATTGGAGCAGACCTTCCGGCTGTATGGACTGCCGGCAGCCTTCTATGTGGATAACGGCCCGCCTTGGGGCGGTGGCGCACGGGGACAGTTCACGCCGTTGACCGTCTGGCTGCTGAAGCTGGGCATCGACGTCATCCATGCTACGCCCTACTGCCCGCAAGGCCGCGGCAAGAACGAACGCTTCCACAGATCCCTCAAGGCTGAAGTCCTTACCCATCAACCGCTGGCGGATATGCGCCAAGCCCAGAGGTGCTTTGATGACTGGCGCAGCCTTTATAACCACAAACGCCCGCATCAAAGCCTGGATATGCAGGTGCCCGCTTCGCGCTACAGGCCATCGTCACGCCCGATGCCTTCCCGGTTGCCAACCGTCGAATACGACAGCTCCGACATCGTCAGGAAAGTCCCCAAAGACCTTGGCGCTATCAGTTTCAGGAACAGGCAATGGCGCGTACCGAAAGCCTTCAGAGGAGAACACGTCGCTGTAAGGCCTACCGGACAGAACACCTATGACATCTGCTTCGGAGCGAAACGCATCGCGACTATTGACCTCACATCAACATAGGCTCACCAAATGTGTAACCTATGTCTCCGAACATGTGTCACCCATGTCTCCGGTCCGTATAA
>NZ_JBFUKH010000017.1:0-1317 GCF_056400965.1 Asticcacaulis sp. P4_H10 | reverse complement strand
GGGGTCGCCGGAAGGCGCGGACCTGCTGACCGGTGTCGAAGTCCTGAACTTCAATGGCGTCGAATTTACGCCGACTGAGTTCAATACGGGCACGGTCCAGACGGGTACGGCGGGCAATGAGACCCTGACGGGTTCGGAGCAGAGCGACCAGTTGAGCGCGCTGGGCGGCAATGACTCGATCGCGGGTCTTGGCGGTGGCGACCAGATCGATGGTGGCGAAGGTAATGACACGCTGGATGCCGGTGAAGGCAACGACGTCGTTCAGGGCGGCGCAGGGGCGGACTCCGTCATCGCGGGCGCAGGCAATGACTCGGTTGATGCCGGTGCAGACAATGACACGGTCCTGGGTGGCGCGGGTGCGGACGCCCTGTCGGGTGGCGCGGGCGACGATACGATCGATGGCGGCACTGAGAACGACACGATCAGTGGCAATGCCGGTAATGATACGCTCACAGGCGGCACGGGCGACGA
Source organism: Asticcacaulis sp. P4_H10 (assembly GCF_056400965.1). Lineage (NCBI taxonomy): Bacteria > Pseudomonadati > Pseudomonadota > Alphaproteobacteria > Caulobacterales > Caulobacteraceae > Asticcacaulis > Asticcacaulis sp. P4_H10. The sequence goes on along the minus strand of NZ_JBFUKH010000017.1, from coordinate 846 downwards.
CGCTCTTTACGGCAATGCCGGTTCGGACAGCCTGGTCGGCGGTGACGGCAACGATTACATCGAGGACTCTGAATCGATCAATACGCTGATCGGCGGCGATGGCAACGACACCCTGTATGGTCAGTGGCAGGACGGCGGCGCAGGCAATGACCGCCTGCAGAAGTACGGCTACGCCTATGACGGCACCTATCGTGCGGTTAGCCTGTCGGGCGGTGACGGCGCCGACACGATCTACGGCTATGACGGCTACACGACCGACGGCAATCACGACACCCTGTCGGGCGGCGCGGGCGCCGACTACATCCAGGACGATGGCTACGCCAAGGAAATCTACGGCGACGCCGACAACGACACCATCTACGCCTCCAGCGGAGACGACACCGTCTATGGCGGTACGGGCGATGACTCGATCCGCGGCGAAAACAACAACGACAGCATCATAGCCGGTGACGGGCTGGACTCGATTTCCGGCGGCCAGGGCAATGACACGATTGACGGTGGCCTGGGCTCGGATACCGCCTTCTACAGCGGCAACCTGGCCGACTACACGGTYGCCCGTGACGGTCTCGGCAACCTGCTGGTGTTCGACAACCGCTCGGGGTCGCCGGAAGGCGCGGACCTGCTGACCGGTGTCGAAGTCCTGAACTTCAATGGCGTCGAATTTACGCCGACTGAGTTCAATACGGGCACGGTCCAGACGGGTACGGCGGGCAATGAGACCCTGACGGGTTCGGAGCAGAGCGACCAGTTGAGCGCGCTGGGCGGCAATGACTCGATCGCGGGTCTTGGCGGTGGCGACCAGATCGATGGTGGCGAAGGTAATGACACGCTGGATGCCGGTGAAGG
>NZ_JBFUKH010000016.1:0-2060 GCF_056400965.1 Asticcacaulis sp. P4_H10 | reverse complement strand
GTCGACCAGGTCGACCTTGTTCATGAACACGACCAGGGCCGGAACGCCGACCTGACGGGCCAGCAGGATGTGCTCGCGCGTTTGCGGCATCGGACCGTCGGCAGCCGAAACGACCAGGATCGCGCCGTCCATCTGGGCAGCACCGGTGATCATGTTCTTCACGTAGTCGGCGTGGCCCGGGCAGTCGACGTGCGCATAGTGACGGTTGGCCGTCTCATATTCGACGTGCGCCGTGTTGATCGTGATGCCACGCGCCTTTTCTTCGGGAGCCGCATCGATGTCGGCATAAGCCTTGGCAACAGCGCCGCCCGACTTGGCCAGCGTCATCGTGATCGCTGCCGTCAGGGTCGTCTTGCCGTGGTCAACGTGACCAATGGTGCCGATGTTACAGTGCGGCTTCGAACGGTTGAATTTTTCCTTGGCCATAGGTCAGGCTCCGTAATGCCCCGATGGGCTAAGGTTGAATATGTATTGGAGCGGGTAGACGGGATCGAACCGACATCCTCAGCTTGGAAGGCTGCTGCACTACCATTGTGCTATACCCGCCCTTGGAAGGGGCTGATCAGAAGCCTGCCGGAGAGATGACGTGCGATGGTGGGGGAAGCAGGACTCGAACCTGCGAAGCTTACGCAGGGGATTTACAGTCCCCCCCCTTTGCCGCTCGGGACATTCCCCCAAACGCACTTAGGTCAATCTTGCCGACGCCTTAAACTCGAACTTTTGTAAAAGCTCAAGCCCGAAACGCAAAAAACTTTTCGCTTATCCAAGGGTTTGGTCGTAAAGACGACCCTCGAAAAAACTCGAAGTCCTCAACGAGGCCTCAAATCGGAGCGCGTCTTATAGTGTCGTCTTTTCACGAACGCAACGACCCCAAGCGGCAGAAATCCAAAAACCGTGCACAAATTTTCGCGGATAAGCCAAAAGGCCCGCGAAAGGATGCGCCGCGCGGCGGTGGCGACGCGCCAAAACCGCAGAATTTTCAAAAACATAAGGTCAATGATGACGGCTGGCTGTGGGGTGCCCACGCGGTCGAAGCCGCATTGAAAAATTCCGTGCGTCCGGGGCCAATCAAGCTGATTTTGAGCGAGGAACGGGCGAAAAGCTTCAATCCGAAGGCCTATGCCCGTCAGGATATCCGCGTTACTGTTCAACAGATGAGCGATATCGGCCGGCTTTTGCCGCAAGGCGCGGTGCATCAAGGCATGGCTTTGCACGGTCCGGTGCTTGAAGGCGAATCGCTCGATGACCTGATGGAGCGGGGTGCCCAAGATGAAACCCACGTTATCCTGATGCTCGACCAGGTCACTGATCCACAGAATATTGGCGCCATCTTCCGCTCGGCGGCGGCGTTTGGCGTGACGGGTCTGGTCATGCAGGACCGCCACTCACCGCCCTTGCAGGGTGTTTTGGCGAAAACGGCGGTCGGTGCGGTCGATGTCGTGCCGTTCGCGCGGGTGACGAATCTGTCGCGAGCTTTGGAGACCCTGGGGGAAAATGGCTATGTCAGCATCGGCTTGGCGGGCGAAGGCGAACACCACCTGCATGACCTGCTTCAGCAACAGGGCTGGCGGCAGTCATTGACGAAACTGGTGCTGGTGCTTGGTGCCGAGGGCGAAGGTATTCGGCGGCTGGTGGCCGAGCATTGCGATCACCTGGCGCGGATACCTATGCCGGGCGGCTTCGAGAGCCTCAACGTCAGCCATGCGGCGTCGATCTCGCTGTATGAGGCGTGCGCGCGGACCTAAACCTTATCTCGTGTCATCGACAGTAGGCCCTGCCCACTGCCTTCGGCGGTCCCCCTCCCCATAAATGTATACGGACCGGAGACATGGGTGACACATGTTCGGAGACATAGGTTACACATTTGGTGAGCCTATGTTGATGTGAGGTCAATAGTCGCGATGCGTTTCGCTCCGAAGCAGATGTCATAGGTGTTCTGTCCGGTAGGCCTTACAGCGACGTGTTCTCCTCTGAAGGCTTTCGGTACGCGCCATTGCCTGTTCCTGAAACTGATAGCGCCAAGGTCTTTGGGGACTTTCCTGACGATGTCGGAGCTGTCG
>NZ_JBFUKH010000015.1:0-11944 GCF_056400965.1 Asticcacaulis sp. P4_H10 | reverse complement strand
CGTCAATCGCGTCTATCTCGAGCGCGGCCAGCTCTCCGTCCAGCCCATCGGCCGCGGCTATGCCTGGCTCGATACCGGCACGCCCGACAGCCTGCTTGATGCTGCCGAGTTCGTTCGCGTCCTCGAAAAACGCCAGGGCATGAAAATCTGCTGCCCCGAGGAAATCGCCTGGCGTCAGGACTTCATCGACAATGCCCAGCTCGAAGTCCTCGCAAAAGCCCTCGGCAAAAGCGAATACGGAAAGTACCTCCTACGCATTCTCGCGCAATAAGGCCCGATGTCCGGCAAACTGGATCTTCAGAAACTGCTGGTGCCGCTCACCAATATGGGCCTGCGTGGCGTGGGCCTGGTGGGGCGTTTTGCCCTGTCTTTTTATCTGGTCAAGTTCCTGAGCCTGACCGAAACGGGGCAGTTCGGCCTGATCGTCGGCGTCGCGGGCGTGCTGCCGGCACTGTTCGGCTTTGGCATGAACTACTTCCTCAGCCGCGAAATCATTGGCGTCGATATCGAGGACGCCTTCGCACGCATCCGCGACAAGATGGTCGTCATGGCCTCGCTGCTGGGTGTGACCCTGCTTGGCGCCCTGGCTGTAAATACAGTTCAGCCGATCGATATTCTAGGCAATCTCTGGCTGGCGGGGCTGATCATCATCCTCGAAGTCATCGCCTTCGATCTGCACATTGTCCTCATCAGCCTGCGTAAACCCCTGCTGGCCAATTTCCTGCTGATCATCCGGTCGGCCGCCTGGGTCTTCCCCTTTATCGGCGTGAGCTTTTTCTGGCCGCAATACCGCACACTGGACATCCTGCTGGCCTTCTGGCTGGGATCGCTGCTGCTGTCCTTCACGGTCCTGTGGCTGTTTACGCGCGGCTGGCCGTGGCTGGGAACCCTAAGCCGCAAGATCGATTCCCAATGGATCGGCCACACCATCAAGGCCGCCGGCCTGGTCTATCTCAGCGACCTGGGCCTGGTCATCTATTCCTATTTCGACCGCTTCTTCATCGCCGGCCACCTGGGTCTGGCAGCGACCGGCGTCTACACCTTCTATTGGACCATGGCCAATGCCCTGCTGGTGCTGATCACCGCCGCCGTCGTGCAGGTGTCGCTGCCGGGACTGGTCGATGGCTTCAAGGCCGGTGAGGACGTCTGGCGGCAAAGGTTCGGCAAGATGCTGGTCAAGGCGCTGGCGGGCAGCGCCGCCATGGCCGTCGTCATGTACGGCGCCCTCGCCTTCCTGCTGCCCTTTATCGGCAATCCTGAGCTGGCCAAACACCCGCTGATCTTCCCGCTGATGCTCGTGGCCATCATCGTCAAGATTGCCGCCGACATGACCCATTACGGCCTCTACAGCCGCAAAAAGGATCGCACCCTGGCACTGATCAATATCTCCGGCATTTTCGTCAATCTGGCCCTGACTATCGCGCTGGTCAGCCTGTTTGGCCTGATCGGGGTCGCCCTGTCGATGCTGGGAACGGCCACCTACCTCCTGATCAGCCGGGGCGGGTTCCTGTATCGCGAGATTGCACATCACCGCCTCGCCACTGTCGCAGAGGAGCGGACATGAAAGCTGACGGTTTCCGCGCCAAGCTGCGCGCCGACGCGGAGTGGTATTTCCGCTCCTGGAAGAAACCAAAGCCGGCCCTTGGCACCTGGCTGAGACTTATCCTGCTGACTCCCGGCTACCAGCTGGTCATTTCGCTGCGTCTGCAGGAAAAGCTCGGCCGCATTCCGGCGGTAGGCGTCCTGCTGCGTCGCATCCTCTGGTACATGACGACCCAGTACTTCAACAGCGATATCGACCCCCAGGCACAGTTCGGCCCCGGCCTGTACCTGCCGCACCCGATCTGCGTAGTGATCGGCGCCGAGGTTCGCGCCGGACGCGACGTCGTCATCCTGCAAGGGACTACGCTGGGCCGGCGGGGCGAGCCCGACGGCTACCTGGTCATAGGCGATGACGTGCAGATCGGGAGCGGCGCCAAGGTTCTGGGCGTCATCACCATCGGCACGGGCGCGCGCATTGGCGCCAATGCCGTCGTCCTCAAACCGGTGCCTGAAAACGCCATCGCCGTCGGCATACCGGCGCGCATCGTGTCGAAATCTTCGCCAGACTCCACGCTCGAGACCCTGTGACCACCATGGACAACATCACGCTCGTCAGCGTCACCTACGGCAAGCGCTGGCACCTTCTGAAAACCGTGCTGGAGGCCGCGCGCGATCAGGGCGTCCAGCGTGCCTTCGTCATCGACAACGGCTCGCAGGACGACCTGGCGACTCTGCTTCCCGAGGCCTTCGGTGACTGGGCCCGCCGCGTCACCATGGGCCGCAACAGCGGCTCAGCGGCGGGTTTCCGGACTGGCATGGAAACGGCCATGAACGCCGGCAGCGAATACATCTTCGTCCTCGACGACGACAATATCCCGGCTCCCGGTACGGTCGACAAGCTGGTGACCGCGCTGAAGGACCTGCGCCAGGAAACCGACCTCTCCGCCGTCTGCGGCCTGCGTGACGACCACGGCGGTGCGGCGGCGGAACGGGCGGCGGCCGGCTTCAAGCCGCGCTTCCTGGATTCGTTCCTGAACTTCCACCTGCTCGACATCCCCAGCAAGATCGCATGGCGCAAGCGCGGCAAGGACTTCGTCGCGCCGGAGCTGCCCGATCGCATCCCGATCCTGCACGGCCCCTATGGCGGGCTGATGTTCCACCGCTCGCTGATCGACCTGATCGGCTATCCGGACGGCGACTTCGTCCTCTATGACGACGACACCGACTTCACCTACCGCATCACCAAGGGCGGCGGGAAGCTGGAGCTGGTCCGCGACGCCGTCATCAAGGACGCCGAGGCGTCATGGTATGCCGAAGACAGCAAGCCTACGGCAACTTCGTTCGACGCTTGGCTGACGGCGGGCTCCGACTTGCGGATTTATTATGCCATGCGCAACCGTTCCTACTGGGAGTCGCATCGCCGGACACCCGTCAGTCCGTTCTATTACCTTAATGCCGCCGCATACATGGTTATCCTGACGACCTATGCCGTCCTGAAGCGCAAGACGCGGCGGTTGCCGATTGCCTATTCCGCCCTGTCCCACGGCTTCAAGGGCAAGCTGGGCGAAAACGCCGGGTTCCGCCTCAAATAGACGGAAAGCGGCAGAAGGAGACCCATTATGCGTCCCGTAGCTGTCCTTTTCACGTTGACTGCCATTGTCTCGACCACGCCCGCCTTTGCAGCGGACCCCTCGCGGCTGGAGGGGGCGGTCCTGGTCGGATACCAGGGCTGGTTCCGCTGTCCCGGCGACGGCAGCGGCGCAGGTTTTGCCAAGGGACACTGGTTCCTGAACGGGCCCAAAGGCCCGGACATGGGGCACCCCGGCAAACGGCGCTGGATCGTCGACATGATGCCCGACGTGTCGGAAATGGACCCGTCGTCCATATGCGAAGCACCTGGCAAGACGCGTGGTGGCAAACCTGTCCGTGTCTTCACATCGTTTGCGCCGGCGACCCAGCAAACCCATTTCCGCTGGATGCGCGACTATGGCATCGATGGGGCGCTGGTGCAGCGTTTCGTCAAGCGCCTGCCACAGGAATACCAGGAGAACGACCAGGTCCTGAAAAATGTCATGAAGGCGGCGCGGGATAATGGCCGGGTTTTCGCCATCGAGTACGATGTGACGGACGCGAAGGGTAACGTCTTCGAGGCGCTGAAGGCCGATTGGCTGCGTCTGAAGCAGATGGGCGTCACCCGGCAGCCCGGCTATCAGATGGATGAAGGCAAGCCGGTCGTGTCGCTGTGGGGCCTGGGTTTCGGCGACGACCGGCATATTTCCGATCCCGACAAGGCCCTTGAAATCATCACCTGGTTCAAGGGCCAGGGCGCGCGCGTCATGGGCGGCGTGCCCGGCTACTGGACCAGCCTCAGCCGCGACAGTGCAAAGGACCCACGCTGGACCAAGGTTTACGCCGAGTTCGACATCGTCCAGCCGTGGACGGTCGGCCGTTACCACAGCGCAGATGGCGCGGCGGATTGGGCACGGACCCATTATCCGGACGATGTCGCCACCACGGCCCGCAATGGCCAGAAATATATGCCGGTGATCTTTCCGGGTCTATCCTGGAAGGGCTCGCACCCCGACGCCAAGAGCAATGCCGTTCCGCGCGGCGGCGGTGACTTCCTCTGGCAACAGGCCGTCGCCGCCAGGAAGGCCGGTGCAAAAATGGTCAAGATTGCCATGTTCGATGAGGTCAATGAGGGCACGGCGATCTTCAAGGTCACCCCCACCCAGGATCTTGTTCCCGTCGACGGCGATTGGGTAACGATGGACGCTGACGGTACGGCCCTGCCCAGCGACCGCTACCTGACCGTAGCGGGCAAGATTGGCGAACTCTTCCGTTAGAGCGACATGGCGAAAGGTGTGAGCGGTTTCGCCAAAAATATCGCGACAAAGCAAGAGCAAGGGCTACGGGTGTAAAAGCGACACCGCCTGGACGCCGGCCAGCAGGGTCACCAATGCCGTGACGATTGAGACAAAGCGCCGCTCAAGGAAGCGTCGGCGCGGACGTGCCGGCTGTGTGGACGCAGCCACGTGACGTAAACGTCCGGCAACCGCGCGCATGGGGATGTAGGTTTTTGCCGGCAACCAGGCCGCTATCCGGCTCTGCAACGTCCTGACCTCGCGTGCCTCGATGCGCAGCCGCAGGCACCGTACACGGATAACGCGCGCCGCACGTGCCCTGCGCTCCTCAAAGCTGGGAAGCGCGGATCCGGCGGCGTCATGACTGGCCGCCAGCATGGCCGGACGCGAGGCTATGAAGCGCACCATGTCGGTGACATGGCTACCTTCCGGAGCCACCAGCGACAATTCGCCGGGGGTGCCGTTGGGCGCGTCATCGGACGCGCGTTGGAAATAGAGATGCATCGCTCCGTAAGCGCCCGAAACACGACTAATCAGCCGGCTGGCCGTCCAGTCTACTTCAGGATGACGGCGTTGCAAGGCGTACAGGGTTTGCACAGAGGGAATGGTGCGGCCACCGACCATCACACTGACCATCCGCTTATCGGCAGCATAGTGTGCGGCCTTATCGAAGATCGACAGGACAGTGGCATCGTCCGCATCCGGAATACTGTAACGCCTGGTCTTGAGCCTGTTTGTCATGTTTTCAGCCCCTGGAGCGATGATGTCGAAAGGTGCATTGCGGTCTTCGACAAGATACGATTAGCAAAACTTAGATCGCAGATGTGCGACCCCTTGAGAGCACGATTAAACACTTATCGTGCCTTTATTTTTTGTGACGAGATACTCAACCGACACTGCTTTGCAATAGCAGTGCCATATTGCCTGCCCCGTAAGGCATTCAAACGATAGCACCAGCATTTCGTTAAAAATTACTCAAAGTAGAAAGCATTCGACGTCATCAAAAAAGTAGAAAATTATCTCTATACTATTCAAAGAAATAAATGCTGAATGTGAAATTAATCATAAAAATAAAAAAGCCATTAAAACCCGCGTGTTTCTTTGTGTCACAGGGGCGGCCAGTACCGCGTATTCAGTAGAGTTCCACAGCATGCTTAACCAGTATAAACTAGTTCCCGCAATCGTTTCTATGATTTTAACCTTGGGGCTCGGCGGAATGAGCAGTATTGCCCAAGCCAAGCCCGCCATCGGCACGGTCGGACAGGCCAACCGGGATGAAGCGACTATAAAGTCCTATTTCGACGTGATGCAGTATCGCAATCTGACGCGCTACCGCTTCGACGCCTATCTGACAGCAGATACGGACCCCTACCGGGTATCGATGGTGCGCATGATGCATAGGCAGGCCAAGTCACATGGCATTACCCTGCGGCCCATCCTGGCCTTTCCGCTGGCCTTCGGCGACCGCACCGACTACGGCAAGTACCCAAAGGGCGACGCCGACGCGCTCTACCGTCAGGGCTATGACCGGACCTACGCCTTCGTCAATGAATTCAAGACCGAAATCAACGATTACGAGTTGGGCAACGAACTGAACCTGCTGGTGACCGACACCAATGGCCAGCCGCTGTGGGGCAAGGGCTTTACCGCCCGCGAATTCGATACAAAGCTGATGAACGAGTGGGCGATCGTGCTGAAAGGCGCATCGGACGCCATCGACAAGATCAATGCCGACAACGGCCTCAAGCTGCGCCGGACGCTCAACACGACCTCAACCCACTTCGGCTTCCTCGACTTCATGAAGTCAAAGGGCGTGAAGTACGAAGTCATCTCGTACCACTATTATGAGCGCCTGGGCACCGACCCCAACTTCTACTGGGGTACGTTCAACCTGTTCTACAAGCTGTCGCAATACGGCCTGCCGGTGCAGTTCAACGAAGTGAACTGTGGTGAAATCTACGATCCGGCCTACCAGAACGTCTGGGCCGGCAACCTGGTCGAGGCCTGCAACAAGAGCCTGAACAACACGCTCAACTATATGACCAACCAGAAATATCTCAATATCGAGGATATCGACATATACGAACTGGTCGATCATCCCGAACGCGCCGGCGCCGAAGCCAAGTTCGGCATGCAGTACAATATGAAGGCGTGGAAGATGCACATGCTGACTGCCACCCTCTATTCGGGCGGACAGATGTCGGCAGACGAACGCGGCTATGTCACCCGTCGCGGCTATCCGGCCATCCAGAAGTAATCCAGCCGCTCAGGACACGGTGCCGCCCCTGCATCGTGTCCTGTTTTGCGGTCAATCAAAGGCGATCAGCACCGGGTGATCGCTGATCTCGACCCTCACGTCGCGGGTGTTGCGGATCGTCCTGAGCGGCGCCGCGCCTTTGAGCGGATCGTAGATGCGGACCTGACCCGCAGGTGTCTTAAGCGTAATCGACGCCTGGGCCGGTTTCACCACAATGTCCCTTTGTGCCGACGCATCCCATATTCGCGGCTCGGCCCACAGGACCAGGACGTAGCTGCCGTCCGGTTTTTGCAGCAGTAACTGCATGTCGTGCAGATCGTGCGGCCCCTTGATCGTATAGACAAGCGGTTCGCGTCGGCCCGACATTGCGCCGGGCTCCGACAATATCCGTGTCAGATTATGCAGAGCTGTCGCCGCCGGCTTGGGCCGGCCATCGGCGTAGAACAGCCCGAAATGCTTTTCGATCGTGGTGGCCGGCGTGTCGGGCGCATTGTCGAGAAGCTGATAGAGATAGGTGCGCCGCGCACCCAGGGTATAGCCGTCGAACACAGTGCTGAGGATGTATTTGGCCTGTACCGTTTCGCTGACGGCAAGCTTTGGCCTGGCGCCGGCGCTTTCGTCGGTGGCAAAGCCCGTCTCGGTAATCACCACCGGCTTGCCCGGTGTAACCGTCCGGCGCTCCATGGCTTTGAAAAGGGTGGTACGCGGCGCGGCCGCCTGGAACGAATATTCGTGGATATTGCCGAAATCGGCAGCGGTCTCCGGGCCTATGGCATCAATATCGGCCTCGAAATCCGCCTGGCACCCCGGCGCACCCAGCCCCTTTTTCACGTAAACGACCGTGTAGTTGTAGACAGGCAGCCCTTTCAGGACCGGATCAGACTTGACCACCTTGTAGAGGTCGCCCTGCAGGTCCTGGGTGGGCTGGAAATCGCGCGCGCACATGTCGCTTTTGCGGCCCTTGTATTCGACATTCCAGGCCGCCTGCATAAAGACGTTGTTGATTTCATTCGGGCCTTCGACCGCAGCCAGGATACCGGGGCGGGCAGCTTCCAAGTCCAGCAGACCCTTGTGAAACGCCGCCAGGTCAACCGGGCCACCGCTGCCGGGCGTCAGGGTCAGCTCCACGTCCGCCGTTTGCGCTACCGCGACCAGGCGCGCGACCTGCTCTGGCGTAAAGCTGCGCCCGCCATCGCGGACATGTCGGAAGCCGATGTAGCGCAGGCTGTTGGCCGTTATCGTGGGGTCGGCATAGCCCGAATAGTCCGGGCCGGTGAAGTTGATATGCGTGTTGACGCCCAGGCTGTCGATAAAGGCCGCGACCGGCACGGCCTGGCGGCTGTTGCTCGCGCCCGCGAAACGCGGCAGGCACAGGAACACAACCGCTGCCACTAATAACGCAACACACCCGGCGAGGGCGATGCCGAGGTTCCGAAGGGCCATCTTGGACATCTATCGCTCAATTTCTGTTACGGTACAGCGACATATAGCTTTAATATTTTAGCAGCGATAGAAGGCTGTACAGAATCGGCACACCTGTTACACGAATTCCGCATTTTTGCGGCATTTGACACAGAGTGCATGTGCGAAAACATTCCACCTTGCCGTTTGCGGTGCAGCATAGTAGTGTCCAGGCAACAGTACCCCCTTGATATGTAGCGTTATTTGAGCCGCCACAGACCTGTGTTTGTGGCACGGGACTTGAATAGTCACGGATAACACACCGCCGTCACGGCCGGTGCAGGAACTTACAGACCGCGGCAGCCGCGGTGTTCAGGTAATTTGGAGCGGAAATGAAGATAGCTGTTGCGGGTCTGGGTTATGTCGGCCTTTCTAACGCCATGCTGCTGGCGCGGCACAACACGGTTGTGGCTTTCGACGTCGTACCGGCCAAGGTCGATATGCTCAATCGTCAGGAATCACCGATCGTCGATCGGGAAATCGAACATTTCCTGAAGCATGAAAAGCTCGACTTCAAGGCGACGCTGGATGCGCGCGAAGCTTTCGAAGGCGCCGACTACATCATCGTCGCCACCCCAACCAATTACGACACGGTGACCAACCAGTTCGACACGTCGTCGATCGAAGCCGTCGTACGGCAGATCATGCCGATCAACAGCACAGCGACCATCGTCATCAAGTCGACCATTCCTGTCGGATATACGCTCGACGTCCGCAAGCAACTGGGCTGCGACCAGATCATCTTCTCGCCGGAATTCCTGCGCGAAGGCAAGGCGCTGTACGACAACCTGCACCCATCGCGCATCGTTGTCGGTGAACAGTCCGATCGTGCGCGCGGCTTCGCCGACCTGCTTGTCCAGGGCGCCGACAAGACCGATATCGAAGTCCTGTTCACAAACCCGGATGAAGCCGAGGCGATCAAGCTGTTCGCCAACACCTACCTGGCCATGCGCGTCGCCTACTTCAACGAACTCGATAGCTATGCCGAGGCCCTGGGCCTGGACACGCGCCAGATCATCGAAGGCGTGTCGCTGGATCCGCGCATCGGCAAGGGCTACAACAACCCGTCGTTCGGTTACGGCGGCTACTGCCTGCCCAAGGACACCAAGCAGCTGCTGGCCAACTACTCGGCCGTGCCGCAGAACCTGATCAAGGCGATTGTCGACGCCAACACGACCCGCAAGGACTTCGTCGCCGACAGCATTATCAGCCGCGGCCCTAAGACAGTCGGCATCTACCGCCTGACCATGAAGACCAACTCGGACAACTTCCGCGACTCGTCGGTCCAGGGCATCATGAAGCGCATCCGCGCCAAGGGCATCAACGTCGTCATCTATGAGCCCGCCTTCGAAGGCGAGCAGTTCTTCAACTCGCCCATCATCCGCGACATCGAAGAATTCAAGCGCACGTCCGACGTTATCGTCGCCAACCGCATCTCGACCGATATCGCCGACGTCGCGAGCAAGGTCTACACTCGCGACCTGTTCGGTTCGGACTGATCCATCAACAGCAAAACCCCTGGCGTCAAAACGCCAGGGGCCAAGCATGTGTTACGCCCGAAAGACTGGATCAGGCAAAAATAAACTGATGGCTGTCGACCGTCTCAACGCCCTTCAAGAGAATGCTGTCAGCGCCGTAGCGCAGGAGCGTACCGTCCGCCACGTCCACGACCTGGATGTCCGAAAATTTCAGAGACGTGCCTGAAAAATCTATAAAGTCGTCGGCAGCGAAATCCGCGATCGAATCATTGCCGTCACCCTTGGTGAAGACAAAGCGGTCGGAACCCGCCCCGCCGGACAGGGCATCATTGCCGCGGCCACCGTTGAGAACATCGTTGCCGCTGTCGCCCATGATATTGTCATTGCCGGCTTCGCCAAAGAGGCTGTCATTGTCCTCACGGCCGTAGAGCGTATCACTGCCGTCACCGCCATAAAGCTGGTCGTTGCCGTCAAGGCCATACAGCTTGTCGTTGCCGCCACCGCCATAGACCGTATCGGCGCCACTGCCGGCAGTGACAAGATTGTCCAGGCCGTTGGCCACAGCCTTGAAATTCTCGCTGCCCTGATAGGTCAGGCTCTTGGCGTCACCTGCCAGCGTGTAGTCGGTCTTGTTGGTCTCGACACCACTTGCCGTGACTTTTTCGTAGGCCTTCAGCGCTGAGCCGTCCGACTTAACGGCGGCAATGATGTCGTCCTTGGTCAGGCCGGTAAAGTTCTTTACAACCAGGGTGTCGCCGCTGGCGAAGGTGATGACCGTGTCCTTGCCGACAACCTTGAGATCAAGGTCCTCGAACGCCACCTTCATCTGGCTCAGATCGATCTTGTCCTGATTGCCTTCGGCGCGGCTGAAATCGGCGATCACATCGTTGCCGAAGCCCTTGCCTTCGAAGACGAAAAGGTCGTTGCCGCCGCCGCCGTACAGAAGGTCATTGCCCTTGCCGCCATATAGCTTGTCGTCGCCACCGGCGCTGGCATCCGACGTGGCGCCATCGCCGTAGAGCGTATCATTGCCGTCATCGCCATACAGAACATCCTTGCCGCCGGCCGATCCGGCCGTAAGGGATTTGGCGTCGCCATAGATGATGTCGTCGCCGTTTCCGCCCCAGAGATAGTCCTTGCCGCCCTGGGCCGTGACCATCGACTCACCATCGCCGTAGATGGTGTCGGAACCGTCGCCGCCGTAGATATTGTCGTTGCCGGCCGCGATCGCCGCCGTCAGCGCCGCAACATCGCCATAGACGACGTCGTTTCCGGCCTCACCCTGGATTGTGTCGGCGTTGACGCCGCCAAAGAGGCTGTCATTGCCGTCGCCGCCATTCAGAACGTCTTCATTGCGGCCGCCATCGAGAGCGTCATCACCGGCACCACCGTTCAGGACGTCCTGGCCGTTGTGACCAAAGATCACGTCGTTACCGCCTGTGCCGTTCAGGACATCGCCGTCGATGGTGCCATTTATAGGCTTCGGGCCCGTGCTTTCAGCCGGCTTGGGTTCCTCGACCTTTATGACCTCGCCCTTGTCAACGACCGGAGCGGGCGACGGCACTTCGATCGGCGGGACAGGCCTGCTCACCGCATCGCCCAGGAGACCAATGACTTTTGACGAGACAGAAGAGAGGATGTCGGACTTGTCGAGCTGGTTCGTTACCGTATTTTCGACCGTCAAGACGGTTCCACTGTTCTTGAGATCGAACAGCAGCGCCTTGCCCGTGTTGTCGAGAAATTCCGAGTCCTTTACGGTCACCTTGGCGTTGGCGGCCAGCCATATATTGGTCGGCATGGTCGAGGTGCCGCCGTGATAGACCGGGTTGAGGCCGGTGACATTTTCCAGCACCGTGTCGGTGGCCCAGAAGCGGAAATTGCGTGTATTGCCTTCGGCGACCGCATTGACCAGGGTGGTCTTTGTCGACTTCAGGTCATAGCCGGCGTCTGTATTGTTGTAGGCCACCGTATTGATAAAAGCGACGTCGTAGACGTCCTTCTCGGTCGCGAAACCATCGCCGTTCCAGTACTTGTTGACCGTATCGGTGATGTTCCCCATCTGCGTGTCCTTGACGACAACGCCGTGAACCGTACCGTCCAGCTGGATGCCGGTGGCGAAGTTCGAGCCGTCGATGTGCTGGCTGTCACCGGACACATTCTCGATCAGCACGTCATTGGTGTCGTAACGCAGGGACACGACGGCCTTGGCAAAGCCGGTGACCTCGATGTCCTTGATCGTCAGACCCGACACGGTGGCGTCGGTCGCGCTGCCGCTCACCAGGTTATAGACAAAGCGGTTGATATTGTCGGCCGTCATGTGCTCGATCGAGATGATCGAGATG
>NZ_JBFUKH010000014.1:0-63464 GCF_056400965.1 Asticcacaulis sp. P4_H10 | reverse complement strand
GATGCCCGAACGCGAGCCAGCAGCGCCAGACGACGGGTCACGCAGGGCGAACGGGTTCGCCTGGATGCGGCCGGTGCCGACGAAGTTGCTGACGTCCTTGTTGTAGAAGCCGAGCGACACGTAGGAATCGCTGCCGTAGTACCATTCAGCGGAGAAGTCGACGTTCGACGATTCCAGCGGCAGCAGGGCGGGGTTGCCGCGTGTTGCCGTTGGGTTGGTGCCGTTGGCGGTCGGACGCGGCGGCGTGCCGGGCGCGGTGGTCGCGTACAGGCTGCTATAGGCCGCACGTGCGATCGTCTTGGAGAACGAAGCGCGAAGAATCACGTCATCCATGGCTTCCCACGAGATGTCGAGGTTCGGCAGCCAGTTGCTATAGTCCGACTGATACGACTGCGCGACAATCGTCGAGCTGCTGTCGACCGTAAAGTCGTTGTCAGCCGTCCAGCGGATGGCAACCGGGGTGCTTTGCAGGGCCGAAGCCGTGACCTCTGTCTTCTCATAGCGCAGACCGGCGACAACGGTTGCCCGGCGGCCCAGGAAGTCGCCCTTCATGGTGAACTGGCCGTACGCAGCGGTGATTTGCTCCTCGACGCTGTTCGACGTCAAGGCCGCGCTCGGGATCGTCGTGTTGTACAGCGACGACTTGGCCATGGCGGTATAGATGTCGAGCGCATTGCCGCGGAAGGCGATATCCGACTGACCAACGTCAAAATCCTCGAACAGTTCGCCGAGGTTATAGGTCTCGACCAGGCCCGGCGCGTACTGGGCGATGTCGCCCGGATTGCCGATACCCCAGTCACCCAGCGCCTGATAGGTGCTGCCTGTGGTGGTTTCCATCTTCGACTTGATCAGGTCAATACCGGCGTCGAAACGGCTTTCACCGTCGAAGTCGTAGGTGAAGTCAACCTTGGCTTCGTCGATTGTGTGCGTCTGGCTGTTAGTCGCCATGCGGGCCACCTGGCTGCCGAGATCACCGACATCCAGCTTGCCGTTATTGTTACCACGGTAGCCGGTGATGACGCGGTTGGCGGCCGAGAAGCCCGGCAGGTAGGCGCCGTTGGCGTCAACGATGACCGTGCCGGCCGAGTTGGTCAGCTGGCCGGAAGAGTTGGTTTGGTAGATCGGATTGCCGTCCCACACCGTGTACTTCTGGACCGGAACGCCACTGCGGAAATCGACCGAGTGATCCTTGATGACCGGTGCACCGATCGACATCATCACCGACGATGTACCGTTCGGATTATTCGGCGTCGCCTTGCCTTCAGAGCTATGGACGTCAAAGGTCAAGGACGCCTTGTCGTTGATGTCCCACTTGGCGTTGAAGCCGATCGACTGCAGGGTATTCTTCTGGCCGAGAAGCTGCTGCTCGAAGCCAACGTCCTTGGTGCCGTTTTCGTTTTCTTGCAGGTACAGGGCGTTATAGATGCCCGATTCACCCTGCTCGAAGGTGATCTTGTCGAACGGACGGTTGAACCAGTTGGTCTGTTCCGCGCGCTGTTCCGAACCCTGGTTTTCGACGTACACGGCGTCGACCGTCAGCAGCCAGTTTTCCGCCGGGCGGAACTGGACCGTGGCGCCGATATTGGTGCGCTTGTTGTGGGTCTGCGACAGGGCATAACGGCTATCGTTCGGATAGGCGATCAGCGAGCCCGTCGGGGGCGCATTTTCAATCTGCGTCAGCAGGGTCGTCTTGTCCGACGCGTAGCGCAGGCGGCCGCTGTTCGGGTCGAAGAACTGGGTGCGGGGGTCGAGGTTCCAGCTGTTCTGCGACGCCTGGCGGGTGGCGTTGTCGCGTTCCATGTACTGGGCGAAAAGCGCGACGCCGAAGCTCCGGCCCTCATTGGCCCAGCTGTAGGCGCCAGTGACTTCCGGAGTCCAGTCCTTGCCGTCAACCAGATTGTCGGCGTGCAGTGCCTTGATACCAAGCGAACCGGTCGAGCCGGCCTTGTTGATCGGGCGCAGGGTCTTGATGTTCAGGGTCGCGCCGATGCCGCCCGAAGCGACATTGGCCTTGCCGGTCTTGTAGACTTCGAAGCCCGAAACGCTGTCGGCGGCAATGTTCGAGAAGTCGAAGTTACGCGTGCCGCCGCCGGCGAACGTGTTGCTGGTGCCGATAAGGTCGATCGAGGCCGTCGGCATGGTGCGGCCGTTGAGCGTTACCAGGTTGAAACCCGGGCCGAAACCACGAACCGTAACCTTGGAGCCTTCGCCGTTGACGCGGTCGATCGAGACACCCGGAATGCGCTGGACCGACTCGGCCAGGTTAGTGTCCGGATACTTACCGATGTCTTCGGCCGAGATAGCGTCGACGACGCCGGTGGCGTTCTTCTTGATGTTCATCGCGCGTTGCAGCGAGCCGCGAACGCCGGTGACGACGACAACGTCGGAGTCCGCCGCCGGAGCCGGGGCCGCGTCCTGGGCCATCGCAGCGCCAGCCACGGCGCAAAGGGCCAGGGCGGACGCGCCGCTTAGGATAGCCTTGCGCAGCGCACCCGGCGTGATGGATAGGTGGGTAGTCATATGTTTATTCCCTCTTCTGGTATCGCCAACTTGGTTCTTGATTGACCTTTTTCATTGGGCGGAGCCCTGCGCCCCGCCACCCGCCTGCTTTTCGCTTCCGCCCTTAAGGGCCTGTTCGGAAAAAATGGGGCCGCAGACTTGCGCGGCCCCAACCAGGTTGGGAGACAGCCCTTGCGAGGAAAAGCCCGGGTCGGCGCGGTACCTGAATAAACGCCAAAATCGAACGCACCTCAAAAGGAACAGTCGCGTATAAAATAACCGCGGACTGATGCGCTGGATTGTATAATTTTAACCTTATGATTTTGAGCAAATAGGGGCGGTCGAGCAGGAAATGGCTTTTTATAAATACGTGGATTGATCAATATAAAAATAAAGCACCGCCCCGTTTTTTTTTCAAATCGGAACAGCGCTCTATAGAAAATCTGTGGGATATTTGATTTTAAACCTGCACAGCCACTGAATCATTTGCAGACAACACGCCCGGCTTTGTGGCGTAAACGCGGATTACCCATGCCGCCCCGGTAATCGCCAGGGCCACGCACAGCATCGTCCATTCGACCTGGCTTGCCGGGGCGGCCACGACGCGCGGGACATGCAGCAATATCACGAAGCACGCGCACATTGCCGCCTCCAGGCCCGCCGCCAGCCGCGCCTGCACGCCCGAAACCAGTGCCAGGCCGGCAGCCAGGTGGCCGCAACCGGTCAGGTAGGCCCAACCCAGCGGGACCGGGAGCCATCCCGGCACCATCTTGGCCGTTATCTCGGCATAGGCGAAATGGCTTATCCCGAACACGACCGCGCATAGCCCGAAGACAATCCGTGCGCCAAGTATCAGGCGGGCATTCTGCGTGCCGACACCGACAAGCGCCAGACCCGCCGCCATCAGGCTGCCGGCCTCGCCGACGCCGAGCCAGACATAGACCTGCGCCGGCTGCTGCGCCGCCAGCGGGCCGTGAAACACCAATGTCCAGACACCGAACAGGATCGCAGCGGATACCGCCCCCGGAAATGCAAGGCGCTTGACGGCCAGCGCAATCCCGGTCGCCAGAAGCCACAGAGCGCTGGCGATCGCCGCGAAAGGGACAGGCTTCAGCCACTCCGGGGCCGACTGCCATTGCAGGGCAAAGTCCTGGAAAGCCAGGCATACGGCGCCCAGCCCGGCAACGCCCACGGCAAACGGCAGCCGATTTGCCAGAAGAAAGGTGGTCATCTTTACCTGCATTTCCTGTTGTGTGCGCGGCGGCGCTTTTCCGCCATAGACCATGTCGAAGCCGGCGAATTGTATTTTATTAACCTCGCATGGAAAATTTCGCCGTTCGATTCCGGTTGAAAATCTCTGGAGATGGCAGACAATATCTCCATGTCATTCCAGGTCCACACACCGGCATACCCCCTGAACCGCTTCGTTCGCTACTTCTATAGCCCGACGGGCAAATTGCCGTACCGCGAAGAAAAAGTGCTGCCTTCGCCCATGACCGACCTGAAAATCAATTTTGGTGGCAGCTTTACGGCGAAGCGCCCGGGTGAATCCGAAGCCTTCGCCGTTGATCCTAATGGCTGGTTCATGGGCGTATGGGACCAGTACCACACCGTTGTCTGGCCCCACGATCCTGACTTCATAGGCGTCACCTTCTGGCCGGGCGGCGCCCACGCCCTGCTGGGCTTCGACATCAACGCCGTACACAATCAACTCGTTGCGCTCGATGACATCTGGGGGCGCTTTAGCGGGGAGTTGCGCGAACGGCTGTACCACGCGGATGGCCCCGAGGCGCGGTTCATCCTGCTGGAGCGCCTGCTGACCGCGCGCATCCTCCGTACGGCCAAGTTCGAAAAAATCGCCCCAACCCTTCAGGCCCTGAGGTCCGCCGACGCCCTGACCGAGCGTGGGAAGGCGCCTTCATTGCCCGATTTTACGCCCAAGCACCTGATCTCCCTGTTCAACAGCGTCGTCGGTGTCTCGCCCAAACGGCTGGCCCGCCTATATCGTATCCAGGAGATTATCGACACCATCGACCGGCCACGCCCGATGAGCTGGACTGCGGTCGCCCAGGATTTCTTGTTTTCGGACCAGGCGCATTTCAACAAGGAATTCAAATTTTTCACCGGACACACCCCTGGCGACTACCTGAGCCGGCGCAAGCGCGTCGTCAGTGAAGCCCCGGAGCATGCGGCCTATACCCGGCTGCTGCCCATCGGCGAGCTGTAACCAGGGCGTGCCGGCGCAGGACTCATAACCAGCGGCGCAGCTTGAACCACCACAGAAGTCCGCCGGCGATGGCGACCATGATAGCCACGACGACCCAGAAAGCCGGCGGGCTGTGCAGCCCCGGCATGGCGTCGAAGTTCATACCGTAGATCGACGCAATCAGGGTCAGTGGCAGGAAGATCACCGAGGTGATCGAGATCAGCCGGACGATATTGTTCTGTTCCAGGTTGATGAAGCCCAGCGCCGCGTCGAGCAGGAAAGTGATATTGCCCGTCACATAGGTGGCGTGGTCGCTTAGGGACACCAGGTCCTGGGCCATGGTGCGCAGTCGCTCATCGTACTCGCGGTCATCCTCGCCCTTCAGCCCCGTAATGCCGCGTTCCAGCCCGGCCGCGAAGACACTCAGGCGGGTGAGCGACAGCAGCGAATCGCGGATACGGGCGATGTCGTTCTGCAGACCGCCCAGATCGTTCAGCACGAGTTCGAGCGGCTTGGTCCGCCGTCTCTGGAAGATGGTCCGCGACAGTTCATCAACTTCATCCGAAGTCTTTTCGATCAGGTCGGCGGTCCGGTCGATCAGCACGTCAAGCAGGCCCAGGAAGACCTCCGTGCCGCTCATGCAGATGTGCGGTTGGCGCTCGATATGGTCGCCAAACAGTTTGAACGAGGTCGGCTGGATGTAGCGGATGGTGATCAGCCGGTCCTTCGACAGGACGAAGGTAACCGGTCCCGATTGCAGGTGATCGAGGCCGCCGTAAAAGGCGACCTGGGCTGTCATGAAGGCGGCCCCCTTATCGATATACAGCCGGCTCGACGACTCGATCTCGACCATATCCTCCTGCGTCGGCAGGGCCAGGTCGAGGTGCGCTTCCAGCGCCAGTTCCTCGTCACGCGTCGGTTCCAGCAGGTCCAGCCAGACGGCGCTGTCGTCAACGTCCGCGGCTTCACCGACGGCTTCGGTGACCTGGGTAACCGCTGGCGCTTCAGCGCGGCTAAAGGGCCGGCGGGCGCGCGGCGGGGTTTCGCAGATCCGTTTGTAGATGGTCAGCATGGCTGCGTATCCCAATAAGAAACCCGGCGCGAGAGACTCGCACCGGGCTCTTTTAAAATTCTATCGCAGCGGCTTATTGGTTGGCAAGCTGCTGACGGGCCGGAGCCGCCTTGACGCGGTGATCGACATCGCGGCTGGCGACGCGGGTCTGCTCGACATTAGCGTCGAGGCGCGCGACCAGTTCCTTGGCGGCAGCGCCCGAAGCGTGGGCCGCAACAGTGACGGGACGGGACTTGTCGGCGTGCGTGGCAGCGAGGACCGCCTTGAGTTCGTTTGTATCGGCGGCAGCAACGGTCAGTTGCGCGGCATTGAGTTCATCGACGGTGGACTTGGCGGCGCCGTGGGCGGCCTTGGTCTGGCCTTCCGCCTCATTATAGATGAAGCCGTAGGTGGTGTAGATGGTGGTGCCCAGGTCGTTCAGCGGACCGTACCACACCTTGACCTTGCTCCAGTCGCCCTTTTCCGACACGTCGAGGACGTTGACGTCCTTTTCGACCTGGCCGCGGCGGCCATTGATCGGCGACCAGTTGGCATGGGTGATCTGAATATAGCGATCCGTGACGATCTGCGAGACGACGGCGACGTGACCGACACGCATCTTGCCCTGCGGCTTGAAGACGAGCACCGCGCCGGGCTTCGGCGCCTGGCCTTCTTCGTACTTGTCGTTAGCCTTTTCCCACCAGGTCCAGGCGTCACCGAAAATCTGAATACCCGTGAATTGACGGGCGAACTGCACACATTGCAGGTAAGGGCTTGCGGACTTCTTAGCCTTAGCGGCAGCGACTTTGGTCGTCTTCTTGGGGGCGGCCTGCGCGTCGATCGCGCTGGTGGCACACAGGGTTGATACGGCGAAAATCAGGGCCGAAAGGTATTTCCGCATGCACTTGTACTCCATCACTGTTAGTCCGAGTGACTTAGGTACAACACAAAAATTAAATTTCAAGAAATTTTCGCGTGAACGGCGTAAATAAATTAACCGCGTTACGCTGCCTTGGGGGAGGTTTTGTTAACCAGTTGCTCCCCCCACCGGCGCACGACGCGGCGGAAGGGAAGCTCGATCAGATGGTGCGCCAGCATTGACAGGGGCACCAGGGCCACAAGGCCGATTAACCACCACATAACGGGAAGTGCAGCCCCGTTCAAGCCCAGAACCACATCTATCCCCTTCAAATAGACCCACTTCCACGGCACGTAGATCATATACGTCGCGAACGAGATTTCGCCGAGATAGACTAGCGGCTTCGATGACAGGATGCCTTTGCCGTCAGGGCCAAGACCGCCCATGGCCAGCATGCCCAGACCCAGCGCGATGACGACAAGCGCATCCGGCACGCCGAAATGCGCGGCCGCGAGCGCCACACCCATGCCAGCCACGGAACCGATTCGCGCCGCCCAGGGCGAGGCCACAAGGCCTGACCGCCAGGCGAGATAGAGCGCCGAACCGAACAGGAAGGTCGGGACGATTCGCAGGGCGCCCCAGTGGAAGGTCGCCTTGGTCAGCGGAAAGCCGGCAATCGCAGCAAAAACGGCATTAATCGCGACGAGGAAGACCACCGCCAGGCCGACGGCCAGCAGCGGACGGGTGCGCAGCGGCCATGCCATGGCGGCAACAGCCGGGAAGCTGAGATAGGCGAACCACTCTGCCGAGATCGACCAGGACGGATGGTTGAAAGACGCGGTCGGCGCCAGGCCCCAGGCCTGGGTCAGGGTCAGATGCGCCGGCAGCGCCGCCCAGTTGGCGGCATTGCCGTCGAGCGTGATGCCCTTGATCGCAGCCGCCGTGACCAGCAGCAGGGTGAAGCCCAGCGTGGCAATATGCAGCGGATAGACGCGCGCCAGGCGGTGGACGACGAACTTGCCGTAGTCAAAGCGCCCCTCCCCGAAGGCTTCGAGGTAGACATAGGACAGGATGAAGCCCGACAGGATAAAGAACAGGTCGACGCCAAGATAGCCCTTGTCCAGCAAAGGAACAGCGACTGCGCCCTGCAGTTCGTGGATATAGGTATAGAGGACAACCCACAGCGCTGCGAAAAAACGCAGGCTGGTCAATGGCTTGATCTGGTCTTGCGGCATGTCCCTAACCCCTGAACCTATCCCGTTTGGAGAATTCTCGGCTCGCCTTGCAGGATATATGCCGGACGGTAACATAGGGTGAATGGAAGAAAATAAGGTTGCTCAGCCTTCCCCTCTCCCCACGAAGAGGGGAGAGGGTGGTTTGCTTGCAAACCGGGTGAGGGGTTTTATCCGTCTATACCGTGTGCGTTGAACCAACCCCTCATCCGGTCCTCCGGACCACCTTCTCCCCTCTTTGTGGGGAGAAGGGGATAGGGGAGGAGAAGAAAAAGAAAAGCCCTCCGCGAACGATCGCGAAGGGCTTTCCAATCCATCAGGATGACAGGCTTACTTCTTAACCCAGTTGCCGGTGGCATCCTGGTAATACTCACCCGCATCCAGCTTAGGCTTGATGAGGTTGACAAAGGTCGCCTGGCCAGCGGCGTCAGCCGAGACACCGTTCTTGGCGCCCGCCTGGGTATAGACGGTCTGGCGGCCGGCATTGATCTCATCGACCGCAGCCTTCAGCGCCGTATCCGACGACGCCTTGACGAAGCCGAGATAGCCATTGCTCTTTTCACCAACGACGCCCTGCTTCTTGGCGGCATCGACCAGGGCCTTCGAAGCAGCAACATCGGCCATGGCCGGCGAGGCAACAAGCGCGGTGGCGCCGACAGCCGATACGGCCAGGACGGTGGCGATGCAGATCGCTTTAAACATAGACAGTTTGGTCATGACATACCCCTCAGAACAGGTTCGGGTTCT
Source organism: Asticcacaulis sp. P4_H10 (assembly GCF_056400965.1). Taxonomy (NCBI): domain Bacteria; kingdom Pseudomonadati; phylum Pseudomonadota; class Alphaproteobacteria; order Caulobacterales; family Caulobacteraceae; genus Asticcacaulis; species Asticcacaulis sp. P4_H10. The sequence continues at coordinate 54,870 of NZ_JBFUKH010000014.1, read as the reverse complement.
GCTGAACGAGGGCTTTCATGTCCTCGTCGAGCTGATGCTTCACGTTGATGTCGAGCTTGGCGTAGATTGGCGCCAGGTTGACATTGACATTGACCGACGGCGTGCAGGCCATGAGCGTCAGTGCCGATGCGCCCGCGACGGCCGCGAACAGTGTGTGCTTCATTACCGGTTCCTCTCTTCCATACCGCATATAATCGCAGATATAGGCTGAACCGTGGCTGAACGGAAGCCGGACTTATCGTTCAGTTTAGAGCATTTCCCGGCGAAGTGGATGCCGGTTCGTCGCCAGGAAATGCAACAAAATGAGAATCTGGAGCATTGCCCTGCTTCATCTGAAGCGGGCAAGGCTCCAAGTGGCGGATTTCAATCGCCGCGCGGCTTGAAGCCGGCGAGGATGTCGTCGAAATTGACCGGGATATCGAGGTTCAGCTCGACCGGCGTATTGGACGGCAGCTTGATGGGTTTTTGCATCCACTTGCCGCTTAAGTAATCGCTGATCGACACGGTCGCCTTCTGGCGCTGGGGCGGATCGAAATGGCCCTTGATGTGGAAGTTCACATTGACGCGCCCGTCAGGCAGCGAATTGATCCGCGCATCCAACTGCTCGTAGCTCAGGAATTCCATGGCCTGGAAAGCGAGATCCTGGAACGGATTGAACTCTGCCGGAGTCTGCCCGGCCTCAGCCGTCGTGTCGGAAGTGACCGAACCCGTGGCGGCGACGTCAGCGACGCCGGTACGCAGGATCGAGATCCGGCCGGGACCATCGGCCGCCATGCCGCCATCGGTAAAGCTCATATGATCGCCGATCAACGTAAACGGCACACGGCCGGTCAGCTTGCCTTCGAAGGTCATGTGCTGACGCAGGTCGGTCGCGGCGACGATCTTGCCGAAGTCGAGACCGTTGAAGGCCACGACGCCGGTGATCGGCGTTTCGCCGTCGAGTGGCAGGCGCATGGCCTCCAGCCGCATAGGGCCGCCGGGGCTTTGGACGGTGGCGCCTTCGACGGCGACGTGGTCGCCCTTGAACTGGACGCCGAGATCGAGATTCTCGAACGGGACGGCCGACTGGATACGGCTGACCGTGACCTTCTGGTTCGGTGCGGTCTCAAGCGGTGCCAGCGAGGTAAAGACGATGCGCGCCTTCAGGCCCTCAGCGATGCCAGCCGGTCCGGTGAAGTTCATGCCTTCGGTCACCAGCACGCCACCGCTGGAACCGCCGGCGGGCGACCAGTCGAAACGGCCGGTAAAGCTGGCTGCACCCGACACATCGCTGGTCATGATGGTGCTGGCCAGCGGGCTCAGGTGATGCGGCTGCAGCGCGCCCGGCGCAAATTTGAGATCGATCGTGTCGAAGGACAGGCGGCCCTTGCCACTGAGCGGGTCGTTGTCGAGGCCGATGGCGATAACCGGCAGCGGCGCGCCACCCACGGCGGGAATCGCCGCGACGAACCGGCCAGAGATGCGGCGCGTGTCCTGGTCGAGCGTGCCGCTCAGCCGCATGGGGTTAAAGCGGCGCTTGTCGTCGGCCAGGGCATCGGCGCCTGTCCCGCCCGTCAGTGTCAGCTTGAGGCCCAGGACATCGCTCGAACCTTGCGAGAAGGCGTCGAAATTGCCTTGCCCGCCGCTGAGCTTCAGTGCTTCGGTCGGTGCAGTCAGGGCCAGCCCCGAATAGGCGCCGCTGACGCGCCAGCCCGATGGCGAGACGCGCACCAAGGCGCCATCTCTTTGCGCAATAGTGGCCACGACATTTTCGACGTGGGTCCCGAGTTCGGCCGATCGGACCGTAATGGCGACCGGCGCATCGAGCGTTGCGGTAAAGCCGTTATCGGCAATGGCAAAGCCGCCACGCGCGTCGAAACGCACGCCTTCGACCGGCACGGTCGTCAACTCGCCGTTCAGACGATAGGCGCCGCTGAGGCGCGAGGGATCTGACGGATTGGCGTAGCCAAACTTTGACACCATCAAGGCCAGTTCGGGCAGGTCCGCGCCTGCGATGGTCACACCGAAACCACCCATGGCCTCTGTCGACAGAACGGGTTTTGCCTTTTCAGGTGTCAGGACGGCCTGGCCGCCGCCGTTGAGGTCGGCGGTCGCGCCGCTCAGGCGGATATCGTAGCGCGGCGGCATGGCCGCCTGCCCCATCAGCGAAACCTTGAGGCCCCGGGCGCGCAGGGTAAAGCGCTGGACGGCGCGGTCGAGCGCGACGATGTCGTCGCCCTCAGGCGTCTTCGGGTCTTTACTACGGCCGTCGGCCAAAGGCTTCAAGCCCGAGTAGCTGGCGGTACCGGTCAGGTCCGAACTGAGCTTGACCGACCATTCGCCGGGAATGGCGTTGACCGTGCCCGACACCGGCGCGCGCACGCCGCTCAGGGCGATATCGGAAACCGATGCCTGCGCGAGGCTCAGATTGCCTTTGAAATCGGCCTTGGTCTCAGCCGAACTCAGCGTGGCAGACAGGCTAGTCAGGTTCAGGCGTGCCGAGCGCACGGACAGTCCGCCCTGGCGCAAGGCCCCGGCTTCGCCGGTCAGCGCACCGCCGGCTGCCAGTGTCAGGCCGTCCTTGACGTCATAGCGGGCGCGCAGGCCCAGAGCCGGGCCATCGAGGCGCAGACCTTGCGTATCGATATCGGCGGTCTTCAGTGCTCCCGCACGCGATTGCAGCGCGGCAGCACCCTCGTATTCTACATATTTGGCGCTCGCCTTCGTCTGGCCGTCGAGACGCAGGGTGGTGTTCAGGTTCTTCGTGTTGCCGAAAGCGCCATCGATGCTCGCGGCGCTTAAGGTTACCGTCGTGTCCAGTTTGCCAGCCAGTGCGGCCAGCCCCGTTGCCTTGCGGTATGGGACATGGCCATCGAGCGCAAAAGCGACATTGCGGGCACGGAAATCGTGGCCCTCTGAACCTTCGCTGGCCGCGACATCGCGCAGATCCCAGCGCGGAGCCTCCAGCCGGGCGTGAACCTCCAGACGGCTGCCGGCAACCGCCCTGGCCGTCAGGTAGCCGCCTGTAATTTCACCAGACCCCTTGGCGCCTTCAAATTGTGATTTCGGCAGTTTCAGTGACAGGTCGGTCAGTTGACCGGCCCGCATCCTGACGTCGCCAAAGGTCTTCAGCGCGCCGTAGTCGGTCTGCAGCAGGACCGTGGCGTCGTCCAGAATAATGCTGTCAGGCGGCGGCGCACCGGTCGATGGCGCCGACAGCGCCGTCTGGACCAGTTTGTCGATACTGCCGAAGTTCAGCTTGCCGTCCTTGATGACCACGGCGACCAGCGGATGGACGGCGTGCAGGGTCTTCAGCCGGAAGAGCGGCTGACCTTTACCGGCGAACGGATGCAGGCTGTACTCGGCGTCGAAGCGTTCGACGCTGACGTCCGGGTGCTTTTCGTCGCCAATGACGATCGTGCCTGAGACACGGCTTAAGGACAGCTTGGAAAGCTTGACCTTGGCAGAAACGCCCTGCCCTTTCAGCCACCCTTCGGTGATCTCGGCGGCGATTTCCTTGCGCGCGACCACAAGCAAGGTGCCGACGGCAGCCGTACCGACCAGGGCGACCCACAGCCAGGTCGGCGCCTTCAGACCCCCTTTTTTCGGAGGACGACGGCCACCACCGGGCGGCCGGCGGTTCGGCAAACCAATGCCGTCATCGTCATCGCCGCCCGCAGGCGCACCATCGGGCCGCGTCACGCGCAGGAAGCTGTCGCCTGCGCTCATGTGCGCCGGAAACCATAGGGCTTCATCGTCTCGATGTGGGCGATTCTCAGGCATCGGATTTCAGGACGGGCTTCTGCTCGTAAGGACTTTCGAGTTCGCACTATGGACGAAACCTGTTAAAAATTGTGGACATATCGAAAAACTTTCAAAGCATAAGATAGTGAATGCGGCTGAAATCTGGCGCTGGGCCTATTGACAGTGTTTTTTTAGCCGCACCTTATTTTCGCCGCGATTTTTCATATTTTATGAAGGTGTTAGAGCATAACAGTGAACACCACTGCTCGCTATGGATGAGCTGTTAACCCTTCATTAGGACATTCGAAGGCTCATCTTAACCAGTTTCACATATCAAGGGCAGGCTTTTCTGCCCGTGAACCCGGGCAAAATCGCCTCATTTTCGCCTCATTTCGGCGTATGCAGGGCCTTCCGTGAACGTGAGACTCAGCTCATGGTCCGGAGGCTATAGTCGGATGGCAGCTTTAAAGCTGTCCGCCGGGGGTCTTTTGAACCGGAAGACCTTAAAGTGATGTTTTCGTTCTGTCGCACTGTGGGCAGAACTCAGGAACCGCGATCGCCGGAAAAAACGGCGGCGCAGACTTTGAAGACCCTTTGCTTGGCCAGAAGGCCAGCCACCGACGATCAACAGGAAGTAACTCGCGTACCATGGCCCAACTCGATCCCCGTCGCCAACCCGTCCGACTGACGCCGATGCTGTTTGCGTCGGCGACTGCGCTGACGGTTGGAACCCTGATGTGGAAGGTCCTCCAGCCCCTGCCCGTTGCCGCGCCGATGGACCCGGCCGCCGCCCTGGCGCTGGAAACCCAGGCCTATGCCGAAGCCGCCGCGCGCCCCGGCTATAGCCAGCCCATCGAGATGGACATCGCGCTCGGCAAGAATGAAGACCTGACGGCTGCGGTTATCCGCACCGGTGTCGCCCCAGCCGAAGCCAAGGCCGCCGTCAACCTGCTGTCCAAAGCCTTTAACATTTCCACGCTGAAGCCCGGCGCCAAGATGGAGGCGGCGATCGCCCCTGCGGTAGAAGGCAGCACGCGTCCGGCACAGCTGGTCGGCCTGACGGTTCGCACCGGCGTCGCCAAGCAGTTGACGCTCACCACCTCACGCGACGGGGCCATGCGTCTGCGCGCGCTTGAAGAAGCCGTGCGCGACGAACGCCTGATCGCCATCGGTGAATTCAATGGCTCGCTGTTCTCGTCGGCCGCCACACTCGGCGCCACGCATGCCCTGACCAATCAGGTCGTCAACCTGTTCGCGCACAAGCTCGACTTCCAGCGCGACATCAAGGCCGGCGATACCTTCAAGCTGGTCTTCGACCGCAAGGTGACCGAAAGCGGCCGCACGGTCGAAGCCGGCAACCTGCTCTATGCCGAGGTCGAGGCCAAGGGCGGCGTCGGCCGCTTTTACTCCTTCCAGCCGCAAGGCAGCCGCGACGTCCAGTTCTTCGATGAGAATGGCAAGAATATCAAGGGCTTCCTGCTGACCACGCCGGTCTATGGCGCGCGCATTTCGTCAAGCTTCGGCATGCGCTTCCACCCTGTCCTCGGCTTCAACCGCATGCACACCGGCATGGACTTCGCCGCACCGACCGGCACGCCTATCCTGGCCGCCGGCGATGGCGTCGTTGCCGACGCCAAGTGGTGGGGCGGCTATGGCCGCTGGGTCCGCCTGCAACACGGTGGAAACTGGGAAACCGGCTACGCCCACATGTCGGCGATCAAGGTCCGTCCGGGCCAGCGCGTCCGTCAGGGCGAGGTCATCGGCTATGTCGGCACGACCGGCCGTTCAACCGGTCCGCACCTGCACTTCGAAGTGTGGAGCAACCGCCACCCAATCGATCCCCGCAGCGCCAAGGTGCCGCAGTCCAAGATCCTTATTGGCCAGGACATGATCGCCTTCCGCGCCCGCAAGCGCGAAATCGACACCATGATCGCCGCCGCCGAAGTCAAGCGCGAGGACCAGCCGTCAATCTCGCATGCCGTGGCGATGAAGGCCAGCACCTATCACTACGAGAACGAGGACGCGACCAGCCGTCCCGAAGTGCAGAAGGCGGCGCTCATCGCCCAGACCGAGCCCAGTCGCATGCGCAAGAACGACTTGATGCCGCTCAAGCCGGCCCTGTCGTCGACGCGCGGCATGCGGTAACCGCCCAAGCTATATGCCGAAAAGTGTTCAGCGGTTTTCGGCTAAATATCGCGCCCAAACGCCATGACGCCGTTTCCCGATACGCGCGTTCAGGCTGTTTTCGATAATTATCCTGACATGGCGAGGCCGCACATGCTGGCCCTGCGCCGGCTTGTGTTCGAGGTGGCAGCACAACTGCCCGATGTCGGCGCATTGGAAGAAACCCTGAAATGGGGCGAGCCAGCCTATCTGACGCCGGTCAGCCGCAGCGGTACGACGATCCGCATGGACTGGAAGCCGCGTTCGCCAGACGTCTGTGCGCTCTACTTCAATTGCCAGACGACGCTGGTCGAGACTTTCCGCAGCCTGTTTCCGGAAATCTTCACCTATGAGGGCAATCGGGCTGTGCTGATGCCGCTGTCCGCGCTGCTACCGGAAGAAGCCGTGAAAACCTGCATCGCAGCCGCCCTGACCTATCACCGCAGTAAAACTTAGCCTGCGGTTCGCCAAGCGCCGATATCGCATAACAAGATACCGGCGAATTCATACGGCCTTCAGTAGAAACCGCTCTGTACATCCATTCATTCGTCTAATATCGTCCGGTGTTTAAGGGGGGGATATCATGCATCTATCACGCAGGCAGCTTCTCGCTGCTACGGTTGGCTTACCTGTCATAGCATCGGTATTGAATGCCTGCGGCGGCGGCGGTGGCAGCAGCTCAGGGGGCGGCGGCTCAGGGGGCGGCGGAACATCATCTTCCAGTTCGTCTACCTCAAGCTCGAGCAGCGCCGGGCTCACCTTCTCATCCGGAAGCAAGTTCGGTACATGGAGCAACGTGCGCAACGCTACATTCTACGCCTCCGATTTTCGTAAGCCTGCAATCCTGTCGAACGGAAATATTGCGGTAGCCTGGCAAACCGACAACTCCGAAATAAAGGTACAGATTTTCAGCTCTGCAGGCGCCAAAATAGGATCTGAAATTCTCGTCAATACCGCAAGCCCAACGTTTTTCGGAAGCCTTCCCGATATCGTCGCCTTGAGTTCCGGAGGCTTCGTCGTCGTATGGGGGGATCAAAATCAGTTACCGACCGCAGGCAGACACATATATGCGCAGGTATTCGATGACAATGGCGCAAAGATCGGCACGCCTTTTGCCTGCGACACGGCAGACCCGGGCTCCAGTATTCGGGTCGTCGCCACGTCGGACAACCGGTTTGTCGTCAGTTGGATAACAGGTGATGTAAAACTGCAAATCCTACAGCCCAACGGACAAAAAGCCGGACCTCAGCAGTCGTTCACCCCGGTTCTTGAACACGATACCGGTGTAGCGGTACCTTCGCCGGCGTATCTGAGCAATGGCAGGGTCGCCGTACTCGTCCATTCGGAACAAAAACGTCTATCAATAAGAATTTACAGCGATACCCTCTCGCCGATTGGTAGTGAAATCCTGGTCAATATTTTTCCCGAAGCCGTTTATCTCGCCAATATCGCCCCACTTAAAGACGGAAAGTTTGTGGTCACCTTTAGCCAAAAAGGAGATGACCTCTCCCTTTCCAGCGTCTACGGCCAGATATATAACAATAACGGCGAAAAAATAGGCGAACGGTTTCGTGTGAACACGACGTTGCAAGACTCGCAATACTATTCCCACGCCGCACTTCTGACGTCCGGAGATTTTATTGTCACGTGGTTTGACTCATCGCTGATACAAGCGACGCCGAACGACAGCGTTAGAGGCCAGGTTTTCACGGCGAATGGTGAAAAAAAGGGCGGCGAGTTCACAATTGACCAAGTCTCAAAGCTTACCGGCAACAATACCGTCACAGCCTTGCCCAACGGTGGTTTTATCGCAAATTGGGTAGAATTCTCAGGTCCTGCCTCCGATCCTGCGACTGTGGGCACGGAACAAATGAGAATTTTCACGCCGATTTAACGCGGGGATCACTCCAGCTTGTCAGTCTTCCACAGCTCGGGGAAGAGCTTGATCCAGAGCCCCGTCACAACCAGCGACCCGACGCCACCAAACAGGGCTGCCGTCACCGGTCCCATGATCCGCGTCATCACGCCGGTTTCAAATTCGCCCAGCTCATTCGAAGCCCCGATAAACAGGTAGGACACGCTGGCGACGCGGCCGCGCATGTGGTCGGGCGTCACAATCTGGATCAATGTCCCGCGCACATAGACGCTGATCATGTCCGCTGCACCCAGAATGACGATCGCCACGATCGAGATCCACACATTGGTCGACAGGCCGAACACCACGGTCGCCAGACCGAAAATCGCCACACCAGCAAACATCCACGGCCCGGCATTGCGCCGCAAGGGTTTGAGCGACAGGTAAAGCGACATCCCCAAAGCGCCTATGGCCGGCGAAGCGCGCAAAATACCAAAGGCCACACCGGCTGGCAGCCATGTGTCCTGGACGATGATGTCGCGCGCAAACACCGGCATCAGCGCCGTCGCCCCGCCCAGCAGCACGGCGAACAGGTCGAGCGAAATCGCACCCAGGACGATCTTCTTTTCCCAGACGTACTTCATGCCTTCACGCAGCATCTGTGTCTTGGAACCCGACGGCGCATCCGGCGCGGTCGGCGCCTTGATGGTAAAGATCATGACGGCCGCCACCAGTGTGAGGACGGCGCAGAAGCCATAGGCGAACTTGGGCGAAAAGCCGACCAGCACACCACCCAGCGCCGGGCCGACGATCAGGCCGGTCTGGAACGCCATCGCATTGACGGCGATCGCCTTGGGCAGGATGTGCTTGGGCACCAGCATGGGACCGATAGCGGAACTGGCCGGGGCGCTGAAGGCCCGGAAGGCGCCCAACACCGCCGACAGCGCGAACAACCCCCAGAATGGCGGATGCGGCAGAAAAGCATAGGCCAGAAAGGCCAGCGACAGCAGCAATTGCCCGACCATGACGCAGGCGACGATCACCTTGCGGTCATAGCGGTCGGCAACAATCCCCGCCGGCAGGGTAAAGGCAAACAGGGTCAGGAACTGGGCCAGGCCGATCAGGCCGACATAAAGCGCCGATTCGGCAATGCCATTGGTCCGCCGCGCCACCTCATAGACCTGCCAGGCTATAGCCGCGCTTTGCGCCGATGTGCCCAGCACACCGCATAGCCGCGTCAGCCAGAAGGCGCGAAAATCCGGTATCTGCAAGGGATGGCGGTTGTCTTCGATCGGCGGTGGCAGGCCGGCGCCGGTATCGGTGGTATTGAGCGGAGTGGTCACGGTGCGCCCCAAATGAAAAACCTGGTAAAGATTTGGCTTTTCCCGGTTTGCGAAGGGTCTTACAGGAAGCGCTATGTCGCACAAAGTCCAAATGCTCGATCCCGTCGCCCTGACACAGGAATTGATTGCGCGTCCGTCGGTGACGCCCGCCGATGCCGGCGCGATGGATATTGTTGAACGTCATCTGACGGCGCTCGGCTTTGCCTGCACGCGGCTGAAGTTCGGCGAAATCGAAAACCTGTACGCGCGGCGCGGAACGGCATCGCCCAACCTCTGCTTTGCCGGCCATACCGATGTCGTGCCCGGTGGCGTGCGGTCGCTGTGGCGCTATGATCCGTTCGGCGCCGAAATCCATGAAGGCGCCTTGATCGGGCGCGGCGCCGTCGACATGAAGGGCGCCATCGCCGCCTGGATCGCCGCCGTTTCGCGTGTCGATGTCACAGCCTCGCTGTCCTTCCTGATCACCGGCGACGAAGAAGGTGTCGCGACGGACGGCACGGTCAAGGTGGTTGAATGGCTGAAGACGCAGGGCGAGGTCATCGACCACTGCATCGTCGGTGAGCCATCGTCTTCGGCACAGTTGGGCGACATGATCAAGGTCGGCCGGCGCGGTTCGGTCAACGCCACATTTACCGTCACCGGCAAGCAGGGCCACGTCGCCTATCCGCAGCGCGCGCTCAATCCCCTGCCAGTCCTGGTCGATGTGTTGGGCACGCTGAAAAGCCGCGTGCTGGATGACGGCTACCAGTCGTTCCAGCCGTCGAACCTCGAAATCACCACTATCGATACGAACAACACAGCGACCAATGTTATCCCCCAGTCGGCGACTGCGCGGGTCAATATCCGCTTCAATCCGGCCCATTCCGGCGCAGAGCTGCGCCAATGGTTCGAAAGCGTGGCCGCCGAACACGCCGCGCGGTCGGGTGCGAAAATCGACGTTGCCTGCGCCATTTCGGGCGAGGCCTTCCTGACACAACCGGGCCCGTTTATCGACCTGATCGCCGATGTGATTCAGGATAAATTGGGTATCGAGACGGATCGCTCAACGACCGGCGGCACGTCGGACGCGCGCTTTATCCGCAATCTCTGCCCCGTCGTGGAGTTCGGCCTTGTCGGCCAGACCATGCACCAGATCAACGAATGTGTACCGGTAGCGGAGCTTGAGGCCCTGACCGATGTCTATACCGCCTTGATTGAGGCGTATGCTTCGAAGTTCGGTTCATCTTCATAGGTGACATGGGTCAGGAACAGCCCTTCCGGCGGTGCGACTTGACCACAGGCCGTGCGGTCTTTTGCCGCTAGGGCCTTTGCCACATCTGCCACTTCCCATCGGCCAATCCCGACTTCGGCCAGCGTGCCCGTCATCGAGCGTACCTGGCGATGCAGGAAGGAGCGCGCGGCAAAGACCAGATGAATTTCATCGCCGATCCGTTTGACGCGGGCGATATCCAGCGTCTTGACCGGTGACTTCGCCTGGCATTCGATATGGCGAAACGTCGTGAAGTCGTGCGTCCCCACCAGGCTTTTCGCGGCTTGGGCCATGGCCTCGGCATCGAGCTGCTTCTTGACGTGCCAGACGCGCCCCTGGTCGATCGCCGGCGGCGCACGGCGGTTGAGGATGCGGAACAGGTACATGCGGCCCGTTGCCGAAAACCGCGCCGAAAAGTCCGGATCGCATTCTTCGGCTTCGAGAATCGCAATCGGCTCAGGCGTCAGGTAGGCATTGATAGCGTCACGGACGGTACCGGGCTTGAAGGGCTTGTCGAGATCGAAGGTAACGACCTGACCGGTAGCGTGGACGCCCGTATCGGTCCGCCCCGCTGCCGTCAAGCGCAGCGACTGCCCACTGAAGGCCAGGATGGCGCGCTCGATCGATCCCTGTACGGTCGGCAGATCGCCCTGGGCCTGGAAGCCCTTGTACCGTCGGCCATCATATTCAACGAGGAGCTTATAGCGAGGCATGGCTATTAATCCCCTCTCCCCGCTTTCTTCCTCCCCTCTCCCCTTTCAAGGTGAGAGGGTTAGGCACAGGGCGGCGAGCCTGAGGGGTCTGGCAGTTGCGCGCGCGGACGCAGTCGAACCCCTCATCCGGTCGAACGCGTTCGACCACCTTCTCCCCTCTCCGTGGGGAGAAGGGAAGACGTCCGACCTTCATAACAACTGATCCCCCGGCGCCAGTCCGGCGCCATTGAGAAACTCTGCTGCGTCCTGCGCCGCCTTGCCTTCGCGCTGGACACGCAGCAACTGTATGACGCCGTCGCCGGTCGCGACCTTCAGGCCGCCCAACAGCACCGTGCCCGGCACCTCGCCGCTCTTTTCATCTACGAAGCGCGACATCAAAACTTTAAGCCGCACCTCGCCCTTCGGCGAATTGATCATCGTCCAGGCGCCCGGAAACGGCGACAGACCGCGAATATGGAAATCGAGATCGCGGGCCGGGCGGTTCCAGTCTATCCGCGCCTCTTCCGGCGTGATCTTCTTCGCATAGGTCGGCTCACCGACCTGTGCCTGTTCCTTGGCGCCACCACGGTCGATGGCCGCCAAAGCCACCGGCAACAGCGATGCGCCGAGATTGGCCAGCTTGTCATGGACTGTGCCCGCCGTATCGTCTTGCGTGATTTCAACGCGGCCGGACAGGATGATCGGGCCTTCATCGAGCCCTTCCGACATGCGCATGACTTCGACGCCGGTAAAGCTGTCGCCGGCCATGATGGCACGCTGGATCGGCGCGGCCCCGCGCCAGCGCGGCAGCAGCGAACCGTGCAGGTTGAAACAGCCCAGGCGCGGATGATCGAGCACGGCGGCCTTCAGGATCTGGCCGTAGGCGACGACGATACAGGCATCGATATCGAGCGCCTGGAATTCCGAAATCGCGTCAGGGTCCTTCATCGATTTCGGCGTGCGCACCTCAAGGCCCAGGCCTTGCGCGAATTCATGCACTGGCGATGGGCTCAGAACCTGACCACGGCCTTTCGGCGCCGGCGGCTGGCTATAGACGCAGACTATGTCGTGACCGGCCGCGACCAGTTCAGCCAGGGCCTTCACGGCGAATTCGGGAGTGCCCATAAAGGCCAGGCGCATATGATTAGACCCTCGCAACGGTTGTCGCGAGGGTCTAATCGGTATTGCTCAGCTCAGCAAGCCTTACGCGGCCTTGCGCAGCTTCTTGACCTTGGTGACAGCGCGATCGCGCTTGAGCTTGGACAAATGATCGATAAACAGCACGCCTTCGAGATGGTCCATCTCGTGCTGGATGCAGACGGCGAACAGGCCCTCGGCCTCTTCCTCGACTTCATTGCCGTTATAGTCGAGATATTTCAGGCGCACACGCGCCGGGCGCTGGACCTCGTCATAGACTTCCGGAACGCTCAGGCAGCCTTCTTCGTAGGGCGCCAGTTCTTCGGACTTCCAGACGATTTCCGGATTGACGAAATAGAGCGGTTTTTTCACGCCCTCACCTTCGGGATCGTCTTCGGGTTTTTCCTGCAGGTCCATGACGATGACACGGATCGGCTCACCGACCTGCACGGCCGCCAGGCCAATGCCGGGCGCGTCGTACATGGTTTCCAGCATGTCATCCATCAGACGACGTATATCGTCCGTGACAACGTCGACGGATTTGGAGACCTGTTTAAGAACAGGGTGGGGTACAGTCAGAATTTCACGAATAGCCATGCGGCCTATCTAATTCCGGATCGTTAAAAAATCAAGATTGGAGCATTTCCAGATCAAGTGGAAGCCGGGTGATCGCAGGAAATGCGACCACACAAAATGTTTCAATAGAAATCAGACGGTCTCGTTTTCCACCTCGGCATCGCTCTTGAGGCTGAGCAATTTGGTCGCCGTACGCGGCTGGGTATCGACCGGCTTCTGCTCCGGGATGGTCTTGCCTTCGTGGTCGACCTGAAGGTCTTCGAAGCGCCGCGCCTGGGTCAGCACCTTGGTTTCCAGCGAACCGACAAAGGCATTGTACTTGTCGACCGCCCGCCCCAAGGCATCGCCCATGGTTGAAACGTGACCGCCCATGACGGACAGGCGGGCATAGAGTTCGCGGCCCAGCTCGGCGATCTGGTTGGCATTCTTCATCTGGTCTTCGACACGCCAGCCATAGACCACCGCCTTGCACAGGGCGAACAGGGTCGTTGGCGTGACGATGATGACCTTCTTGTCCATCGCCTCGTTCATCAGACCGGGATAACGGTCGAGCGCCGCCGCCAGAAAACCATCGCCCGGGATAAACAGGGCGACAAAATCCGGCGAAGTCTGGTCCTTGAACTGGTCCCAATAGACCTTGCTCGACAGGTCGCGCACGTGGGTGCGCAGCGCATTGACGTGACGTTGCTGCGCCGCTTCGCGCGCTTCGTCAGTCACAGCTTCCATGGCTTCGAGGAAGGCGGTCAGGTTGACCTTGGAATCAATGACGAAAATGCCGTTCGACTTGTCGCCCGGCATGCGCACGACAACATCCGGACGCCGGCGGCCCTCGTCGGTATCAAGATTGTGCTGTTCGATAAAATCGAAGCGCGTCAGGCCGGCGGCTTGCAGCACATTGCGCAGGGTTTCTTCACCCCAACGGCCTTGCACGCCGGCGCCGCGACGCAGCGCATTGGCAAGCTTCTGCGTTACATCGCGCGTTTCGTTCGACGCCGCCAGCAGTTGGGTAATCTGCTCGGTCATGCCCCCCTTGTCGGTAGCACGCGCCTCTTCCATCGCCTTCACCTGCGCCTCAAAACGCGTCAGGGTCTCAGACACCGGCTGCAGGCTCTTGTCCATGCGCTCCAGCGCCAGCCGCTCGCGCGCCGTGAAAGATTCCTCGGCGCGTTTCAGCAGCGAATCCGTCGATTTCTGCATCACCTCGTGCGACGCCAGCTGAAACTGCTCACTCATGGTCGAGCGCGCATCTTCGAGGTTACGCGTGCGTTCGCGCAGGCGCTCAAGCTCACCGGAGCCGGTGATCAGCTTGTCGTTCAGCTCGTCATTGCGGCCGCGCAGACGCTTGTTTTCGAAAAACATCACCACGCTCAGGCCCGCAAAGACCAGCGCTACAAGGATCAGGACAAGGCTTTCAATGTTCATGCAATGTTCTATAAGCGGATTCTGGGATTTGGGCGAGTCGAAATTTCCGAAGACTTGTCAGTGCAAAGCAGGCATGACAGGCTGAGGCCAGCAGAGGGATCAGGCGATGGATTTCAACACGTTTATAAAACGCGTTTTCACGGCAAAGACACCGTGGACCTACCTCTATCTCGCCTGCATTCCGTTCGTGAACTGGGGGTTCGACAAGATCCAGACCGTGCCCCTGCCGACGGGCGGGGATTGGCACCCGTTGACGGTCGTGACCGGCCTGACCCTGGTGGTGCGCGACTTCGCACAACGCGAGGTCGGCCACTATATCTTCCTGTTCTTAGGGATAGGCCTGATCCTGTCCTACATGACGTCGGATCCAACAGTGGCGTTCGCCTCGACCTGCGCCTTCCTGATCAGCGAACTGATCGACTGGGCGCTGTTCACCTTTCTGAAAATCCCTTTGTCGCGCCGGGTGTTCATCTCGACCGCCATCAGCGCCCCGATCGATGCGGCGGTCTTCCTGGCGATCGCCAGCCAGTCGATCCCCGGCATCTTCAATCCGTGGTCGTTCGCCGCCGCCATCGCCAGCCGCTTCGTCGCCTGCCTGATCATCTTCCTGTTGATGCGCCAGCGCGAAAAGCAGGAAGCCAAAGCGGCCGCATAGGCGCCTGCCCTCACCCCGCCCGCTTTTGATCCAGAAAGAAGCGGATCATCTCGCGGCTGGCGTCGGGGCCGCGTGGGTCGGTGTATGATCCGGCCGCGCTACCGCCCGACCATGCGTGTCCCGCCCCATGCAGCACCCAGTGTTCGAGCACAGGTGTGCCGGTGCCGTCCGTCTCGATCGTGCGGCTGTAGCGAATGCCGCCCGCCGAGGTGCCGTGCGACGCTGTGATCCGCAGTTTTGTCCGCGAGCGCGCCTGGTTGATGACTTGGGCGCCATTGATGGCATGAACCGTCGTGTCGCCGTCGCCATGAAATACAATCGCCGGCACCAACCTGCCATTGGCGCGGACACCGCTGGCGCCCTTGCTCATGGCGCCGAAGGCCGACGGCATGTCCTTGGCTGCACCACAGGCCAGGCCCGAGTGCACGCCAATCGCCGCGAACAGTTCAGGATATGACGCGCCCATGATCGCGGCTGCGGCGCCGCCGGCCGACAATCCCGCGACGAAGACACGATCCGGATCGACGGCATGTGTTTGCATGATCTCCCGCGTCAGGCCGGCGATGATGGCGGGCTCTCCCTGATCGCGCTTCTGGTCGCCGGTATTGAACCAGTTCCAGCATTTCTGCGCATTGGCGCCCTGGGTCTGGCCCGGATAGGCGACGAAAAAGCCCAATTCCTCCGCCAGTTCGTTCATGCGTGTGCCGGCGGCAAAATCCTCCGGCGACTGGGTGCAGCCGTGCAGCATGACGACAAGCGGCAGCCTTTCCCCTTTGTGCCCAGCAGGGATATAGAGCTTGTACGGTCGCTGGCCGGCGGCATTGGCAAATACGTGGCTTTCGAACGATGCGCCATCGGGTATGGCCAGCTTCGCCACATGCCCGCCCATGGAACCGAACCCGCCCTTGGGCAGGTGCGCATTCAAGCGATCCATCAGGCCGTCGAGCGGCTTAGGCGGAACTGTCCCTGCCGATGCCGCCGTCCAGACGCTATTGCCGTCCGCAGGTGGCGTCATATCGATGACACCGTCAGCCTTCTCTGGCGTTTTTACTTCCGGTAAGGGGTTACCGGACAGCACGGCCATGGCTTCCTTCAGCTTGCCGAGTTGCGTCAGGCGTGTGGCTTCCGCCATGTTGATATTTAGGGGCAGTTTCATACGCGTACTCCAGTACAAGGTAAGGATCAGACGGTCCGGTCGGCCAGGGCGGCCTTGACTTCGGCGCTGGCCTGAAGGGCGCCAAGAACGTGAATAGAAGCAATCGTCGCGCGTGCCAGGTCCGGCGTGACGTCGGGGTCAATGGTCGCAAGACCAAGCACCTGGATGGTCAGGGTGTCGCCCGCCGCGCGCACGGCTTCGAGATCGCGGCGGGTAAACCGGCGCAGGCCGAGATCCAGTTGCCGCCGTGACAGCGATTGCCGCACGGCCTCGGTATGACGATCGAGCTGGTTGCGGATCGCCGTACGGATAAAGTCCGTACGGTTAGAGTAGAAGCCTTCCTGAACCAGCAGGTCGATATGACCAAGATCAACGTAGCCGAGGTTGATCGTAACCTTCTCGCTATCCGGCACATTCGTCTTTTTGCGCAGACCGTCCATAACCATCCTCCCGCCATCCACATGGATGGTATATGGCGTATCTTCGTCGCGTTTCAAGAGGCGGATGGTCTGGAATTGCCGCAAGCCCTAGCGTATCATGGCCCATGACCATAACCCTCTATATTGATGCCGATGCCTGTCCGGTGAAGGACGAAACCTACAAGGTGGCGGAGCGCTACAAGCTCCAGACCTTCGTTGTATCGAACAGCTTTATCCAGATCCCGAAATCACCGCTGATCGCGCGCATGATCGTCGATGCCGGCCCGGACATTGCCGATGACTGGATTGCCGAAAACGCCGTTGCTGGCGATGTGGTGATTACCAACGACATTCCGCTGGCTGGCCGCGTGCTGGAAAAAGGTGCCCACGCCTTGGCGCCCAATGGCCGGGCCTTTACACCTGACTCCATCGGCGCCGCCCTGGCGCACCGATCGATCATGGAACATATCCGCTCGACCGGTGAGATCACCGGCGGCCCGCCGCCGTTCGCCAATGCCGACCGCTCGAAATTCCTGCAGGTGCTGGATCAGATTATTGTGCGGCAGCAGAGATTGAGCCGGTCTTAAATGGGCCACGCGCGCGACTCTCGCCGTGTAAAAGCCCAGATTTTGGATGAGATGCTAGCCGGCTAGCGCAGTAGGTATTGATAATACCTGCAAGCAACGACTGCGACGCAGATCGCCAAAAGGTGGGACTTTTACCGGCGAGAGCGGAAGGCGTGCGCTATAGTCCCATCATCGAGCCAGTCAAGGTCGCCGCCGACCGGCACGCCGCGCGCCAGATGCGAGATCGTCAGGCTGTTGTCATGGTATTTCAGGCGGTCGGCAATATAGTGCGCTGTCGTCTGGCCTTCGACGGTCGCGGGCAATGCCATGACGATCTCGGTGATCCCCCCGGCCTTGATGCGTTCGATCAGCCCTTCCATGCGCAGATCTTCGGGCCGGACACCATCGAGCGCCGACAGCAGCCCTCCCAGCACGTGATAGCGGCCGGAAAAGGCGCCGACGCGCTCCATGGCCCACAAGGAACTGTCTTCTTCGACGACGCAGATCATGGCGCGGTCGCGCGCCGGATCCGAGCATATGGCGCAAGGGTCCTGCGTCGACAGCGATCCGCAGATGCGGCAGGTCGTCACCTTGTCGGCAGCATCCTGCATGGCGGCGGTCAGCGGCAGCAGGAGTTGTTCGCGACGCTTCAGCAGCGCCAGCGCCGCGCGCCGGGCCGAGCGCTGCCCGAGGCCAGGAAGCTTGGCCAGCAGCGCCATGAGGCGTTCGATTTCAGGTCCGGCTCCGGCCATTGGGTCTCTGTGCAAAGGAAGTAAGAAGCCCCACCACCGCATCTAGCGCTTCGCGCGTCGTGCGGTCCCCCTCCCCGGCAAAGCCAGGGAGGTATGAGATAGGACTTAGAAAAACTTCGGCATATTGGGCAGGCCGCCATTGGCGCCCAGCGGACCGGCGGCTTCGGCCATAAGCTTCTGGTTCAGTTCGTCCAGCTTCTTCTGCGCGTCCTTGTGCGCCGCCATAATCAGGTCGGCCAGCACTTCGGAATCGCCTTCCTTCATCAGGCTGTCATCGATCTTGAGCGTGGCGATTTCGCCCGTGCCCTTGACCTCGATCGCCACCAGTCCGGCGCCCGAAGCGCCCGATACGACGCTTTCGTGCATCTTGGTCTGGGCCTCAGCGAACTGCTGCTGGACCTTTTGTGCCTGCTTCATCAATGCCTGGAAATCCATCACTCATCATCCTTGTCTTCGTCGTCGTTTTCGTCAGGAGCCACCGTAACATCGGGCGCCATGGGTTTAATGCGGGCGCGGATCGCGGTGATCTCCGCCCCCGGGAAGGTCGAAAGCAGTGTCGCCACGAACGGACTTTCCAGGATCTTGGCCTTGGCCGCAGCGGTTTCGCGCTGGTCGCGCTCATAGACGGTTTCGGCGCCGCCCTGCCCTTCGGTGGCGATCAGCCAACGCTGGCCCGTCCACTCCTTCAGCTTCATGCTGAGCTTGCGGACCAGGTCGATCGGCGCATTGGGCGCCGGTTCGAAGGTAATCGCACCCGGCCGGAACGAGACCAGCCGGACATAGCGCTCGACATCGACGCGCAGGCCGATATCGCGCTTGTCCTCGATCATCCTCAGCACTTCGGCGAAGGTCTGCGGATTGGGCACTTCTACGGGCGCCGGCGCCGGACGGACCATCGCCGAACCGCGCATCTGCGTGCCCTGCGGCATGCCACCGCCACCGCCCGGTCCACCGACCAGGGGCTCGCCCGATTGCAGG
Organism: Asticcacaulis sp. P4_H10; assembly: GCF_056400965.1. Classification (NCBI taxonomy): domain Bacteria; kingdom Pseudomonadati; phylum Pseudomonadota; class Alphaproteobacteria; order Caulobacterales; family Caulobacteraceae; genus Asticcacaulis; species Asticcacaulis sp. P4_H10. The sequence continues at coordinate 36,184 of NZ_JBFUKH010000014.1, read as the reverse complement.
CGCTTCATCAGGACTTCGGGCCCGGGCAGGTCGGAGGCGTAGCACATGCGCACCAGCGCCATCTCGAAAGCCGCACTGGTGTCCGGCGCGCGGCGCAGTTCCTCGAACGCCTTGAGCATCAGGGTCCACAGCCGCGAAAGGGTCCCTGCTGACAGCTGCGAGCCCAGGGCCGTGATCCGCATGGCCTGGGCCTTGGGCAGGCGCGTGGCGTCGGCGCCCAGCACCTTGGCCACCGAGGCGGCGTGGCAATATTCGAGCAGGTCACCCATCAACTGGACCGGATCGGCGCCAAAACCATAAAGCGTGCGGAAGGCCAGCAGGGCTTCGCTCATCTGGCCGGAAATAACGTTTTCGAACAGCCCCAGCGTCGCCGAGCGATCGGCCAGGCCCAGCATGTCACGCACCGATTCCGTACCGACCGTCTCGCCCGGATTGCCCTGGACCAGGGCCTGATCCAGCAGGGACAGCGAGTCGCGCACCGAGCCTTCGGCGGCCCGGGCGATCAGGGCCAGGGCATCGGGTTCGATCTTGACGCCTTCCAGACCGCAGATCTTTTCCAGATGCGGCATCAAGGTTTCGGGCTCGACGCGGCGCAGGTCGAAACGCTGGCACCGCGACAGGATGGTCACCGGAACCTTGCGGATTTCCGTCGTCGCAAAGATGAACTTGGCGTGGGGTGGCGGCTCTTCCAGCGTCTTCAGCAGCGCGTTGAAGGCGCCGGTCGACAGCATGTGGACTTCGTCGATGACGTAGACCTTGTAGCGCGCCTCGACAGGCGCATAGCGCACCGATTCCAGCAGTTCGCGCATGGCGTCGACGCCGGTCCGCGAGGCAGCATCCAGTTCGAGTACGTCGATATGGCGGCCATCGATGATCGCCTGGTCGTGGCGGCCCATGACTTTGAGCTCGACGCTCGGCTGATGGACGGTGTCGGTGTCATAATTGAGCGCGCGCGCCAGGAGACGGGCGGTCGTCGTCTTACCCACTCCGCGCACGCCGGTCAGCATGAAGGCGTGGGCGATGCGGTTGGAGGCAAAGGCATTGGTCAGCGTCCGAACCATGGCCTCCTGACCGATAAGGTCCTCGAAGGTGCGCGGCCGGTATTTGCGCGCCAGGACGGTGTAGGATTCCGACTTGGCCGTCGTCTGCGCCGGCGCATTGGGCACCGGCGTCGACTCGCCGAAAATATCCGCCGTCAAATCGTCGCGCGCGTCTTCGATGGCGGCGTCAGCAAAAGGATCATCAAGGTCGGGACTATCGGACATGGGCGATTTATAGTCGGAAACACACAGTTTAACAGCCATAAAGCGCGATTCGCCGGCAACCGGCTAACCGGTTGTCCACGGTTCCGTTGCCGCAGGCTGCGACACCTACCTATATGTTTCATCAGTCGCCCGCCGACAAGGGCAGGTTACAAGGCTTCCAGCCCCAAGCGGAAGCGCACGCCAGCGACCGCCGCGTCCTTGACCGACGGATCACCCGACGGGTTGCGGATATATTGCACGTCCGGCTGGACCGAGAACCCGCTGCGGATCTCAAAGCGATAGCTCAGCTCGACGATCGTCTCGGGTTCGAGATCGACACCCAGGCTGTCGGCATAGGGACGGCCAAAGCGTGCGTGGGCGATCGAAATGCCCACGGCGTCGGAATCGCGGCCGGCCAACGGCCCTGTATAGACCAGCCCGCCGCCGGCATAGGTTTCCACGGCATGGATGTCGGGATTGGCCTGGCCCGCGCGCAGCCAGCCTGACAGCCCCTGGCCGTCGTCTCCTGCTTCCCGGATAAAGTCATACTTGATCTGGGCATAGGCGCCGTCATTGCCCTTTGTCTGACCCTGCCCGTCGAGACGGTCGGCCAGTGCGCTGCACGACCACGCGCCCAGCTTGACATAGCCGCGCGGGAAGTTGTGTTCCAGTTCGGCGACCCAGTGCACACCATCGCCCTTGTCGAAGCGCAGGGCGACAAAGCGTTTAAGATTGCCAGGATCGCCCGGCACGCCATCGAAGACGCCAGCGCGCAAGCGGGTCTCGTCAGTCACGCGCCATTCGGCGACTGCGCCCAACCCCGATATCGGGAAGATGGACGGCCCGGACTGGGCGTACTCGGCGCCAATGCCATGCGACGCGTTGAGAAACAGCCCACCGGCTTCCTGGACGTCGAATATGCCATTGAGGTTGACGATGCCTGCGGTCAGCACGAAGCGCTCGTCGGCCGAGGTCTTGCGTACCCAGGCTTCGAACAGGCGTACGCCTGGAGGCGCATCGATATTGGAAACCACCTGGGCGTCGCCGCTATAGGTTTCGGAGAAGCCGCCGCCTGCATCGGCCAGCACATAGCCGAACGCTTCCCAGCCAGTGTCGCCGGTCCATGCCGCCGACAGGTCGAGATTAGCCATGACGCGCGTGCCTTCGCGCAGTCCGCCCTGGGTATTGGACAATAGATCCGTGGTCAGGACAGCATCGAAGGCCGTCTCGGCACAAGCCGGCGCGGCGAAGCCAAGAGCCAAACAAATGGCCAGACTTCTTACCAGTATATTGTTACCACAGATACGCGCCATGTTACAGATTCCCAGCATTCTACTTGCTTCGAACGTAACATAACCTTGCTATATTAAGGTTCACGGGCATGCTTAACCAGCAGTAAACGTCGGCCCGGTTCTTGCCGGTCGACACGTATCTTTATGGAACGCGTGCTATTATGAAACTCTTTGCCCTCGGACTTGTCGCCCTGCTCGCCCTGCCGGTCCCGGTTCTGGCAAAAGCGCCGGCGTCAGACACCTATCGCGCCTGCCTTGCTGACGCCCTGCGGCCGATCACCGGCAGCTCGGCCTATCGCAACGGGTCGGTGCGCGAGAAGCGCGCCCTGCTCAACGGTTATAACGCCGAGGTCACTCGCCTGCGCGCCGCCTGCCGCGCCAGCCGCTAATCAGGCAGCCTCGGTCACGCCGTTCATCTTGGTCAGGAAGTCCGCCACGCGGCCACGCAAGACATTCGCCTGCTCGGACAGGTCCTGCGACGAGCCATAGAGCTGGGCCGAGGCATCGCCGCTTTCCGTCGTCACGTTCGATACGTCTTGCAGGTTATCGCTGATCATCTGCGTGCCTTCAGCGGCCAATGCCATGTTGCGCGCGATGTCCTGGGTCGTCGCCGACTGTTCTTCGACCGCCGAAGCGACCGAGGTTGTCGCCTGAGTGATGTTGTCGACGGAGGTCTTGATGTCCGACAGGGCGCCGATAATGTCGCCGGATGCCAGCCGCATCTCTTCGATCACGCTGTTGATTTCGCCGATCGAGCGGTTGGTCTGGTTGGCAAGGTTCTTGACCTCACCGGCCACGACCGCAAAACCGCGCCCGGCGTCGCCGGCACGCGCCGACTCGATCGTCGCATTGAGCGCCAGAAGATTGATCTGGCTGGAGATACCGGCGATAACGGCCGTGACTTCATTAACCCGTTCTGACGCCTTGGCCAGCTTCTGCGCCAAAAGGTCGGCGTTCTGGACCTTGGTATAGGACTCGCGCACCAGGTCGTTGGTCACCTGGATCTGGCTGGAGATTTCGCGGATCGAGGCTGACATCTCTTCGGCGGCTGCGGCTACCGTATGGACGTTCGACGTCGCGTGGCTAGCCGCTGACGAAGCCGATACGGCCAGGCCGGCGCTGCGCTTCAGTTCGTCAGTCATGTTTGATGCGACGCGCGAAAGCTCTTCGGCGGACGCCGCCAGGCCCGATACAACGTGCTGGACGTTGTTTTCGAACTCGTGTGCCAGGTGCGTCTTGGCCGTCACCACGTCCCAGACCAGCATGGCGGCGACATACTCGCCCTTCTGGTCGCGGACGGCCGAAATCTGCAGGTCGATCGATTCCGGGCCAAGAGTGATCTTGGCCCGGTGCGGCAGGTTCTTTGGATCACTCAGAAGGCGGCGCTGATGTTCCGGATGGTTATGGAAGACGTCGATGGACTGGCCGACGATTTGACCGCCCTTGATCGGCATATACGCCTCTAGACGCTGCAGCAGGTCCATGGTCGACGTGTTGGCATAGTTGACGCGCAGATTGTCGCGCACGTCGACCGACATGACCGAGGTCGGCATACTCTGGACCATCTGGTTGACCATGAAGGCCTCACGCGCATTGCCGCGCAGGGTCTCGGTCGCGCGCGCCAGTATGCCTATTTCGTCGCGCCGGCGCAGATAGTCGATGTCGATGTCCGTGTCACCCCTGGCGATGGAGGTAATGGTTCCGGCCATGGCGTTCAGTGGCTTCAGAATATCGCGCCACAGCAGCCACGCCATCAGCACGACTCCGAAGATCGCCAGGGCGGAGAGAATGCTGACGATCAGTTGCATCTGCGCGCTGGCCGCGACGGCGTCGGCATCCGCCTTTTTCATCCAGCCGTCGATTTCGTTGGACAGCGACTCAAGGCCGCCTTCCAGTTGGGTGAAGTGGGGTATGAACTCTGCCACAGCCCCTACGCCATTGCCGGCGACAATGCCAGCCATGGCCGTCTCTCCGGCGGCCTTGTAGGCCTCAATTCCCTGGAGGCTGGTGTCAAAGCTCTTTTTCAGGCCGGGCGGCAGGTTCTCGGCGCGGTTCTTTTCGAGATTGCTGCGAAAATTGGCAGCATGGGCTTCAAAATCCTTTTGCGCGGCGGCGACGCCTTCGGCATCTCCGGCCGTTTGCGCAACCATGGCGCCCAGCACGTCGGCGCGCATGGCGTCGTGCATCATGTCGCCTTCCATGTGCCTTTGCGTAATGGCGGTAATGGTTGAGGACTGCTTGAAATGTGCTTCGGTCAGGTTCGACGAATGCCAGTTGACGCCGACGACCGCCATGACCAGGCAGGCACAGGTGGCGCCAAGGCCGACAAATTTCGTGCGCAAATTCATACTCTTACTCCAACCGCAAGGCGCCCCCTTCCGGCCACTGCGCCTGGGGCGAGATGATCGGTGCGACTGTGCACTTATGTACCCGCGTTATGCTTAACGCGGCCTTAAGTCCTCGCCTGTCAGTTGAACAAAAGCACGGTGCGGTAAGCGGCAACAGGTTGGCTTTATTTACCAAAGCGGGTTCGCATCGCGCGATCACCACCCTACATTAGGGTCATGCCTTCCCGTATTTCCCGCCTCACCTACGCCATCGGCGACATTCATGGTTACGACAGCCATTTCGAGCGCCTGATCGATCGCATTCGCATCGATGCCGAGCAGACCGGTGAAAAGCCGCGCATCGTGCTCCTGGGCGACTATATCGATCGGGGACCAGCATCCAGGCAGGTCCTGGAGCGCATTCTTCGCCTGGAAGCCGCGCCGTGGTGCGACCTGGTCGCGCTGAAGGGCAATCACGAAGATGCCTTGTTGCGCTTTCTCGATGAACCGGAATTCGGTGATACCTGGCGCACCTGGGGCGGCGCCGCGACACTCGCCAGCTATGGCGTCGCCATGCCGTTCCTCACCAACACGATTGAGACTTGGCAAGAAGTCAGCGTAGCGTTTGCGGCCACTATCGTTCCGGCCCACCGCGCCATGCTGGAGCGGCTACCGGCGATTTATCAGGCCGACGACTATCTGTTTGTCCACGCTGGCGTCGATCCCGACAGGCTGCTGACGGAACAAGGGCCGGAAACATGGATGTATATTCGCGGCCGCTTCCTGCGCGCCGAGAAGGCCTGCGACTATGTCGTCGTCCATGGCCACACGCCGGAAGACGAACCGTCCAACACGCCGTGGCGAGTTGGAGTGGATACCGGCATCTACTTCAACGGCGTACTGACGGCCGTGCGGCTTCACGGTGAGACGCGCAGCTTCCTCAGTGTCGAGGGCGATATCTGATTTCGGGGGAATCGTTGTCCGCGACATCTGAGCGGTATCAAGGTGAGACGGTGCGACCCGAAGGTGAATTCGTTGTGGCTGCTGCCTTCCGGCCCTGACCAGGTTGGCGAGGCCTCCGCCCGCACCGTCTCACGGCCTATATGCGTATTTTGCATCTTCCGTGCAAGAGAATTTTCAAATGCCACCGGTGTCAAAGTGACTTGCCCTGCCGTCTGCCTCATGGCAAGGTCGCCGCAAACAGGGAATACAGACATGATTTCGCGTACGCTCCTTACCACTTTTGTCCTTTCGGCGGCGCTTCTCAGCAGCCCGGCCCTTGCCGAGGTGATTGGCCAGAACGTGCCATCCTTGCCCCTGACGGCTGAGCGCATTGCGACCCTGCCCGAGGCCAGCCGCGGCGCCTGGGCGCGCTACATCAAGACGTCAACTACCCTTGAAGCGGCAGATAAGGCCGCGCTCGCCGCCGAGCGCGAAGGCCTGGCGACCCTGCCCAAGCCGTCGCCCCACGGTGACAGCGCCAAGACGATGCCACTGAAAAATCCGGACGCGTGGTACGCCACGCCGGATGCCCGTCGCGTCGCCGACACGATCGTCAGCTTCCAGACGCCGGCCGGGGGCTGGGGCAAGAACATGCTGCGCGACGTACCCGTGCGTGAACGCGGCCAGTCCTACACCGGTGACAATGTTTCGGCCTTTTTGAAGCCCGGCGACAATGACGCCCCGGCCGAAGGCAACTGGAACTATGTCGGCACCTTCGACAATGGCGCCACGACGACCGAGCTGAAATACCTGGCGCTGATCGCAGCCGCCAATCCGGGCGCCGACGGCGATGCCTATCGCAAGGCCGCTTTGCGCGGGCTTGAATACATGCTGACGGCGCAGTTTCCCAATGGCGGCTGGCCGCAGGTCTTCCCGCTGCAGGGCGGCTATCACGACGCGGTCACCTATAATGATGACGCCTTAGGGGATGTGACTGAGGTCCTGACCTTCGCCGCCGAAGGCCGCAATGGTTTCGCCTTCGTGCCACAGGGTCTTCGCGATCGCGCCGGCATGGCGGTCGAACGCGCCGTCGAATGCATCCTCGCCAGCCAGGTCCGCATCGACGGCAAGCTGACCGTGTGGGGGCAGCAACACGACGCCCTCACCCTCGAGCCAACTTCGGCGCGCAATTTTGAGCCGCCCTCGCTGTCGAGCAGTGAGAGCGCCGGTCTGCTGGTCTACCTGATGCAGATCAAAAATCCATCGCCGCCCATCGTCGCCTCGGTGCACGCCGGAGTCGCCTGGCTCAAGGCCGCAGCCCTCAAGGATGTCGCCTGGGTCAAGATTCCGGATGACCGCGTGCTGCAGGCCCAGCCGGGCGCGCCGCTTCTGTGGTCACGTTATTACGACCTCAAGACCGGCAAGCCGATTTTCGGCGACCGCGACAAGTCGATCCACGACACGGTCAGTGAGATCAGCCAGGAACGCCGCCGCGGCTATTCGTGGTACAATACGACGCCGCAAAAGGCGCTGGACGCCTATGCCAAATGGAGCCAGACTCATCCGCAATAACAGCGGAGGTCACCTGTGCCCGACACACTCAACGGCTACAGCCGGCGCTGGTGGAAGGAAGCGGTCGTCTATCAGATCTATCCGCGCTCCTTCTGCGACAGCAATGGCGACGGCATAGGCGACCTGCGCGGCATTCTTGAGAAATTGCCGCACATCCAGGGCCTGGGCGTCGATGTTATCTGGCTGAGCCCGCATTTCGACTCGCCCAATGCTGACAATGGCTACGACATCCGCGATTATCGCAGCGTGATGGCCGAGTTCGGCACCATGGCTGATTTCGATGCGCTGCTCGGCGCCATCCACGCCAGCGGCATAAAGCTGATCATCGACCTGGTGGTCAACCATTCCAGCGACGAGCACATCTGGTTCGCCGAAAGCCGCAAGGGCCGGGATAACCCCTATCGCGACTACTATATCTGGCGGCCAGGACACGGCGACCAGCCCCCCAACAACTGGGCCTCGATCTTCCTGGGCCCGGCGTGGACGCGAGACGGCGACGACTGGTACCTGCACCTCTTTGCCAGCAAGCAGCCCGATCTCAACTGGGAGAACCCGGCGGTCCGCCATGAAGTCCACGACCTGATGCGCTTCTGGCTCGACAAGGGCGTTGACGGTTTCCGCATGGACGTCATTCCTTTCATTTCCAAAGATCAGGAATTCAAGGATCTCCTTGCAGATCAACAGGCCAAGCCGCAGTTCGCTTATACGACTGGCCCGAAGCTTCATGAATATCTGCAGGAAATGCGTCGGGAAGCGCTGGCGCCCTACGACACCATGACGGTGGGTGAGGCGTTTGGCGTGACTCTGGACCAGACGCCCCTGCTGGTCGACGAACGGCGCGGCGAACTGGACATGATCTTCCAGTTCGATACGGTCGAAGTCGATCGCGGGCCTGACGGGAAGTGGAAAAAGTGGCCCCTGCCCGACCTGAAACGCATCTTTACCCGCCATGAAGCGGCGCTCGACAAGCATTGCTGGCCGACCGTCTTCTTTTCCAACCACGACAACCCGCGCGTCGTGTCGCGCTATGGCGACGACAGCCCACAATGGCGGATTAAATCAGCCCAGGTCATGGCAACACTGTTGCTGACCATGAAGGGTACGCCCTTCATGTACCAGGGCGACGAGATCGGCATGACCAACTTTCCATTCACGGCGCCTGAGCAGTTCGATGACCTGTGGACCAAGGCCGCCTGGCGCGCGGAGGTCGATAGCGGCCGCGTGACGCCCGAGGCTTTTCTGTTCAACCAGAACAAGGTCAGCCGCGATCATGCCCGCACGCCGATGCAGTGGTCGGATGCGCCAAACGGTGGATTTACGACGGGCACGCCATGGCTGGCGGTCAATCCGGATTACAGCCAGGTCAACGCGCAGACCTCACGCGACCTCTATGACGCGTTCGCCCGCCTGATCGCCCTGCGCCATGCTGAGCCCGCCCTGATCTACGGCGATTTCCGCGACCGGATGCCGGATCATCCGCATCTGTTCGTCTATGAGCGGACGATCGACGGCAAGGGCTTTGTCGTGGCACTGAACTTCTCCGCCGAGACGCAGGTGTGTGAGTTGCCGGATGAGGTCGCGTTCAGCAATTACAACGACACCACTACTCATTTGCGCGGCTGGGAAGCGCGAGTGTATCGCTTCTAATCCCCTCTCCCCGCTAGCGGGGAGAGGGCGAGGATGAGGGGCAACCAAAGTTGCCGCGCGCTGAAAAGTCGGAATGCCCCTCATCCGGTCCAGCGAGTTGGACCACCCAGCGCTGGCGAAAGCTATACTTTCGCTGGCGCTATACCCCGCAAGCAGGGAGAAGGACTTACTTTGCCTTTTCCGCGCTTGTGTGTCACAAGCCCGGCCGATGAATGATCCGATTTATGAAACCCTGCTGTTGCCCATCGAAGACGGCAGCATCACCCTGCCCGAAGACGGCGCCCTGTTCCTGCGCGCGCGAACCGGCTTCCCGTCCCTGCCCGTCGCCCAAATCGTCTGCGAACAAAGCTTCCGGCCGACGCACGACGCCCTGGTTCGTTCAGGCTTCACCGTCCGCGAGCCTGGTGATGCGCGCACCTTTGGCCTGACCCTCGTCTCGCCCCAGCGCCAGCGCGACGAAAACCGCGCCCTGCTGGCCCAGGCCATCAAGGCGACGCGCGATGGCGGCATCGTCATGGCGTCGCAGTCCAATACCCAGGGCGCCAAGACGTTCGAGACCGAGCTGGAAGCCCTGGCTGGCAACGTCACCAGCCTGTCCAAGAACAAGTGCCGCGTCTTCTGGGCGCGCATCGATCGCAGCCAGGTCAATTCTGACTTACTGGAAACGTGGCTCAGCAACGATGCTCCACGCCGCAATGACGCAGGCTATCTCAGCCGCCCGGGCCTGTTCGCCTGGGATCGCATCGACGCCGGCTCGCAAAGACTGATCGACCACCTGCCCACCGACCTGTCCGGCCGCACCGCCGACCTGGGCGCTGGCTTCGGCTTCCTGGCCGACGCAGCCTTCAAGCGATGCCCGAAACTCACTCACATTGACCTCTATGAAGCCGAACAACGCGCGCTCGATCTGGCGCGCGAGAACCTGGCCGGTTACGGCGACCGCGCCCAGTTCCACTGGGCTGACGTGACCCGCGGCGTCACCGGTGAATACGACGTCATCCTCTCAAACCCGCCCTTCCACGTCGACCGCGAAGACCGCAGCGATATCGGCCAGGCCTTTATTCGCGCAGCCGCTGGCGCGCTAAAATCCGGCGGCCAGCTGTTCATGGTCGCTAACCGCCACCTGCCGTACGAAGAGACGCTCAAGGCTGTCTTCAAGTCGGTGAAGATGCTGGCCGACACCGGCGGCTACAAGATTATCCAGGCCATCGGTCCGCAAAATAAGCGCAAATGAAGCTGATCAAGCACCTCGCCAATCTCGGTTACGGCAGCCGCAAGGAGATCCAGAAGCTCCTGCGCATGGGCAAGTTCACCGATGCCGCCGGCGCCACGATCGATGAGGACAGCACGATCGCGCATGACGATATCCGTTATCGCGGCAAGCCGCTCGACCCCGACTTCGGCGTCGTGCTGATACTCAACAAACCGACCGGCTATGTCTGTTCGCTCAAGGACCGCGGCCAGCTTGTCTACGAGTTGTTGCCCGAACGCTTTGCCCTGCGCAAGCCGGTGCTATCGACCATCGGCCGGCTCGATTCGGACACGTCGGGACTGCTGCTGTTTACCGACGATGGCGATTATCTGCACCGCATCATCTCGCCGAGAAACCACGTTTCCAAAATATATGAAGTGACGTGCGCACGGCCGATACAGCTTGAATATAAAGAGATTTTCGCCGCAGGCACCCTGGTGCTCGAAAGCGAGAAGGACGCACTTAAACCGGCGTTTCTGGAAATAACCGGTGAGATGACTGCCCGGCTGACGCTCTATGAAGGCCGCTATCACCAAGTCCGGCGCATGTTCGCCGCCGTCGGCAACCACGTCGAAACCCTGCACCGTTCGCAGATGGCGGAGCTGACGCTTGGCAACCTTAAACCCGGCCAGTGGCGCATATTGACACCTGCCGAGCGCGACGGCTTGTTAGTTTAGCCCATTCGCGTCCAGAAGCGTGGCAATCGTCGCTTTGAGCGTGGCGGCGACCTGATTGGGCGTGCGTCTCTCGCTGAGCAACCGGAACATCCCCATGCTGGTCAGGCCGAAGATCAGGTCGCTGCACTCAGCGCGCCCGGCCTCCGGCCCCGCAATGCGGCCAAGCAGGGTATCAAAAACCATCCGGCGACGGGCATTACGCTCGGCAATGGCTTCGGCAAATTCCGGGTCGGTGGCGGCGGCATCGTGCAACTGCGCGAAAAACATGTGGTCGCCCCAGAATTCACACAAGACGTCTATTGCGTGGTTTAGCCCTTCGCGCGGCACCTCCGCCTGCATCGCTTCGGCCATGCGCATGATACCGCCACGCCGGGCGTTCTCGTCGAACACCGCCTCCAGCAATCCACGCCGCGATCCGAACTGTTTGTAGACCGTCAGGCGTGTCACACCGGCAGCCCTCGCGACCGCTTCCATTGACAGCATGGCAGGTCCGCCATCCAGCAGGCGCGCAGCCGCATCCAGCACCTTCTGGCGTTTTTCGGCAGCGGCGGCATCACGCTTGGCGCTGACATAGGGACGTGGGGGCAGATCGGGCATTTTCCGCTTGAAGTTCAGTTTACACTATGTATATCTATATTTCAGTGAACGATGCGTATACTGAATTGCCTTTCAAGACTGCCGCAAAAGAGAGCGCCATGCAAATCCTCATCATTATAGCCCTGATTCTGCACGTATTATCGGCGGTGTTCTGGATGGGATCGTCTGGCACCCTCGGCCGAAGCGGCGGGCAGATGGCGGAAGTGCTCTTTCCGTGGCAGTTGGCAGGCATTGTCATTGTGGTGCTGACAGGTGGGTTTTTGTGGAGCCAACTCCACGCGGGTGGGTTCGGTACCTATGAGCAGACTCTGGCGGCCGGCGCGGGCCTGGCCCTGCTGGCCGCCATAACGCAGATTGTCCTGGTCGCGCCGAACCTGCGTAAGCTCAAAAACAGCGACGCCAAGGCACGCAAAACCGCCGCCGGCGCGCACCGCGTCGCATCGGGCCTTCTGGGCGTCTGCCTGATCTGTATGGTCATCGCGCGGTTCGTTTAAGCCCTTAAGGCTTTACGCCGGGCGCGGATTGCTCAGCGGCGCGTAAAACTCCGGCCGGCGGTCGCGGAAGAAGCCCCAGGCGGCACGGTGCGTCTTCAGGTAATCGAGGTCGAATTCCGCGACCAGGATGCCCTCTTCCTTCGCGCCATATTCCTGGACCTTGTCGCCACGATGGTTGGCGATGAAGCTATGACCGTAAAAGGTCTGGCCGCAGCCGTTCTGCGGTGAGATCAGGCTTTCGGTGCCGATACGATTCGACGCCACGACGGGGATGACATTGGCGACCGCGTGGCCCTGCATGACGCGCTGCCAGGGCGCGGCGGTATCGAGCGAATCGTCGTGCGGCTCCGAGCCAATGGCGGTCGGGTAGAACAGGATTTCAGCACCCAGCAGCGCCATGGCGCGCGCGGCTTCCGGATACCATTGGTCCCAGCAGATGCCGACGCCGATGCGGGCGTATTTCGTGTCCCACACTTTGAAGCCGGTATCGCCGGGGCGGAAATAGTACTTTTCCTGATAGCCGGGACCGTCTGGAATGTGGCTCTTACGATAGACGCCGAGCAGCTCGCCGCCGGCGTCAATGACGACCAGGCTGTTGAAATAGTGCGGCCCCTCCGACTCATAGATCGAGGTCGGAATGACGACGTCCAGTTCCTTGGCCAGCTTCTGCATGGCCAGGACCGCCGGATGCGTGCGCCACGGATAGGCGGTGGCGAACCACTTCTCTTCCTGGCTGACGCAGAAATATTCGCCCTGGAACAGCTCCGACGGCAGAATGACCTGCGCGCCCTGCGCCGCCGCATCGCGAACCAGCGCTTCGGTTTTGGCGATATTGGCGTCCATGTCCGGACCGTAGGCGGTTTGCAGCGCTGCGACCTTCACCGTGCGGGTCATGGCAGGTACTCCAGAAATAAATTAGCTGTTCGCAGATGGGAACGGCTTGAAGATTCTCAAGCCTTGATCAAAGGCACTTGCTGGCTGATGCAGTGAAAGCTGCCACCGCCGGTCAGGATGGCCTTGGACGACAGGCCGACGACCTGGCGTTCAGGGAACAGGCTTTGCAGCGCCTCGACCGCCAGTTCGCCCGGCCGCTCCTTGTAGATCGGCACGACGACGCAGTCATTGGCGATCAGGAAATTCATGTGCGAGGCGGGGATAATCTCGCCATCTTCATCCGTCACCTTGCCTGGCGACGGAATACGCACGACCTGAAGGCTCTGGCCGCGCGCATCGGTCTGGCTGGCCAGCAGGCGCGCGGTGTTGTCATAGACATCGGCATTGGGATCGTCGCGGCCGAACGCCACCGGACAGGCCACGACACCCGGCGCCACGAAGCGCGCCAGATTGTCGACGTGGCCATCGGTGTGGTCGTTGAGCATGCCGTCACCCAGCCAGATGACCTTACGCGCGCCCAAAGCCGCCTTCAGCGCGGCTTCGGCCTTTTCCTCGGTCCAGCCAGGATTGCGGTTGGGGTTGAGCAGGCACTGACGTGTCGTAAGAATAGTACCGTGGCCGTCGTGATCGATGGCGCCGCCTTCGAGGATAAAGTCCTGAAGCTCGCCTTTGATGCCGTCGGACGCACCGATTTGGGCCGAAACCTCGTCGTCGTGCGGCAGCGAATACTTGCCGCCCCAGCCGTTGTTGCGGAAACCAATCGGCTTGGCCTGGTGCAGGTCGTCCTCATCGGGATCGTCGGCGACGTAGACGGGACCGGTGTCACGGAACCAGATGTCGCCGAAGCGGCCATCGACAATTTCGACGCGTTCGACGTCGCCCAGCAGGCTCTGTGCCGCCTTATGGGCGTCTTCGCCCATGACCATCAGCTTGACGTGTTCATCACCCATTTCGGCCAGCACGCGCGCCAGGGCCGCGACCTCAGCCTGGGCCGGGATCAGATCTTCCTGCCAGAGGATTTCGTGGCTTGGAAAGCCGAGCCACATGGCCTTGTGCGCTTCCCATTCGGCGGGAACCAATCGTGTCATGTCACTTCCTGGAGGTTGACGAAGCCTCGTCGACTTATGGGCTTCACGTTCGCCTGCTCTTACCACAGGCCGGATTGTTTTGACTATGTTTTTGCGCAAAAGAAACGGCCCCCGGATCACTCCGGAGGCCGCTATCTTAGCCCTCAAACCGTAAGGTTTAGAAGCGGTAACGCACGCCCACCTTGACCTGATAGACCGACGTGTTGAAGTCGTCGAAGTCGTTGCCCAGGTTGAAAGCGTCGTACTGGTAGTAGTTGCCTGCGCCAGCGACGCAGGTCTGGTTGTTGGCGGTCAGCGCCGGCTGCTGGCAGTTACGGGCGCTTACAACCGTGCGTTCGTCGAAGTTGTACTTCGTGTATACGCCCCATTCGTCGTTGATCGCGTTGGAGATGTTCTGAACATCAAGATACACGAGCAGTTTCGACTTGCTCGGGAAGAAGGCCGGAACCTCCTGCTCGAGGTGCAGGTTAAACAGGAAATTTTCCTGAGCCTTGAAGGCGTTACGCGGCGCAACACCACCGGCATACTTGATCAGGCCAGAGTCCTGCAGGAACGTATTGAACGTATCCACGTTGAAGGCCGCGGCGTAGGTCACGATCGAGTCCGACGTACGCGTGACGTTGCCGTTGGCATCGGTTTTCGGCACGTAAAGCAGTTGGCGGTTAAACGCGGCAGTCGCATTTTGCTCGCCGAACATACCGACCGAGGCACCGTTGGTCGAACCCGTAAAGGACGAGGTCACGTCCTGGAAGGCATACGAGAAGCGCGGCCCGCTACGGCTTTGTCCATACAGCGTGATACGGGTCGCGTTGTCGCCGAAGAACTTGCGCTCATAGCTGATCGTACCCTTGGTGATACGATCGATCTGGAACTTCGAAGTCGCTTCGATCGGCACGCGCGGATCGGTCGTATACACGCCACGGAAGTTCGACAAAGCTGTCGAGCTGCCGAGCGGGTTGGCTTCCGTCGCGTCATTGAGCGCGATGCTGGCATCGATGCTCAGGCCTTGTGCCCAACCGTCGCGCCAGGCCTTGCTGGCAGCGATGGTAAAGGTATCGGACTTGCCGACGTCAGTGGTGTACAGGACGATGTCGGAACGGTTGGCGCGGTTGACACCATCCACCTTGCCGAAGAACACGGGACGGCCATCAGGCGCAGTGCCGGAGTAGGCCTTTTCCTGATAGAGGTCGCGCCAGTAAACTTGCGAGTCGAACTGGGCGTGGGTGTATTCGACCGTCAAGCGATAGTCGCTGCCAAGGCTGCCGAGGTCAACAAGCTTAGTCGCACCCAAAGACGCCTTCCATACCGCCGGAACTTCGAAATCAGGAGCCAGGGCGTTGCTGTCGCCGACACCGGTGTTGGCCGACGCCGTGTTCAGGTTCTTCAAAGTCGTCGAGACGTTGAAGCCATCGATGTTATCCAAAGCTCCGGCAGTCGTGACACCACCGCAGGCGGTGACATTGGTGCCGAAGTTACGCGAGCAGGTGACGTTACCCAGCAGGTTACCCGTGTTGGTGTAGGAGTTCGAAATCCACACATTGGCGCTGCCGCCCTGGAACTTGCCGATACCGCCGTAGACGGTCAGGGTGTCGTCGATCGACGGACGCCAGTTGAAGCTGACGCGTGGCTGCCAGACGCTCAGACCGTCGAGGCCCTTGGCATTAGTGAAACCATAACGTGCTTCAAAGGCCGGGTTGTACTTCGGCAGATCACTCGAAGCATAGGCATCGTAGCGCAGACCGCCCGTGACCGTCAGGCGCGGAGTGACGCGCCATTGATCCTGAGCATACAGGGTCGTCGTTGTATAGTTGAACTTGGCGCCGCCATCGTCCTTGTTGTTGGTCGCAGCGCTACGGTAGGTCACAGACGCTGCCTTACCGGCTTCCAGGTCGTCAATGGTCCGGAAGACGTAGGAACCATTAGCTGCCTGAACGAACAGGTTGAAGACGTCGACGCTTTCATATTCGGCGCCAAACGACAGGGTGTGCTTGCCGGTACGATACTTTGCCTTGAAGTCGAGGTGATCGACGTCGTTGGTCAGCTCGTTAGCTTGACGCGAGAAGTCCGGACCAGCCCAGACGCTGGGGCCGCCAACGCTGTTGTTCGCGCCCGGATTGATATAGACGCGGAATTCAGCAAAGTCCGAGCCACCGAACGGGTTCGAGATGTTGATGACTTCCTTGCGCGAGAAGTTCACTTCGGTCGACAGTTGGTCGTTCCAGCGCGAAATCAGCTGGCCCTTATAGACCTTCATGTTCGACTGAAGGGTATACCACTTCGACATCAGGCCCAGTTGGCCGACCGTGGCGGACTGCGAATTGCCGACGTCACTGACGCGGCTGCTCTTGGTGTCCGTGTAGGCCAGAACAGCGCGGTGATCGTCGTTGACCTGCCAGTCGAACTTCAGCTGGATCTTCTCGTCGAGGATCGGAGCATTGCCACCTTGCCAGCCGAGCGGATCGAACTTGTACTTCGTCTTCAGGATGTTGGTGATACGATCAACATTCGCCTGCGACACGCCAACGATCGGACGCGGAGCTGTAGAGCCATCTGGGCCGAATTCAACGGCCGCGCCGCTTTCGTACTTTTCATAGAGGCCGAAGAAGAACAGCTTGTCCTTTACGATCGGGCCCGAGAAGTTGGCGCCCCAGGTCTTTTCGTCGACGGTGCGCGGAACGCTGGTCGTGACCATCTGGCCGGCCGTGTTGCGCGACACGAAGACATCGCCGCGCAGGTCGTCATTGGTGTATTCGTAGAAGGCGCCACCGTGGAACTGGTTGGTGCCCGACTTGGTGACCAGGTTGACGACGCCGCCCTGGAAGAAGGAGTACACGACATCATAGGGGGCGATATCGACGTTGACCGATTCGATGCCGTCCGGAGACACCATGGAACGCTGTGTCGGCATGCCGTTGGCGTTCAGACCGAAGTCGTCGCCCTGACGGACACCATCCACCAGGATTGCGTTCGAGCGGTTGCTCATGCCCCCCAGGCTGAGCGCGTTCGCGTTCGTCGGGTCCATATAGGCTGTCGGCGACTTCAGCGCG
This sequence comes from Asticcacaulis sp. P4_H10, assembly GCF_056400965.1. Lineage (NCBI taxonomy): Bacteria > Pseudomonadati > Pseudomonadota > Alphaproteobacteria > Caulobacterales > Caulobacteraceae > Asticcacaulis > Asticcacaulis sp. P4_H10. Next base: position 19,111 of record NZ_JBFUKH010000014.1, on the reverse strand, counting down.
TAATCGCGGATGTCGCGGTTCAGCGTCGGGAAGGTCTGGAGCTGCTCGGTGCTGATCTTGGTACGACCGGCAACGACTTCGCGGCGGTTGCCGCGGATCACGACTTCCTGGGTGGAAGACGCCGTTGTGGCGTTGATATTGGCTTCGGTGGGTTCGCCGATGTTGACATAGCCCACTTCGGTCGGTGCGGCTTCGACGCCGGTGGAGCTGATCGTGACCTGGTAAGGGCCGCCGACGCGCAGTTGATCGACAACGTAGTAGCCGGTCGAGTCCGTCGTCGTAGTGACGGTGCTGCCGGTCGACAGGTGGGTGACGGTGACGGTCGCGCCGGCTACCGGAGCGCCCTGTTCGTTCGTCACATAACCCTTGATGCCACCGGTCGTTTCCTGAGCGTACACAGCTCCGGCCGACATAAGCGCCAACACCGAAGCCGCGGCGCAATATTTAAGGAAGGTATTCATTCGGGAGTATCCCCTCTCCAGGTTCAAAGCACACTAAACCTACCGCAGCGCACAAGCGTTTGAGACTGCGACTCGGGGGCGCAACTCGTTTCAAATGTCCGTGGATTAAGTTGTTAATCCCTTAGTAGGTTTTCGGTCACTTTTTGAGCGAAAAGTGCGAAGCTTTTGTGACTTTGCGCCGATAAACAGGCCGTTGCTGCCTTATTGCCACACAATCTGGCAAGAAAACGGTCGCATTTTGCCACATTTCAATTCGCTCAACGGGCGATAAACCACCATATGTATGCAGATATAAAGGCCTTTTCCCATATATATGGTTTCCATTGCAATGAATCTGAAGCGCATGAAGTGTGGATTGCTTCCGAGAAGAAAACAAAAAAGACCGTGATTACGTCACTTTATATTGCAGCGCGAAAGATATCGTCAGCACCGTTTTGCAAAACAAAAGCCCGGCCTGTTTCCAGACCGGGCTTCAGTTTTAGCATGACAGCGTTCGATTAGAACGTGATGTCGATCGTCGAACGACGGTTCAGCGGTTCCTTCACGCCGTCGCCGGTAGCGACCGCAGGCTCAGCTTCACCCTTCCAGTCAACGGCCAGCTTCGTGGCGTCAACACCCAGGCCAGCCAGGGCGTCAGCGACAGTCTTGGCGCGACGTTCCGACAGGCGGATGTTGTAGGCCGCGGAGCCCGAGGTGTCGGTGTGGCCGACGACGACGATACGGGCGGCATTGCCGGCCTTAGCGTAGTCAGCGGCTGCCGAAACAACGGCTTGCGCGTCAGCAGTCAGGTCCGACTTGTCGAATTCGAAGTAGACCGTGAATTCGCGCGCTTCATACGCCGGAGGCGGCGGAGGAGGCGGCGGAGGGGGCGGCGGAGGAGGAGGAGGCGGTGGGGGCGGAGGAGGAGGAGGCGGCGGCGGAGGCGCAGCTTCCTGGCCGAAGGCCCAACGCAGGCCGACCGACAGAGTCTGATCGTTCAGCTTGCCTTCGAATTCACCCGGGTTCCAGCCACCGCTGGTGCCCGGAACCGACGCGACCGGATAGGACGAGATTGAGTCGAACGAGGCCTTTTCCGAGGCAGCGTAACGATAGGTCAGGTCGAGGCTCAGACGCTCCGACAGTTCCCACGCCAGACCAGCCAGCAGCTGCACGGCCGGAACCGTGTCGGTGCCTTCGATGGTCAGGTGATCAACGCGGCCAGCCGGGTTGGTCGAATATTGACCAATCATCTTTGCCTTAACCTGGTTCAGACCAACGCCCACGCCGACGAACGGGTGGAAGGTCGATTCCGGCAGGATGTCATAGATCAGGTTGACGAACAGGCTTGTTTGCGTCAGCGAACCTTCCGGACCGCCGCATTCCGTCGAAGCCGTACGGATCACCGTCGGCGTGCAGAGAGCGGTATCGCGCGTGCCGGCGAGACCCGGATAGGTACGTGGGAAGCCGATTGCGGTGTCGACGTCGCCAGGACGGTAGCCGCCTTCGAATTCAACGCGCCAGTTCGGGCTGTAGCGATAGCCGAGGCGAGCGAAGCCGGCCCAGGTATCTTCCGTCGAAATGTCATAAACGAAAGGACCGCCATCGACCATGTTGTTGGCCGAGCGTGCCTTGTAGTCACCCATCGAGTTGAGGCCGGCATCAAGTGCGCCGTACCACCCGTTAGCTTGTTCAGCGGATGCGCCAGTCGCAACCGCCAGTGCAGCGAGCGCAGCGCCCGCTAGCAGATTGAGTTTCATCTTCTTGCCCTCTCTTGGCCATCAATCGACCAGCCGATACCCTGGCTGATACATAAAGAACAGGCTTTCATAACTTTACGAAGCCATTTTGCATAGCACCGAATTGCGCGTTTGGTTAAATTTGTGCGCATTTAGTACCGTTTGGTTGTGACTGACACCTGAAAGCCACGCCTTACGTCGATGCCTCTACATCGCCGCATTTAGGCCGTGTTCCGAGGTAAAAAAGCCATCCCGCGCCGCAACAGGCGAATAAAAATCCTATAAGTACCGATAAAAGGCTTGCGAATTCCGAATCCTATGAGTAGGAACACGCCTCCTGACGACCCACGGCCCTTACCGGCCGCTGACCGAAGCCAGAAATGGCCGGAGCCCCTGAATACGGAGAGGTGGCAGAGTGGTCGAATGTACCGCACTCGAAATGCGGCGTAGGTGCAAGCCTACCGTGGGTTCGAATCCCACCCTCTCCGCCATTCATTTATATACACCCGCCCCCTCGGGGTGGGACTAGAACCCACGGTAAAAGCAAAAATGCGGGTTCGGCGAAGCGCAGAGAAGCCAATCCCACCCTCGTTCCAAGTTGCGTAGAATGGGCTCGAACGAAGACGATAAAACTCCCTACTCCTCGACCCAGTCCTGCTTCAGCCGCCCAGCCGCCAGAATCAGCAGCCCCGCCGCCACTACGTAAAAGCTCAGCGCGTACAGAAATGCGTACCGAATCGATTCGGCGCCGTAATGCGGCTTCAGAAGCTCCGACAGCTTGCCAAAGGCGTAGGTCCCCAGCGCAATACCGATCAGGTTGTTGACGAGCAGGAACAGCGACGACATCAGGCTGCGTGACGACGCCGGCCCGAGGTGTTGCACGGCCGCTACAACCGGCCCCAGCCAGACAAGCCCGAGAGCCTGCGGCGCCAGGAATAGCAGAAAAGCCTGTACCGGCGTCTGCGCCATTACCCCCAACAGATAGAGCGCCGCCGAAGCCAGGAAGGCCACAGCCGGAACCAGCGCATAGGCAGATTTGTGCTTTGCGCCCAGGCGGTCAGCGAGGAGGCCGCCCAGGGTCATGCCCACTACGCCGCCGATCAGCAAAATGCCGGCAAACAGCCACGACCGGCTGACCAGATCCATGCCCAGCGATCGGGCGAGAAAGGTCGGCATCCAGTACATGATGCCATAGCCCACCATCGAAGCGCAGGCCGTACCCAGGGACATCAGCCAGAAGGACGATTTCGAAGCCGCCAGACGGACGACCGCGCCGAATCGCATCGATTCCGACGCCGCGGCATCCGGTCGGGTGCGAACCGGTTCCTTTACCACCAGGCGGAACAGAGGGGCTAGCAGCAGCCCGCCGGCGCCCATGGCGAAAAATGCCCAGCGCCAGTCGACATGCGCGGCCAGGAGGCCACCGGCAAGGACACCGCAGGCGCTGCCGACAGGTATGCCGAACGAGAAGATGGCCATGGCCCGGGCGCGCAGGCGTGGCGGAAAATAGTCAGCGATCAGGCTGTAGGCAGGCGCCACACCGCCCGCCTCACCAACCCCTACCCCCATGCGCGCCGCGAACAGCTGCCAGAAGTTTGTCGCCAGGCCGCACAGGGCCGTAAAGCCCGACCACAGGGTCAGCGCGCCTGTAATGATCCAGACGCGTGATGTCCGGTCGGCCAGCCAGGCGGCAGGGACAGCCAGCGTGGTATAAAGCAGCGCGAAGGCCAGCCCACCCATCAGGCCCAACTGTTCGTCATTCAAGCCCAGTTCGGCGGCAATCGGTTCTTTCAGGATGCTCAGTATCTGCCGGTCGAGAAAGTTGACGGCGTAGACGACAAACAGCATGAACAGCATCAGCCAGCGGCCACGCGTTGCCGTCTCACCCGTTCGGTCGTCAGTCATTCCACTTGTCCCCGTTGTCGCACACATCGCCCGGAGCTCTTTTACAGCTTCCTTAGACGAAGCGCCAGAAACCCGATCCGTTCCTTAGGCGCAAGCGGTTATAGTGGTCTTGTTTCTAACGACCAGATCCTAGCCAAAAGCCGTAAGACCCCACCATCATCACTGGGCCTTACGGCTTTTCGGTGCCTAGAGCCGTGTCATAACTCGGCCCACTGCCGTATCAGGTTGTGATAGTGACTGGTTAGCCCCACCACCTCTTCCGAATCGCCCAGGCGCGCCCTCAGCCTGAGGATCGTCATGTCCAGGTCGAACAGCATCTGGCGGCGCACGCCGTCACGTACCATGCTCTGCGTCCACAGCACTGACACCGTCCGCATGCCGCGCGTCACCGGTTCGACGCGATGCAGCGAGGTCGAAGGATAAAGAATGGCGTCGCCGGCCGGCAGCTTGACCTCGTGGGCGCCATAGGTGTCCTCGATGATCAGTTCCCCGCCATCGTAGTCTTCGGGAGCCGTGAGAAAGACCGTCGTCGATATGTCGGTGCGAACGCTCAAACCGGTCGATGGGTCGAGATGCACCGCGCTATCGACATGGTTGCCGAAGGCGCCGCCACCGGAATAGCGGTTGAAGCGCGGGGGCAGGATCGTCTTCGGCAGGGCTGCCGACTGGAACATGGGATGGCGCTTCAGGGCCGTTGCCACGACAGCACTCAAACGTAGATTGGCCGGGGCTTCATAAGGCAGTTGCTCGGCTGTCTTGAGCTTGCTGGCCTGCGCGCCGGCGGTCATGCCGCCGTCACGCCACGGCGCGGACGCCAGTCCGGCGTTCACGGAGGCCAGCTCTTCAGCGGTTAGAAGTTGAGGGATGTGGAGCATCATGATGCGCACTCCATATATGAAAAGACCCCGGTGCGAAACCGGGGCCACTCTGACCGGAACCGTGTTCCGAACTAGTAGCGGATGCGCGCCGTCAGGGTCGCGGTGCGCGGCGCGCCCAGGACCAGGCGGGCGCCTGAGTTGTTGAGCGTGCTGACATAGTCTTCGTCGAACAGGTTGTTGACGTTGAGCTGCAGGGCGACGCGGTTGGTCAGGTCATAGGTTGCCATGGCGTTGGCGACGAAGTAGCCGTCGATGTTTGGCATGTTCTGCGCCGCCGGGTTGGCCGCCGGGTCGATGACGCGCTTCTGTTCGCCGACGTACTGCCCACCGATGCCGGCGCTGAACTTCTGTGTGAACTTGTAGCTGGTCCAGAAGGTGCCGGTCAGCTCGGGCGACCAGCGGGTGGAAGCACCGGCCGAATTGTTGCCCGTCGTGCCCTCTTCGATCTCGGTTTTCATCGTCTGGATGCCGGCCGAAATCTGCCAGTTGGGGATGATGATGCCGGTGGCGCTGAACTCGAAGCCCGAGACCTTGCGCTCGCCGACCTGAACGTAGAGGCCCGAACCGACGGGCTCTTCCTGGGTCAGTTCGTTCCTGGCGACCGTGTTGTAATAGGCAGCGGTCAGGGACAGGCGACGACTGACGTCCCATTTACCGCCGGCTTCGAAGCTGGCCGTTTCCTGCGGGTCGAAGATCGGATTGGCGGCGCTGGAGGCCGTGCCGCTTTGCGAGAAGTTCGTGCCACCCGGAGGCGTCAGCGCGTTGCCATAGGCAACATAGAGGCTTGAGGCCGGCGTCGGCTTGTAGATCACGCCCAGGTTCCAGCTGACGAGCGTGCCGTCACCTTCAACCGGCGTGTTCGGTACCAGCGTGCCAACGGGCAGAGACGGATGGGTAATCGCGGTCGACAGCGAAGCACCCACGGTTTCGATGGTATAGCTGTCGAGGCGGATACCGCCATTGACGCGCCATTGCTCCCCGATTTTGACCGTGTCGAAGATATAGGCCGCCAGGGTGGTGCCCTCGCCGTCTGTATAGACGCCGTTGTGAACCGGTGTCGGCAGGACGTCGTTGACGTTGGGAGCGTACAGGTTCGCTGCCGGAATAGTCACGGCAACGGGGGGCGTGCCGGTGGTCGGCGTAACATAGGTCAGGTTCCTCTGGCCCTCGTGACCCACTTCAAAACCGACGGACAGATCGTGCTGTACACTACCTGACTCGATGGCGAAGCTGTAGTTCGTCTGGTTGAACAGGATGGTGTTTTCCTGATCGACGCGCTGGCGGGTGCGGGCGACGGTCCAGGTCGATGGGTTCGCCAGGATCACGCCCGTGTTTGCGGGGTTGAGCGCATTGATACCCGTCAGGATGCGGTCCATCGTCGTCTTGCCGTAACGCGAGGTATTGGTCAGCGTACCGCCGCTGCGGAAATGGTGGACGATCTTGCCCGACAGCATGACGGCCTCGACGTCTTCATAGTCGTTCGGGCTGCCATAGTAGTTCTCGCGATCGACCTTCGGCCCCGCCGCCAGGGCGGAAGTGGCATTATAGAATCCCTTGAGGCCAATCGACGGCAGGCCGCCATCGGGGACATTGTCCTGCTTAAGGTACTGGCCGAAGACGTAAAAGGTCGTGTCGGTGCCAAGGCCGACGGCGAAGGACGGGGCTACGCCATAGCCGGAATTCTTGACATACGAACGGCCCGGCGCATCGACGTCCTGTGTCATCAGGTTCAGGCGGAAGGCGCTGGAGCCGCTGAGGCGAATGTTGGAGTCGACCGTGGCGCGCGCGCCGCCTTCGCTGAAGGCGCTGACGACAGCGGTTGTGCCACCCGACAGGTTCGGCAGCTTGGACACCAGGTTGATATAGCCCGATGACGCACCGCGGCCGATGTCGGCGCCTGCCGGGCCTTTGGCGACTTCCACCTGTTCGACATTGAAGACGTCGCGACTGATGGCGCCCAGGTCGCGGATGCCGTCGAGGAACAGCGAGGTCTGGGTCGAGAAGCCGCGCATCTGGAAGGTGTCGCCCGAGGCGGTATTGCCGTTTTCACCCAGCTGCATGGTGATGCCTGGCGTGTTGCGCAGGGCATCCGTCAGCGAAAAAGCGTTCTGTTCGTCGAGCAGTTGGCGGCCGATGACGCTCATGGTCTGCGGCGTGTCGAGCAGGGGTTGGGTCTTCTTCGGCGACGAAACCTCGGTGGCGCGATAGCCTTCGCGCTGGCCGTGGATGACGGTTTCTTCCTCGTCATGGGCGACGTCATTAGCGACGGCGGCGGCGGGCACGGCCACAGCCAGTGCGGCCAGCGCGGCGAGGTAGGGAGTAACCGCGTGCTTGCGGCTGCGGATATGGCTCATAGTCTTAGTCCTTGGGTTGCATGGGGGCGCCACTCGGGCGCCCTGGGGAGGAAGCATGCCAAGGATGCCCCCTCAGCTGCGAATAGGTATCATTTGCACCGATAGATCAGAAAACAGCCCGCCGGGATGCGCGGCGGGCTGCGCATTGTTAGTTCGGCATGACCTCGAAGCTTGCCGTATAGGAATAGCGGACTACGGGCATGTCCGGCGGTCCAGCCGGACCAGCCTGGCCCTGGCCTTCACCCGGCCCACCCTGGCGGCGCGGCGGATAGCTGGCGGTCAGCAGGTGAAAACCGGCCAGTTCCCAGGTGACGGAGACTTCACCGGCCGCATCGGTCGTGGCGACGATTTCCTTCAGCCCGTTGCGGAAACGGCCGCCATCGGGAATGACAGTGACGCTGAGGCCCCCCAACGGCTTGCCATCGAGCAGGAAACGAAACCTGGCGGCCTCCCCGACGAACAGCTCGCTGGGGTGGGTGAGCGGCACGACCTCGAGCCCCTTGCCCGACGGCTGAAGGACAGCGTCGTTCGGCTTGCCCGCCGAGGCGAAGGTCTCGATGCGGCTAAAGTTGCGCGAAATGCGGACATCTGCCGCGCCCTGTGGCACCTGGCTTTGATAATCAGCTTCGGTACCGCGGAAACGCTTGGTTTCACCGTTCAGCGTATAGCTGCCCATGACCGCGCCGCTGACGACGGCGATGCGGTAGGTGCCGGGCGTCTTCAGCTCGACATCGAAGGCCGAGCGCATCTTGCCGGTCCACTTGTTCTGGGCTTCGACAGGCTGGCCGTCGGGCCCGGTGATAGCCAGGCCATCAAGGCGAACAGGCATGTGGTCGAAGTCGAAAATGCCTTCGGAGCTGGCAGCATCGACCGTCACCCAAGGCGCCTTGCCTTCGACCTGGGCGGCCGACGGCTTGAGCCACTGGCGGTGCGCCTCGGCGCTCATCGGCGCGAAGGCGGCGATCGCCAGCGCGGCCATGCCGCATGCCATGCGCAACCTTTTGAAATTCAGCCCCTTGGTCATCATCTGTGTGCCCGGTTCTTGTGACAGGCCGGCAATCGGCGACCTGTCGTTGTTGCGGTTGGGTTAGCACTCGTGCAAATCATTCGCAACAAGATTCTTGCGAATGATTTGCATTATTTTGCCATTATGGCTTGTAGGCGAATGATACCGCCCCCAGCTCGCCCTCGCCCTTGCCTTGGGCCGTCACGGCCTTGGCGGGATTATAGGCGACAGGAACGCGGACCAGGTCGCGGCCACCGCTCTCGCGGGCGGCTTCGACAACGAAGTTGTACTGGCCGGCGGACAGCCCTTTCAAAGCCACGCTGTCGACCGTCAGGGTCTGGCGGCCCGGCGCGCGCGTGGCGCCCGTGACGCCATCGACCGGCAAGGTCATTTCACGGCCAGCCTTGCGCCACCAGGTCCGCACATCCGGCAGCCACTTCTGGCCAGCATTTTCGCGCTTCTTGACGTCATACCAGACGAACACGGTCTTAACGGCCTTGCCACTGGCGTCTTCCAGCCAGCCGGCGATATAGGGCTTGTGATACTCGGCGACCTTTTGTTGTGGAATAGTCAGCTCGACGGCCAGTTGACCGGCCTGCGCCACTACGGGCGCTGCGGTAAGGATCAGGGCGCTGCCGCCCCACATCAGGGATTTCGATGCCATTGTGCAGTCCTTTAAAGCGCAATCCGGAAAGTGGAATCCGGTTTCCGGAAAATTGCGCGGCAAATTCAAGTATGTACGAACAGGAGGAATAGGATAAGCGGGAGCGCGATGCCGCCCGCGATCAGCGGCCAGGTGATGGCGCGGTTCTTGGAATAGACCCAGAGCAGGCCAAGGCCCGTGAGCGAAAAGACCACACAGGCGACGGCAATAATGTCGATGAACCACGACCAGACGAGGCCAGTATGACGGCCCTTGTGCAGGTCATTGAGCACGGCAACCGTACCGCGCGTCGTGCGCTCATAGATCAGTTCGCCGGTTTCAGGGATGATGGTGACGGATGATCCGACGCCCGGTCCGGCCAGGTCGACGAATATCTCGTCCTCGGAGACGTCGGCTGGCCGCTTGGCGATATCCGCGCCGGTCTCAGCCTTGACCGCTGCCACGACCACGCCCGGCAGGGGCGACTTGTCCTTCGCGCGTTCCAGCGCCTTCAAGGCTGAAGCGCCCAATACCTTCTCGACGCGGACCGTCTTGGGCTGCGCTTCAAAATCGGCGGCATGGTTGAGCGTGTAACCCGTCACCGCGAACAGCAGCAGGCCCGCCATACAGATGGCCGAACTGATCCAATGCCATTGACGCAGTTGGATGCGCCAGAAGTTGGGAGAAAGCTGAAAGCGCGACATGTCCGCCCATTAGCATCCACGGCGAAGTATAACAATGAGAATTATTATCAACTAGCAAAATTGTCGCCGCTGTTGTGGCAATTGCCCGGCCGCAAAAACTTAGCCAAATTGGAAAGTTTTCTGTTGCCGCCTTTGGGACACTTTGATACTTAGCCAATACGGAAACTATTGAGGCCGCCATGTCGTTGATCCTGCACTCTCATCCCCTGGCCGCCTATTGCTGGAAGGTCCTGATCGCACTCTATGAAAAGGGCATCCCGTTCGAGGCGCGCATGGTAAATCTGGGCAATCCTGATGCCCGGGCAGCCTTCGAAGCCTTGTGGCCGACGGCGAAGATACCCCTGCTGGAAGACGACGGCCGGGTCGTGCCCGAGACCTCGATCATGATCGAATATCTCGACCACAAACATCGAGGCCAGGCCCTCATGCTGCCGGGCACGCCGGACGCGCAGCTGGAAGTGCGGTTGTGGGACCGGGTGTTCGACACCTACGTCATGGACCCGATGCAGCGCTTCGTCGCCCAGCACCTGCGCCCTGAGGCTGAGCGTGATGCCCGCGAACTCGAAAACGCCCGGCGCTCGCTCGCATCCGCCTACGCCCTGATCGATACAAGGATCGGCGCGCGGAGCTGGGCTGCGGGCGAGGTCTTCACCCTGGCCGACTGCGCCGCGGCGGCATCGCTTTTCTACGCTGCGACCATCGAACCGTTCGCGGCGGAGCACACGCGCCTCAGCACCTATTTCGAACGGCTGATGGCCCGGCCGTCGGTGGCGCGCACGATCAAAGAGGCCTTGCCCTTCTTCCAGTACTATCCACTGCGCCACGCCCTGCCGGCGCAATACCGGCCGGAGGATGGCGATGCGGTCTGAAGTGTCGTCATCTCACAGCATGGACCGGATGTTCACGGCCCTGGCCGATGGCAACCGGCGCGCCATGATCGACCACCTGAGCGGCGGGCCGGCCTCGATGTCCGACCTGGCGCAGCGGCTGGGCATCGCCCTGCCCTCGGCGCTCAAACACCTGGCCATACTCGAAGACGGCGGGCTGATCCGCTCCGAAAAGATCGGCCGGACCCGGACCTATTCAATGGCTACCAATGCCTTCGGCGGGCTTGAGGCGTGGGTCGCCGACCGCAAGGCGCGCTGGAACCAGTCGTTCGACCGCCTGGAAAAATTCCTCGAAGGAGATGCGTAAATGCAGCGATCCGCCAGCCACACCGATTTCGTGCTCGACCGCCACTTCAAGGCATCGCCCGCGCGGGTCTTCCACGCCTGGGCCGATCCGGACGCCAAGCAACGCTGGTCAGACTGCCACGCCGAGATGGGGACGACCGAATACAGTCTCGACTTCCGGCCGGGAGGCCAGGAGTTGTACCGCGCCACGCTTGCCGACGGCATACGCATGACGGTCGACAAGACGTTTCTCGAGATCGTGCCGGATGCGCGCATCATTTTCGCCTACGCCATGGCGGCCAATGACAGGTCACTGTCGGCCTCGCTGGTGACAGTCGAATTCCATCAGGACGGCGATGGCACGCGGCTAATCCTGACGGAGCAGTTGGCCTATCTCGACGGGCATGAGGATCGCGACGAACGTCGGCGCGGCACCGACGAAGGGCTCGACCGGCTGGAATTGGAATTAATGGACGGCCCGCCTAAAGCCTGACCTTGAGCGCAAGTTGCACCTGGGTCTGCGCCTGGCGCGGCGCCAGCGACTGATAGCTGCGCGACGGGCGGTTGCTGACAACGTGCAGTGCTTCGACCGCCAGATCGAGATGGGCATTGAGCGGGCGCATATAGGCGACGGTTGCCGCATAGCCCTTTTCGGTATTGTCGTCCTTGTTGCGCCACGACCGGTCCTTGACGGCGAAGTAGTCCGCCCGGCCCGTCAGTCTGGCGCCATTACGCAACACGCGCGTCGCCAGCACATAAGCCGTGTCGAATGCGACGTCAAAGGCCCAGCCGTCAGACCTGCGCCAACCCATGACCGACGTGCCGCTCATGTATTGGCCCAGAACTTCGACATTGCCGACTGGCCGCGCCTGCACGCCCAGATTCCAGAAGCGCGTATCCCAGCCCCACTGGTCGTGGCGCATCGCTTCCGGGTCGGCGTCATTGGCGTAGTACTCCAAATTGACGGCGACCGGCGCCGGCGGCCGCCAATCCAGCCGGACATATTCGCCGGTATTACTGTCGATCTCAGCCGAAATATCAGTGAACGGCGCCTGCATGCCATCATCGAAAATCTGCGCCCAGCCCTTTTGTCCCTTGGCCAGTGGCAGGCGGCTGTCGCGGTTGGAAGCCATGTCGTGCATTGCCCAGCCGCGCCAGGTCAGGATGGTGCCCGACGTGTCATTGCCGGTGAAGAGCGCCCCGGTCAGACCGAGCACATGGCCTCTAACGGTCTTTTGCACCGAACCTTCGATGCCATCGACCAGGACCTCCTCGCCGATCCAGCTATTGGCCGCTGACGGCGTCAGCGTCCGCGACACAGACCAGCCGGCGCCGTCGTGTTCCATGGAGACCGGCGGAAACATCTGGCCGATCCGCACCGAATATTTCAGATCGGAAACCGGTACGGGCTTCCATTTGATAAAGGCTTCTTCGACACCAAATAGGTTCACGGCGTCCGGCGTATATTGCGCGACCATGTAGCCCGTGACGGTGTCGCCAAGGCGCGGCTTCCACACAAGGGCGGCCTGTGCAACGGCAAGGCGGCTGTCATTACCGTAGCGCAGCTTACCGAAACCGCCGTCCAGCCAGCCGCGTTCACCATCGGCGGTGATGGCGCGGATATCGACCCAGAGGTCTATGTTTTCACGATCGAACAGTTGCGTCTCGGCTTGCGCGCCGGCCGCCGCCCCCAGCCCCAGCAGTATGGCCAGGCAAAAAGCCTTCATATTAGCTGGCAGCCTTCTGCGGCGCGACCAGGCTCGGCAGGACGGCAGTGATGCCCTTGCGCGAGAAGTCCTCGATAAACGGCACCAGTTTGTCGAAGGACATCGGCTTGGCGATGCCGTAGCCCTGGGCCATATCGCAGCCCATGGCCTGCAGCAGGCCGAAGGCGGCAGCGGTTTCGACGCCTTCGGCGGTCACCTTCATACCCAGACCGTGGGCGAGGTCGATCGACGAGCGCACCAGCAGCGCATCGCGCTGGCCGCTTTCGATTTCCATGATGAAGGCGCGGTCGATCTTCAGTTCGTGTGCCGGGATCTGCTTGAGGTAGCTCAGCGACGACAGGCCCGTGCCGAAATCGTCGATCGAGATTTCCAGGCCGTGGCTGACGAAGGTGTTGATCGCCGCCAGACCGATCGTCGGGTCTTCGATAACCGCCGTTTCGGTGATTTCCAGGCAGATACCGCCGACGGCGTCATCGCACATCGCAAGTGTGCGGGCATTGAACTGCTCGTCGCTCAGGAGGCGGCCGGAATAGTTGATCGAGATATCGAGTTCGATGCCCACGGCCTTCAGACGCGACTGGTCCGACAGGCAGGTTTGCAAGACCTGAAGCGTCAGGTCGCGGATACAGCCGGTTTCCTCGGCGATGCGCACGAAACGCTGCGGCGAGACGAAGCCGCGTTCCGGGTGCTGCCAGCGCACCAGGGCCTCGACGGCGGTGATGCGGCCGCTGCGGTAGCAGAACTTGGGCTGATACCAGACCTCCATCTGCTTCTGCTGAAGCGCAGCGTAGAGCTGGTCGGTCAGGAGCAGGTTATCGGCCAGCTCCGAATAAATCCGCGGGTCGAACAGGACGATCGACGACTTCGAGGCGCGTGCCTGGTCCAACGCGATCAGCGAACGTTCGATCATTTCGTCCGCGGTCGGGCGCGACGTGCCGATATGGTAGACGCCCAGCGTGACGTTTACGTCGAGGCTCTGGTCGTCGGTGACCTTGATGCGCTTGGCCAGACGCGCCTGGATGGCACGGGCCAATGGCAGGGCCTGTTCGGCGGCGCACGGGTTGAGGGTCATGCCCAGCGTGTCTGCGGACAGACGCGAGATATAGGCGCGGTCGAATATACTGGCCAGGATCGACTGCAGGCGCGACACCAGGGTGTGCGCATAGGCGACGCCCCAGACGGCGCGGATGTGCGCAAAACGTTCGATACCGATGGCGATGACAACCATGCCGTTTTCGCCCGAGCGGTCGCGCACCGAGGTAATGTAGTCTTCGAAGGCCGAACGGTTGGGCAGGTCGGTCGCCACGTCGGTCTTGGCCAGGCGCGTGATGTCGCGCTCGCGGTCTTCGATCGAGATCGCCATAGCGTTGAAGGCGCGGGCCAGATCGGCCATTTCGTCACTGCTGTCGACGCGGACCTGGCCTGAACGGCCGGCCTTGAGGTTGAAGGCAGCGTCCTTGAGCGCCAGGATTGGCCGCACCAGCGACCGCGACAGATAGAGACTGGCGACGACGACCAGAATCAGGCCCAGCGTCCCGATACCGAGCAGCACGGTCAGCAGCGGCTGATACGCCTTGAGCGCATGGCCCAGCGGATAGGTGAGCAGCAGGACGCTGGTCTGGCGGCCATCCAGCGACGGCAGCGGTGTGGCCACGGCGATCAAGGAGCCCTTGGCGCTGTCGACCATGCTGGCGGCCTTGGTCTGCAGACTCTGGTCGATGACGAAGCTTAAGGAGTCAGTCTTGAAGTCACGCGTCTGTTCCTGCGGTCCCTGCCACAGGCCGCCGCGCGTCTGGGTCATGACAACGGCACGAATAGGAATCGCTGACAGGGTTTCCATCCCACGCATTTCGGCCTCGTCAAGGCGCGAGGCGAAGATGACCCAGCCGAGGCGGTCAGGCGCCATGACGGGCGCGGCCACGGCCTGCCACGGACGGTTGTCGACGGCAACAATGCCGGAGACCGGCTGCCAGGCATCGCGCCCGGCAAGGGCTGAGGTCACGGTCTGCGACAGGGCGGAATGATCGCCGGCCACGGGCTGGCCATCGGCGCCCAGGATCACGCCGGCGTCGGCGTTCAGGCGGCCCTGAAGATTGAGGAAGGCCGATTCGACAGTCGCCTTGTCATGGGTCGCCAGGGCCTGCTTGAAGCCAAAATCGCGCGACAGCAGCCCGGCATTGGTCTGCAGGGCTTCGGAATTGAGCGTCCAGATGCGCTTGAAGACTTCGGCATTGGCCTGTAGTTCCTTTTGCACCGATACGCGCGCATAGGAAATGACCGCCAGGTAGCAGGCAACGGCAATGACCAGCAGGGCCGCGGAAAACAGCCCTCCGTACATTACCGCCAGCTTGGTGCTCAAACGTTTAAAAGCCATAGGCAAGACCTAATATGCTCCACTTATGGGGAAACCGCCGTCCCTGACCTTGACCGAAAAGGTTTGGGCAGGGGACTTTCCCGCGTTCAGAGCGCGCGACACCGTATGTTCCGGTGCATCCATCAAGGGTTGCCACACCGACAGCGTACCGGCTGCATCCGGAACGCCCTTAAGCGTCACGCGGCCGGATATATCCGTCATGGCGAAATAGGGCGTATCGATGACGCGGATGTAGGCGCTCATCGAGTCATGAATATTACAGGCCACGGCGACCGTGCCGGCGTGGTCGAACTTCATGGTGCGGGTCTTGCCCTGGCCGTACAGTGGAAACTGGAAGGGCTGGACCTTGGAGAAGGAATAGACGTGGTGGTTGACGCGGTCCTGGTTGGGAAAGTTCACGGTAGCGCCGGCCGGCACGGCCAGGACGTAAGGCGCGAACTTCAGACTCTTTTGCGTCAGGGTATAGACGGCTGTCTTGAGCCCAGCCGGCACCGCTGCCCCGCCGGCCGGTGTGAAGGTCACGACGGCCGAAGACACAGGCTTGCCCGCAGCATCCGTCACCGAGACGACCAGGTCGGCCGCAAAGGCACAGACAGGCGCGGCAAACAGGCACACAGCAAGGACAAACAGACGCGTGAAAACAATCTTCATGCCCGATCGTGTATCATAACAAATATAAGAGTCGGTAAATCCTGCCTTTGCTAAAGGGCATCAAGCACAGTGCAAATGGCTCTGTGCGGAGTGTTTACATTCGCGGTGAAGTATCAGCGTTCTCCGTTTTTTGTTTTTACCGGAAAGCCATGACATCAAAGGCACACCGCATCTTTTTGCCGGATTCTCCTTAAGCGGGAATTTATTAACAGTGCGGTATGCAAACGTTGTTTTACGAACGCTTTTTTGCACGGCCGCAAACCTGACGAACGGCGTTTTTCGAGAAATTTCGAACAATTGTATGAAAAACCGCGACGGGCTTGCGCGGCGCGGCCTTGGCATTTTTGCTCCGACCGACTATGTCAGGCGGCGAGGACGACCTCCCCCTTTTTTGGGGCCCATTATGGGCACGTTTCCCCGGGACGACCCGGTTCTCTTCAGGAGGGCCGTATGGCCTGGATCTATCTTGTCTGCGCCGGATTTCTGGAAATCGTCTGGGCCTACGCGATGAAGTCGTCGGAAGGCTTTACCAAACTCACCCCAAGCATCGTCACCCTGGTCGCCATGATCGCCAGCTTCGGGCTGCTGTCGCTGTCGATGCGCACCTTGCCGCTGGGCACGGCCTATGTCATCTGGACGGGTATCGGCGCCGTGGGCGCTTTTATCGTCGGCGCCGCCGTGCTGGGTGAGCCCTTAGGCTTTACCCGCGTCCTGGCGGCGGCTCTCATCATTTCCGGTCTCATCCTGATGAAGATCGCCACTCCGAACTAAATCCATGGCCAGTTTCGCAAGCGACAATACCGCCCCGGTCCACCCTGCCGTCATGGCTGCCCTGGGCGCCGTCAATGACGGTGCCGTGCCGGCCTATGGCAATGATCCTGTGACAGCCAGGCTTCAGGACACCTTGCGCGAGACCTTCCGGCACAAGGACTTGCGCGTCTTTCCGGTGTTCAATGGTTCGGCGTGCAACGGCCTGGCCCTGGCCGCCATGATCCGGCCTTACGAGTCGATCCTTGCCCACCGCCAAAGCCATATCAATAACGACGAATGCGGCCTGCCCGAGTTCTTTACCGGCGGCAAGATCGTGGCTTTGGACGGCGTGCACGGCAAGCTGACGCCGGACGGTATAGGCAGCCTGGTAGAGCGCACGCTGGAACATGCGCCGCACACCTCGCGGCCGCGCGCTATCAGCCTGACCAACGCGACCGAGCTGGGAACGGTCTACAGCCCGGCCGAAATCCGCGCTCTGTCGGACGTCGCAAGGGCGCATGGCCTTTACATGCACATGGATGGGGCGCGTTTCGCCAACGCTATTGCTCATCTCGGCTGTCATCCGGCGGAAGCAACGCACGAGGCAGGTATCGACATATTGAGCTTCGGCGGCACCAAGAACGGCGCCATGCTGGCCGAGGCCGTCGTTATCTTCAATGCTTCATTGATCGAGAACTTTGCCTATATCCACAAACGCGGCGGGCAACTGCCGTCCAAGGCGCGCTACGTCTCGGCGCAGTTGCAGGCCCTGCTCGACGACGGCCTGTGGCTCAAGCTCGGCGCACACGCCAATGCGATGGCGCAAACCCTTCGCGACGGGTTGAAAGACGTCGCCGGCCTGCTGCATCCGGTCGAAGCCAATGAGCTGTTCATTACCCTGCCTAAGCCGCTGGCCGACCGGCTGATCGCCAAGGGGCATCGCTTCTATGCGTGGCCCAACGAAGGCGACGATGCCTACCGCCTTGTGACCAGCTTCTCGACCACAGAAGCCGAGGTCTCCGAATTCCTCAACGACTGCCGCTAGGTCTTGGCTTTTCGCGCTTTCTAACCCAAAACCGCTTTACACTTTTGGGGAAAGCGCTGGGCTAACCCCGGCTCTGCGCTGCCAGCAGCGGCACCAATACCCAGCTTATAGGCGTCGAGATCCCGTGCTTTTCCGCCTTGCGAACCACGACGCCATTACGGGCATTCCATTCGGTCATCCGGCCGGCCATGAAGTCGTCGTACATCGAGTTGGTCTCTTCGGGCCCGGCCGCCAGCCAGGCGTCGATCTGTTCTTCGACCATCTCTTCGGTAAGTTTCGCGCCCTCGGCCCGGCCGACATCGACGCATTCATGCAGGATACCGCGCGCCAGCTCGATAATGCCCGGCTCGTGAAAGACCTTCATCGGCTTGCCGCTCAGGCACAGAATGGCGCCGCCGCCGGCATTGACCAGCAGCTTGCGCCACAGACGCGTCTTCATGTCGTTCGTCAGCGCCACATCGACAAAGGTGCCGCTGAACAAGGCCTGGAAGGCCTGGCCGTCGATCGAATCCTCGACCACCATGTTGGCGCTGCGCCGCCAGGCTGCCCGGCCAGTGCCCAGTTTCGACGCCGGAATATCGACCATGACCGGCAGGATCAGCGTCGTTATGGGCACATAGAGCGCCGTGTTTTCGACGTGCTCGACGCCGTTCTGCAGCACGGCGATACGCGTGCCGGGCTGGATGGCGCGGTTGAGCGCCTCCTCGGCCGAAGCCACCTGATGCGCCTTGAGGCACAGAAACACCCAGTCTGCGGACGGCGTCTGGGCCGCCGTCACCACGCGCACTGGGCGCTGGCGGACCTCGCCGTCACTCATGGTCACGCTCAGCATATCGAACGGCTCACGCGCGACGAAAGTGACGTCGTGACCGGCGCTGAGTAAGGCCATGCCGACGGTCAGGCCGATGGCGCCGGGTCCGATAAGAGTGATGGTGGCCATGACGACTCACGAGTTGAATTGGGCCGCGTTATAACCTTAAAAGGCGAGCTATGTCCAAGACCACACCCGCGACCCTTTTTTTGACCCAGGCCGGCATCGCTTTCGACCTGCATCCGTACCCTTACGATCCGGATGCGCCACGCGTCGGACTTCAGGCGGCGGAAGCGCTCGGCATCGATCCGGACCAGACGTTCAAGACGCTGATGTCGGAACTGGACGGCAAGCCGGTGTGTGTCGTCGTCCCGTCACCACAAGAGGTCAGCATGAAAAAGCTGGCCGCGCATTTCGGCGGCAAGTCGGCGAATATGATGAAGGTGCCGGATGCGGAACGGCTGACCGGGTTCAAGGTCGGCGGCATTTCGCCGTTCGGGCAGAAGAAGATGGTGCCGACCGCGATCGACGAAACCGCACAGTTGTTCGATACGGTCTATATCAATGCTGGCCAGCGCGGACTGCTGCTCAGCATCGCGCCAGATGATGCAGCGAAAGTGCTGAATGCTGGTTTTGTGGGTTTGATGGCGTAACCCTCCTCCCCTTTTTATGGGTATACGGACCGGAGACATGGGTGACACATGTTCGGAGACATAGGTTACACATTTGGTGAGCCTATGTTGATGTGAGGTCAATAGTCGCGATGCGTTTCGCTCCGAAGCAGATGTCATAGGTGTTCTGTCCGGTAGGCCTTACAGCGACGTGTTCTCCTCTGAAGGCTTTCGGTACGCGCCATTGCCTGTTCCTGAAACTGATAGCGCCAAGGTCTTTGGGGACTTTCCTGACGATGTCGGA
>NZ_JBFUKH010000013.1:0-125561 GCF_056400965.1 Asticcacaulis sp. P4_H10 | reverse complement strand
GGACTCGACCTTGATGACGTCTGCACCGAGGTCACCCAGGGTCTTGGTCGTCATCGAGCCAACCAGCGCCCAGGAGAAGTCGAGGACACGGACACCGGCAAGGGGGCCGCTGCGCTGCGACCTACGGACCTCCGGCCTGGCAGCCGCGGGACCTCCATAGACAGTCGCAAAGCGCGACGGTTCGCGCACGTCGCCGCCCGTCCAGAATTCACGCGCCTGCAAATGCGAATCAGCCAGGACGTCACCCGGTACGTTGACGACACAGGCATTGATGCCGCGTCGCCGTCCTTCGTCCGCCATTTCAGCCTTGGTGCGGGTGGCGAAAAAGGCTGCGATGGCCTTTTCCCAGACTTCCCGGGTCTCCGCCGGCAGGGTCGAGCGATTGTAGCTCAGCCAGTCGACACCCTTGAGCGGATTATCCAGCCCGGCTTCGTCGATCCAGTCGGACAGGGCCTGGTTGGCCGGCGCGCCGAAGCGGCCCGTCATCAGGGAGTGGAAGCACCAGCCGTCGGCCAACGCCCAGATGCAGCGCACTGTCGCCTTGCCATAGTTCAGCGCCCCGCCGACCCGGTGCAGTTTGCGCCGGTCAAATTCCCACACAAGTATGCCGTTGACATTACGGCTGAAGGCGACTTCGGCAATCGACACATCGACGTGCTGACCGTGGCCGTGGACCGCGCGGGAATAATGCGCGGCCATGGCGCCGGCGCCTGCGACCATGTCAGCGTGGAAGGTACAGGCGTCACCCGCCTCCTTGACGGGCGACCGGTCAGGCTGGCCGGTCAGACGCAGGCTTCCGCCCATGGCCGAGGCCTGCAACTCGCCGCCCTTCCAACTGGCCCTTGGGCCGAAGCTGCCGTAGGGCGTTACCGACACGTGGATCAGGCGTGGGTAGTCGCTGGGGGGACGTGACGCTTCAAGTCCCAGGTCGTCGATCAGGAAGGAGGCCTCATTGAGACGCGCCGCGTCAAACGGCGCCAGCGTGGCGCCTAATGAAGCCAGATAACGCGCCAGCGGACGTTTCGCCATGTTTCCAAGGGTGAGGACCAGATGTCCCTTCAGCAAGCTCATGCGGCGCGCTCTTTCAAAAAGTGTGAAATTTCGCCCGAGATGTCGTCCAGCCAGGCACGGCGGGTCAGAACGAGCGCGGGAATACCCGCCGCGGCCAGGGCAGCACGTTGGGCAGGCACATGCCAGACCTCGGACTCCTCTTCCTCGATCAACCAAAGAAGCACGGCGTCAGCCTGAGCCTCACGAGCTGCTGCCACGATACGTTGGCTCCTGTCGCCAAAGGTGCGTGCGCCGGTCGTCCGGGCATAAATGCTGCTGGCAATCGCGGTCAGTGGCTCACCATCTTCGGCCACATGTTGTCCCATCCAACCTAACGAACGCTCATGCGCTTCGGCCACAATAGACGCGCAGGCCTGATCAACCGCCTGATGCAGCCTGCCGTCTGGCGGCGGCGTTCCGGCGAGCAAGATGCGTTGTGTCGCTTGTCCATCAGGGGCAACCGCTGCGACATCGCCAAACAACGATGCCCGTGTCAGACGTTCGTAGAAGTGGCCGTTGACCTGACGGCCGGACTGCAACGCGGCCATTGCGGCCCGGCGCGCATTTATCTGCGGGATGGCCAGGTCTGCGGTCTGCACGTCGAGCTGCGCACACAGGTTGGCAACAGCCGTTCGGGTGCGGTCGGCACTGGTCGGGCGGCGAACATAGGCCACATCGAAGATCAATGGCGTCGGCCCTTTGATCTCGCCGCGCCGTTGCAATTCGCAAATGTAATAGTAGAGCCGTTGGGCGTTATCGTCACCGCGCGTGAAGACCACATGTTCGAACAGGTCGAAACGTCCCTCGGCCCAGTCTTCGAGGATGCGACACGTCCAGGGTCCAAAGCCGCTTTCCAGCCAACGGTCGGCGCGCGGGGTGGCCAGGGCCCGGTCCCACGGCAGGTGACAGGCCACGCGGCCACCAGCGGTCAGAACTTCCAAAGGAATGTCGAGGCCGACAAAACCGACAGGATGAACGGTGGCGCGCACGGCAGACAGCGGATCGGCCAGTAGGGTGTCTATAGTATTCATTGTCCGAGAAGTTCCGGCAGGCCCAGGGTGATAACGGGGAAGAGAATGAGCAGCAGCAGGTGCACGAGGTCCGATACCAGGAACGGCAGGACGCCCATGAATATCCGGTTGAGCGGTACGTCCTTGGCAATCCCCTGAATGACATAGAGGTTCATGCCGATGGGTGGATGGATAAAGCCGATCTCCATGGCACGGACCAGAAAGACGCCGAACCAGATCGGCGACAGTCCCATCTGGTCGATAATCGGCAGCAGGATCGGCGTGGTCAGCAGCATCAGCGCCAGGCCATCCAGCACCGACCCCAGCAACAGCAATAACGCCGCCATGACCAGGATGGTGACCAGGGGCCCCGCACCCAACCCGGTGATGAAGCTGCCGATGGAATCGGTCAGGCCAGTCACCGAAACGAATACCGAGAACAGGATGGCGCCGATCACGATAGTGACGATCATGCCTGACGTCTTCAGGGTCTCGAACAGCGCATTATAAAGCGTGGCGAAGTTCAACCGGCGGCGCGTGGCGGCGATAATCAGCGCACCGATCCCGCCAATAGACGCCGCTTCGGTAGGCGTGAATAGGCCAAACGTGATGCCACCGATCATGACAATGACAAGCAGCGCAATATCGACAATCTTCAGCAGCGCCTTCCAGCGCTCGGACCACGGGGCGCGCTCGGTGGCGGGCGCCAGTTCCGGCTTCCAGCGCACCAGCAGCCAGACGACCAGCAGATAGAACAAAGCCTGGGTAATCCCGGGTATCAGGGCGGCAGTGAACATTTTCCCGATCGACTGTTCGGCAATAATGCCAAAGACGATCAATGCACCCGATGGCGGAATCATCTGGCCCAGGGTTCCACCGGCAGCGACCGCGCCGGTGGCAAGGCCATCGTCGTAGCCGCGCTTGCGCATTTCCGGCAGGGCAACCAGTCCAATCGTTGCGGCCGTAGCCAGCGAAGATCCATTGATCGAACCAAAGCCGGCACAGCCGGCGATAGATGCGAAGCCAAGGCCGCCGCGCTTGTGACCCAGAAACTTGGCAGCGGCATCGAACATGTCACGGCTGGCATTGGCCGAGAAGCACAGGTGCGCGACCAGCAGGAACATGGGGATGGTGCCCAGCTCATAGCGGATCAGGGTCTCAAGCAGCACTACGCCCGACTTGATGATGGCCGGCTCAAGCCCGAGGCACAGAACCAGGCCGCCTATGCCAACCAGCCCGAGCGCAGCGCCGATGGGCATGCCGGTCATCAGCAGGATCAGGAGGACGACAACGCCCAGGAGCCCTGTTTCAGGTGTCGCCATCATGACGGCCTCCGGGCGAAGGATTGCCAAAGGAAGACGACAGCGACAGCCGCCACCGAAGCGCAGGCGATGAAACGCAGCGGAGGATAGGGAATCCCCAGGACTTCGCTGGCCTCGAACCCGGACCAGGCTTCGATAGCCAGCCACACGGAACCCGCCAGAACGGCGATGAAGAACAGCGAAGATATGGCGCGCGTAACACGCTCGGCTACGTCGCGCACACCCTCAGGGAGCCGTTCAACCACCAGATGAACGGTGGCGTGGATACGGGTGAGACTGGCAATCAGCAGTCCGGCCGATCCGGCGATCAGGATGGCCGCCTGCACGAGTTCAATCGCGCCGATAAACGGATGACCGGTCTGGCGGCCGATGACGCCCATGGCGTCGCAAGCCATTGCGACCAGAAGTGCGCCGCCTCCGACAATGGTCAACGCGCGCAGGGGCCATGCGTGGTGTTGGGGCTCAGTCATGCAACGGCGACCTCCAGGGCGCCTGCGTTCAGATCCAGAGCCGGCAACCCGGCGCGGATGGTAATATCGGCTATGTATCGGGTAATGGCCTCAGCACGCTCGCCTGTTGCCAGTACCGGGCGGCCGGGCGCTTCGATGAATACCGGCAGAAAGCTTGTGCAGAATTGTCCGTCGGCGCGCCACACGACCTTGCCGATCAGGGCGTTGACCGCTTCGGGATGAAACGGCGCCAGGGTGTAGGCCGGATCAGGCTCGAAGCCGAACAGGGCCTTGCGCCGCTCCACCCAGGCGGCACGCGCGGGATGGTCCTGACCGGGGCTCAGGGCGTGGGTGACGACACAGCCATTGCCAAGGCCATGGAATATGGGCTTGCCCTTGTAGATTTCGATGCCGCGCGCAATGTGCGGGTGATGGCCGATAACGATGTCCGCGCCGGCATCTATCGCTGCTTGCGCGGCCGGCCGTTCATAAGGTGCCAGGACTGCCGGGGTATGGACAATCCCCTTGTGCAGGGCCACTACGACCAGGTCAGCGTTGGAACGCGCGGCGGCGATCTCATCAGCCAATCGCTTGTCATCCGCGAAGACCGCCAGGGGGGCCGCCGGTGCGATGGGCGACCCATCCCGGGTCTCGACACGCAAATAATTGCACCCGGCCTGCTTGCGTCCCGCCCAGGCAATCTCAGGCCCAACCAGATTATAGCTCAGCAGGGCAATCCTCCGCCCACCCTGCTGAATGATCGCGGGTTGCGCGGCTTCCGTCAGATCCTTGCCGGCGCCTGTATGCAGGATGCCCAGTCGATCGAGACCAGCCCTTGTATCTGCAATTCCGGTCGCCCCGCAATCGGCGATATGATTACCTGCCAGGGTCAATGCCGTGAAGCCAGCGCTTCGCAATGCCTCCAGGTTTTCAGGCGGGGCGCCGGGCGCCGGTACATCTCCGGCCAGCGCATCGACACTCAGGGTGTGCGGCACCTCAAGATGCCCGATCGCCACATCCGCGGCGAGCAGGGCCGGTGCGATTCCAGACAGCCAATAGTCGGCATCGGGAACATCCAGCACCAGGTCGCCGGTAAATAACAGAGTAATATCAGAAACAGTCATAACAAGATCTTGAAGCTACTCAGGAAAAACGCCGACGAAATAGTTGACAATCCGGCCGGTCATGCCGAATGCTTGATTCATGACGACAAAGCCAAAGCCCCTCGCCGCTCATGACGTTGCCGATCGCTTGCGCGACGGCATCCGGATGGGCCGTTACGTCCCAGGCCAGAGGCTGGTCGAAGCCGACATCATAACCGAAACCGGCGCCACCCGCTCTCGTGTTCGCGAAGCCTTGCAGAGACTGGCCACCGAAGGCCTGGTCACCATCGAAGAGTTTCGCGGCGCCTCCGTCAAACGCCTGACTCTCGACGAAGTCCGCCAGATCTATCGCGCCCGCATGGCGCTCGAAGGCATCGCCGCAGCCGATTTCGCCGCAGCCGATGCGCCCGAACTGAAGACCCGCCTCCTGGCCATCCAGGAAGAGATGAACCAGGGCGAGTCCACCGGCAACCATGAACAGTTCGCCAGGCTGAATACAGCCTGGCACCGCCTGATCATCGAAGGCGCCCGCAACGACTACGTCCAGACCTTCCTCGCCACGCTGACAATACCGATCTACCGGTTGCTGTTTTCGACCTTCTACAACGCCCAGCGCATCGATTCCGCCAATGCCGACCATCGCCTGATTACGGCGGCAATCGTCGAAGGTCGCCCCGAGGACGCCGAGCGCCATATGCGCGCGCATGTCGATCAGGGCTTCCATTCGCTTTCAACAATCCATTCGCATTTCTTTGCGCCTTAGAGCGCTAAATATCACTATAAAGCAATAACTTAGGCTTACCACTTGGCGCGCAGGCTGACCGCGACCTTGCGGCCCATCGGTGAAGCCGCGGTGGCGTCGTAACCGCCGCTGCCGTTGACGCTGGGCGCCAGGTTGACATAGGGCGGGCCGGAGTCGAAGAGATCGCTCGCATCCAGGCCGAGGGTCAGGTTGGTGCCGAGATGCTCCCCCAGGTCCCAGGCCACATACAGGTCGACCGGCGAATAGGCTTCGACCTCCTGTATCGGTGTGATGGCCGTATTGTCGTACGCGCCGACGCGATGGACGGTAAGCTGGGCGTTGATCGGTCCCTTTTCCCAGCCGACGGAGGCACGCATCTTCAGGGTGAGCGGATTGAAGATCGTATTGAGCAGGTCGATCTTCGGCGCCGACGGCGTGATCGCGGCCTCATACTTGGTCAGATAGGTGCCGGCGACATTGAAGCGGAAATCACCCCAGTTGTCGGTCGGCACGCGGTAGGTCGAGGCGAAGTCGAACCCTTGAGTCGAGGAGACACCAAGATTCTTGTTGCGGCCATCGACATATAGCGTGACATTGTTGGGGTTGCCGCCCGGGAATGACCCGCGCAGGAGCGGTATGCCCTGAGCCAGCAGTTCCAGCACGCGATCGCGGGCCGCGGTTCCGGTCAGGATGATGCCAGTGCCGTCGAACTGGCTCGACCGCGTCAGGATCGCCAGGTCCGACAGGTAGGACGTCACCTGGTTTTCATAGAGAACGTCGAAATAGGTCAGGCTGGCATTGAAGGTCGAGGACGGACGCCAGTCGACGGTGAACGACTTGGTCTCGGCCGTTTCTGGCGTCAGGTCCAGATTGGTGCCCGAATAGGCGAAGCCCGTCAGCGGCGCGCCGCCAGCCGGATTCTGGTAGGCCTGACCGAACAGGCCGTTCGAGTTGCCGTAGATCTGCGGAATGATCGGCGCCCGGAAGGAGGTTCCGTAAGACGCCTTGAAGGTCAGGCCGTCCATCGGCGTCCAGTTGATACCGTATTTCGGGTTGGTCGTCTGGCCGACGTCCGAATACTCGTCGGTCCGCACAGCCACCGACAGGTCAAGCTTCTGGAAGCCGGGTATTGCGTTTGCCGCACCGAAGATCGGAACCAGCGTCTCGGCGTAGGCGGAGATCACATTGCGCTTGAAGTAGCGGAAGGTCATCGCTGAACCCGGCCCACCACGCAGGAGGCCGAGATCAACCGCGTTGCGCTGAACTTCAAGGCCTGCCGCCAGCTTCACGTCCCCCCCCGGCAGGCTGAACAGCGCACCACTCAAGCGCATTTCGCCACCACTGTACCGGCCGATGGTCGGCGCGATGAACAGCTGGTCGCTGATACCGGCAATGACATTTGCGGCTGTGCGATGCCCGCCGTATGGGTCAAAGGCCTTGGTTGGATCGTTGCTGGCCAGGGCGGCGTTCAACGCGGTATTGTTCAGGCCGCGCGTCTGGATCGAATTGTCGTGGGTGCGACCAACGCCATAGACGATTTCCAGTTGCCAGTCTTTCGGCAGCTTGAAACGGACACCTGGCGTGATCTGCCAGCTCTGCGCGTGGCCGGTAATCTGGTCGAGCGGCAAGTCATTGATGAAGTTGTAGTCCACCGTATAGCTGGTGCCGGTAAAACCGGCCGGCCGGACAAACCATGCATTGGTTTGCGGCACCGTAAGGGTGGCACTGGCCGACGCCGGATCGCGCACAAAATCACGGCGGCTATAGAATGCATCTGCGAAGATCGTCATCCACGGCGTGAGATCCTGGGAATAGGTCGAATTGAACGACGTATATTCCTGTTCAGGCACCAGATCCTGGCCGATCAGATCGTCACAGGTGTTCGACGTGCCGGCAACCAGACTGCTCGCATTCGCCTGTGTCAGGCTGGCCGGCATCGCATAGGAGGTTCCGCCCGCCTTGAGCGTGCCAGGCGCGCACTTGGTGACGGAATAGTTGTTGCCGCCAAACGGGCGCTGGTCGGACACGAAGAAATCACGGTCCGCACCCTTGAGGGCCGATCTCTCGACCTTCTCTGCCGCGATCATGAACTGACCGCCGTCCCAGACCTTGCCCATGGCCAGGCCGATCTGCTTTTCGTCGAAGCCGTCAGCGGAACCGTAACGAACCAGGGCCTCAACACCATCGAGCGTCTTGCGCGGGATCAGATTTACGACGCCGGCGACTGCGTCAGAACCGTAGATGGCGGACGCACCATCAGCCACGACTTCGATCCGCTCCAGACCGAGAGATGGCATGACCGACGGATCGATTGAGCGGGAATTGCTGACAACGCGGTGACCGTCGACCAGGATCAGGGTCGAGTACGGGCCGATTCCACGCAGGTTGACGCTGTTGCCGTAGGTAATGTTGCCGGAACCACCCGACTGGCCGCGCGAGTTTTCACTGACGCCGAGATCGAAGACCTGTGGAATTTCCTTGATAATACGATCGGTCGTTCCGGCGGTCGACTTGGCGATTTCGTCACGACCAAGCGAAATGATGGTCGAGCCGACCGGAGCAGTGCCCCGCAAGCGTGAGCCGGTGACAACAACGACGTCCGCTTCTTTCGGCGCGTCGGCCGTAGCCGGCGCTTCCTGTGACAAGGCGGAAAGTGGCGCCAAGGCTATAGCTGCCCCAGCTAACAAGACACGACGATACGCAACTCCCTTTGGCATTGTTTCGCTCCCAATTAGTTAGTTTTTATAACTATTAAGAATGCCAACGCGCTTCGGATTGTCAACAATAAAATCGACAATTTTTCGGCGCGCAAAAAAACGCGCTGTATTTGGCACATATTGGAAGGATTAGCCTTCGGCGGTGTCGCGGGGCGGCATGGCGGCCAGCAAACGCAGGCCCTTCATAAAGTTCTCGACATCGACACCGTCAAGAATTTGATACATCCGATCGAGATGCCGGCGCTGGATGCGCTTGGCCTCCTTCAACAGGGCCGTGCCGGCATCCGTCAGGCGCAGTTGGTTAGCGCGGCGGTCAATCTTGTCGACCTTGCGTTCGACCAGTCCACGATCCTGCAAGGCATCGATCAGCGCCACCACGTTGGGCCGCTGAATCTTCAGGCGATCACCAATCACGTGCTGACGCAAGCCCGGCTCGACCTCCAGGAGCATCAGGACCGATAGGTCAACAGGACGAATCCCGATCTCCTTCATGCGATCGATCAGCTCGGCAAACACAGCCAGCTGCGCCAGTCGCAGTTGAAAGCCGATCTGGCTTTCCAGCAGCTCAGCGGGATCGGCGTCAACAAGAGAGGTCTTCTTTTTCAAGGCGTTCTCCGGGGTCCTTTTGATTTCGTCTCTACCCTTGTTTTTTCGCGCATGCGACAAAATAAATAATGACCGATCATAATAGGTATGTTACATAACAATTAACGTGCCATTCAAGGGCGCGACAGGGAGCCATTGCCATGTTGGACACCGTTTCTTCCGCTGAACTTGACCTGATCATGGCTTCTAAAGCCGTCAAGGCCGAGGGCGGGCGCACCTTTAACCGCCTCAACCCCATTTCGGGTCAGGTTGCGACGACCGCGGCTGCTGCCTCGACGGCCGATGCCATCAAGGCGGTCGATGCTGCGGCTGCCGCCTTTCCTGCCTGGTCGGCCTTGGGGCCCAATGCACGCCGTGCCGTCCTGTTGAAAGTCGCCGATCAGCTTTCTGCCATGGCGCCCGAATTCATCGCCGCCATGAAGGCTGAAACAGGTTCAACCCAGGCCTGGGCCGGGTTCAACTGCATGCTGGCCGCCAATATGATGCGCGAAGCCGCGTCCCTGACCACCCTGGTCGCGGGCGAAACCATTCCGTCGGACAAGCCGGGCTGTGTCGCCCTGGCCGTTCGTCAGGCTGCCGGTGTCGTGCTCGGCATCGCGCCGTGGAACGCACCCGTTATCCTCGGTGTCCGCGCCATCGCCACGCCGCTCGCCTGCGGCAATACCGTTGTCCTCAAGGCTGCAGAAGCCTGCCCGCGCACCCACTGGCTGATCGCTGAAGCCTTCAGCCGCGCTGGCGCGCCGGAAGGCATCGTCTCCCTGGTCACCAATGCGCCCGAAGATGCCGCCGATGTCGTCGGCACGCTCATCGACCATCCGGCGGTCAAGCGAGTGAACTTCACGGGTTCGACCCACGTCGGCAAGATCATCGCAGCCCGCGCCGCAGCCCAGCTGAAACCTGCCTTGCTGGAACTGGGCGGCAAGGCGCCGCTGCTGGTCCTCAAGGACGCCGACCTCGACGAGGCCGTCAAGGCCGCTGCTTTCGGCGCCTTCATGAACCAGGGTCAGATCTGCATGTCGACCGAACGGATCATCGTGGTCGACGCCGTCTACGACGAGTTCGTCAAGCGCTTCGCCGCCAAGGCCGCTACCATGCCTGCGGGCGATCCGCTGGAAGGCAAGACGCCGCTGGGGGCCGTGGTCGATGTCAAGTCCGGCGACAAGGTCCGTGAACTCATGCGCGACGCCATTGCCAAGGGCGCCAAGCTGATCGCCGGCGGTGAAGGCGAAGGCGTTCTCATTCCCGCCTCGGTGCTGGATGGCGTGACGCCGGCCATGCGCATCTATGCAGAAGAAAGCTTTGGACCCGTCGTCTCCATCGTCCGCGCCAAGGACACGGACGACGCAGTCCGTATCGCCAATGACACGGAATATGGCCTGACGGCTGCCGTGTTCACGACCAATATCGCCGAAGCGCTGAATGTCGCCGCTCGCATCCAGTCGGGCATGTGCCACATCAACGGCGCCACGGTACACGACGAAGCCCAGATGCCGTTCGGCGGCGTCAAGGATTCTGGCTATGGCCGCTTTGGCGGCAAGGCCGGCATTAACGAATTCACCGATCTGCGCTGGATCACGATCGAGACTCAGCCTGGACATTTCCCCATTTGATGAAACATTGACAGAGCCGCTGCCTTTTCACGCCTGCTTATGGCGGTCGAAAGCATATTGCCTGAGATACGCAAATTGTGGCGGCCCTGATCTATCCGGTTCTCATAAATTCAATAGCTAATCCTGGTACCTGCATGAACGAATCCTCCCCCAAGATCGAACGCGCCGAAGAAGACACCGTTGCCTGTGAAGTGCGTGACGGTATCGCCTGGGTCAAATTCAACCGCCCCGAAAAACGCAACTGCATGTCGCCCAAGCTGAACCGCCAGATGATGCGGGTACTGGACGACCTGGAGTATCGCGATGATGTCGGCGTCCTGGTCCTGAGCGGGGAAGGCAGTGCCTGGTCGGCCGGCATGGATCTCAAGGAATATTTCCGCGAGAATGAGGCCAAGGGCATGGGCGCGACGCGTCAGGCGCAACGCGAGGCCTATGGCTGGTGGCGCCGTCTGCGCTGGTACCAGAAGCCGACCATCGCCATGATCAACGGCTGGTGCTTCGGCGGCGGCTACGGCCCCCTGTTCGCCTGCGACCTGGCCTTTGCCGCCGAAGAAGCCCAGTTCGGCCTGTCCGAAATCAACTGGGGCATTCTGCCGGGTGGCGGCGCGACCAAGGTCGCCGTCGAACTGCTGCCGTTCCGCAAGGCCATGTACCATGCCATGATGGGCGAAAACATCGACGGCAAGACCGCAGCCGACTGGGGACTGGTCAATGAAGCCATTCCGCTTACCGGGCTGGAAGCCCGCGTTACAGAGGTTGCAAAGGTCCTGCTCGCCAAAAATCCTGTGGCATTGAAGGCGACCAAGGATGCCGTACGCCGCGTCAGCCTGATGGCCTACGATGAGGCTGAGGATTATCTGGTCCGGATGCAGGAAGCGGCGAACAGCTACGACAATGAAGGCCGCAAGGAAGGCATCAAGCAGTTCATCGACGACAAGACCTATAAGCCAGGTCTGGGCGCCTACGACAAATCGAAGCAAAAAGCCTAAAGCTTAGCGGGTTGGCTGGAGGGCCATGGGTCCTCCGGCGTTTCTAGAGCGATATGGCGAAAAGTGTGAAGCGGTTTTCGCCTTAAATATCGCGACAAAACAAAAGATTAGATCGGAATGATGCTTCCGTCTAAAATCATTCCGATCTAGACATAACGGTAAACGATGACTGCCGACGCCCACACGATCACCTTCGTCAATCCGATCGAACGCCTGTTGCGCCCCCGCTCGGTGGCTATCATCGGCGCTTCGGATAAGCCGGGCGCGTTGGGCGCTTCGGTCCTCGCCAATCTGGAACGCAACGGATTTACCGGCGACATCTTCCTGGTGAACCCGAAGCGTGACGAGATTGGGGGACGCAAATGCTACCCCTCCGTCGCGGCATTGCCGGCGGGCATCGACGCCGCCGTCCTGGCTATTCCCCGCGCCGGCGTGCTGGATGCCGTTCGCGACCTGTCGGATCACAAATGCGGTGCGGCCGTCATCTTCTCCGCCGGATTTGCCGAAGGCGGACCTGAGGGCCTCGCTGAACAGCAGGAAATTGGCCGTCTGGCACGCGACTCGGGCATGGTCGTCGAAGGCCCTAACTGCCTGGGCATGGTCAACTACATTGATGCCGTACCTCTGACTTTTGTTGAAACCAATATCGCCAAGCTTGATGGCCGCCCCGGCATTGGCATCGTGTCGCAAAGCGGCGCCATGGCCTGCGTCCTCGGCACCACGATCGCCAGCCGCGACCTGGGCCTCAGCTTTTCGGTTTCGACCGGAAATGAGGCCGCATCAGGCGTCGAGGACTATGTCGAATACCTGATCAACGATCCGGCGACGCGCGTCATCACGATGATCGTCGAGCAGTTCCGCAAGCCGCAGCGTTTCCTGGCCGCCGCACGCCGCGCCCGCCAGGCCGGAAAACTGATCGTCCTGTTGCACCCCGGCAAGAGTGCCGCCGCACGCGAGTCCGCCGCCACGCACACGGGAGCCATGGCAGGGGACTACGCCGTCATGCGCGTCCATACGATGCGCGCCGGCGTCGTCTTCGCCGAGACCCTGGAAGAACTGGCCGATATCGCCGAAATCGCTATCCGCTGCCCTGCCCTGCCATCGGGCGGTACAGCTGTGTTCGGCGAATCGGGTGCGTTCAAGGCATTGACGCTTGACCTTTGTGAAGATCTGGATGTGGCCATGCCCGCGATCGCAGATGAAGACTCGCCCGCCCTGCGCGCCGCCCTTCCCCCATTTGTCGGGGTCAGCAATCCGCTTGACCTGACCGCTCAAGGCCTGGTGGAGCCCGACCTCTATTATCGCACCCTGGCCGCCCTGTTCGACGATGACCGCTTCGGCACGATCGTCATGGGCGTGATCCAGACCGATCCTGTCACGACCGGCATCAAGATTCCGCCGATCCTGCGCGCCGTCACCGAACTGAAGCCCTCCAAACCCGTCATCTATGCCGGGCTGGATGAAGGGGGCGACATTCCGGCCAACTTCATCGCTCAGCTTCGTGCCCAGGGCGTACCGTGCTTTCCGTCGACCGAACGCGCCTTCCGCGCCCTCAAGCGCCTAAACGCCTTGAGCGCGCGCGCCGTCACCACATCGGCGCCGGAGCCGCTGTCTGCCGCGCTGGCAGGCGTGCACGGCGTCGTGCCGGAATACCGTGCCAAGGATATCCTCAACCCCATCGGTATTCCCTTTCCATCCGGCCGCTTCGCCACGTCTTTAGAAGACGCCCAGGCGGCATGCGAAGCCATCGGCTGGCCTGTCGTCCTGAAAGCCCAGTCGGCTGATTTGAGCCACAAGAGCGATGCGGGCGGCGTGCTGCTCAACATCCGGGATGGTGGACAACTCGCCGAAGCCTGGTCCAAACTTTACGCCAATGTCGCTGCATACAATGCCGATCTGAAGCTGGACGGCGTCCTGATCGAAAAGATGGGCGAGCGCGGGCTTGAGTTGATCGTCGGCGCCAAGGTCGATCCGGAGTGGGGTCCTGTCATTCTCGCGGGTCTTGGCGGTGTGACGGCTGAACTGTTCCACGACGTCCGCCTGCTGCCACCCGACCTGACCGAAGCTGAAATCACCGCAGAGCTGCTGCAATTGAAAAGCGCGCCACTTCTGACAGGCTTTCGCGGCTCGCCGGCTTTGGACATTGGCGCTGTTGCGGCTTTGATCGCGCGTCTCGGCCGCCTGCTATTAAGCGAACCGACAATCCGTGAAATCGACCTGAACCCGGTTGTTGTCTACCCGCAAGGCGTTGTCGCCCTCGACGCCCTGATGCTGGTGGATTAAAGCGGCAGGCCGATGTAGTTCTCGGCGATCGCCGTCTGCGCTGCCTGGCTGCTGCGGATGTAGCTCAGATCCGCCTTTTGCATCTTGCGGTCAAAGACTGACATGGCCGGGAAGCGATGCGTAAGTTGCGTCATTGACCAGGAAAACCGCTCAGCCTTCCAGATACGATTCAAGGCGCGTCCGGTATAGCCCTGCAAACCCGCCTCGTCCCCGCGCTTGTAATGACCGATCAGTCCGTCCGCCAGATAGGCCACGTCCGAGGCTGCCAGGTTCAGGCCTTTGGCGCCAGTTGGCGGCACGATATGTGCCGCGTCTCCGGCCAGGAACAGCCGGCCATGCTGCATTTTTTCACAGACGAACGACCGCAGCGGCGCAATGCTCTTTTCAATCGACGGCCCGCGCGTGATCCGGCCGTTGTCACCCAACCGCACGGCCAGTTCGTCCCAGATCCGGTCGTCCGCCCAGTCCTCAATCTTCTCCGAGGCGTCGCACTGGATGTAATATCGGCTGCGCGTCGGCGACCTCTGGCTCGCCAGGGCAAAGCCTCTTTCATGGTTGGAATAGATCAGTTCATGGTCCATCGGCGGGACATCCGACAGAATACCCAACCAGCCGAACGGATAAACCTTTTCAATGCAGTGTGCCGCAGCGTCCGGCAGGGTCCTTCGGCTGACGCCATGAAACCCGTCACAGCCGGCGATAAAATCGCAGTCGATGCGATGGGTCTTACCGTCTTTCATGTAGCTCACCCATGGCGCGCCCTCGATGTCGTGCAGTTCGACATCAACGGCTTCGAACACCAGCGGTACACCGCGCTCGACACAGGCGTCCATCAGGTCGATGGTGATCTCGGTCTGGCCATAGACCATGACGTCGCGGCCGGCCAGGGCGTGCAGATCAATACGAAAGGCCTCGCCGTCGTCCATCAGGGCAAATCCCTCGTGCGGCAATCCCTGGCAGTCCATGCGGTCATTAACGCCAACCCGTCGCAGCAGATCGACTGTGCCGTATTCCAGAACACCCGCTCGGATTCTGGCTTCTGTATAGGCGCGGGTCTGCCGCTCAAGGATGACGCAGTCGATGCCCTCGACGTGCAGCAACTGCGACAGCATCAGGCCGGCGACGCCGCCACCGACAATAACCACCTGAGTGCGTTGGGTTTCCATCCGGACCTCCTCTTTTGCCCGCAGCATGCAGTTGATGAGGCTGGGAAACCATGCACTCAGATGCTATAAACTTGGACAAAACCGAGAAACCCATGTCTGCTATCCCGCGTTTCTATCTGTTCGGAGAGCCGCCCCGCGAGGTCGATGAGCACTTTCTCCACCTGGAGACCATCGCCGATCGCTCTGCGCCACTCCAGGGCCGGATTCGTCCCCATATGCACGGCGATTTGAACCATGTACTGATTGTCGTGCGCGGGCACGGCCGGGTGCTGGGCGAAGGCGATGGCCTGGCCTTCACGGCACCCCATATCGTACTGGTGCCCGCTGGCTCCGTGCACGGCTTTGACTTCAGCGAGGACATCTCCGGACACGTCCTGACGATCGCAAGCACTTATCTGGATGAGGTTTACCGTACGCGCCCGGAACTCGTACGTCCCCTTCCCTCGCCCAGAGCCGTTCCCATAGATGACCGCCGCACGCTTCGCGACATCCAGCGCTGGCTGGTCCGCCTCGATCGCGAACTGCGCTGGCAGGCCCCCGCTTATCGTATCGCCATCGAGGCCAACCTGCTGGGCCTGATGGCGGACCTCGAGCGTCTTCTTGACCGGCAGGGCGATCATGCGGCCACGCCGGCAGCCCCCCATCAACGCCTTTTGGCCCGGTTTCGCGATCAGGTCGAGCGCAACTTCCGCAGTGGATGGAACTTGGACGATTATCTTCAGGCTCTGCGTGTCACCGAGCCACAACTGCGCTACGCCTGCCACAAGGCCGGTGAAGACTCACCAATGCAGGTCTTGCTGCACCGGCGGCTGATCGAGGCCCGGCGGCTATTGCTGTACAGCGACCTGTCGATAGCCGATTGCTGCCATCAGACAGGCTTTGATGATCCGGCCTATTTTTCCCGCCTGTTTCGCCGCCATGTCGGACAGTCGCCGCGCGACTTCCGTCTGGCGCGCCGCATGACTTAATCCTCAAGTATCCTGGCGCTGAGGACCAGCAAGGTGACCGCGAAGCCAGCGACGATGATCAACGGAATCATCGCCATGGCAACGCCGCTGGGTCCGTGCAAAGGCCCAATCCCGGTTTTCAGGATATAACCGGCCATGAGCGGTCCGGTAATCGATCCGACGCGACCAAACGCAATCGCTGCGCCCGTCCCTAGCCCACGTGCAGGCTTGGGGTAATACATCGGTGAAATGCCGTTGAGCGAGTACTGCGCACCCAGCAGGAAAAAGCCCGTTACCCCGACACTGACCATGAGCGCCTCTGCCGCCCCGGTAAAAGCCATGCCGCACATGCCCGCCAGGAAACCGATATAGGCCACCGGCATCGCCCATTTGTAGCCGAAACGATCGATTACCGCGCCCAGAGTCAGGGTACCGGCAATGCTGACCAGATTGAAGACCAGGGACGCCATCTGCCCGACCTGGACCTCCATGCCCCGTTGGGTCATCAGGCTGGGGAGCCAGTTCAGGATCATATAGAGGACGCTCGATGTCAGGAAGAAGACCACCCACAGCAATAGGGTGCTGGTGGCACGGCCGCCGCCGAACAATGCTGACCAAAGTCCAACCTTTGGACTGCCGTCAGCCACACGCGCAGCTTTGGCGTTCGGCAGGAAGAAGATCAACAGGGTCAAGGCCACTGGTATGATGCCGCCGATGTAAAACAGCGACTGCCAGCCCATGTCTTTGAAATAGAGGCGCGCGAACAAGGCTGCAGACGCGCCTCCCAGCGGCATGCCGGCCATGATGGCGGTCACGGCCTTGACGCGATTTTTGGGCGACGCGTATTCTACCGCCAGACCAATGACGTTAGGCATGGCCGCGCCCAGTCCGAAGCCGGTCAAAGCCCGTGCCCACAGCAGCGTCGTGAAATCATAAACAAAGGCGGTCGACAGGTTGAAAGCGCCGAAGATCAGGACCGCCAGCAACAACACATTACGCCGCCCCCACTTGTCGCTGAGAAACCCGCCGGTCAATGCACCCAGAACCACGCCTGCCTGGGCCGCGGAGAATATTTCGCCGGACTGGACGGGATCTAGCTTCAACAACGGCATCAACACCGGTGCGGCAATGCCCAGCGCCTGGATGTCGAAGCCTTCCAGCAGCATGATCAACGCGCAGGTTATGATCAGGAATGTCATCCTGACGGCCGATATTTTCGGCGCAGGCGCCGTTGCGCCGATATTGGCGTCCATATCCTGTCCTCCCCAAGGCGTTTTTCGCCGTTATAATGGTTATAGATTATAATAGAAATTGCCACTGGCAACGGATTTCTTCAATCGAACTCCTCGGTATCGATTTCAGCCTGGACCGCCGCCGGATACCGGGCTCCGGCGATGGTCGTCCGGTTAATCAACGCATCAGCCCGTTCCAGAACAGTTGCCCGCACCGCGGGCCTCACCAGGTTTTCTTCAAGGTGTGCGATCGAGGTCGTGCCCGGAATGACATGAACGTGCTGTGCACGCGACAGCAGCCAAGCCACGGCCAGTTGCGCCGGCGTTATTTCCGCCGCGCCTGCCAGGGCTTCATAGGGCTCAAGAGCTGCCAGATTTGCCTCAAACTGCGGCGGCTGGAAACGCGGCATGGGTATACGGATGTCGCGCTCAGCGAAGTCCGCCGTCTTTACGCTGCCCGCCAGGAAACCGCGCGCCAGGGGTGAAAAGGCGACAAAGGCGGCGCCGATCTCCCGGCAAGCCTCAAGCACGGCAATCTCCGGGTTGCGCGTCCATAGCGAATATTCGGTCTGAACAGCAGCTATCGGATAGACCGCATGCGCCCGACGCACAGTCTGTGCAGACACTTCGCACAAGCCGATGGCGCCGATTTTCCCCGCCTCTAACAATCGAGCCAGCGCGCCAATCTGGTCTTCCAGCGGCACCGCCCTGTCCCAACGGTGCAGGTAGTAAAGGTCGATATGATCGGTGCGCAAACGGCGCAAGGCCGCCTCGCACGTCGCCATCAACGTTTCGGGCCGGCCATCTATGACCCTTTTGCCGTCCACACCGGTCATGCCGCATTTGCTGGCCAGAAATATCTGGCTGCGGATCGGAGACAGCGCCTCCCCGACCAGTTCCTCATTGCGGCCGAAGCCATAAAGGGCAGCGGTGTCGAAATGATCGACCCCCAGATCAAAGGCGCGATGGACCAGAGCGATGCCATCTTGCGGCGAAGGCGGCACGCCATAAGCGTGACTGAGGTTCATGCACCCCAGCCCGACAGGATTGACAGGACGGCCCGCGATCGTGCGCATCTTCAGGCCTGAAGCTGCTGTTCCAGATCGTGCAGCACCTTGTAGCACGGCAGCACCTGCGCAACGGAACTATTGGGTTCCCTGCCCTCACGGATGGCGGCGATGAATTCGCGGTCCTGAAGCTCAATGCCGTTCATCGAGACATCGACGCTGCTGACGTCAATCGGCTGCTCCTTGCCGTCGACCAGGTCATCATAGCGCGCAATGTAGGTGCCCGTGTCGCCGATATACCGGAAGAAGGTCCCCAGCGGCCCGTCGTTGTTGAACGACAGGCTGAGCGTGCAGATGGCGCCATTCGCCGCCTTCAACTGGATCGACATATCCATGGCGATGCCGAGCTCCGGATGATGCGGACCTTCCACCGCATTAGCCTTCACGATGGGCGATCCCGCCTGATAGGCGAACAGGTCGACCGTGTGGGCCGCGTGGTGCCACAACAGGTGATCGGTCCAGGAACGCGCCTGCCCCAGGGCGTTCATATTGGTGCGGCGGAAGAAATAGGTCTGGACGTCCATCTGCTGGAGGTTCAGCTCGCCCGCCCGGATGCGCTTGTGCACCCACTGGTGCGACGGGTTGAAGCGACGGGTGTGACCGACCATGCAGACCAGGCCGGTAGACTTCTGGGTGTCGAGCACGTCCTGCGCGTCCTGCCAGCTGTCAGCCAGAGGAATCTCCACCTGAACATGCTTGCCGGCCTTCATACAGGCAACAGCCTGGGCAGCGTGCATCTGGGTCGGCGTACACAGAATGACGGCATCGACTTCGGGGAGCGCCAGCGCGTCCTCGAGTTCGGTGAAGACGTGCGGAATGCCATACTTGACTGCAACCTCCTGCGTCGGCTCCAGACGCCGGCCGACCAGGGCCACGACTTCGACCTCAGGGTGATCCTTGGCGATCTTCTTCAGTCCATCCAGATGCTTGATACCGAAGGCGCCCGCGCCGGCCAGAGCGATTTTCATGGTCTACTTCCCGTTTTTCAGAATTATATGGCCGATGGCCGTGTTCGAGGCCGGCACATGGTAATGCCGGTGCAGTTCGGTCACTTGGTCGTCCAATGCGCCGCGCATGATAAGCCACATGACCAGTTCGATCCCTTCGGAACCGGCTTCGCGGATGTATTCCTCGGGCGGAATAGCCAACAGGCGCTCGACATTATCGACCATGTCGCCAAGGAAGGCCTTGTCCCACGGCTGGTTGATCAGCCCGGCGCGCGGCCCCTGCAACTGATGCGACATGCCGCCCGTGCCCCAGATCTGCACGTTGAGGTCTTCGTCAAAGGTCTCAATCGCGCGGCGGATGGCCTTGCCAAGATTGTAGCAACGACGGCCCGACGGCACCGGATACTGCACAACGTTGACGGCAAAGGGGATGACTTTGCACGGCCAGGCATCCGGCTGGCCGAACATCAGCGACAGCGGAACCGTCAGGCCATGATCGACCGGGATATTATTGACGACCGTCAGGTCGAAATCCTGCTGGATGACGCTGCTGGCGATATGCCAGGCCAGGTCGGCGTGACCTTCGACCGGCGGCACCGGGCGCGGGCCGAAACCTTCGTCGGCCACGGCATAGTCTTCGGCGACACCGATCGCAAAGGTCGGGATGAAGTCGAGGGAAAAGGCTGTGGCGTGGTCGTTATAAACCAGAAAAACGACGTCAGGCTTCTCCGACGCTTCCCATTTTTTGGAAAATTCGAAGCCGTCGAACAGGGGCTTCCAGTAGTCGCTCTGTGTTTGGCCCGTATCGATGGCGCGGCCGATGGCCGGCACGTGCGAGGTCGCGACGCCTGCGGTAATGCGGGCCATTACTTAGTCTCCCACTCGTGCTTGTAACGGTTGCCGTCGGGGCTACGACCGCCCGACAGCATCATTTTCAGGTAATCTTCCTCGCTGACCCCGGTCATGGTCGAGGCCGCGTATTGAAAGCTGAGGCCGTCGCTGGAGAAGATCTTGGCCAGGAAATAGATGTTCCCGCCGAGCGATAGCATTCGGTTGTAGTCGCGATCTATGACCGCCTGCTTCTGCTCCTCCGACATCTTCCATGCGTCGAGATAGGCGCGGTTATCGGCTTTGAAGCGCTCACGGTTCTCCGGCTTCATCAGCGACATGCAGAACTGGTTGAGGTGATAGCCCTTGCGCGACATACGCTCGTCAAAGACCGTCGTGCCCGGAACATCGTCATAGGGGCGCTGGACAGGCGGACGGCTCACAAGATTTCCTCCGGCCAGTAGAGGCGCATAGGGTTGGTAACCAAAAGCTTTTCCTGCAAGGCTTCGGTCGTTGCGATGCGCGGGATGAAATCGACGAGATGGCCATCGTCCGGCATGTGCGACTTCAGATTGGGATGTGGCCAGTCCGTGCCCCAGATGACCCGGCCGGGAAAGGCTTCGACGATCCGTTTGGCGAACGGCACAACATCGTCATAGGCCGGCTGGCCGGATTTGGTCAGTCGCTCGGGACAGGTCGTCTTGCA
Source organism: Asticcacaulis sp. P4_H10 (assembly GCF_056400965.1). NCBI lineage: Bacteria > Pseudomonadati > Pseudomonadota > Alphaproteobacteria > Caulobacterales > Caulobacteraceae > Asticcacaulis > Asticcacaulis sp. P4_H10. The sequence continues at coordinate 104,787 of NZ_JBFUKH010000013.1, read as the reverse complement.
CCAGAAATTATCGTATTCCAGCAGCTTCACAAACAGGTCGAAATCGGGTCCGAAGGCATCCTTCGACACGTCCGGACGCCCCATATGATCGACCACCACGGTCGTCGGCAAATCCGTGAAAAACTGGAAGTATTCCTTCAGGTCGTCGGCTTCGAAATAGATGACGATGTGCCAGCCCAGTTTGGCGATGCGCCCGGCGATCTCGGTCAGGCTGTCAAATGGCAAGGCATCGACCAGGCGCTTGACGAAGTTGAAGCGCACGCCCCGCACGCCGGCGACATGGAGCGCCTGCAGCTCTTCGTCGCTGACCGAGCGCTTGACCGTGGCGACGCCGCGCGCCTTACCACTGGAGCGTTGCAGCGCATCGACCAGGGCGCGATTGTCAGCGCCGTGGCAGGTCGCCTGCACAATCACATTGCGTTCGAAGCCCAGGAAATCGCGCAAGGCAAACAGCTGCGCCCACGAGGCGTCGCAAGGCGTATATTTGCGCTCAGGCGCGAAGGGGAACAGGTCGCCTGGCCCAAACACATGGCAATGGGCATCGACCGCCCCCTTGGGCAGCTGGAATTTCGGCTTCGATGGATTGGCGCACCAGTCCAGCCAGTCGGCATCCTTGGTAAAAGTACTCATAGCCCCCTCGCCTTCAGCGCCGTATCGAGACGCGGATAGACCCGGCGGGCATTGCCTTCGAACACCCGGTATTTGTCTTCCGGCGAGATGGTCAAAGCATCGACATAGCGTTTGGTGTCATCGAAGTAGAAGCCGGTTTCCGGATCTATGCCACGCACGGCGCCGACCATTTCGGAGCCAAACAGGATGTTCGCGACGTCGATCACCTGGAACAGAAGGTCGATCCCCGGCTGATGATAGACGCAGGTATCGAAATAGACGTTCTTCATCACATGATCGCGCAGCGCCGGCTTTTTCAGCATGTCAGCCAAGCCGCGATAGCGCCCCCAGTGATAGGGCACCGCGCCGCCGCCATGCGGGATAATCAGCCGCAGGTCCGGGAAATCGCGGAACAGGTCGCCTTCGATGAACTGCATGAAGGCCGTGGTGTCGGCATTGATGTAATAGGCGCCGGTGGCGTGGAAGGCGGGATTGCACGATCCCGACACGTGAACCATGGCCGGCACGTCCAGCTCGACCATCTTCTCGAAGAAGGGATACCAGTATTTGTCGTAGAGTGGCGGCGCGCTGAAATGTCCCCCCGACGGATCGGGGTTCAGGTTGCAGCCGACAAAGCCCATATCGACGCAGCGTTCCAGTTCGGCGATCGAACCCTGCAGGGACGCGCCTGGCGACTGCGGCAACTGACAGACGCCGATGAAAGTCTCGGGATAGAGGTCGATGACCCGCCTGATCAGGTTGTTGCATTCGACCGTCCAGCGCTGTGACACACTTTCGTCGCCGACATGGTGGGCCATGACCGAGGCGCGCGGGCTGAAGATGGTCATGTCGGCGCCGCGTTCTTTCAGCAGCTTCAACTGGTTTTGTTCGATGCTTTCGCGGATCTCGTCGTCACCAATGACCACGCCCGGAGGTTGCGGCTTCAAGGGATCGCGGAAATGCGCCAGTTGCGCGTCGCGAAAGGCGGTCAGCGGTGCCGGCGCCGTCGTGTAGTGGCCGTGGCAATCGATGATCAAGGGCTTGTCCAGGCTCATTCGGCGCCATCCTTCCGGTTTCGTTGCTGCCGGATGCTGTCCAGCATGGCTTTGAGGTCTGTTTGTTCCAAAGCTTCGGAATAGTCCGGTGCCCAGGCCTGACGCGCGACGGTCGCCTCAGCCATCCATGGCGTAACGCCCGCACCGGCAACGGTTACTGCCGCTTCCTGCATCTCCTCGGCACGGCGGGCGCCGTGCTCAAGCGTGCGCGAGATCATATAGCGAGCGTATCCCGGCCAGTCAGCATGCGGAAACAGATTATTCAGGCTTTCCAGAACTGTGTCCTCCACGCCGTAGTGGCGCGCCGACAGCAGCGACTCTGAAATCAGCGCTTCAAGCCCCTTGATCATGACGCTGCGGCATAGCTTGGTGGCCGACGCCTTGCCCGGAACGTCCGAATAAAACTGCGCACCGCCAAAGCCCAGCCCTTGCGCGACCGGCGCGAAATCCTGCGCCCACGCACCGCCCAGCAACATGGGAGACGCCAAGCGCTTAGGCTCGATCGGCGACATGACGGCGGCCTCAATGTAGCGGCCGCCAGCGGACGCAATAAGCTCGCCCGCCGCGATCTTGGCCTCCGGAGACGCTGAATTGAGATCCATATACCACGCGCCAGCCTTCAGTCCCGGCAGCACCGACCGGGCGGCGGCAACGGTTTGCGCCGCCGTCACCGCACTGATCACCAGATCAGCCTCACAGACGGCGACGGCAGCGCTGCCGCAGACGGTGGCGCGTCCCGGCAGGTCCAGTTTTGTATTGCTGATATCGAATGCCGTGACAACGAGATCAGACGGCAGGTCGGATGCGATGACGCGGCCGACTTCACCGAAGCCGATCAGTGCAACAGTGCGTATCGTCATAACGCCCCCTGCGGCCAGACAGACGCTGGAACCAGGACTTCGCCGCGCATCAGCATCCGGGCCGTGCGCAGCAGCGCCGAGCGCGTGACCTTCAATGTCTCTCCCCTGCCCTCGATCTCCATTTCGACGCTGAAAAAGCCGGTCGGATGCTCGATCTCGAAGGTCTTCGCGCCAGTGATACCGTCTTTCAGCGCCAGGGCAGTGGCAACGCTGACCGCGCCCAGAACGCCGATGGCCTCATGAACACGATGCGGGATAAAGGTACGGGTCGATATATCCCCGCCATTTCGAGCGGGCGAGATCAGGGTCATCTTCGGCACCGACGCCTTTTCGACATCGCCGAGATTCATCATCGGTCCGGCCTTCAGGCGGATCGCTTCGACACGCGCCCGCACCTCCGGCATGGCTTCAATCTCTTCGGGGGTTTCGGCGCCTGTCAGACCAAAGTCGGCCGCCGAGATCACAACGACCGGCATGCCGTTGTCGATCAGAGTGACCTGGACGCCATCAATCTCATCGACGGCGTTACCGGTCGGCAGCAGCGCGCCGCAGCTTGATCCCGCCACATCAAGAAAATCGAGCATGATCGGCGCATGGCTGCCGGGGACGCCGTCGATTTGAGCAGCGCCTTCGTAATTGACTCGTCCGCCGGGCGTCTCAACCGTCGCCACGGCGATCGAAGCCGTATTGATCATATGGATCCGGACCTGGGTCGTATCGCCCGCAGGCGCCACCAGCCCACGCTCGATGGCGAACGGACCGATGCCGGCCAGGATGTTTCCGCAATTTTGCTGGTCGGTGACGATGGCCTTGTCCGGAAAGATCTGCAGGAACAGGTAGTCGATATCGGCATCGGGGCGGTCGGACTTTGATACCACGGCCACTTTCGACGTCAGGGGATGCGCGCCGCCTACGCCGTCGATCTGGCGCGGATCGGGCGAACCCAGCGCCGCCAGCAGCACCTTGTCGCGCAAGGCGATATCCGCCGGCAGATCGTCCTTCAGGACATACAGCCCCTTGGACGTGCCACCGCGCATCAAACATGCCGGGATGGCGCGCTGGCTCATTTGCCGTAATCCGCCTGCGAGACGTAAGTTAAGCCCAGGTCCTTGAGCTTCTGACGCATGTCGTAAATATCCAGCCCCAGTTCGCCTTTTTCAAAGCGTACCCGGCGGGCCTCCTCGGACGCGGCCCGCGCATCCGCCTTGGCGGCGATGTCGGCGGCTTTTTCCAGAGGCACGACGCAGACCCCATCACGGTCGGCAACGACGACGTCACCGGCGCGGACCAGGGCATCGGCGCAGACCACAGGTGTATTCACATTGCCAAGCGTGGCGCGGACGCAGCCGCGCGCATAGACAGCCTTCGACCAGACGGGAAAGCCAATCTCTTCAAGCGTTGCCGTATCGCGCACGCCCGCATTGATGATCAGGCCCTTGACGCCGCGCGCCTTGAGCGACGTCGCCAGCAGGTCGCCAAAATAACCGTCTTCGCAAGGCGAGGTCGGCGTGACCACCAGGACATCGCCCGGCTGGCACTGCTCGACAGCGACGTGAATCATCCAGTTGTCACCCGGCGCCAGTTCGACCGTTACGGCCGGTCCGGCAATGGCCGCCGGATAGATCGGACGCATGGCTGCGTTCATCAGTCCGGTCCGCCCTTGCGCCTCATGCACCGTCGCGACGCCATGGCGCTCAAGGATAGCACAGGCGGCAGGATCGGGGCGGCGGATATCGGTAACGACAACAGGCATGAGGCTGGCTCCTTTTCGTATCGTTTATGAGCCGGTCATTGAAACAGGGGTTAGATCGAATTACGCGCCATGCTATAGGTTTTGGTTATAGTTACCCGGAGCCCTCATGTTTCGCCACCGTCGCCTATTGGCCTTTGAAGCCGTTTGTCGCTACGGCAGCGCGCTCAAAGCCGCCGACTATGTCCATATGGCACAGCCTTCGATCACGGCGGCCATCACAGCGCTGGAGGGCGACCTCGGCGCTCCCCTATGCGCCCGAACGTCCAAAGGCATGACGCCCACGGCGGAAGGCGCCGTCTTTTTAAACCGTGTTGAACGGGCGCTGGGGCACCTGAAAGACGCCGAAAACCTGATCGCGTCCCGTCGCCACGACCGCGTTCGTGTACCCGTTGCACGCCTGATCACAAGTGTCCAGATACGGGCTCTGTCCGCCGTTATCCAGGCGTCATCCTTTTCAGAAGCCGCGCGCCGGCTGGATCTGTCCCAGCCCAGCGTTCACCGATCCGTGCGCGAACTCGAAACCTTGTGCGGTATAGCCCTGGTGCAGAACCAGCCGACGCCTGAAGCGCGCGAACTGGCCCGGCACTTCGCGCTTTATCAAGCCGAACTGGTGATGGGCCGGGACGAAGTTCGCGAAGTCCAGGGCCAGGTGGCGGGCACGGTCACGATCGGCGCCTTGCCACTGGCGCGGTCGGGCTGGCTCCCGGATGCGGTGGCCGCCACGCTCGCCAGCTATCCTGACGCACAGATCCGCGTCGTCGACGGCCCCTATGACGTCCAGTTGCATGGCCTGCTGCATGGCGAGATCGACTTCATTCTCGGCGCGCTACGCGACCCTGCGCCATCGAAGCTGGTCGCGCAGAAACACTTGTTCGACGACCCCCTGACGATCGTGGTCCGGGCGGATCATCCACTTGCGCCTGGCTTCGACAGCGACCGTGACAAGCTTACACAGCAGCAATTGGACAGCCTGGCATGGATCCTGCCGCGGCTCGGAACGCCGGGACGGAATGTCTTCGAGCAATTCATGGCCTACAAAGGACTGAAACCGCCACAGCGCGTCATTGAATGCGCCTCGCTTGTCACAGCGCGCGCACTGCTCCTGCGGACGGATATGGCCGCGCTATTGTCAGCCCGTCAGGTGGATTACGAGATACAGCAAGGATTGCTTAAAATCATGGGCCCGCCCCTCACCGGCTCGACGCGGTCAATAGGGATTACAACCCGTGCCGGGTTCCGTCCGACCTTGCTGCACCGCGTGATGCTGGGCCACCTTGATAATCTCCACAGCTAACGCTTAACCCTCGGTTAACCATATTTGCGCATTGAATGAAAACATGCCACGCTTCGGCAATAAAGCTTCAAATGTTTCGCTCGGTAGCCAAATGAATGCAAACCTCATTCCCGGAATGAATTCCGCCAACCATCTGGCCGAAGCCGAACGGATTGGCCAGTTGGCTGTCTCCGGCGAGCAAATGGTTGAAAGACTTCGGAAAACCGCTTTTCTGCCCGGCGCCGTCAAGTCTCTGAATGTCCGGTTGGGCATTGCCGAAGCGGCCGAACTCCTTGGCTGTTCGACGAATCGCATCCGTATGGCGGAGCAGGACGGCAGGTTGCCGCCCCCACCCGAAAGCGAATCGGGCCGCCGTCTTGGCTATGACATGCCGACCCTGCTGAATATGCGCAAAGTGCTTGGCGCCTCCCCCGCCCGCGCACCCGAAGACCCGCCGGCCATCATTACCGTTCAGAACTTCAAAGGCGGCGTCGGCAAATCGACAGTAACGACGCACCTCGCCCACTATCTGGCCGTCAAAGGCTATCGCGTTCTCGTCGTCGATTGCGATAGCCAGGCGACCACCACGACCCTGTTCGGCTTCAATCCGCACTTCGCGATCCGCCGCGAAGAGACGCTCTATCCCTATCTGTCGATCGAGCCGACACAGGACGACCTGCGCTACGCCGTGAAATCGACCATCTGGCCAAACGTCGACATCATTCCGTCGAACCTTCAGATGTTCGATGTCGAATATGAACTGGCGGCGGCCGGCAGTGGTAGCGGTGGCGGGACCCTGGCGTCGCGTTTCCGCAAGCTGAAACAGGGTTTGAACGATCTCGCTCAGGATTATGACGTTGTCCTGCTCGACCCTCCCCCCGCGCTTGGCACCATCTCGCTGGCGGTCATGCAGGCAGCCAATGCCCTGCTTGTGCCATTGGCCGCAACGACACCCGACTTCTGCTCGACCGTGCAGTTCCTGTCGATGATGAGCCAGGTGATCGGCCAGCTCCAGGATGCCGGCATCCAGGTTGAATACGGCTTCTGCCGCCTGATCTGCTCCAAGTTCAACTCAAACGACCCCAGCCACGCCATGGTCCAGCGCATCATGGAGCAGGCCTTCGGGCCGGCGCTCCTGCCCGTCCCGATCCTCGAATCGGCGGAGATCAGTCACGCCGCCCTGCGTATGATGACAGTCTACGAACTGGAAAAACCGATCGGCACGCCCAAGACCCACAAGCGCTGCCGCTCGAACATCGACGAAGCCATGGGCCAGATCGAACAACTCATTCGCTATCGTTGGGGACGCGCTGAAGCCGATCAGTCGGCGGCGCTGGAATTCGCGGTTTAAGGAACGCCTCCATGTCGAAACGCCAGGCCGATTACCTGTCTTCCCTGTTGGGAACGGATACAGCAGCCCCCTCCCCCGCGCCTTTTCCCGCCCCGGAGATTTCACAGCAAAACGCACCCCAAAACGCACTCAAGGCCGGTATGACCCTGCTGGCGCGCGAGTCTGCCCTAGCGCGCGTGGCGACCGGCGAGGTGAAACAGATCACGCAACTGCTGCTGGATCCCGCCCGCGTGCGCATCTGGGATGGCAATGCCCGTCACCAGGCATCGCTCACCGAGGAAAGATGCCGTGACCTGATAGATTCGATCCTGGCTGAAGGCGGTCAAAAGGTGCCCGCTATCGTCCGCCGGGTCGCCAATGATCCAGCATATGATTACGAGGTGATTGCCGGCTCGCGACGTCACTGGGCCATTTCCTGGCTCCGCGCCAACAGCTATCCCGATATGATGTTCCTGGCGCAGGTTCATACGCTGGACGACGAAGCGGCGTTTCGGATCTCGGACATCGAGAACCGGGCACGCAAGGATGTATCAGACTTCGAACGCGCACGGACCTATCTGCAGGCGCTGGACCTGCATTATGGCGGCAAGCAGGTCCGCATGGCCGAGCGCCTGCGCCTGTCGAAAGGCTGGCTGTCGAAGATGCTGACCGTTGGCACCCTGCCCGACTGGATCGTCGCTGCCTTTGCCACGCCTGCCGATATTCAGCTGGCGACCTGTTATCCGCTGGCCCAGAAACTTCAAGTGTTGGAGCACGGCAAGGACGAAGTGCGTCTGACGCGTATCCGGCATGCGGCGTTGGACATTGCTCGCATTCAAGATGATTTGAGGGCTGTGGGGCAATCCCCGCTGCTTCCTGCCGAGATACTGAAACGGCTCATAGCGGCCGATACTGACCAGGAAGCGTCAGGCGAACTGCTTACATTCGCGGCCGCATCGGGGCGCACGGCGCTGAGTGTCCTGTCATTCAATCGTAACGGTGTGTCGATCCGGCTGCATGCAGGATCGGGGGCGTCCGAAACCGAATTGACCGGCCTGTTCCAAGCGGCGTTGCGCGAACTTGAGAAGCAGGGACGCGGCGTTCGCGCTTAAAAGTTTCTTCCAGGAAACTTTTGACGCTGCGCTCTGCCGAACGGTACCTGACACGTGTCCGAGCCGAGAATCGGCTTATAAACGTTTCCTCGAGGAAACTTTTCCTCCCGGTGTAAGGATCAATATGACCGCGGTCGAAAAATCGGAGCAAATCGACCTGTTTTTGCCTTATCTCGCCGACCTAAGTCTGCGAGATCAACGCGAGGTCATGGAGCGTCCGTTTTTCAGCCTGGCCAAGTCGAAGCGCCTGAAGCCGATCGACTACACCTCTCCGGATGGCAAGACCTGGGTCCACGTCTCGGCCAACCCCGACTACGGCATGGCGACCATCTGGGACGCCGACATCCTGATCTATTGCGCCAGCGTGCTGAACGACATGAAGCAACGCAAGCTTAACGATATCCCGCGCACGCTCAGGATCATGCCTTACGACCTGCTGCGGTCCATAGGGCGGCCGATCTCGGGCCGATCCTACGAGCTGCTGGGCCAGGCGCTCGATCGTCTCCAGTCGACGACCGTCAAAACGAACATCCGTGCCGAACAAAGGCGCGAGGCGACCTTCTCATGGCTCGACAACTGGAGCCAGCTCATTGACGAAAAGACAGAGCGGTCGCGGGGCTTAAGCATCTCGCTGTCCAGCTGGTTCTATGACGGCGTGCTGATGGCCGGCGGCGTCCTGTCCATAGACCGCGCCTATTTCGACATCACCGGCGGCCGCGAGCGCTGGCTGTACAAGGTCGCTCGCAAGCATGCCGGCGGGGCAGGGGAGGGGGGCTTCGCCATTGCCCTGCCGACCCTGTTCGACAAGTCCGGCGCCGAGGGCCAGTACCGCCGTTTCAAATTCGAAATCGCCGCCATCGTCAAGCGCAACGACCTGCCCGGCATYGAACTCAAACTCACCGAAGCCGCCACGTCGCGTGAGCCGCTTCTGCTGATGACCCGGCGCCCGGCGGCGAACGAGATGCCTGTGCAGGTCTCCACGCCCCCCAAGGTTACGGCGGCGCCAAGCCGGGCCGCAAAGCCCCAGGCTGCAAAAACACCGCCTGCGCCGGAACCGCGCGAACCGCAAAACCATATCACGGAAGAAACCCTCGATTATCTGCGCAAGACATACAGGGGCTGGGACTTCTATGCCCTGCACAATGAGTTCCGGGCGTGGCTGAAAGAAGACTCCGGCCGGGCGCCCGAGCGTTACCAAAGCGCCTTTATCGGCTTCGTAAAGCGTTATCATGAGAAGAACCGTTTCCAGCTAAACAGCTATCGCGGTTGAAAGAGCGTTCCTGAAGGAACGATATCCTGTGTCCGCCCGTTCCTGAAATGACGAGTAATGTGAGGTTGAGGCGGACAAGGCATCGGCCTCCGAATCATTTTGAACGTGTTTCGACGAATCACACCGAAAAGAGATTCAAAAACGAACGCCTTACCCCAAGGCTTCGACACATCAGGAACGCCTTGCGGCACATCGGGAACATTTACACGGCACATCAGGAACGCCGCGTTGATCTTTCGGGAACGGATACTCGGCACATCGGGAACGGACCAGGGCTTGAAAACCTTATGCTGCAAGGCAGTGACCGCCCTGTTGCGGCGCTTAACTTATCTAACTTATCTTTTAACGTCTCTAACCAGGTCTGGATGATTGGATAGATGTGAGGGTTTAGGGCTGGTGAGCCGACGCGCCATAAAAACAGTCATCAGGACTGTGTAAATTCCGACGACGGAGAGATTCTGTAGCGCGTGGCACGCCAGCAGGCCGCAGGAGGCTCCAGAGCGGTAATACCGATTTACACAGGGGAGGAGCCAAACAATGAAATCAGGCGCCCATCGGCCTCTCAAGGTCACCCTGACAGCATTTGCCAGATGCTATCTTTCAGATCGAGGCGGATACGGAAAACAGACGATGCAGTGGGTGTTCCCACGTCATTAACCTTTTCTCAACTCTGAAAACAGCGCACGACCAAGCCATTGACTCTGCAGGGATTCATTGCTGGGGATAGTTCGGATGAGCTATTGCCTTGTTTCGACTCAGCTTTTTCTGACGACCGCAGGTGTGTGAAACCCCGATCAATGCCCGGCCAAAGGTCGCGAGATTGATCTTGCGGCTCAACCGCGACACTGGACTTTCAGACTGGTGAGGCCGTCAGCGGGCAGGGGGCGGCGCTGAGACACCCGCTTCGGTTTGTAAGACCGGTTTCAGGGTCCCGTCAGCATTATATTCCAGGTACTCTACCGTTACGGCACGGCGGCCAAGGGCGCCGGCTTCAGCGCCAACCGACAGCGCGGCATTGTGCAGGAAAATGTACCACTGGTCTTTGAACTCGGCGATACCGGGATGGATCGTAAAGCTGTTCTTTCCTGACGCACTCAACTCGCCACGATAGGTCCAGGGCCCATCCAGTGACGTCGCCGTCGCGTACGAGATATGCTCGTCCGTCTGGGTCTTCCTGTCCAGCGAAGCGTAGGTCAGATAGTAGAGCTTGCCGCGCTTATGCAGCCAGGGGCCTTCCTCGAAGTGCGCAGGTGTAATCTTGAGGATCGGACCGTCGAGCTCGATCATATTGGCCTTGAGCTTTGCGATATAGCAATCGCGGTTGCCCCACGCGATCCACGTCGTGCCATCATCGTCCGTGAACACGGTCGGGTCGATATCCTCCCAACTGTGCGTGCCTTCGGGGGTCATCTGGTTGGTGATCAGGGCTGAGCCTTTTGCGTCGACAAACGGCCCGATCGGGCTATCCGCGACGGCTACCGCAATGGCCTTGCCTGGATGCGTGTTGTCGTGTTCGACGGCTGCGTAGAAGTAGAACTTGCCGTTCTTCTCGATCGTCTGAGATGCCCAGGCGTCCTGCTTGGCCCACTTGAAATCCTTCACGTTCATGATGGGCGTATGTGGCGTCCAGGTCTTCATGTCCTTTGTCGAAAAGACCAGCCATTCACGCATGTTGAACATTTCCTGGCCTGTTGCCTGGTCATGCCCGGTATAAAGGTAAAGCGTATCCCCAACGACGAGGGGCGCAGGATCGGCGGTAAAGCGGTCACGGATAATCGGATTGGAACCGGGAGCCGTTCCTTGTGCATAAAGCGGCGCGGTAGCGGTCATCCATAGGGCAATGCCTGCGATAAGGTATTTCGACATTATGACTATCTCCCTGTAACAGAGCTTGCCGCCCTTTTGTTACCGCTATCATAAAACGATAGCCTGTCAAATCTGTTGTCAGATTTTTAACGGTGCGCTGATCGCCAGGGCTGATGCGGGCAAGGTTGATTCAACTTGCCGAAGTACGCCTTGCGACAATGTCCTTCGAGGCCTGGCGTATCAGGGATTCCATACACCAGCGCGCCTCGGCGGCGTCGCCGTGTTCGATGGCGTCGTAGACCGCCCGGTGCGCGGCGACTGGATCGTCGCCCAGGACATCGTGCTCGATCTTGTAGCGCGTCGACAATGCCACCGAGACGCCGATCGATACGTTCAGTGATGCCAGTTGATCATTATCAGCCGCCGCCAGCAGCGCAGCGTGAAAATCCCGGTCAGCCTGCTGCCCGGTTTCCGTGTATAACGTGTCACGGTCCATGATCTCAAGCGCCTGAAACATCTGCGCCAGGTGGGTAACGTTGCGCCGCATGGCCGCTAGCGCCGCCGCGGCCGGCTCGATGATCAACCGCAGTTCAAACAGGTTGCGCACCAGCCGGTCGTCGGGCTCTTTGGCGAACATCCAGCCGATGACATCGGGATCTAGCAGGTTCCACGCTGTCTTTTCGGTAACGCAAGTGCCGCGCTTAGGCCGTGGTTCGATCAGCCCCTTGGCCGTCAGTATCCGCATGGCTTCGCGGACAGCGGTCCGCGATATGCCGAGCGAGATCGACATGTCCAGTTCCGTAGGCAGGACGTCTCCCGGCAGTCTGTGTCCGGATATGATTTCCTCGGCCAGCTTTTGGGCAAGCAGATCGTGCAGGCGTGAAGAATTCCGGCCGGTCGGGGCTTGTCCGTCAATTGCGTTGCTGTCCCAGGTGACGACCTGTCGCCGCTTTGGTGCCTTGCTCATGAACGCCCGCGAAAATTCAAACCGGATCTCCTTAAGGGTCTGCTGTGTCCCAGCCCTTTCACATGCATCATGGAATTCCACACCTGACAAATATCACACGATGGCGTTTGAATTGGAATTCTTCTTTTCGACGTTAATAAGCAGACTGTATGATGCAATCAGCCTGATGAATTATTCGTTGTGACGGCGCCGCGGATTGTACGGCCCACTGGTTTGATAAATTGGATTGAGCGGATTATTTTGATAATATCATATATTTCAGTATATTGTTGGTTCGCATTGCCTTGCGGCGAGGCGTTTTTATAGTGGGGCAGTGGAATTTCTATTGACGATAAGGACTGATTCAAATCATATATCATCAGACTTTATGCGGCTTGGTGCGGCGATTTCAGTGAAGGTGACGTTTTTGCCGGGCAGATCGCTCATGCTGGTGCGTAAAGGTCCACAATAAAAAACAAGAAATAAAGCACACCGATAACAGACGCACGCAGAACGGTAGATCTTTCGCACAAGAAAAGATTGTCGGAACTGTGATCAGGGATAGTTGATAATAATATGGGCATTTGCTCAAGGGAAACGATGAAAAGCTTTAAGCGTATCCTGTGCGGCCCGGGCGTCAGCCGCACCCTGACCCTGCTCGATGGCCAGGGCGTCGTTCGGGCGAGTATCCGCAAGGGTGTCCAAGCCGACTTCAAGATCGACAACATGTTCAATGTCGATCCACAATCCTCGCCGCAGACCCACACAGGTCTCGACGTAAAGCCCGCGCTCTACGACCTCCTCGGACGATTCTGCAGAGTCGGCCTGCGGTTCAGCTACTAGATCGGAGTGATTTAAGGCGGAAGCATCATACTGATATAAGTTTTTGTTTTGTTGCGATATTTAAGGCGAAACCATTTCACAGTTTCGCCATGTCGCTCCTAACAGTATTCCTTGGCCGGCGTCGCTTCGGGGCAATGGCCGGGGAGTTCTCTTGGGCAGTTATCCGGAAATGTTGCACCCCTTGCGCATTTCCGGTGCTATCCATGAAGGGTGTGTGGGTAAACGAGCCTTCCCGTCTCCCTGATGTGTGTGTCCCACGAGCCCCCTTTTTCCCTGAAGGGGGCGCACTCTTTTTTCGTTTTGGGTCTGTGAGATTTCTTATGGCGCTATTTAGAAGCGGTGGCGTGAGGTGGGGCATTATTCTCCTGCTGACAGTCGGCACCATCCTCAACTATCTGACACGCAGCACGCTCAGCGTCGCCGCGCCGACGCTCATGACCAGTATGAAGATGACCGAAAAGGACTACGGCATCATTACGGGTGTCTTTCAGTTCGGCATCATGCTGCAACCCATTGCGGGCTATATTCTCGACGTCATTCGACTCAAGATAGGCATGTTCATTTTTGCCCTGGCCTGGGGCCTGATCACTATGGCGCACGCCCTGGCCGGCAACTGGCAATCCCTGGCCTTTCTACGTGGCTTACAGGGCTTTGCCGAGGGCACCGCTCAGCCGGGCGGACTCAAGGTCGTTTCCGAATGGTTCCCGGCAAAGGAACGCGGCTTTGCGAGCGGCCTCTACAATATCGGTGCGTCGGTCGGCTCAATGCTGGCGCCGCCGCTCGTCGCCTTCGCCATCCTGTACTATAACTGGCAGGCGGCCTTCGTAATCACGGGCGCTTTCGGCGTTGCCTGGGCCTTCCTGTGGCTGTTTAACTACCGGTCACCCAAGGAGCATCCGGCCCTGCGGGAGACAGAGCGCGCCTATATCCAACAGGGTCAGGAAAAGCATCTGGCGGCGTCTTCCGAGCGCCCGTCCATGTGGAAAATTCTCCGTCAGCGCAACTTCTGGGGAATCGCGATCCCGCGCTTCCTGGCCGATCCGACCTGGAGCACCCTGGTTTTCTGGCTCCCCCTCTATCTCACTCAGGTTCGTGGTTTCGACCTGAAGCAGATCGCCCTGTTCGCGTGGCTGCCGTTTGTCGCCGCGGATGTCGGCTGCCTGTTTGGACCCTTCCTGGTCAGCACCTTTCAGAAGTTCGGCATTTCTCTGATTAATGCCCGTCGCTTCACCTTTACCGTCGGCGCGGTCATGATGACGGGGGTCGTATTCGTCGGGGCCGTCCAAAGCCCGTATGCTGCTATCGCGCTCTTGTGCCTGGGCGCCTTCGCGCACCAGACCCTATCGGTGACGGTCATCACTATGTCGTCCGACCTGTTCCGCCAGAGCGAGGTCGCGACTGTGGCCGGCATGGCGGGAACGGCGGCCAATCTGGGGGCACTTCTGTTTTCGGTGGCGATCGGCGCGCTGGTCACGACGACCGGCTACACCCCCTTCTTTATGATTCTGGGCGGCATCGACCTTCTGGGTGCACTGATACTGTGGCTGCTCGTTCGTCCCAGCGACACGGTCTCTGAGGTAAAGCGTGATACATAATCCCATACTGCCCGGCTTCAATCCGGACCCGTCGATCATCCGCATCGGGAGCGACTACTACATCGCCACCTCGACCTTTGAATGGTTCCCGGGCGTCCAGATACATCACTCGACCGACCTGGTGAACTGGCGGGTCATCTCCCGGCCGTTGCGGCGGCCGACGCAGCTCGACCTGCGCGGCATCCCCGACAGTTGCGGCATATGGGCGCCATGCCTGAGCCATGCCAAGGGAAAATTCTATCTGACCTATTCGCTGGTCAGGCGCTACGGCCGGACGACCGAGTACGGCGCGCAGGGCACATCGCTCAGGGATTTTCACAACTATTTCGTGACGGCCGACGCCATCGACGGTGAATGGTCCGATCCGGTCTACCTCAACAGCAGCGGCTTCGATCCATCGCTCTTTCATGACGCCGATGACCAGAGCTACGTGCTCAATCTCTTGTGGGATCACCGCAGCGGGAACAATCGTTTTGCCGGTATCTTGCTGCAACCCTACGACACCGAACGGCAGGCCCTGGTCGGGGAGCCCAGGCTTATCTTCGAAGGCACTGAACTCGGCTATACCGAGGGGCCGCATCTCTATCGCCGCGACGGCTGGTACTATCTGATGGTCGCCGAGGGGGGGACGGGATGGGACCATGCCGCCACCCTGGCAAGGTCGCGGGATTTGTATGGACCCTATGAGGTTTGCCCGCACGGGCCAGTCCTGAGCAGCCGCGACCGGCGGGATATTCCGTTGCAGCGCGCCGGTCACGCCGACCTCGTCGAGGCGGAGGATGGAAGCTGGCTCATGGTTTATCTCTGCGGCCGACCCGCTCCGGGGACGCGGCATTGTGTGTTGGGTCGCGAAACAGCGATCCAACCGGTTCAATGGACGGCCGACGGATGGATCGCGCCTTCGCTGCCGCTTGTTGCGCCGGACAACCCGGTAAGCACGGCTATTGCCGATCAGCGCATGCCGTCCCGGCGTTATGATTTTGATGAGACCGACCTGGCAGACGACTTCCAATGGCTGCGCACGCCGTATCCCGAAGCACTGTTCAGTTTATCTGTTCGCCCTGGCCATCTGACCCTGTTCGGACGCGAGACGATCGGGAGTCTCTTTGAGCAGAGTCTTGTTGCACGGCGCCAGACGGCGTTTGCCTACGAGGCGACAACCTTGCTGGACTTCGAGCCGCGCAACTTCCAGCAATCGGCCGGTCTCGTCTGCTATTACAATTCCACAAAGTTTCACTACTGCTATATCAGCTTCGATTCAGCGTCCGGGCGTCATCTTCGTGTCCTGTCGGCGCTGCCGAATCCGCGTTGTCCCGAAGCTCTGTCGCGGGTCTATCCGCTTCCCGACGGCCCGGTTGAGTTGCGCGCCAGGTCGGATGGCAAACACATCACTTTCAGCTATCGGACGACGGGGGCAGGGTGGCAGGATCTGGACGAGGTGTTTGACGCAACAAGCCTGTCGGACGAGGCGACCCTTCCGGGCTATCCGAGTTTCACCGGCACCTTTATCGGTATGGCGTGTCAGGACATGTCGGGCTCGGCCTGCCGGGCTGACTTTGACTGGTTTGAATATGTCAGCCGGGATGCTGCCGACGCCCAGGACAGCGGTAGTGAGACTGCGGCCGTTTCGGCACAAAGGCGCGGCGCCGCGTAATCAAGGCTTGTCTTAAGGGGAGGAGATATCCGGCCCCGGAGTACCAGATCTCACGTCACGCAGCAAATTGTTGACAATATTGCATATGATTTTACGTTACCGCTAACAATGGGTCTGGCAGAGCCAGCAACGTGAACAGGTAAGGTAATAGCTATGATTTCCAACATGACAACAGTGTCGGGCGTCGTTCGGTCGATGCGGAAAGTGGGGCTGGCCGGTGTGCTTGCCCTCGCGTGCGCCGCTGCGTCGCCAGGCATGGCGCAGGACAACCGGATGGTCGCTATCGACATTCCGGCGCAGCCCAATGCCATTCCCTTGAAGACGGGTGCTTTGCCGGGCGCAACGGCGCCGGAATCCTGGCATAGCCAATATGGCAGCGTCTTCGCTCGCAATGTCACGGAAGCGACCCTTACACCCTTTCTGCCGGATCCGGCGAAAGCGACAGGGGCGGCGGTCATCATCGCGCCGGGCGGCGGCTTTCGCACATTGTCGATGGAGAACGAGGGCTGGGACATGGCCAGGCAGATGGCCGACAAGGGTGTTGCCGCCTTCGTGCTGAAATACCGTCTCAACCAGACGCCGGCCAGTTTTGACGAGTTTTCGAAGCCTTCGGGTCCGCCGCCGTCCTCTGGCAGCCCCACGCGTCCATGGGTCGTTCCCGCAGACTCGCCGCAGATTGCCGACGCCAACGCGGCTTTCGCTCTTGTTCGCACCAATGCCAAGAAATGGCATGTCGATCCTGACCGCATCGGCATGGTGGGCTTTTCGGCAGGTGCCCGGCTGACCCTTTGGACGACACTCCAAAGCGCGGAAGCAAAGCCCGCTTTTATTGGTTACGTCTATGCGCCGCTGACCGCCGTCGATGTGCCTGCGGACGCGCCGCCGATGTTTGTCGCCCTGGCGGCCGATGATGGCTTAGTCGCCCCCGATTTTGGCCTGATCACAAACTGGCGCAAGGCCAATCGTCCCGTAGAGCTGCACCTGTACGAGCGGGGTGGGCATGGCTTTGGCATGTACCAGAAGCCGACAACCAGCACGGGGTGGTTCAATGCCTTCGTCAAATGGATCGAAATGCACGGCTATCTGAAGCCGAAGCCGTAAGCGTGAAAGTAAAAGGCCTCAGGACATGATCCTGAGGCCTTTTTCTTAGGTCACTCCTTGAAGAGGAGGGGGGCCAGCTCACGCAGGCTGCGCCGCCACGAAAGGAACTCGTGCGCCGTATTCGGTGAGACGTAGAAGACGCTGTTGAAACCAGAAGCTTTCAGCGCCTCGGCATTGGCGCGCGGATCCTGGCGTGGCTGCCCCGGAGGACCGGCGCGCCCGCCGTCCAGTTCGCGGCTGCCGAAGCTGACGAAGGCCAGCTTGACCTTGTCGCGGAAGCCGGGGGTCTTGTCCGCGTCCTCGACCGAAATCGTGCCGCCGCTCAGGAGGCCGATATAGGCAAACTTGTCCAGGTTGGCGAAGGTGATCAGCTTGGTCTCGAACCCGCCCATCGACAGGCCCGCCATGGCGCGGTGCGCCTGGTCCGATTTCGTGCGGAAGTGGCTGTCGACATAGGGAATCAACTCGTTGACAAGGACCGTCTGGAACGGCTTGATGTCGAATGAGCCCAGACCACCCGGGCGGACGTCGTTGGTCATGCCGTAGGTCATGACGATGATGAAAGGCTTCGTCTTGCCGGCGGCGAGCAGGTTGTCCATGATCAGGTTGGCGTGGCCCTGATTGGACCAGGCCGTTTCGTCCTCGCCCCAGCCGTGCTGGAGATAAAGCACCGGGTAGCGCGCGTTCGGGTTCTTGTCGTATTCCGGCGGCGTGTAGACGAAGGCACGACGTTGCGCGCCGGTGCTGGGGGAGGGGAACAGGATCTGCGCCACGCGGCCATGAGGCACGTCCTTGAGCGCATAGAAGTCGGCATCGTGTGCCGGGATTTCGATGCCGCTTTCCCATCGGATCGAGCCGTAGTAGTTGAGCGCGCCCGGATCGTTAAAGGTGCCGCCGTCAACGGTCAGGTGATAGTAGTGAAAACCTTCATCCAGCGGGCCTTCGGAGGTGCCGGTCCACGCGCCGTCGGCGCCCTTGGTCAGGACAGTACCGCCGCGCCCGCCCAGGCCCAGGCTGACCTTGACGTTCTGCGCCTCCGGCGCGACGATGCGGAAACGGGCATAGCCCTGTGAATTGACCTGCGGATAGTCCTGGCCCGGCTGGTTCAGTGACGACGGCTTGAAGTCATCGGCAACTGCCGGCGGTGTAACCTGCGCCGATACCGGACAGGCAATCATCATCGCAGCCGCGGCGGCGGCTAAAACGTATTTCATCGGATATCTCCCATTACGCCGTCGTTCGTTTCGCGGCGCGTTTTCATTTTTTGGCTACGGCAGCCACTCTGGATACTATTCCGCCGGTCGGGCCGCCGCAACAGACACCTGTAACCACTCACCTTTTATATGTGTCGTGCCTGCAACAGGTGGAAATAACATCGTCATTTGATTTGACGGTCTTCCAGGAACAGCATTAGGTATGACGGCTACTAAATAGCACACATAACCAATATGTGACATAATAAATGGGGAGATCCAGATGAAATTCCATGAAAATGGCCGTGCGCCCGTGCGTCGGCTTTACAAGGCGGGCGCTGCGGTTCTCGCCGTTTCCTGTCTGCCTTTCCTGTGTTCCCAAGCGTTTGCGCAAGCGGCGACCGGAACGCAGGCGCAGGCCGCAAATCCTGACGATGAAGCCATTGTCGTGACCGCGCGGCGACGGACCGAACTGCTTCAGGACACGCCCATCGCCATCACGGTACTGACGGCCAAGTCGCTGGAGCGACAGCAGATTCAGGCGACAACCGATCTGGGCAAGGTGACGCCCAATCTCCAGTTCGCTACCTACGGCACCCTGACGGGCAACAATTCCGCAGCCCAGGTCTTCATTCGCGGTATCGGCCAGACCGACGCCACCGGAGCCGTCGATCCCGGTGTCGGGCTCTATATCGACGAAGTCTATATGGGGCGGTCAGTTGGCGGCGCCATGGAATTCCGCGACATCGCCAGCGCGCAGGTCGTGCGCGGACCCCAGGGCACGCTTTTCGGTCGTAACACCATTGGCGGTGCGGTGCTCCTTTCGACTAATCGCCCTGGCGCAGGCAATACGGCCCGTGTCGGTATCGGCGACGACAATCTCCAGGAGGCCTTCGTCGCCTTCGACCTGCCGATTTCCGAAACCTTGCAGGGGCGCGTGGCGCTCGGCAAGCGTACGCGTGACGGGTACGTAAACCGTGTGTCCGACGGTCTCGACCTGGGCGACACCAATACATCCAATGCCCAAGGCACCCTGCGCTGGGAGCCGACCTCCGACCTGACCCTGACCCTGCGCGGTGACTACGCCAAGGCCGACGAGCATGGATCGCCGTTTGTCTTCCTGCAGATCGCCGAGAACCAGACCTTCCCGGCGGCAGCCAGCAAGGCGGCCGGATGTCCGGGTGCGACCTTCCCGCCCCCCTTCGTGCCGGCAACCGCAGATGCCCGCTGCGCAAACGACGCGCAGTATAAGGGTCCGTTCACAAACGGCGGCACGGCGCCGGCCTTCAGCACGCTCGAAAACTCGGGGGTGTCACTGGTTGCCGAATGGAAACTCAGCGATGCGCTGTCGTTAAAGTCGATCTCGTCGTCACG
This sequence comes from Asticcacaulis sp. P4_H10, assembly GCF_056400965.1. NCBI lineage: Bacteria > Pseudomonadati > Pseudomonadota > Alphaproteobacteria > Caulobacterales > Caulobacteraceae > Asticcacaulis > Asticcacaulis sp. P4_H10. Next base: position 85,013 of record NZ_JBFUKH010000013.1, on the reverse strand, counting down.
AACCCTGGAATGGGCCGGTGCCCGTGACGCGGACAACACGCCCTTGCTGATCCTGCAGACAAACTACAGCAGCAAGAGCGAACAGAAGAGCCAGGAACTGCAGGCACAGATCAAGCTTGGGCGGCTGGATGGCGTGATCGGTGCGTACTACTTCAAGGAAGATACATTCGATCGCGTGCTGGTCGGCCTGGGCAATCCTGGCACGTCGTACGACACCCAGCGGGTCCAGCTCGAGACCGAGGCAACAGCCCTGTTTACGCAGTGGAGCTTCAAGGCGACCGATGCGTTAAGCTTCTCTGCGGGCCTGCGCTATACGGACGAAACCAAGAGCCTCCAGGCTGTGATGTTCAATGTTGCCCCCTATACGGCGGCAGAGCCCGCGGCACCGACTGCGCTGTGTCCATTCGGCGGCCCGCCTCCGACGCAGACCGGCTGCCTGTTTATCGGCACCGGCAAGAACGAACGCAACTTCACGGCAACGACCGGCTCTGCCAGCGTCCAGTACCGCTGGAGTACGGCGCTCATGACCTATGTCAGCTGGTCGCAGGGCTTCAAGAGCGGTGGCTTCAATGAACGCTATAACAATTCGCCTCCGGGCAATGTGCCGATCTCCTTTGCGCCGGAATCGGCCGAAACCCTAGAGGCCGGCTTCAAGGCCAATCCGGTGCGCGGCCTTCGCATCAATGGTGCGGCCTTCAGCACCAAATACACCGACATGCAGATGACTTACCGCTTGGGCGTCGTTCCTCTGTTGTTCAATGCCGGCGAAGCGACGATCAGCGGGATGGAACTTGAAGCCGAATATGTGCCGTTCCCGGACCTCTATCTGAACGCCAGCCTGGGTACGCTCGATACCGGCTTCGACAGCATCACCAACCCGCCGTCCTATGGCGCGGTGACGCCGACCTCGGTGGCAACCCTGTCCAGCCGTTTGCCGTTCGCTCCGGAATTGCAGGGACATATCGGCGCTGCCTATACCTTCCATCCGCATGATGGCTACAGGCTGACACCGCGTGTGAACGTCGCCTACACGGGCCAGCAATACTTTGACGCCGGCAATACCGTGTCCATCGCGCAGAACAAATCGGTCACGATCGTAAATGCGTCGATCGTCTTCGAACCGGAGGATCGCAAGTGGAACGTCACCCTGTCGGGCAATAACCTGACCGACCGGGTCTATCCACTGGCCGGCACATCGTCCGAGAGTACTTCAGCGGGCTATGCCGAGGTGATTTACGCCCGTCCGCGAACGATCAGTTTGACCTATTCGATCGATTTCTAAAGCGATCTAAAAACATGAAGCGCCGAACCTTGTGGTTCGGCGCTTCTGCATTTCAGGCGATTGTCCAGCAGCGTCAGGTCAACAGGATGCGCCGCGTCGCGCCTTCCGGATCGTCCTGCATGCCGCATGTATTGTCGAAAACCATCGTCTGACATTTGACCGGATCGCTGGCGGACCAGGGCAGTGACGGCTGGCTGGGATTTCCTGTCCTGGCAAAGGTTGCCCAGGCGCCGGACATCTTGGTCGCAAGCGCGCGGGCCTGCGGCGTGTCGCCCGTGCCCTGGTCGCAGCGGCGGGTATTGTCGAAGCAGAAGGCAAGTTCCGCCGTATGCCAGGCACCGGCGACGCCATCCAGTTGCGGCGACTGCCATTGGAAATGGTACTGATAAACCGGGGCGGCATGCTGTCCGTGCTTCAGCCGGACCATGCGCTGGACATTGTTGCGCCCCATGATTCCGCCGACGCCGTAGGACAGGGTGCGGATGGCCTTTTCGGGGTGCGCCGCCTTCATCGAATCGACCAGCGCGCCCGCCTTGGCCTCGCCGAGCGTCTTGGCCAGGTCCGCCCGCCATTCGGCTTCGGTCGGATTGGAGCTGAAGCGCATGCCTTCTTCGCTGACATTGCCGATGATGACCGGCACATCGCGCGACGCTTCCGGTGCGACATCCTGGTAGGACCGGACCACGATCAGGCGGCCATCAACCGTCGGCGCCCAGCCGACGCGGGGTGCGGCGTTCGGCAAACCGGGTGTCAGGTAACCGCCGCGCGAGGGCCCGTTGATGCGTTCCGCGACGCGCAGGCCGGCGGCATTCAGCGTGGCCCAGTCCATTTTTTGCAGGGCGGCCATATCGCCGGCTGCGACCCCCAACTCCTTGATGACTTCGCGCGCGAACATCTTCGACTGTTCCGCCGAAGGAATATTGCCGCCACCGCCGGACTGGACGATGCCCTTGTGGATCATGCCCTTCGCCGACGGCATGCCCAGCAGGGTCGTCACCTTCGATGCGCCGCCCGATTGACCGTAGATCAGGACGTTGTCGGGATTGCCGCCGAAATTGTGGATATTTTCGCGGACCCAGCGCAGGGCGGCAATCAGGTCCGTCATGCTGACATTGACGGAATCCTCATAGGCCGAGCCGCCGAATTCTGACAGGTCAAAAAAGCCCAGGACATTGAGCCGGTGATTGACGGAAACCTGCACCACATCATGATTGCGCGCCATCTGGGCGCCGTCATGTGATGCCAGTTCGTAGGACGACCCGAAGCTGAACCCGCCGCCGTGGAAATAGACCATGACCGGGCGATTGCCAGAAAGAGACGGCGTCCAGATGTTCAGCTTGAGCATATCCTCGCCCACGAAGCCGTCCGTCCATTGCTGAAGGAAGGTGTGTTCGACGGCCCGGAAGTTATGCAGGGTCTGCGGACAGTTCGCACCATAGGCAAGCGCCGGATATTCATGGGTCCAGGCCTTGGGCGCCTTCGCCGGCAGCCAGCGGTTTTCACCGCCCGTGTCGTCCCCATAGGGAATGCCCTTGAAGGTCAAGACGTCCTGGTCGATGTAGCCGCGGACCTTGCCGTACTGCGTCGTGGCGATAGCCGACCTGGGGGTCGTGGACCCGCTGGCGGCGGCGGGCTTCTGGCTGGCGGCGGCGTTCGCCGATCCCTGGAAGGCCAGGCCTATGCCGGCGGTTGCCGACGCGAAAAGCGCGCGGCGTCTGTTAAGGGCGAGATTGTCGAAATTCATGATGGGCTCCCTGTTGGATCGCGGCTCTTAAAGCGGCAGCGATTGCAATCGTTAGGGGGCAGGGCAACCCAATCAATGAACGCGGCGGGATGACTGCCCAGACAGTTCAGGTCTTTACGTGTACCGTTCGTCGAGTAAGGCTTTAGAGCGTGATGAATCTCGGTCGAACCGTCGTCACGCCTTGGTCCGGCAGTAAAGGCCCCCCTTCCGTCGTTCGCTATGCAAATGCCGGAAGGGGGAACTCAGCGTCAGCTCTTTGGCTTCAGATAGCCATGCATGCCAAGCCAGCTCGAAAAGGCGTTGAACCAACCCGTGCTGGTGGTTGTCTTCTTGTACATGCCAAAGCCGTGGCCGCCCTGTTCATAAAGGTGGAATTCCACCGGGCGCTTGGCCGCGCGCCAGTTGGTAATCAGGCCGTATTCCGGTCCACCGAAGAGGGGGTCGTCGGCGGCGAGCGCAACAAACAGCGGCGGCGCGTCGGCCGGGACTGTAACCGGCATAAGCGGGCCATAGATATCGCCGATGAAGGCTGGCTTGGCGTCCTGGCCGTAAAGCGCGGTCGACAGCGTCAGCATGGCGCCGGCGGAGAAGCCGACCATGCCGATACGGTCGGAATCGACGTGCCATTCCTTTGACCGCGAACGGACGAGGGCAAAGGCTGCGCGCGCATCCGCGATCTGGGGTGCGAGGAAGGTCGAGGGATCCTGCGTTCCGGGAGGAGGCGCGCGGCGTGCACCGGCTCCGGAGAACATCTCGGTCATCGACTTTTCGAAACCCGCCATGTCTTCAGGGGTCTGGTTCAGGCGATATTTCAGCACGAAGGCGGCGATGCCCTGGTCAGCAAGCGCCTGAGCGACATCCCAGCCTTCGTTGTTCATCGACAGGGTACGGAAGCCACCGCCAGGGGCCACGATGACGGCTGCGCCTGTGGCCTTGGCAGGATCCGGAAGGAATGGTGTCAGCGTTGCGACGGTGACATTCCGCGCGAAGACGCTGCCGTACTGGCTGTGCCAGGATTCCTTGGCAGTCGCGCCGGGCAGGGGGCCCGTGTTGAGCACGATCGCGTTTGGTTGTGCTGGAATCGCAATGGGGGTCATCTTGTCGTCTGCCGCATAAGCGGATGACGTAACGCCGCACGTCATAGCGATCGCCGCCAGGGCTATGCTTGCCGTTAAACGCAGAGCAAAAGGCCGGGCCTTCTTTGCCAAAGTTACGGGTGTCATGGCATTCTCCTCACCGTTATTATTTGATTTTTAGATTTGATATTGTTTAGCGCGCTCCGCTCGTCTCTGGTGCCAGCAAAAAAATGGGGACGCATCCTGGGAATGCGCCCCTTCGCCGTTCTCCGGGGAAGAGACCGCAAGTTCAGCAGCTAGAGAGTACAGTGATACCTTGAACCATCTGCAGGACAAGGCATCCGTGCTAACAATGTTAGCGGTCACAAAGCTATTACATCAGACAATATCCGTCAACGCTTGCAAGATCGATTTTTTATGTAAATGGGCTCAGAGACTCAGCGTGCGACGATCTAAAAATTTGCAGTTTTTATTTATGCCATTGAAAAACTTATGGAATAAATTTCTATTTCATTTTGAATAAATTTTGCTAATAAAATTTATTGTCACTATTTCATCGTTTTTCCATCTAAACCGCAGTTGCCTGCCGTTTTTTGCCTTGATTCACAAACGGTATTGTCAGAGATAATGTAAGAAAATAAGCAAATTATTATAGGGTAGAACAATGCGTCGGTTTTTGGTCGGACTGTGTGCCGTAGCCTTGATGGGTCTTGCCTCCTCCGTGGCGGCTCAGTCTGTAAGGACGGAGCAGATTTCAGTTCACAGCCAGGCGCTTGAGGGGAACCTTGAGGGCAATTCCGCCGACCGCAGCGTTACGGTCTATCTGCCGCCCGATTACGATACGAGCGGGCAAAAGCGGTATCCTGTCTTGTATGCCTTGCACGGCTATTCGATTAACAACGACATCTGGTCGAAGGAGATCAAGACGCCGCAGACCATCGATGGCGCCTATTCAGCCGGCGTCAAGGGCATGATCATCGTCCTGCCGAATTCGCAGACCGTTCATAATGGCTCGATGTATTCAAGTTCCGCGACGACGGGCGACTGGGAAACCTTTATCGCTAAAGACCTAGTTGCCTATATCGATAGCCATTACCGGACCCTGCCGCGTCGCGAGAGCCGGGGACTTGCCGGTCACTCCATGGGCGGCTACGGCACGGTACGGATTGCGATGAAGCATCCTGAAGTTTTCAGCGCCATGTACGCCATGAGCCCTTGCTGCATGTCTGCGCGCGGAGCGCCGTCACCGGAGGAGGGGCTCAAACTGGAAGCCCTGAAGACGCAGGCGGAAGCGCAGTCCCTGGGATTCTTCGTTCGCGCGACCCTGGCCGTCGCTTCGGCATGGTCGCCAAATCCGAAAAAGCCGCCCTTCTATATGGACCTGCCGACCAAGGATGGCGTGGCCCAGCCTGACGTCATTGCGCGATGGGCGGCCAACGCCCCGAACGCGATGATTCACCAGTACATTCCGAACATGCGCAAGTACAAGGCGATTGCCTTTGACGTCGGCGACCGCGACGGACTGAAGACCGACACCGAAGCGCTGCACACGATTCTCAGCAACTACTCTGTCAACAACAGCTTCGAACTTTACGATGGTGATCACGTCAGCGGGGTTGCCGACCGGTTCCAGAATCACGTCCTGCCGTTCTTTGCCAAGAACCTGTCTTTCGCACCGATGGGAGCGAAGTAATCATGCGCTTTCTGAAAGCTGTTGTTGGCCTTCTTGCGTCGGCCGCCTTGTGTTGCGTGCCGGCGGCATTTGCCGAAGAGGCGGATCCGCTAAAGCCGCGCCTTGAGTTCGTCTTCGAAGAGGTCGTGACCCTGGGCGCTGGCATGAACCCAGGCGCCACGCCCATGGGGGAGCGCTATATCATTCCGATCACCGGCGGCAGCTTCGAAGGGCCGGGCGACGGTTCGGGCTTCAAGGGGATCATACTGCCCGGCGGGTGGGACTGGCAGCTGAAACGCAGCGACGGCTGTACCTGGGCCTATGCCGACTACATGCTGAAGACGGACGATGGTACGATTATCAATGTCCGCAACCAGGGACCGCTGTGCCCGCAAAAGGACCCGGCGTCGCCTGCGCCCATTCTGCTCACGCCGATCTTTGAGGCGCCGCTTGGCCGTTACCAGTGGCTCAACCAGGCTGCTTTCGTGAACAGGCTCGATATCATTACGCACGAAGGAAAACCCGCCGTACGCATCCGTTTCTATCGCGCCGGTTAGGAAGGTTATCAAGAGCGCAGCACATCGCAAATGGTCGGACAATTTTGTTTTCACATTGGCGATTCCATGGTAGCGCTATCAAAGCGGTAAAATAGCCGACGAAATAAGCTCCGACCCGACGGAGCAGGGAGACTCAGGAATCAAGATGAAGACCTTCGCGCTCGTAGCAGGTGTATCTGCGCTTATGCTGTCCGTGACAGCGCAGGCGCAGGACCGCGTTTCCGTAACCATCGATGCCGGCAAGCCTGGCGCCAAGATTGACCGCCGCATTTTCGGCCAGTTCGCCGAGCATCTTGGCTCCGGCATCTATGAAGGCATTTGGGTCGGCAAGGATTCAAGCATTCCCAACACCCGCGGCATCCGCAACGACGTCGTTGCCGCGCTGAAGGCCATCAAGGTGCCCGTGGTGCGCTGGCCCGGCGGCTGTTTTGCCGACGAGTATCATTGGCGTCGCGGCATCGGGCCCGATCGCAAGCCAATGATGAACGCCAACTGGGGCGGAGTGATCGAACCGAACACCTTCGGCACCGACGAATTCATGGACTTCGCCAACCAGGTCGGCGCTGAGGCCTATATTTCGGTCAATGTCGGATCTGGCACGGTCGGTGAGGCGGCCGAGTGGCTGGAATACATGACGTCCAGCACCGAAGACGGCATCGGCGCTGAACGCGCCAGGAACGGCCACGCCGAGCCGTACAAGGTGCCGTTCGTGGGCATCGGCAACGAAAGCTGGGATTGCGGCGGCGCGATGACGCCTGACTTCTATGTCAGCCAGATGAAAATGTACGCCCGCTTTGTGCGCAACTACAACAAGGCCGCACCGATGCAGCGGATTGCGGTTGGGCCCAGCGGGCCTGATACCGCCTACACCGAAGCTGTAATGAAGTCATACAAAGGCCGCAGCTGGGCCTGGGATATCGAAGGTCTGTCGCTGCACCAATACACAACCGGTGGCGGCTTCCCAGTGTCGCAGCCGGCAACCGGCTTCACGGAAAAGGAATATGCCGTCATCCTCAAGGACACCTTGGGCATGGAGCAGTTGGTCACCACGCACTCGGCCATCATGGACAAGTACGATCCTGAGAAGAAGGTGTCGCTGGTCGTCGATGAATGGGGCGCATGGTACAAGGCAACGCCTGGCACCGATCCCGGCTTCCTGATGCAGCAAAATACCCAGCGCGACGCCGTCCTGGCCGCGCTCAACATCAATATCTTTGCCCGCCATGCCGACCGCGTACGCATGACCAATATCGCTCAGATGATCAATGTCCTGCAGGCCATGATCCTGACCGACAAGGAAAAGATGCTGCTGACGCCGACCTATCACGTCTTCAAGATGTACGTGCCCTTCCAGGACGCCACCTTTATCCCGGTGACATTCGACGCGGGCACCTACACCTTCGGTGACATTACCCTGCCGCGCATCGACGCAGTCGCTGCCAAGGGGGCGGATGGCAAGATCTATCTGTCGCTCACCAATCTCGATCCGAAGACTGCGGTGGACATCGATACCGCCAGCCTGGGCGTCAAGATCAAGTCTGTATCCGGCGAAACACTGGCGGCGTCCAAGTTCGACGCCATCAATACCTTCGAAGCGCCAAATACGGTCGCACCCAAGCCTGCATCCGTGAAGCTCAAGGACGGCAAGGCGACGGTCCGTCTGGCACCCGCCTCGGTGACTGTCCTGGCCTTGCAGCCCTAGCCTATCAGCGGCCGTGTCCAGTCGACCGACTGAATACGGCCGCTCTGACATCTGTTTCTGAATTACCACCTGCTGCGTCCATCGCCGCCTTGGCTTTCACTGTCTCCGCGTCCCGCCGGATGCTGATTGCGATGCCGTGCGCGCACCTTAATCGTTTCGATTTAGAGGTTGATATGTCTAACGAAAACAAACTCACCCTGTCGCGGCGCCAGGCACTGGCTACGGCTGCCATGGCCGGTGTGTTCGCCGGGTTTCCGGCGGTGGCCCAAGGCGCCAAGACGATCTCCTCGACCTTGCGCGTCGGCCAGGAAGGGCCTGCGATCAACCCCTTTATCTATGGGGGGTTTCTCGAGCACATTGGCGACCTGATCAATCACAGCATGTGGAGCGAGGTGCTCGACGACCGCAAATTCTACCATGCGATCGACTCCAAGCCGGTGCCGAAGCCCGAAGGGCGACGGAACCGAGACAGCAACAAATGGGTCCCGATTGGTCCGGACGCCGGTGTTGTCATGGACACGATGTCGCCGTGGGTTGGTGCGCACTCACCGAAGATCCAGCTCGCCGGCGCAGAGCCGCGCGGCATCGCCCAGTCGGGTCTGGCGCTGGCGGCCAAGGACTACGCCGGCCGTGTGGTGATTGCCGCCGATGCCGGTGCTGAGATCTCCGCGACACTGATCTGGGGCAGCGGGCCTGGCGAGCGCCAGACGGTCAAGATCGCAGCGACGCAAACCTGGAGCAAGGTGCCCTTACGGTTCTCGCCAAAGGTGGAAGCAAAAGAAGCGCGCCTGGAAATCACCGGCACCGGTACCGGCAGCTTTCGGATTGGCGCTGTGTCGCTGATGCCGGCCGACAACGTGAAAGGCTTCCGCGCCGATACGATTGCGCTCATGCGCGAGGTGGATTGCAAAATCCTGCGCGTTCCGGGTGGCAACTTCATCTCGTCCTATGACTGGAAGGACACGATCGGCGATCCGGACAAGCGGCCACCCGTCCTCGATCCGGTGTGGAACTTTGCCCAACCGAACGATGTCGGTGTCGATGAGCTTCTGCAGATGTGCCAGATGATCAACGCCGAGCCGTCCTGGGCGATTAGTACCGGCTTCGACAGTCCGCGTTCGGGCGCCGAGCAGGTCGAGTACGTCAATGGCAGCGCCGATACAGAGTGGGGCGCCAAGCGCGCCGCCAATGGCCATCCGGAACCGTATAAGGTCAAGTACTGGAATATCGGTAACGAGATGTACGGCAACTGGCAGATGGGTCACATCCCCCTGAAGCAGTATGTCATCAAGCACAATATGTTCGCCGACGCGATGCGGAAGGTAGACCCGTCGATCTACATCATAGCGCCGGGTGGCTTTGTCGACGAAATGACGACAGGGCAGGGGATCTTTGTCGCGGGCCAGCCCAATGTCGACTTCGGGTCGGAGCGCGACTGGGCCAATGGCATGATGACGCATGCATGGGGCAGGTTCGATGCCCTGGCGACGCACGCCTATCCGCCGGAAAACAAGAAGTTCGACATGGCGACCGGCAAACTGTTCGATGTCGAGCGGCCTCTGGTCGAATGGGCGCGGCAGCCGGCCAACCGCGTCCTGACCATGGTGGAATGCTGGGAAGAGTATAAGCGCCTCCATCCGGCGTTGAACGAAGGCAAGGTCAAGGTATTCTTCGACGAATACGCCTATAGCTTCCGCCAAACACTGAAGACGTGCCTGGCGCTCGGCATGTGCCTGCATGAATTCTTCCGTCACACCGATTTCATCGACATGGCAGGTTACACCATGGCGACGGGCTGGCTTAATTTCGACCGTACACGCTCGGTCATGAGCGCCACCGGCCGCATGTACCAGATGTACAACCAGCATTTCGGCACGATCCCTGTCGAGGTCACGGGCACCGCTCCCGTGCCGAAGCCCGAATTCCCTGCGGGTGGGGATCAACCTCGCGTCAATGCCGGCAGCGCCACCTATCCGCTGGATGTGTCCGCTGCGCTGACAGCGGACCGCAAGGCGCTGATCGTTGCTGTCGTCAACGCGACCGAACAGGTGCAGACCCTGCAGCTGAATCTGGAAGGGTTTGCGGCTGGCAAGAGCGGCCGGACCTGGAAGCTGAGCGGATCGCGCCTGGATGCGGAGAATGTCGTCGGCAAGGCGCCGGAAGTGACAATCACCGAAGCTAAATTTAACACCGGCTCTGCGCTCAAAATCGCACCGATCAGTGTCGCCCTGTATGAATTCGCCCGCGCCTGAGTGAGGACAGCATGAAAAATTCCCGTATCCGCCACAACCGCAACCGCAACATCACCGTTGCCGTCCTGGCCACGCTGATGTCCGTCGGCGCCTTGTCTGCCCATGCGCAGAACCCGCTCGACGCCCAGGCCTATCAGGACGCGACCAAGCCCGCCGAAGCGCGCGCCGCCGACCTTGTCTCGCGCATGACGCTTGAGGAAAAGACGTCCCAGCTGATCAACGACGCGCCGGCCATACCGCGTCTCAATGTCCGCGAATACAACTGGTGGAACGAAGGCCTGCACGGCGTCGCCGGCGGCGCAGGTTACGCGACCGTCTTCCCACAGGCCGTCGGCCTGGCCGCGACCTTCGATGCGCCGCTGATCCACACCGTCGCTGACACGATCAGCGTCGAGTTCCGCGCCAAGCACATCGAAAACCGGCATCGCTTCGGCGGTTCGGATTGGTTCCGCGGCCTGACCGTCTGGTCGCCCAATATCAACATCTTCCGCGACCCACGCTGGGGACGGGGACAGGAAACCTTCGGCGAAGACCCTTATCTGACGGCCCGGATAGGCGTCGCGTTCGTCAAGGGGCTTCAGGGCGAGGACCCGGTTTACTACCGCACGGTCGCCACGCCCAAGCACTATGCGGTCCACTCCGGACCCGAGGCCGGCCGTCACCGCGACAATATCACGCCGTCGCGCTACGATCTCGAAGATACCTACCTGCCGGCTTTCCGCGCCACGATTACTGAAGGCAAGGCCGTCTCGATCATGTGCGCCTACAACGCCATCGACGGGGTGCCCGCCTGCGCCAATGAAGACCTTCTGGTCACGCATCTGCGCAAGGACTGGGGCTTCAACGGCTTTGTCGTGTCGGACTGCGACGCGGTCGGTGACATCTATTACAAGCGGTCGCACCACTACAAGACGACGCCCGAAGAGGGTGTGACCGCGGCCTATCTGGCGGGGACCGACCTGATTTGCGGCAACGCCAATGAAGCCGACCACCTGACCAGCGCCGTCCGTAAGGGTCTGCTGTCTGAAAAGACACTCGACACGGCGCTTGTTCGCCTGTTCACCGCCCGGTTCAAGCTTGGGCAGTTCGACCCACCCGCCAAGGTCTTTCCGAAGATCACCGCAGGGGATTACGACACCCAGGCTAATCGCGACCTGGCGCAACGTGTCGCCGAATCCGCCATGGTCCTGCTGAAGAACGAAGGCAATTTGCTGCCGCTGAAGGCCGCGCCGCGCACCATCGCCGTCATCGGGCCGAACGCTGATTCAATGGATTCCCTCGTCGGCAATTATAACGGCACGCCGTCGCATCCGGTGACGGTCCTAGCCGGTATCCGCGCCCGCTTCCCGAACGCCACTGTCAAATACGCACAAGGCTCCGGCCTGATCGACCCGGTCCTGGCGCCTGTGCCGGACGACGCCCTGTGCCGCGACAAGAATTGCGCCGAAAAGGGTGTCACCGCCAGCTATTTTGCCGAGCCCGACATGAAGGATGCGGCCGCGAAAACGACCCCTGAAGCCGGCATCCGTCAGGCCTGGCAGGGCGAAAACCGCAGCGGCGCCGTGCGTTACGACGGCTACGTGACGGCACCGGAAACCGGCGAATACCGTTTCCGCTATGATGCCGACGGCGGCTATCGCATTTGGGTCAACGACAAGCTGATCGTCGATGCCTGGCGCGTCGACTGGCGGCCGTCGATCGCCACAGGCGCCGTCCGTCTCGAAGCCGGCAGCCGTAACAGCATTCGCGTCGAATCCTTCCAGCGTCAGCCGAAGGGCGACGAAAAGCTGCTTTGGAGCATTCCGTCTGACACCGGCGCCCAGGAGGCTGTCGCCGCCGCCAAGGAAGCCGACCTGGTCATCTTCGCCGCCGGCCTGTCGCAACGCGTCGAAGGCGAAGAAATGCGTGTCGAAACGCCGGGCTTCTCCGGCGGCGACCGCACCAGTGTCGACCTGCCCCCCGTGCAGCAAAAGGTACTGGAAAAGGTCAGCGCGACTGGTAAACCTCTCGTCCTGGTTCTCGTCAATGGCAGCGCGCTTGGCGTCAACTGGGCCGACGCAAACGTCCCGGCCATCGTCGAAGCCTGGTATCCGGGAGGCCAGGGCGGAGCGGCCGTGGCACGCCTGATTGCCGGCGACTACAGCCCGGCCGGTCGCCTGCCCATGACCTTCTACCGTTCGGTCGATCAGTTGCCCGCCTTCAGCGACTATACGATGAAGGGGCGGACCTATCGCTATTTCAAAGGCGAGGCACTCTATCCGTTCGGCTATGGCCTGTCCTATACGACCTTCAGCTACGCCCCGGCGAAGCTGTCATCCACTACGATGCGCGGCGACGGGCAGGTGACGATCTCCGCCGACATCACGAATACCGGTAAGGTGGACAGCGACGAGGTTGCGCAGCTCTATGTCAGCCATCCCGGCCAGAAGGATGTCCCGATCCGCGCCCTGGCCCGCTTCGACCGTATCAGCCTTAAGGCCGGTGAAACAAAGACCGTCAGCTTCACGCTCGACAGCCGCGCGCTGTCGACCGTCAACGCCGATGGCTCGCGTTCGGTCAAGGCCGGCAAGGTCGATATCTGGGTCGGTGGCGGACAGCCCACCGCCCGCAAGGGGCTGGCCAAGACAGCGGGCGTCAAGACCTCGCTGACCGTCACGTCGAACCACAATCTGGAACGCTAAAGTTTAAGTCAGGAAAAATGACATGAAGTCCACACTTGCAATCATGGCGGGCCTGGCGTTCGCCGCCATCGCCACGCATGCTGCCGCCGAGACGGGTTCAGGCCCTTATCCGGCCGTGTTCGAAGAAGATCCGAGCCTGCCGGCGCATGTCGTCTACCGGCCGGAAAAGCTGGCGGATGTGAAATCCGAAAAGCTCGGCATCTACGTGTTCGGCAATGGTGCGTGCAGCGCTGACGGCACCAGTTCCCGGAACCATCTGCTCGAGATTGCCTCGCAAGGCTATCTGGCAGTGGCGCCCGGTACGATACCAGCGCCGCAACCGCAAGGCACTACGCCTGGCGGTCCGCCTGCAGGTGGGCTGCGGGCATCGACGACGGCCGAATCCCTGACCGAAGCCATCGACTGGGCGATCCGTGAAAACGGCCGTCAAAGCAGCCCCTACTACCAGCGTCTCGATCCTAAGAAGATCGCGGTGTCTGGCTTCAGCTGTGGCGGCTTGCAGGCGATTTCCATTGCCAAGGATCCGCGCATCGCCACCGTCGTCGTTATGAACAGCGGTGTGTTCAACGAAGGCAATCCGATTGCCGGTATTAATGTAAGCAAGGCGATGCTGGCCGACATTCACGGCTCGGTACTCTACGTTCTGGGTGGGCCGAGCGACATCGCCCATGCCAACGGCACAGACGACTACAAGCGCATTAATCATATCCCGGCCGCCCATGTCGATATTCCGGTTGGCCACGGCGGAACCTATATGGACCCGCACGGCGGCATCGGCGCCGAAGTGGTCACCGCCTGGCTGAACTGGCGGCTGAAAGGCGATGCCGCCGCAGGGAAGAAATTCCACGGAGAGAACTGCGCCTACTGCGTCGATAAGCGTATCACCTACGAATACAAGAACTTCTGATTGCAGCGATCCGGCCGGTGACTGATATTCAGGCACTGGCCGGACGGTTTGCATCGGCGGAGGCACCAGAATGTCCAAATCATATAAGCCGTCGCGGCGCGGCGTGGTCTCCGGCATGGCGGCTCTGCCGTTTGTGCCGGCGCTAGCGGCCAATGCGGGTGTGTCCGCGCAGGGTGCCGCCAATCGGCTGTGGTATCGCCAACCCGCCACGCGCTGGGAAGAAGCCTTGCCGCTTGGCAACGGGCGCCTGGGCGCGATGGTGTTCGGGCGCGTCGGCCAGGAGCGGCTGCAACTGAACGAAGACACGCTGTGGTCGGGCGGCCCCTATACGCCGGATAGTCCCGACGCCCTGGCGGCCTTGCCGGAAGTGCGCCGCCTGATTGCCGAAGAGCGTTACAAGGACGCGGCGGATCTGGCCGGCGCCAAGATGATGGCGCGGCCCCTGTCCCAGATGTCCTATGGCAGTTTGGGCGATATTTTTCTGGAGTTCGACAAGTGGTCGGTGCCGGAGACTTATGAGCGTCGCCTCGATCTCGACACCGCCATTTCCTCAGTCACCTATGACACGCCTCAGGGCGCGATCGTCCGCGAAGTATTTGCATCGGCGTCGGACCAGGTCGTCGTGCTGCATATCGACGCCAAGGCGCCTATCGGCTTCGGCCTGGCTTATCGGGGGCCAAGAGCGGTCAAATATACGGCCGCCAATTACCAGGGCGTTGCGACCGCCGGTGGCGCCAAACCGCCTGTCGACTGGGGCCAGCGCGAAGACAGCGCCAGCACGAGCGAAATCCAGATTCGCCAGGACGGTCCCGGCGCGTGGCTGATCACCGGCAAGAATGTCGGCGGTAATGGCATTGCGCCGGCACTGACCTTTGCCCTGCGCGTCAAGGTGATCACCGACGGTGAACTGACGGTCTCGAACACGGCGTTTTCCGTCCGCAATGCCAAGACCACGAGGCTGCTGATCTCGGCAGCGACCAGCTATGTGAACTTCCGCGATACGTCGGGCGATCCCGTCGCCGTCGCCCGTCAACGCAGCGACCAGGCCGCACGCAAGAGCTACGCGCGGCTGAAGGCCGATCACATCAAGGATCATCAGTCGTTGTTCAGGACGGTTTCGGTTGATTTGGGCCGGACCTCTGCTGCCGACTTGCCGACGGATGAACGCATTGTCGCCGCGGATACCGCCGACGATCCGGCGCTGGCGGCGCTTTATCTGCAATATGCGCGTTACCTCCTGATTGCCTCGTCGCGGCCCGGTACTCAGCCGGCCAACCTCCAGGGCATATGGAACGAGGCGACCAATCCGCCGTGGGGCAGCAAGTACACAATCAATATCAATACCGAGATGAACTACTGGCTGGCGGGGCCAGCGGGTCTGGGGTCCTGCGTCGAGCCCTTGCTGCGCATGGCCGAGGAGCTTGCGATCACCGGCGCCCGCACGGCAAAGACGATGTACAATGCGCGTGGCTGGGTGGCACACCACAATACTGACCTGTGGCGGGCGGCGGCGCCGATCGACGGTCCGCTGTGGGGCCTTTGGCCGTGCGGTGGCGCTTGGCTGTGCACGACGCTGTGGGACCAGTATGACTATAGCCGCGATCCGGCCATGCTGGCGCGGCTCTATCCGCTCATGCGCAATGCGTCACTGTTCTTCCTGGACACGCTGATCGAGGACCCGAAGGGCAGGGGCCTTGTCACCTCGCCGTCGGTATCGCCGGAAAACAGCCATCCGTTCAACTCGTCGGTCTGCGCAGGGCCGGCAATGGATCGCCAAATCGTCCGCGACCTGTTCCACCACACCATAGCCGCCGCCAAAATCCTCGGCCGCGACGGCGAACTGGTCACACAACTCGACGCGACCGTGCGCCGGATCGCGCCGGATCGCATCGGCAAAACCGGCCAGTTACAGGAATGGCTGGAAGACTGGGATGACGCCGCGCCCGAACCCGAACATCGTCATATTTCGCATCTCTACGCGCTCTATCCGGGCTCCGAGATCAATGTCCGCGATACGCCGGACTTCGTAAAGGCGGCGCAGGTGACGCTCAATCGCCGGGGTGACTTCTCGACCGGCTGGGCGATCGCGTGGCGCATCTGCTGCTGGGCGCGGATCGGTGACGGCGATCATACACACAAGATTCTGCGCGCGTTGCTGGGTGCCCAGCGCACCTATCCGAACATGTTTGACGCCCACCCGCCCTTCCAGATTGACGGGAATTTCGGCGCCGCCATGGGGATCATGGAGATGATCCTGCAATCGTGGGGCGGCGAAATCATCGTCCTGCCCGCGCTCCCCAGCGCCTGGCCGGCGGGTCACCTCAAGGGCGTTCGCGCGCGTGGCAATATCACGGCGGACATCGCCTGGTCCGGTGGGAAGTTGCGGTCGCTCGTCCTCAAGGGCAAGCCGGCCCAAGCGGTCGCGCTGCGTCATGCTGGCGAACTGAAGACTGTTACGCTTGACGCCAAGGGCGTCTACACACTGAAGGTCTGATAGACATGAGACTGTTCCCGATTGCTATCCTTGCCTTTGTGGCAGCGGTCACAACGCCCCAGGCATATGCCGCCGGCAGTAAGCCGATGTGTGCCGCGCTTGAAGGTCAAACCCTGACATGGACGGGCGACAAGGCGCGTATCGTCAGCGCCAAACCGGTTGCCGCTGCGTCCGGGCAGCCGGCGCACTGCGACGTCTCGGGCATCATGCACGAACGCGAGGGGCGGTTTGGTCAGGCCTACGCGATCCGCTTTCGCATGCGCCTGCCGGAAAACTGGAACCAGCGCATGCTGTTCCAGGGCGGTGGCGGCAGCAATGGCGTTGTTGGCGATGCCCTGGGCAATGTCTCCGCCGGGCCTTCGGCGCTGGCTCAGGGTTATGCGGTCGTCGCCCAGGATTCGGGTCATGACAATGCCACCAACAGCGATCCGGCGCGCAATGGCGCCCTGGCCTTTGGCTTCGATCCGCAATCGCGCGCCGACTACGGCCACACGTCACTAAAGGCCTCCGCTGAGGCCGCCAAGGCGCTGATACGCACCGCCTATGGTCGCGGCCCCAGGTACAGTTATTTCGTCGGCTGCTCCAAGGGCGGCCAGGAAGGCATGGCCTTCGCCCAGCGCTATCCTGACGTCTTTGACGGCATCATCGCCTCGGCGCCCGGTTTCGCCCTGCCGCGCGCCGCACTGGCCGAAGCCTGGGACACCCAGGCTTTTGCCTCGGTCGCGGGGGTGCGTGGCTCGGTCAAGGTGGCCGATCTGGCGCGGACCTTCTCGGCTGCGGACTTCAATCTGGTTCGCGGCGTCGTCCTCGATGCCTGCGACGAAGACGATGGGCTGAAGGACGGCATGGTCGCCGATATCATGGGGTGCACGGATCAAAAAGTCGTGGCGCGCCTGGAGACCAAGGTGTGCGCCGACGCCAAGAACGACGCCTGCCTGACGGCGGCGCAGGTTACGGCATTGCGCCGCGTCATGTCCGGCGCGAAAACTTCAAGCGGCCAGGCGCTTTACAGCGGCTGGTTCTGGCCGGTGTCGATCCACGCTCCCGACTGGCGGATGTGGAAGATCGGTTCCGCTGATGGCCGGGTGCCGCCGCTCAATGTCTTCCTGGGGGCTACAGCCCTGGCTTCGGCGTTCACAACCCCACCGACGGCCTTGGGGGACCCTGAGTCCATGCTGGACTACCAACTGGGCTTCGACTTCGACCGTGACGCCACCAAAATCTACGCGGTCGCCGAGCCGTTTACCCGCTCGGCCTGGCAGGACGTGGGGATGCGTTCGAGCAATCTGAAAGCCTTCAAGGCGCGCGGCGGCCGCCTGATCGTACCGCACGGTGAATCAGATCCGGTCTTCTCGCTGAAGGACACGCTGGCCTGGTTCGACTCTGTGGATAGCGAAAACAGCGGTCACGCTGCTGACTTTGTCCGCGTCTTCCCCGTGCCGGGCATGTGCCATTGCGGTGGCGGGGCGGCGACCGATCGCTACGATATGTTCGCGGCTCTGATCGACTGGGTCGAGCACGGCAAGGCGCCCAATGCCGTCGTCGCCACAGCAGGCCCGGGTACACCATGGCCGAACCGCTCGCGGCCGTTGTGCGCCTATCCGCAGGTCGCCAGATATATCGGCGGCGATATCGAAAAGGCCGAAAGCTTCAAGTGCACCTAGCGCCTTGCCCGCTTCGATGAAGCAGGCAAGGGATACCGCCTATTTGCGAAGGCGAAGCCTGACCGGCCGGCCGGTATAGGCGACTTCCCGTCCGGCACCGAGCGTGAGGGGAGGGTGATCCGCCGCAACCAGATGCACGCGGAGTTGTTTGTTCTCCGGCATACCTGGAAACTTTCCTTTGCGCGCGCCAAGCACCAGCTCGCCGGTTTTGTCCTGCCATTGCATCGGAATGCGGCTACAGGCGCCCTTTTCGTAGGCGTAGGTCAGCCCGCCGTCCTCGTAGAGTTTGAACGCGCCGTCGCGGCCCGGGAAGACAAGAATGTCGAGGGTCTCGCCGGTGATGTCCGCCGTGGACTGGACCTGTGGCCCGAGCGGCAGGATTGTCCCGGCGCGCGCGTGAACGGGAATCTGCGACAGCGGTGAGGGAACCTGATGCGTTGCGCCGCCGTCGCGATGGGCGCCGCTCCAGAGGTCAAACCAGCCACCCTGTGAACGCGGAAGGTACACCGGCCACTCTGTCTTGCCAGGTTCGATCACTGGCGCGACCAGAAGATTCGGTCCGAACATGTAGCTGTGCGTCTGCGCCAGCGCCCGTTCGTCGTCTCGGAAGTCGAAAACGAGCGGGCGAATCAAGGGCATGCCACTGCGATTGGCGTCGGAAGCCATGGCATAAATGTAATGGAACAGGCGGTAGCGCAGGTTGAGATAATCGCGCGCCAGGCCTTCGACAGTTTCGCCGTACCGCCAGAACTCCGTGTCTGTCATATAGCCGTGGACGCGTTGCAGCGGAAGGAAGGTGGCGTACTGGAACCAGCGGATGAAGCGTTCGTGGTAGGCAGTGTCTGTAAATTGCGACGGCCCCGGCCGGAAGAAGCCGCCGGCATCGACCGTCCAGTAGGGATAACCGGCCGCGGCCATGTTGAGGCCCGCAGGGATCTGCCGCTTCAGCGTCTCCCAGTCATTGCCGATATCGCCCGACCATGTGGCCGCGGCAAATCGCTGTTGCCCGAGATATGCGGAGCGCGTCAGTGTGAAGACGCGCCGGTCGGGATAGTCGCGCCGCTGGCCTTCGTAGACCGTGCGCGACACCTGCACCGGATAGGTCAGGCGGACGCGCTCACCCTTGCCGACAAAGGTCTGACGGCCAACCAGATCGTCGTTTTCCGGTTCGGTCGCATCCTGCCACCAGGCATCGATGCCCAGCGCCGCCAGACGCGTGCTCTGGTTCTGCCAGTAGAAGTCGGCGGCCTGAGGATTGAAGAAATCGATCCAGTCCGTGTCGGGAATGTAGAAGCCTTTCGCGGCCATGGCCTGGCCAAGCTCCGATTTCTTATCGACCTTGGACCACACCGACAGCATCAGCCGCATGTCCAGGCCGTGCAGGTCCTTCACCAGGCCGGCAGGGTCGGGGTAGTGTGCTTCGTCGAAGCGCATGGCGTTCCAGCCATGCTTTCCCCAGTACTGCCAATCCTGAACCATCATATCAACTGGCAGTTTCCGGCGCCGAAATTCATGAGCCGTATCAAGAATTTCCTGCGAAGATTTGAACCGTTCGCGGCAATGGATGTAGCCGTATGCCCACTTCGGCAGAAGCGGCGTCGTGCCGGTCAGCTGGCCGTAGGTCGCCATGATGTCGCGGGCCTCCGGCCCGGCGATAACGACATAGTCGATGGCGTCAGCAACAGCGGATTGCCATACCGTCTGGTCGCCGGGCCTGTCGTAGCCAATGGACGGCTTATCGTCGGAATTGGCGAGGACGCGAATCGTATGTGCGCCGGCCTCCAGATCCGCCAGAAAGCTGGTCGTCGGCGGCAACCAGAGATTGGTCAGGTCGGTGTACACCTTGCCATCGATTTCGACATGATGCCGCGACGCCATCTTGCGCCCTATGTCCAGTTGGAAAGCATATCGGCCGGGCGTGTCGAGATGTATCTCGCCTTGGAAAACAGCTTCGGTACGGGCGACCTGCGCATTGCCGGCACCGGTCGTGACATCGACAACGCGTCCTTGGGCATCGATGCTGACGCGGTTGAGCGTGACCTGTTTCGACAGCGGATTGAGTTCGCTTATTCCTGGGTTTAGCCATATCAGCCCGTATCCTTGGCTGGACAAGGTGAAGGGCAGGCTGATCTGGGTATTGACCTGTGTCAGCCGGCGCGGAAGCTGGCGAAGATCCAGCGCGCCATCCTGGAAACAGCCGGTGCCATAGATGCGTTCACTGGATGGAGATTCGAAGGCCTGCCGGGCGATGAAGACGTCTTCATCGCCTAGCTTGGACGGGGACAGGCTGCGCCCGTGTTGTGCCTCGCTCAGAATTAGGGTTCCGTGGCGATCGAAAAAGCGGATATGGCCGTCCTGAGGCGCAATTTCGCAACGCATGCCCGCAAGTCGCAGGTGAATAGCGCTGGCCGTAGTCTTCTTGTCGAATTTGGGTCGCTTCTTTTGCGACAGCAGTACAGCGTCTTGCGGAGGCGCAAGGGCGGTTTTTCCCGGAACGAACCGGATGCGCATCGCAGATTCTGTCAGCGCAAACACCTGCAAACTGCCTTCCGGCAGCACCACTATTTGATCGGGATGGCGAGCTGCCAAATCTGCCGCTCGGACGCCGGTCGCGGCCAGCCCCAGCAGGGCCGTCACGCTCGTAAGGAGTTGCCGGCGATGAGGCCGATAGAAGGGCATGTCAGCGGTTTTCATGTCGCATCCGTTTGTTGGTCATAGGCGGATGTGTGCCGCCACCTGGAGTCAAAAGTCTCGATTTTGCAAGCGCTTGCAGAAAACTTCACGATTTGGAACTTCTCGGCTTTTCAATTTGCACATACCCTATATAAAAGTAAATTCCATATAAGGAATTTAGTTGGTCGCCATGTTGACGGTATTATGTAATCGGCCGCAGGAACTTACCTTGGCCGAGCGCCCCAAGCCAATCCGGCAGGACGGTGAGGTGCTGATAAGAATCAAGCGTATCGGTATGTGCGGTACCGACTTCCACATCTATTCCGGAAAGCAGCCCTATCTGTCCTATCCCCGAGTCATGGGGCACGAGCTATCCGGAGAAGTGGTTGAAACCGGGCCGGACTCGGACATCGCAGTCGGGGCGGTTGTAACGATCAATCCCTATCTTCGTTGCCGTAAGTGCCACGCCTGCCGTCTCGATAAGCCAAATTGCTGCATGAACATCCGGGTCATGGGCGTCCATATCGATGGCGGTATGGCCGAGTACGTGTCGGTGCCGGCAGAGGCGGTAATTGTCGTGGACGGTCTTTCCCTCGATCAGGCAGCCATGGTCGAATTCCTGTCGATCGGTATGCATGCCGTACGCCGTGGCGCCGTCACCAAGGTGGACAGGGTGCTGGTCGTCGGCGCCGGTGCTATTGGCGTGGGTGTCGCCCTGTTCGCCAGGATGGCTGGGGCCGAAGTCTTTCTCATCGACACCAATGTTGGGCGTCTGGAGCGTGCAAAGTCCATATGCACCGGTGTTCAGACAGCGCTTGCCGACGCTGACGTCGGTGCCTGGCTTTCTGAGCAGACCCGCGGCGACTTCTTCGATGTCGTGTTCGATGCAACCGGCAATGCCGCTGCCATGCAGGCGGGCTTTTCCTATGTTGCGCATGGAGGCAGATACGTCCTGGTCAGCGTCGTCAGTCAGGATATTACCTTCTCCGATCCCGAATTCCACAAGCGAGAAATGCAGCTGATCGGCAGCCGCAACGCCACGCGCCATGATTTCCAGATGGTCATCGACATGATGCGGGCAGGGGCCCTGCCGCTGGAGAAGCTGCACACCCATTCGCTGGCGGCGGCCGACCTGCCGCGCATGGTGCCGGAACTCATGAAGGTGCCGGATGAGCTGCTCAAAGCCATTGTGACGATCTAAGAAAGCGAAGCGCGTCTGAGTGCCCGCTCTAGACGCTAACAACCAACCTGCGACTTCGGAATGCAGGCAAGACGTGAAAATCAGGTGCTTACAGGGGCACCGGCAACACAAAAAAGGTTCAGGCGCGACGCGTCCCGAGCGCTTGCAGGTTGCTTCATAACGAGGAAGACCGCCATGCTTACATATCTCGTGCTCGCTGCAGCTAGCCAGATCGTCGTGTCGTCACCCGATGGCAAGGTGGCGTTTCGCTTGGCGCCGGATGGTTCAAATTACGCGGTCTCCCGCAGTGGTGAGGAGATCGTTTCCCCATCAGCCATGGGGTTGAAGCTGTCAGGCGCTCCGGATTTCTCGCAGCTGGCCGTCAAGTCGCGCAAAAATACAAAGGTAAATACCTCGCACAAGCTGACGGCGACGAAGGCCAGCGTTGCGCGCGACGTATATAACAGCGAGGTTGTCACCTTTGCCGAGACCGCCGGGGATCATCGCGAAATATCGATAGAAGTCCGCGCCTACAATGATGGTGTGGCCTGGCGGTATGCTCTTCCCAAGGGCAAGGCTGTTGCTCTGAAGGATGAGACGACGGCGTTCCGCCTGGCTGGTGACCCGAAGTGCCTGATCACGGACTATGCGGCGTCACATGAGAACCCCTTTAACCCGATCCAGATTTCGCAACTGGACGCCGCAAAGCTATACGACTACCCGGTACTTTGTGCATCGCCGGGCGGTAAAACCCATTATGCGCTCGTTCAGGCTGGATTGTCGGGCTATGCGGGCTCAAGCCTTAAGGCGACCAGTGAAGGCCTTCAGGTCGACCTGTTCCCGCGCCGTGATCAAAAGGATGTTGCTGTCATATCATCAGATGGTCTGCAAACGGGCTGGCGCGTCGTCATGATGGCCGACCGTGCCGGTGATCTCATTGAGTCGCATCTGATCGGCAATCTGTCCGCCCAGGCAACCGGCGACTATTCCTGGGTCAAGCCAGGCCTTGTCGCATGGGATTGGTGGTCCGGTCCGACCGTCGGAGAAAAGCCGACCATGGAGCGCTACAAGCGCTTCATCGATTTCGCGGCGAATTCCAAGTTCCCTTATTTCCTGATCGATTCCGGTTGGGCCCTGAATACCGGCCCCTGCTGTTCGGCCGATCCTAAAACCGACATTACCAAAGGCGAGGCCGGGATCGATATGCCCGCACTCTCCAGTTATGCCGCTTCCAAGGGCGTAGGTTTGCTTCTTTGGACACACTGGCAGCACGTCGAGCCCAGGATGGACGAGGTACTCGACACCTATCAGCGCTGGGGGATCAAGGGCATCAAGGTCGATTTCATGGAACGGGACGACCAGGAAATGATCGCCTTCTATGAAAAACTGGCCGGGGCGACGGCAAAGCGCCACATGCTGCTCGACATGCATGGCGCCTTCCCGCCCATGGGCTTGGCCCGCACCTATCCCAACTACATAACTCAGGAAGGGGTTCTGGGGGCGGAGTATAACAAATTCCCCTGGGGCAAGGTAACGCCGGCGCACAACGTCAAGCTGGCATATACACGCATGCTGCTGGGCCCAATGGACTATACGCCGGGCGGATTCCGGAACTTTTATCCGGAAGCCTACAAGCAAACCGAGGTCTTACCATCGACGCGATTCACCCGTGGACAGGCGCTGGCTCAGTATGTGGTTTATGACAGCCCGCTTCAGATGGTCTCTGACGATCCCGTCGCTTATGAGAACGCCGCCGGCTTCGAATTTGTCAAAAACGTTCCGACGTCATGGGACGAGACACACTTCATTGCCGGAACGCCTGATAGCTATGTGGTTCTTGCCAGGCGTCACGGAAATGACTGGTACATCGGTGCCCTGAACAACGAAGACGCACGGACCATCGATATTCCCTTGAGCTTTCTGGCGAAGGGGCAATACCAGGCATCGCTCTGGCAAGACGGCGCGACCGCCAATGATGTTGAGCGGACAGTATCAAAGGTGTCTGCCGCTGATCGCGTGACAGTAAAACTGGCGCGTGGCGGCGGGGCAGCGATCATCCTGACCAGATAAGCGCTGTGCTCGGATTGCTTCAGGTAGGGGACTCTTTTAAGTCCCCTACCTAGACGGGTGCCGGACCTGCAGACTGACGTTCGACGATCCGGAACTCGCGGAGTTCCCGGCGTGGCTCGCAAGGTGTGCCGGAGCGCTTGGCGCGAATTTGAAGGAGCAGGAGTTCAACGGCTTCTGAGGCCATTTGGACCGTTGGCTGCCGGACGGTCGTTAATTCCGGCCAGACGGTTATCGCTGTCGTTGTGTCGTCGAAACCGACAATTGACAACTGGGTCGGGACTTCGATTCCGAAACTATGGGCCTTGGCTAATGCACCCGCGGCCATGTCGTCATTCGTGGCAAAAATGGCCGTTGGTCGATCCGGTCGTCCCAACAATATTCCGGCGGCCTGGAAGCCGGAATGATAGTCGAAGTAGCCCTGCGCTACCAGGTCTGCGTCGACGTCCAAACCGGCCGCATTCATTGCCGCGAGAAAGCCCTCGGTGCGAAAGTCACTGGCCCTGTTATTGGGATGGCCTTTAATGAATCCAATGCGGGTGTGGCCCCGCTGGACCAGCCATGTCGTCATGGCAAATGCGGCCTTACAGTCATCAACACCGATAATTGTGCGGCCAGGAGGTTGTTGGGCCGCCGCTATGCCGACGGATGGCAGATTCATGTCATCAAGCGCCGTGGCGATTCGATTGGAATTGGATAGGGGTGCGGGCAAAAGGACACCATCAATTCCTGCACTTCTCATACTTTCCAGGACCCTCAGAGCGCCATCGACGCCATCGCACCTTGCAACCGTTAGCCTGCACCCGGCGATACCGGTCTGAGTCAAGGTGCCGATCAGGATTTCGTTTGAATAGGACGAGGCCGGGTTGGCGTATACCACGGCTATCTGAGTGTCTTCCCTTGCAGCAAGCGTGCGGGCAGTCGTGTTCGGTGCATAGTTAAGGGTGCTGATGGATGCGAGGACCATCTGGCGCGTTTCGTCCTTAACGTTTGTTTCCCCGTTTATAACTCTGGACACTGTCATTGGGGAAACCCCGCAATGTCTGGCAACGTCATGGATTGTGACGACGTTGCGGCCGCGACGGGCAGCTTTCTTTGGCGGGGTGATTTCCATGTTGGCGCGATGAACCATCTATAATGCAAAGTCTATATTGCTAGATGGATCGTTTCTTAAAATCAAATTTTCGCTTGCCCTACGACTTAAATCTCTGAGGACGCCTGCAGCGTCAATTTAGCAGGCGAATAGTCTCAGAACAGACTGAGAAAATGGTAGGCTTACCAAACATATATTTGATAACGATTATTTTCATACTTCATTTTATTTAGCAAAGTAAATTCCATATCGGACAACATCCCATTTCCAATTATCGTCGCAATGTAATCGCCTGTAGGTTCGTGAATACCGCACGTAGAAATAAAATAAATAAAAACAATATTATAAATTCCGCGCTGATTTTAGAGCGGGCTGATTCTACGTGTGGCGTCATATAGTTGCAGATGAAATATAAATCCTAGGCTTGCGGCCTGTTGAACTTGAAAACTGTCACAATCGCGCAACGACCACGTCTTTTTTTCAACATTTGTCGGACTTAATCGTTGAATAAATGTGAGCGGTATCATAACGTCGTTCTGTCATAGCGCGCCGGGCGCTCCAGGGGTTTTGCTGAATGTGCGGAAACGCATGACGGTCGGCGTGTGACCGATATCAAATAAAATCGTCTTACAGGGCGCCTCTCGCTTTCGTACGAGAGGCACAACGTCCTCTGGCCAAAGTAGCTAAGAGGCAGGGAGAAATAACCTATGAAAATCACAAGGGATAATTATAACCAAAATCGTGGTACCACGCCGTCCAGGTCCCGTCTGGGCCGGATTTTGCTCGGCACCACGGCGCTGACGGCGGCTCTCTTCTCGACGGCTGCGTTTGCGCAGGATCCGGCGGCTACTCAAGCCGCTGCGAATGAAAAGGCCGACGGTGACGTCGTTGTCGTCACGGGCATCCGCAGGTCGCTGGAAACGGCTTCGCAAATCAAGCGCAAGGCGGACACCTTCGTTGATTCGATCACTGCGTCGGACGTCTCGGCTCTGCCGGATGCCAGCGTAGCAGAAGCCCTTGGGCGTATTCCAGGCGTGTCTGTGACGCGTTATTCGATCCTGCCGCAATACAACACAGGCGGCGCCGGCGGCGCGAGCGGCGACTTCCCCTCGGCCGAAGGTTCGGGCAATCTTATTCGCGGCCTCTCGTTCGTTCGTTCGGAATTCAACGGCCGTGACCAGTTCACCGCAAACGGTGGGCGCGCGCTCGACTGGTCATCCATTCCGCCTGAACTCGTCGGCGGTGTGGATGTGTATAAGAACGCATCGGCAGAGCTGACCGAAGGTGGCGCCGGTGGCACGATCAACCTGCGCACGCTTGCTCCGTTCGACCGCAAGGGTTCGACATTCTCCGTCAGCATCGACGGCACCTATGCCGACCTTCGCAAGGAATGGTCGCCGACCTATAGCGTCACTGGCAGCAAGCGGTGGAAAACCGGTGCAGGCGAGTTCGGCTTGCTGGGATCCTATTCCCATTCCGAACTCCGGTCGAACATCAACGACTGGCAGATCGGCGCTCCGGTTCCGAAGGTTAATGTTGGCGCAGTCGAAACGCAGGGTCCGGGCAAGTTTGTTGGCGTGCCTGTCGGCAACGTCATTGGTACCCAGACGGTCTTCCAGATGCGTCACAACGAGCAGGACCGCGAGCGCACCAGCTATTATCTTGCTGGGCAATGGAAAAACGACAACACGAGCGTCCTGATCAAGTACATCAACGTTGAGAACGGCACGGATACCGTCGAACATACCGTTGAACATTTGCCGGATTCGGGCACGCCTACCAATACGCTGCTCACCAACGTTTTCACGACACCATACAGCGGCAGCGTGGCGCTCTGCAACATTGGCTATAGTGGCGCAGGCGGCTGTAGCCAGCCCGTCTCGATCGGTCAGTTGATGATTGCCGGCACGATTAACGGCGCGGACGTCGATGGCGGCGCCTATGGTTACGCCATCAATACGCTGGGCCGCGGTGTGGTCGATTACTCAAAGACCGAAGACTTCAGCATCAACCTGAAGCACAACTTCAGCAGCCAGCTGCACATCAACCTTGATGCACAGTACACCAAGGCGTCGGCAGAGCAGTCTGAAATGTGGGCCGGCGGTCAAACCCACTTCATGGTGGATATGCGGTCCGACCTCGACAATGGCTACCTGAACTTCCACATGGATCCGCGCGGTAACCAGATCACCAATGTGAAGCCTGGCATGACGGCGACCGTCGCGGCGGACGACACAGGCAATCCGGGCGTCTACTGGTGGCTGTACAACGCCGATAACCAGCAAAAAGGAACGGGCGACCTCTATGCGCTGCGCGGCGACCTGGTCTATGACTTCGCTGACAACAACTGGTTCAGGGACATCAAGTTCGGCGCCCGTTATTCCGAGCGCAACCAGACCAACGACACCGCCAACCAGAACTGGGCCGGTGTGGCTCCGCCCTGGGCCGGCGGCGGCGCAACCCCGCTCAGCGCCCTGCCGGCAGGCATGACCGAAGTCGACGACTATCGCGACTTCTTCCGTGGCGGCCTGGTCAATGGCAAGAACAGCAAGTTCGTCTATATCAGCCGGGACTACCTGCTGAACTACGGCAAGATGGCTGACTTCTTCGCCAATAACTCGGGTGCGACGGGTGTTGTTCGCGGCGCGCCGTGGGCACCGCGTGTCCCGATGTTCCCGATCGACAACCATTCGGAGATCACCGAAAAAACGACCAACTTTTATGTTCAGGTCGACTTCAATCATGAGTTAGGCAATGGTCAGTCGATCGAAGGCAATTTTGGCGTTCGCTATGCGAAGACCGATCTGGCGTCGGCGGGTAATCTTGTCCGTACTCTTGGCGCGGATTCGGCCTGTACGCCTGGCACGGATAGCGCCGGCGTCGTCACGACGGCCTACGCCTGCTCGCACAACAGCCCGCAGGAATTCCTGCCGCAGATGGCCGCCTACCTCACGCTGGCTGCCCAACCCCTCAGCTACGAGACAAGCGACGACCACGTCCTGCCGTCGTTCAACATCAAGTGGAACCTGAACGAGGAAATGCTGATCCGTTTCGGTGCCAGCCAGAACCTGACTCGCGCCAATATCGCGGACCTGCGGGCCTACACGAATTACAGCGGCAACACCACGACGGTGAACTGGCCGACTGGACACTGTGCGTCCATCGGACTGCCAACGACCCCTCCGTGTAACGACGGCTTCCAGGACGTGACCCTGAACGCGATCAGCGCCAGCGGCGGTAATCCTCGCTTGAAACCGACGACGTCCGACAACTTCGACCTCTCCTACGAGTGGTACTTCCCGAGCGGGAATATCACTGCGGCGGTGTTCTCGAAGAAGCTGCAAGATGTCATTCAGGGCGGCTCCGAAACCATTGGCAGCGTCACACTGGATGGCAAGACCGTGCCGATCGTCTATAACGGTCAGGTCAACACCAAACAGGTGGACGTCAGTGGTGTCGAACTTGCCTACCAGCAATTCTATGACTTCTTGCCGGGCATCTTCTCCCACCTGGGCGCGCAGGCGAACTTCACGCTTATCGACGCCAGCGCGGATGCGGATGCTTCGTGTCGGAACAACGGCGAACTCTGCCGTTACAACATCACTGACCTGTTTGGTCAGTCCAAGTACCTGGCGAACCTCGTCGGCATCTATCAGGATGGCACGTTCGAAGCTCGCCTGGCCTACTCCTGGCGCAGCAAGTATCTGATCGTCAAGGGCGACTACATGACGGGCAACCCCACCTATAACCAGGCTGGTGGCTTCCTGGATGGCTCGTTGAAGTGGAACGTCAACAAGCACCTGCAACTCCACACCTCGATCGAGAACCTGCTCGATACGACTACGAAAGCGGTCATGCAGGTCGATGCAGAGGGGCATACGCTTCCCCGCTTCGCGATCAAGAACGATCGCCGGATCGAGGTTGGCCTGCGCTACCTGTACTAATCTAGCCTAACTTGAGATTGGGGCGGGGTAGAATTCTATCCCGCCCTTTTTTGCAGCAAAGTATCCTTGCTTTATGAGGTTACCAATGAAGACGTTTTCATTTGCCGTTGCGGCCCTTGTCGCAGTGGTTGCGGTGTCGGGTGCAGAGGCGAAGCCATATAAGGCGGCCGAAAAGCCCGGAGCCGCTGGTTATTTCAATGTACTCGACGAAGGTGGTTTCTGGACGGTGGGTTATACAGGTGAGCCCGGTCAGTCCAATCGTGAGATCGCTGCATACGCCATGAAGCGTGCCGGTGATCTTGCCGCCGAGCAGAAGAATGAATGGTTTGCAGTGCTGTCGACCACCAATCGCACGGTGGAACTTGGTGTTGCTGACGATCTGCAGACGCGCGCCGGCAATTTTATGGGCTCGGGCGCGGGCGCGGCCACTGGGGCGACGCCGTCGGGTGCGCCGGCCTCGGGTAGCCGTAATAACGCTGGCAGCTTTGGCGGTGGCTCTGTGCCCAACGACGTGCTGGAGCGTTGGCAGCCACGAAAGGTGCGCCAGACTCTTCTGGTGATTGAACTGGGGTCAGGCGATAATGCTTCGTTTCCGGGGCTAGGGCGCCAGCCGGAGATTTTCCCTGCGACGCCCGCCACGCCTGCAGCACCGGCAAAAGAGTGATAGGCCGGACCATACTACGTTTGAAGAAGACGCGACGCTTTAAGCCATGATGACATGGCTTCGGTGTAGTTCGAATAGTAGAGTAGGGTTAAGGAAGTCGCGGTACACGGAGTCAAAGATTATCCTTGTCCACGACTTCTGACCAATGCTTAGCGTGGCGTGAATGCGGCGGTCGCGCTTCTCTCTTTTCTCCTGAAGCACGGCTTATCCGGGCCGTGATCCTGCCGGATGAACGCAAAACCGCCAGCGGACCTAACCGCTGGCGGCCCCGAGTTCTTCCGATATTCGCTGCGCTATGTCCTGCAAAATGAGGCGCGCGTCGTCGCGCGTTACCTTCTGGGTGCCGTCGATCAGTTGAAGAAACGGGACAGTGAGTGCAGCAACCGCAACGCCGTTGCTGCCAAAAATCGGACAACTGATGTCTGTAACCCCGACCGTTCGGGTACTCTTCATCATCTCGAAGCCGCGCGACCTGATTTTCCGGAGCGCAAGTTCGAGGCTGGCATCTCTATCTGTCGGTTCAACGGCCGGCCCGTCATTCACGGCGTTGAACGCCAGGAGCACGTGACCGGAGCAGGTGGGTTCAAGAGATATGTCGGCGCCCGTACGGACAGCGAATACGGTTGGTCCAGGGGTTTGCTGACGATAGACGATCATGCCACGGTTTCCGTTGCGAACCGCCAGATGACAAGACTGTTCTATGCTATAGGATAGCTCGCGCATGAATGGTGCAGCAATCTGAATGAGCTCATCGACCGGAGTGGCCTTGAAGCCCATTTCCAGCAGCCGCAAGGTCACACGGAATCGATCGCCAGGATGACGTCTCAGCCAGTCCAAACGCTCCATGACCATTACGATGCGAAAAATTTCGCTGACCGACAGGCCGAGTTTCCCAGCCATTTCTGTGACGGTCAATCCGCGCGGGAATTCGGAGAGCAGCTCAAGGATCGTAAAGCCTTTTTCGAGCGCGGGCGCACTATAGGTATGCGGCTTGGCCGCCTTATCGTTAGAATCTTGCGAGGAAGTGGCCATATGAACCGCATGTCTCAAAGAGGGGCGGGTGTCGGCGATGCGGCACCTTTTGCCTCTTAGACATAGCTCACCTGACTTGGCAAGCGGACGCCGCGCTCACCTGTAATGACGGCCAGGGGGCGGATTAGAGATCGAGGACAAGCTCAGGCGATTTGGAACGTGAGCAGCAAGGCATAAATTGATCGTTGGCGTCGCGTTCTTCGTCGGTAAGATATTGATCCCGATGGTCAGGTACGCCAGAAATGACTTTGGTGAGGCATGTGCCACAGATGCCTTGTTCACAAGAGAACGGGATATCGAATCCGTGCTCTTGCAGCGCGCGGATGACTGTTTGACCCTCGCCTACGGGTATGGTCACGCCGGAGCGCCCGAGATGAATCGTAAAAGCATGGTCAGTTGTGTCGGAGGGCAAGGGCGAAGCGCAGAACGCTTCCGTGTGGAAATGGCTGTCAGGCCATTCCTGCAGGCGGGCAAGGTTCCAGATGGCCTGAATATAGCCCGACGGTCCGCACACATAGAGGTGGGTGTCGTCAGAAGGACCAGACAGCGCCTCAAGAAGGACTGTTTGTGCCGCATCCCGGCCGTCGGCGAGCAACCGTATCCGGTTCCCCAATGGGGCCAGGTCCTTGTAAAAAGCAGCCTCATGCCTGTCGCGCACGCTATAGTAGGCAGCAAAATCAGCTCCCAGAGCTGACAGATGCCGAGCGATCGACAATATCGGTGTGATGCCTATTCCGCCGGCGAACAGGATATGGCGCCTGGCCGTCTTGACGATCGGAAAAAGGTTGCGGGGCGTGCTCACGTGCAGGCGATCCATCTTCCCAAGGGTTTGATGGATCCACGCTGAGCCGCCACGGGAGCTTTTTTCTTTCAGGATGCCCAGTTGGTAGGTATCGGTTTCGCCCGGCGGATTAAGTAGAGAGTATTGGCGTATCATGCCATTCGGCAGGTGAAGATCTATATGAGCACCTGCTTCAAACACGGGTAGCGCCACGCCATCAGGTGTCGCCAAGGTAATCCGGCGAATATCGGGCGTTTCATCGATGATGTCGCTGACGACGACTTCGATCATGCTGCATCCTCGCCGGCAACACCTTGTTCGAGACGGCAGAGCCTGTCGATGATGCGCCTGGCATGGACGCCGCCGGCATCGATATTGAGCTTCAGCAGCTTCCGGTCAGGATTGGCAATCAGGTTTTCCTGCTGGCGCTGGAGCATTTCCATGTCTTCGGAGAAAATCTTGCCCTGGCCTTCGCAGATGCGGGCCGTGAGGGCTTCATCGTCAGGTTTGAAACGGCGCGCCATACCCCAGAAGTACCAATGGGACGTCTCGCTTTCAGGCGTTATAAAATCGACCACGATGCTGGACGCTTTCAGGTGATCTGGCGCGTGATAGCCGCCGTGGCCCGCGTGCGCGACGCCGACCTCGATCATCACATGGCTGGGGGGCGTGAACCGGCAGATTTGCCAGCGGTCGACCAGCACGTCATCCGCCAGGCCGTTTTCGCGCAATGCCATGCGCCAGAATGGCGGCGCCATGATGTTGTCCATGAAGCGCTCGGTGATGGACTCGTTTTCGTCCACCCGTGTGATCACCGGGGCTTCGTCGATTTCCTTTTGGCCGATGCTGTCCGCGTGGATGTAGGTTTCGTGCGTCAGATCCATAAGGTTGTCGATCATAAGGCGGAAGTCGCACGCGATGTGGTAGAGGCCCCCGCCATAGGCCCACGCCGGATTGTCGCCCCAGACAAGATCTGGAAGACGTGTTTGATCGGCTTGAGCCGGATCTCCTGGCCAAACCCAGATGAAACCGTACCGTTCGGCGGTCGGATAGGCCTTGATAGGTGGGAAGCCCCGCACGCGCTGGCCCGGCATGGAGGCGGCGTGGCCGTCACACCCCATGGCCAGGCCATGATAGCCGCAAACAAGTTGCCCATCGGAAACCGTGCCGAGGGAGAGCGGCGCGCCACGATGCGGACAGAAATCTTCCAGGCCTGCGACCTTGCCGTGCTGGTCGCGATAAAACACCATGCGCTCGCCGCAGATGGTCCGCCCCAGTGGGGATTGCGCAACTTCATCACCACGCGCTGCGACGTACCAGGTGTTCTTCTGCCACGGCGTAGCTGCTGAAATAGCCATGTGTCTCTCCCAGAAATGTTATTGGATCCAATAATTATGTAAAATAGCTATTCGTCAACTAAATTCGGCTAGGTTGGCCGCCGATTGGAGCCAATTGTGCGCGCGCGCCAACTCGGGCATAACCGTGAGTGAGCAGGGAGCCGCGAATGAGCAAGCCGGGAACACAGGTTCTGGTCGCACTTAGACAGAAGATTGCCTCCGGTGAATTGCGGGGAGGAACAAGGCTGGCTGAAATCCCTACGGCAGAAGCCTTGGGGGTGTCGCGAATGCCTGTGCGCATGGCGTTGCGCATCCTTGAACAGGAGGGGCTTCTGGTCAAGGTCGGTGCTCGTGGCTACACGGTGCGCTCCGTGACACTGCAGGATATTATCGCGGCTGTCGAGGTCCGCGGCGTGCTTGAAGGTTTGACGGCTTTGCGCGCGGCTGAGCGGGGATTGGATCCAGTTGTTGACGAGGCTTTAGCCGACTGCCTTGCACGTGGAGATGCGTTGTTTGCCAAAGGCCACCTCGTGGAGGCCGATCTTGCCGTATATGAGGATATAAATATCCGCTTCCACGAAGCTTTACTCGTCGCCGGCGGCAATACGGCGATTCGGGAGGCGCTGGCGCGTAACGATCATCTGCCCTTTGCATCCGTCAAAGCCCTGGCCGCCGACAAGAACCAGCTGGACAGGGAGTTCCGGCGGCTGAACTATGCGCATATGCAGCACCACGCCATATATGACGCCATAACAAAAGGGCAGGGAGCGAGGGCGGAGGCGATGATGCGCGAGCATGCCAATGCCACGCTTGCCTACACGGATCTTTTGGAGGGGCTGGAAGGCTAAAGCTTCTGGGCTTCGGACCGGGCTATGAATTTCCAAGGACCGCCCGAGTTGCTCACTTGATGACGATCGAAGGTCCACCTAAACCGTCTAATGCTCTAGGTGAGAGGCGAACACAAGTCGCGCTTCAAATTGGAATCCACCTACTACACAAAAAATCTCGCCTAAGAAAAATTATGGGAAATCGAGTGCTCGGTGCGGGTGAGCAACAAGCCACTATTCCGCGACAATTGGCTTGATCAACTGCTGTGTGCGGTCAGCCGGTAGAATTCATGCAGCTTGGCGCGAAGAAGGGTCTTGTCTGGTAATTGGGTCTGATATTGCGCGACCAAGGCTGGAGATAGGCTGCGGCTGAGCGCGTATTCGACCACTTCGTCGTCAGCGCTGGCGCACAGCAGAAGGCCAATGGCGGGGTTTTCGTGCGGCTTCTTCACATCGCGGTCCAGGGCTTCCAGATAGAAGCTGAGCTTGCCAAGGTGCTCCGGTTCAAATCGGCCAATCTTCAGTTCGATCGCAACAAGTGCGTTCAGACCGCGGTGGAAAAAGAGCAGATCGAGTGCGAAGTCGCGGCTGCCGACCTGAAGCGGATATTCTGATCCGATGAAGCAGAAGTCGCCGCCGAGTTCAATCAGGAAGGCCTTGAGTGCGCTGACCAGGCCCTGGTGCAGGTCGGCCTCAAGGTGCGTGTCCGGGAGGCCGAGGAACTCAACAACATAGGTGTCCTTAAAGGGGTTCTCGGCTGATTCGTGCAGAAAGTCCCGCTAAGCAAGATATTGAATTAATTAGGAAAATAGCGATTATAGAAACCTAACTCATTGAAATTATTCAAGAACCAGGTTTTACGCGCCTTTGGACTATGTTCTGATAGGGTTCCAGCAGGGTAGAGCGGTGCCCACCGAGATCGAACTTGAACATGCCTCGCAGGTTGAAATGCCCATGAGCTACGGGTGCGACCTTTCTAACGATCTCATCGGTCAGGATCTCCGGCTCTGCGGAGCGAGCATTTTCGATGTGCAGGGTGTTCCAGGTCATGAGGATATTGGCGATCAAAGACAGCGCGCCCGAGATGGCGGCCAGCTGATCTTCCGTGCGGCCACGCTTGGGTCCGAGGTTGCCATTATGAATTGCCCGCTCCATGAAGTGAACGGACTCACCCTGGTTCAGTAATTTCAGGATGGTTGTCCGAAAAGTCTCATTTCCGAGGTAGTCGCACAGATAGATGGTGCGAAGGATCCTTCCGAAAGCATCGCCTGCCTTGAAGATCGTTTCCCCACGGGCGGCGGAGCCGAAACGGTCCAGCGCGAAGGTGGCGGAACACCGGCCGGATTTGACCGAGGCGGCCAGTCGCAGCAGATCGTCCCATCCCTCATTGATGTCCGCCATACGGACGGTTGCATTGGCGATTTCGGCCAGCGCATCGGGCACACTGAAGCGTCGCGGCACATAGAGTTTCCGATCCTTCAAGTCAGCCAGACGCGGACAGAGATCGAACCCGAGGATCTTGGCGAACGCCATCCCGAAATGCGTAAAGCCGTGCGTATCGACGGCCACGCGCTCTATGTCGATTATGCGCTGGCGCAGGGCGCCCTCGATCGCCGCGCCCGCCTGGCGCTTATTCAGAATGATGGGTTGGTTGTAGATAATACCCCACTGGTCCATGACGTGAGCGTACGTGCCGATGGCAAGGCCTTTTCGTCGCGGCTCGGTTCGTGCGCTCCAGAGCTGCCGCTGAGCGTCAAGGCTCATCATGTCGGCGGACGCGGCAATGCCAAGCCCCCAAAGGCGCGTGACCTTGTAGCCCCTCATGAAGTTCAGGACCTGATGGTTCGCCGCTTCCATTACGTCTTTTACCTCGAGGCGCACCATCATCTGGGTAATGCTGTCGGCGACCGCTTGTGGCACCATGCGCACCAGGTCGGCCGCCGACAGGTCGGTGCCGAGGGCGACCAGGGCGCAGTAGAGGTTGATCAGTTCGCTCTCTGACCGCGGACGCCGGCCGAGCAATATCCAGGAAAACCGTGTCCGGGCGTCGATTTCGATAATGACGTCGGGCAGCTGGCCGGAGAGCCCCCGGCCGAAGACAGTCCGCCTGGCGAAGACGATCTTCGGGTCGACCTCCTCGGCTACTGGCTTCGGTACGATCATGGCGCCGTCGCGAACGGATACGCGCCCCTCGGTGACGGCTTCGCTGAGTTCGGCAAGCCTTGCCTCAAGCAAGTCAGCCATCTTGGAGAGCTCGACAAAGCTGCTTTCATCGACTCCAAGGGCGTTGATGTGCCGGCGGCTCTCTTCGAGCCATTCAGCCTTCGGGATCATGCGATCGGCCGGACGCTTATGACAAAGGCTGTGGTCTATGGCCGCCGAGCCGTTTTTCAGGCTTCGCTTGAGAAGCATGGTCGTGGCAGCGACGTAGGACTTGTAAGCATTTGTCCGGTCCGCCTGCGCGATAAGGCCCTCCCAGGATACCCCAAACGGATTTTCCTCGGTCATGGGCAATGTATCGCGGCGTTTGCCGTGGGTGTCGTCGACCACGCGAAAGGCGTCGTGTAGTACGTGGTCATCCTCCGGAACCACGTCGATCCGCCGCGCAGCATCTATGACCGCTCGCAGCTGGACATGGTCATTTGCCAGCTCCATCCGGATCGCGGTCACCTTGTTTGGCGCTTCATCGATTGCGATCGGCACCAGGAGTTCCCGAACGCGAAGACGGAAGTCCTCGGCCGCCATTCGCCCGTCGGCCGCCAAGGTCTGTAACGCCATGATCAGGCGTCTATAGCGCCGGAGTTCATCATCCTGGCGGGCTTCAACCCGATCCCTGGCCTGCCGCCATAAATCGGCGATCCGTCGGTCGATAAGCTCAGCGGCCGTGTCCGAATGGCGAAAGAGCTGGAGCCTGAGAAAGCAGGCGATTTCGATTTCGAGGGGCTCAGCGCGCAGACGATGGAGCGCCGACGGTTTGCGGTATTGCAATGGGCGGGCGAAGTGCTGCAGCGCGGCGATCGAGACGCCGAGATCCAAAGCCTCCGCGCCCAGTTCCTTGAGGAATTCGACGCGACCTATTTCCTCCATGACGGCCGATCCCTTGCGCGACTTTGGGCCCTCACGCAGCCAATCGAGCCGTGTCTGCAGTGTCGGCGTGGGAGGGGCTTCTAAAAGCTTCGGCAACCAGGTTTCGCGAACATCTGCCGGCACCGCCCTGACTATGGCCGCAGCGAGGTCGTTCTCCCGCATCTGCCTCGCGCGATAAAGCAGGCTTCTCAGCGGGCGTTCCGCTATGGAGAAATACTTATGTTCGTAGAGCCATTTGCGAATGCGGTAGGTGAGTTCATCTTCCTCCAGCGCGTCCCAGGCCTCCTTGCGTACATAACCGAGCAGGTTGCGCTCGGCCCCTTCGGTTAGCTTCCGGAACCCTAGGATGGCCGCCGCATCCTGCTGGTGCTCGAAGAGCGTACTGCGGCGTTTATAGACTGACCGTATCGAAGCAATTTGGGGTGCCCGTTTGTCAGGCGCAATTTGCTTGCCGATATGTGCCAAAATCGCTTGTGGGATAAGATCTGTGGAATTCAGAACAGAACCGGAGAACTTCAGAAATCCTATGTGCAGTGCCAGACCGAGCCGGTTGGCAGGGCGGCGGCCTTTTGATATCGCATCGAGCTCCGGAGGCCGTAGAGTAAAGTAGTGCTCGATTTCAACGGTTGAGAGGTTTGGCGGAATGTTTTGCGCGCCGAGGTATTGCAGATCCCAATCCGCCATCTCGCATTACTCCAGAGGGATTTATTGTTTCCTGATCAACGTCTTCACAGGCCGAGCTTACCTGTCGGTTCAGAGGTTTTCAACTTGGCGCGACGGACGTAGCTGCGCATGGTGGTCAAGCTGCGATGGCGGGTGTGCCCCATGATTTCTTCATCGGACACGCCGTTCCGATATGCGGTCGTAACGAAGCCAGCCCGAAGGCCATGAGGACTGACCGGCTCTGAAAGTGTCCCCTTGATCCCGGCCTCCGTTGCCCGGCGCAGTAATACTTGACGCACCGCATCCTCGCTGAGACGCCGGTTTTCCACATTGCCGCCCTTGTTAACCTTTCGAAAAACCGGGCCGAACCGGATTTCGGCATTGTCCAGCCACAGGCGCAGAGCCCTGACGGGGCAGGTGGCCTCATGCCGGCCGTAGACGATCGTAACCTCGGCGCCTTTGCCTTCCTTGTCGGTCTTGGATTTTTCAAGCAGAAGCTTTACGCCGTCCTCGAACCACGTCAGCTTTTCCACATCCAGAGCGACGAGTTCTGAGCGTCGCAATGCGCCGGCGAACGCCACCAGCAACAAAGCTCGATCCCGGTCGCCCGTGAGGCCGGCGTCACAGGCGCGGCTCAGAGCTTTCAGTTCCGACGTTGTCAGCGCCGCGGCTTTTCGCCCGCGGCTGCCATGCGTCCGGGCGATGCCACGCAGTGTCTCACGGATCGCCGGGTGCTTGGTGTCGAGCGGATGGCCTGTGACGCCGGACGCCCTTGCTATAGCTGCCACGCGCCGTCTCAGCGTCTGCATGGCGTAGCCTTCGCCAGCGGCCGCCAGATAGGCGCCGACGACGTCAGGCATCGCCGGAAACGCGGTCAGGCTATTGCTCTGGCACCAGGTCTGGAAATTCGCCACATCCGACGCATACGCACGCAATGTGGCCGGTGCATCGGCTGCATCTTGATAAGCCTGGGATTTTGCCAATGCCATGGCCGCGCGTGCGCTCGGCGGTTTTGCTTTCGTGTTGTCCATAACTGCATCATAGCATATATTACACGCGATAATAGTCCTTCTCGCGTGTAATGTTCAGAGGATTTCGGACGCGATGAAGCGAATTAGACAGCAGCAATGCTTCGAACTGTCCAGCTCGAAACGGGCCCATCGGTTGCAGACCGATCGTCATCCTGACTGTTCCACGGCCGCAACTCTACCGTCATCGTCATCGACGAGCCCCGGGACGACGCATTCAAGGGCAGCAGCCACTATCGGGTAAAAGGAACCAATACTTGGCGGTTCCCACGAAGGCTCGACGTGTCGCCTGCATATGCTCTCTCATGACATGGAATACAGTCCATATCGAGAACGCCCGGGCCGAGGAGCCCGAAATCCTCACGGACGAGATCGTCAGCAGGGTCGCGCCCGTTGCACATGGTCATTTCAATCTGCAAGGCATGTTCAAGTTTGACCTCGGAATCTACCGCTCTGCCCTCCTGGAACCGCCAAGAACATGCCTCTGCAACGCGCAAAACCTGGTTCCTGAATAATTTCAAAGAGATATCTTCGCGGTGTGCCGATTTTCTGAAATATTTCAATACCTTGCTTATCGTCAGTTTTTGCACGAATCAGCCGAGAACCCCAGCAACCGTTTCAGGCGGCCGTTTTCCTGCTCCAGCGTGCGAAGCTTCTGCGCATCGGACACCGTCATACCGCCGAATTTGGCCTTCCGGGAATTAAGGGGCAACTCCACCGGTCTACTACCTAGTCAGCCACTCCCAGCGAGGTTCCTCATTGTCGGCAATCTGCGTTTCGCCCAAAACCTTTTCCAAAACGATGCGTCGAGTCGTCTTCACTTCGTCAATTGCGGCAACTAATTCAGAAGAGTGAGACACTATCAGAATCTGAGTTTGCTCGGATGCCTTGGCAATGAGGCGCCCCAGGGCCGGCAGGAGGCTGGGGTGCAAACTCATCTCGGGTTCGTTCAGCACCATGAAGGGCGGCGGCCGGGGCGAAAGCAAGGCCGCGACAAGACAAAGGTAGCGCAAGGTCCCGTCTGATAGTTCCGCACTCCCGAGCGGTCGCTTCAATCCGCTCTGGTGGACCGCCAGCTCGCAATGGCCACCGTTGCCAGCTAATTCGATCTTAGTTCCGGGAAACGCATCATCGACGGCGGAGACCAGGTCCTCATGGAAACCTATCTCAATTATGGTTTGCAGCGCTGCGGCCAAATCAGAACCATCACTGGCCAATATTGGCGTAAAGGTAGCGACCTGCGGACGTCTCACAGGCGCTTCATTGTCACTGCGGAATTGGTCGTAGAACCGCCAGTTGCGCATCATTTCACGCATACGCAGTAGTTCCAGCGCCTGGCCCGGATCAGCGGCGTGCGTCATCATGCTGTCGAAAGGAGATAGCGACGTTAGCGCCTGCGCCCAGTGTCCCTTTTCATCTCGAACACGGACGGACGGCCCTTTTCGGCTAGCTATTTCATTGCGCTCACCAAGAACCTGCCCGACCCACAGACTTTCCGCTTTAATGACAGGATCGTAGTCGAACATACTCCTGGACGGAAACTTAATGCCAAGATCGATCGCATAGCCGTAATCGTCCGTAGCAAAGCCGAGCTTCAAGGTGGCCCCTTCCCCTTCCCCAGCCCAAAGCGCCGCTGTAAAGCCCCCTTCGCTGGATATGGCACGAATGATCCGGCCTTGCGCAATTTCAGCTAGCAGCCGAATCCCGCGATATAAACTCGATTTACCCGATCCATTGGCGCCGGTGACAACATTCAACTGATCGAGGCCGATGACAATATCGCGGAGCGAGCGGTAACCTGAAACTGCCAGAGATGTGATCATCGTCGAAGCCTACCCACTGTCATAGCGCGGATCAATAACACGCCTACGCTTTCGCGCCGAAAGACAAGTAAGCTGAAACTGCCAAACTCGTGCGCAAGTGAGAGCGTGCTCCGGCAAAACTATATTAATAGCTACCCTCTTAAATTGGTTGGTGAATGAACCAAGCTTGGGGAAAATCGATCCAAGAGTTTTTAACTCATATTACCGCGGAACGGGTTCGCACTAAAACCCAGACTGCAAACGCCCTAATCCTCCCACCCACCGAAATTCGTCGGCAGACCGATCTGCCTATCTCCCATCCAACTTAACCCAAGGTTCGAGCCTACTTCGCTTTCAAGAAGATATGCACGGGCAATTTTTAAACTTGCTAGAATGGCCTGAAGCCCATCGACGCCTATGCCAAACATTTCTATGTTAAGTTTCTGTCCTTCTATCTTAAAGTCGCACACAAAATGCTCGCCACCATTCGGGTCTTCAACCGGTGGCCAAATAGATAATTTGTATTGGGTGCCATCTTGCGCATCGAGAACTCGGGCACACATCACATTTTTTTCTGCATATCTGGTCAAGTGAATGCCCATGATGAACTACCTCAAGGAATCACCGGTATAGGAACGCCACCCGGCGCGGGAATAACTGGGAACCAATTGTTACCTTTATTGTCCGGCTGGCGCCTCCCCCTACCATGCCGATCGTCAAGATCTTCAAATCGAGTGTCCACTCCAGCCAATGGCCTTGGTTCCCGACCTGCCGCTCGGTCGCCTGCGCGGTCTCCTGCGCTGGCGATGCATCTTGCCTTAGCGGTATAGTCGAACTGTGTTAGAAGCGGGAATATTTTCTTACAAAGGTCTACATCTCTCATGTAGTCTTCGTCATTGCCTTCCGTGGTCATACCTTGGGGATCTCCCCTTGGAGACTTTCGCGGAGCTTTTTTTCCTTTCCCATATTTACCGTTTACTAACACAACATCTCCCTCCATCGGAGCCCAACCACCCGCGCTAGGTTCATTCCACTGCTTCGGAAAAGAAAACTGCACAATATGGGGAGATGGGCCACCGTAACCTTTCGAGGATTTCCTTTTCCCTCTAACTGTCACGCTGCCATCAGGGTTGACTGGAGCGTCATCCCCGGACAAACCCATTGAGTCCGTACGATTGATTGGATCACCATTGACATAAGCATACATATTCATCCCATCGCCGTAGCCAATTGGATCGGGCTGCATGAAACGTCCCAGGGTCGGCGAATAGAGCCGGGCCTTGTAATAGTAGAGGCCGATCTCCGGGAGATATTGTTGACCAGTATACTGGAAGGTTCCCAAATTGCCTGCGGCCGGTAACCCATAGCCGTCGTACTTGTTAGTCGCCAGCGTATTTCCCGAAGCGTCGGTAACACCAATAATCGAGCCCTGCTGATCAGCAGTCAGATAGCGGGGTTGGGTGTTATCGATTCCGTCGAACCATACCAGCGGTACATCGCTGCCGGGGCCGTGCACATAGCGACGCGTCAGGGTCCCATTATCGTCGAATTCGGCGATAAGGTCCGTGCCGTCGTAAAGGAACTGGCGTGCTGCCGTCGCGGAAGTGTCGATCAAACGAAGGCGATTGCTGGCATCATAGGCTAGTGCAGCACCCGCTGTCGTACTCGTTAGCAGGTTGTTGGAATTATAAGTGTAAGTGACAGAACCGTCCGTCGATAAATTGCCGCGGGCATCATAGCTCAAGGTCGTTGTGTTTACAGTTCCGATCTGGTTCAGCCCGTTGATACCGTAATTGGTCGTAGATCCCCCACCAGGAACGTAGTCGAATCCACCATTGCTGTTCTGACGTGTCTTGACCTTGCCATCGACTGAATACCCAAGTGTGATAGTATTGTTTGTCGCCGAGTTCGCGACATACAAGCTGTTTATGCGTGATGACGCGTCATAGCCGACATTGGAGATGGCTTGGGAGCCTGGGCCGCGTGTAATGTTTGTGCGCCGCCCATAGCTGTCACGGCTGAGCTGAACATAGGTAACGGGTGACTGGTTGTTGTATGAGACTAAGACCGCGGTCAACGGGCCGTCGTCACCGTAGGTGTAGCTGACATTGAAAGGAACACCACCAACGGTGGGGTAGATCACTTTACTTCGGCGACCATAACCGTCGTATTCATAGTTGACCGTGCCCATCGGCTGGGCGTCACTCAACAACTCGCCTAGCGCATTGTAGCTAAAGGTCCCGGTCAGACTGTTATTGGTCCGTGATTTTACATAGCCAAAATTGTTGTAGACCAAGGTATCATTAAGGCCCGCGCCAGCCCTGTTGCTCACGCGTCCCGCATTGTCATACGTGAAGGCGATGGATTGGCCGTCGCGGAGAACTGTCGATGTTGGGCGCGCCCCGGTGAAAACGATCTGATTACAATCTGTTGTCGAACTGACGGCCCCATTAGCGGCTGTCGGGAAACACGCTTTGATAGGCCGGTTGAAGCCGTCATAGGTATATGTTGTCTTATTGGCTTTTCCATCCGCGACGGTGGCAACCGTACCGCTGCCGGCGTTGAGCGTCTTAACAAAGTCATCGGCCTGCTTGCCTGTATTTAGCGCGCTTGTTTGCTTCAGTAGGGTGCTCGCGGCATCGTAGGTATATTGGATGATTTTGTCAGGCCCGTCGGCGCCCTGGCTGCCAAGGGTGCACGCGGATACCGGAAGCGAAGTGAACGCAGCGGGATTCAGGCGTTCGGCTACACAGCTTACGCGAAGGAGGGAGTCATAGCTTGCTTGGATGAGGTTCGCGGGTGTGGAGTTGCTACCGGTAAAATACCTCTCGGTAAGCATCACGCCTGTGGTCGCGTCGTACTGGGTTTCAGACCGGTCAAGAACCGAAATGGCAGCCAACGCTGTGGCGTCCGTTCCCGTCACGGTGCCCCGCTCGGTCTTCGAGATAGCGCCATCCGTATTGTACGACGTCCGGTTCGCGTATCTAAGCAAAGGCCCGGCCCCATCTGGATCAGGTCCTATCTCCCCTACCAACCGATTTGCCGCGTTATAAATATAATAGGCCGTATCGTTGGGCAGCGGGCCATCGTTTGACGTTACGTTGCCCATATTATCATAGGTATAGTTTGTCGTAGTCGCTCGCGTGTTGTTGCCTAGCTTCCTTGTCACCGAGACCGGCTGAACGTTGTTAGTTCCGTAGGTGATGATCGTCAGCGCT
This sequence comes from Asticcacaulis sp. P4_H10, assembly GCF_056400965.1. NCBI lineage: Bacteria > Pseudomonadati > Pseudomonadota > Alphaproteobacteria > Caulobacterales > Caulobacteraceae > Asticcacaulis > Asticcacaulis sp. P4_H10. The sequence continues at coordinate 41,586 of NZ_JBFUKH010000013.1, read as the reverse complement.
TCGTCATCTGTGCCCAGGCATGCCGGTGCCGCGCCGTTCAGGCATGTCGAGACCTGTGTCAGGCGATAGACAGGCGTCGACGGAACAAGTACGCCGGAGCTGTTCTTCACGCTCGGCGTTTGGGTTGCATAAGTGTAGCGAACCTGTGAGGACACGCCGTTAACGGCCGGGGTCGTCACGGTAGCGATACCGCCGGTGTTCGCGTCATAGGAATATGAAGTAGTTACGCCGGCTGCGTTTGTCACAGAGGTTGGCTTGTTACACGACTTATAATCGATGCAAGAGGCGGGATATGCGGCAGTGGTGACAAGGTTGGCCAAGCCAGTGCCGGCCTTTGGCACAAATGTAGTTGTCGTGACATTGCTGCGACTGTCATAAGCATATTCAGTGTAGCCGCCGGTCGGTGTGGCGCCTGAGAACGTCGCATCGGGATTTATGACCCGTTGCAGTCGCCCGCTCGCGTCATATGTGTAGCTCGTCTTGCGGCCTAGCTCGTCGGTCTCAGAAACAATTTGCTTTAGGGTCGTGTTAACGACGACCACCTTTGTGGTAGTATCGGGGTTAGTGATCGTGACCGTTTGCAAGGCACCACTTACCGCGTAGGCATAATTCCAAGTTGACGTACCGGTATTGACGGCAGAGACTTTGTTAGAAGTCCATGTAACGTTTAACGTAACGCCAGTCGGCGTTACTAACTTGGTAGGTAGCGGGTTCGGATTGGGGGACCAACCGGCCTCGACGCCGTGGACAGTTGTCGTCTCGCCTAAATCGTTGGTTATCAGTAGTCTGGTGGGAGAGTAAGCGCTTCCCCAGCCGGAATTTACCGTACTTTGAGTTGAAGTTGAGCATGTTATCGTCAGCGGGTCACAATAATCAATAGAGCTGTTATACGCTTTAGTTTCCTTTATCGCCCACCCCATTGAACTCGTTACTTGGACCAAGGTCCTAATATGGAGCGTGACGCCGTTTGGCGGTAAGCCAGGCTCCTGCTCGTACCTGTAATGCAGCGTGATGACTTCACCGTCCGGCTTGGTGATCTTGGTCAACAGGCCGCCAGTATTTGCATATCCGCGGTTTGCCGTTAAAGTCTTATCAAATTCGGCCCGAGTACCGTCTTTTAAGGTGAATATGCATATATTGCCTGAACACTCGAATGCATTGACCGCGCCAACGTCAGGAAGAAACGTGCCATTGGTTTGCTTGATGTATCTTTCAGAGAAGCCGTCGAAGTTCACAGATACTGTGGTCGTGCCATTTAATGTACCGTAGAAATTGTCTGCGTGGAGAAAATGTAGTGATCTCGAATCTCGAGTTATACCGCTACTGTCGCTACCGATAGTTAAAATCGGAAGGTCGAAGACGATTTTACCAGATACCAGATCAACGCCGTTGTCGTCGATAAAGCGAACCCGATCTGGCGCCGGAATTGAAGCTACATCGGCCATGGCTGAGATCGGCGACCCAAACATAAGACCAAGCGCAGCCATAACACAAAGCGCCGTTGTACACTTCAACAGACGAGAATTGGTCATCGACCCCTCCATGAAATTCAGCCTAGGCGAGAAAATCACGTAATACGGGCATTCACAAGGTAATTTTTAGCGCAAACATTGCAATGTTTCTTTGGAAATCACCAATCGATTGCACCCGCTTAGGTAATGAAAATCGACGGACTCCCACTTGTAAATCTTAAAAGTTGTGGCATCGTTGTCGCGTCACAGAGGGCAATTCCATGAAACGCATTCTTCGAGCAGGAGTAATTTTCGCCTCCCTCTTGGCGTGCGCGCCGTCCGCTTTTGCAGGGACGACAAGCTATACCTATGATGAGCAAGGGCGGTTAGTTCTGGTGCAATATCCAAATGGAAGCACCGTCAGCTATACTTATGATAATGCCGGAAACAGAACTCAGATTGTGGTTACGCCGTAGCTGAGACTGCTTTTAACGGGTTCCATTTTCGTGGGCATTTGCCTTAAGGGCTAAACGCATAACCCTGCCCTACGGAAGCAACGCGTAACCACGTGCTACATTTCTCGTAGGTCTAAACGTCAGACGCTACTCAGGTAAATTTTCTAGACACCTGCCATCATCCCGCCAATCAAAGCGCCAAGTGCGACAATCAGGGCCGGCCGAGGACCTTTGAGGTCTTGTCGATCCTGGCCAGGCCCTGCAATTCTTCGCCCGCACCGGCCTTGACTAGCATGGGACCGACGGAACTCGAAGCCTTACCCACCTCACACAACCGGATGATAGGTTCGGGGAAGCGCTCGACCTGGCGCAAGGGATCCGTCAGGCGATCTCCCGGCGTGCGTCAGGGATATCAGCAACGCCGACACAAACCTGATTTCTGAGCAAATTCAGTCGCTTATCCCACAGCTATCCAAATTTTCCCAATTGATTCAATGACTTGCTTAGCGGGACTTTTTGCATGAATGGGCCGAGAACCCCTTAAAGGCATTGAGGGCGTCGGGAAACAATTGTCTCACCGCTGGTGAGACTTTTGGCGGATGCAGGACCGTTCGCTCGAACAGCGCCGATTTTAACTGACGTTCCAGCTCCCGGCTGCTCCATTAGCGGCTTGCCTGATATAAAATTCCCGCTCTTCGCGTCTCTGTGTCTGCCCCATGATCGCCAGGTGGTGCGTCCACGGCAATTGTCTCAGCAGTGCTGAGACATTTTCATCGTCGCGGTAGGTCTCATAAAATTGCCGCATACGGTACAGGTTCGGTCGGGTGAAGCCGCGCAGTCCTGGATAGGTTTGCGCAATATGTTGCGCCAATTTGACGATCGTGCCTTCGCCCCATTCAGCAGCAGCCAGCTTGCGACTGAGGGTCTCGCCAACCTGCCAATAAAGCTCGATGAGCGTCGTATTGACCGCTGCATACGCCCTCTGTCGCGCGGTCTCGATCAGTTGTTTGATGGCGGCGAAGTCGTCATCCGTGGAGATCAAACTCACTTTGTCAGCTCTCCGATATGGCCCAGAAGAGGGTTGGCCAGGTCTTCTCTCGACGCACTCGTGCGCGGACGCCTGGCCTCTCTATAATAACCTTGGCGATAAACTAGACCAGAATTCGGCGATTCGGTCACGTTTCCTGATTTGAACAGGGAGTATCCGGAGCGTTAAAATGGCACCGATCTAAGTTTTTGCCTTGTCGCGATATGGCGAAAACCGCTTACACTTTTCGCCATATCGCTCTAGGTGCCCATCACGCCGTACTGCGGTCGTTTGACGATATCCTTCATGGCCTGGCGTATAAGCGATTCCATGCACCAGCGTGCTTCAGCGGCATCGCCGCGTTCAATGGCTTCATAGACCACGCGGTGCGCCAGGACCGGGTTGGGACCGAGGACATCCTGCTCGATCTTGTAGTGCGTTGATAAGGCTACGGACGCGCCGATCGACGCGTTCAGCGACGCCAGCTGATCGTTGTCCGCGGCCGCCAGCAGTGCTGCGTGAAAGTCCTTGTCGGCCTGGCGTCCGGCTTCGGTAAAAAGCGTAGCCTGGTCCATGACATCCAGTGCGCGCGACATGGCGGCAAGGTGTGTAACCGTGCGCCTGAGCGCCGCCAGGCTGGCGGCCGCCGGCTCGATGATGAGGCGGAGTTCAAACAGGTTGCGAACCAGGCGGTCGTCAGGCGTGTCGGCGAACATCCAGCCGATGACGTCCGGATCGAGCAAGTTCCAGCCGGTCTTTTCGGTTACGCAGGTTCCGCGCTTTGGCCGCGGCTCGACAAGGCCCTTTGCCGAAAGGATTCGTATGGCCTCGCGCACTGCCGTCCGCGAGATCGCCAGGGAGATCGACATGTCGAGTTCGGTCGGCAGAACCTCTCCCGGCAGGCGCTGCCCTGAAATGATTTCATGAGCGAGCTTCTGCGCCAGCAGCATGTGCAGAGGCGATGAATTGCGTGCCCCTGGCTCCCCCCTGCCTGGCCGCTTGTCCCAGATAACCGCCTGGCGTCGCTTGTCCGGCTTATCTGTCGCTGTCTGCGTCATGGTCGGTCCTTGGATGGCTTGGCGGAAAATCAGACTTGCTCTAGCGACCACGGCACAGCTGGTCGATCAGCTCTCCCGCAGCGCAACATGTATTCAAAACAATAATTACAGAATACGCCGTCGCGACACCTGATCGCGGAACCAAATTGGATTCGCCCACATCGCCCTACTTTCATCCTTAAAAAAGCAGACCATTAATATCATAAAGACAGACCTTTGGTTCCCAAAATTCCGGATGCTGGGAGAATGCATTTGACAGCCTTGTCATAAGCGCCGCGGCGCATGTGATAATTTTCTCTTTATATTCAATAATATAACAACAAAATGTCACAGTTGTCAACAAAATTGCAAGATTCCATCCGTGAAAAAAGATTTCGAGTTGACGAATATCGGGGTTATGCACCATATATACGGTCAGACTTTATGTGCGAATTTCTCAGGCCGATTATCGTATGAAGCATGGGTTCGATCGCTCCCGCTTGGTGATTTCAGTACCTTTTGGAAGTGGCGGACATAAGTCGGGAAGTAACAAGACTACAGGCAAATGGGATTTTGCTAATTTTGATGGGCGATGTGCTTATTTATGAAATATTGAATAAGTATATATTCGAGATATGCTAAATCCCCAAAACAAACCACGCATTAAATGCAGGGGAAACATCGTGAAAGTTTTAAAGGCTATGCTTTGCGGCGCGTCGGGTGCTGCCATTATTTTCGGGCTTGGATGCCCATTGGTTGCTTTCTCGCAAGAAGCGACGGGCGCTGCTTCGGCAGAAGCGAATGACACAGACGTCGTCGTGGTGACAGGTTCGCGCGTTATCAGAACGAACGAGAAGTCACCGACACCGATCACCGCGATCACCACGGAACAATTAAGTCAGACAACACCCAGCGACATCCCCGATGCGCTGAACAAGCTGCCGCAGCTTATCGGTGGCCGCACCCCGCGTAACCAGGGCAATGGCGCCAACAATAACGGCGGCAACGTCCTCGCCTTGCGCAATTTCGGCCCTTCCCGCACGCTTGTGCTGTTCAACGGTCACCGCGTCGCGCCGAACAATCAGGACGGCACGGTCAATGTCGACGTCCTGCCGCAAATCCTGATGAAGCGTGTTGACATCGTCACCGGCGGCGCCTCGGCCGTCTATGGTTCGGACGCCGTCTCGGGTGTGGTCAACTTCGTTATCGACGAGAACTTTAACGGCTTCAAATACAAGGTCGATACCGGTATTTCCGGCTACGGTGATGGGCGTCAAAGCTCTATCGCAGCAGCCTGGGGTACAGAGCTTTTTGACGGGCGTGGGCATTTTGAAACCTCCTTGCGCTACCGCCACCAAGACAAGATCCTCGTTACGGATCGTCCTTACGGCAAGGATGGACAGGTTTGGTTTCTGACGGGTAACGGATCGGTCTCGAATCCATTTACCAATACCCCCTTTGCTCGCGTTAACAACCAGCCGATGACCGGCGTTGTAAACTGCGGCTCAGCCTGTTCGCTCAATGGCTACACTGTCACTTCGCCCGGCAATTTTGGCCCGCTGACGCGCGGTACACCTACGGGAAGCGGCACCATTGATAGCGGCGGCAACGGCGGTTACGTCAAATTCGGCACCTTCCGCTCAGGTCTTGAGATGAAGGAATCCTTTAGCCGCTTTGACTATGATTTTTCTGATAATGTGCATGGTTATGCTCAGCTCAGCCTGGCTGAAGCCGACGTCTCGTCGGATTGGGTCAATACGGTTGTGAGCTCGTCCGGCTCAGGACGTCCAAGCACGATCTTTGCCAACAATCCGTATCTGTCACCCGCATCTCAAGCGGCCCTGGGTGCCGGCATAACCTGCGGCACGCCTGCGGCAACCGGCTATCGCTGCCTGCCAAACCCTCCGCTGACGGCCCAGGACAGGTATAGCTACGATGGCACGCTCATGCCTGGTGCGACCACGCCAGCGCCGCCTTCGACACCCTACCTTTCTGTTCCCTCCTATATCTGGAACAAGATCGACGGTATGGATGCCGGTCCGCAAGGCCGCGTCTACAAGACCCTGTCGAATCAGAAAAGCCTGAACTTTGAAACCGGTCTCAGAGGAACGCTCGGTAATTTTGACTGGGATGTCTTCTATAGCAACAGCTCCAGCGAGCTGACGGTCTCGAACCCAAACAACCAACGCAACGACAGGTTCCTGGCTTCGCTTGATGCGGTTATCGCGCCGTCGGGCACGATGGTAAACGGCGTAAATGTCAGCGGCACAATCGTGTGCTGGGTCTCGACCCAGACCGCCTTTGCCGGCCTCTATCCGGGTTGCGTGCCGACCAATATCGTCGATCCGAACGGCCCATCGGCGGCATCATATGATTATCTTGTTCAGGAAACGCACTGGACCCTGAAACAGACCATGCAAAACTTCGGGGCCTCCATCGGCGGCGACCTGGGTTTTGGTCTTCCGGCGGGTAACATCCGGGGCAACATTTCGGTCGATGCCCGTACCGCAACCTACAAGATGACCACCAATGCGCTGGCGACGGATTTCGTCAATTGTACCGGTCTTCGTTTGTGCCTGGCTACCGGGAACTCGGCAGGCGCGGGTGCAGCACCGGCACTGTGGATTCAAAACGTCAACAACCCGGTTGATGCGAAGAACGACGTTTACGAAGCCGCTCTTGAGTTCGCCGTTCCTTTGTTGAAGGACCTGCCCCTTGTCGATGATCTGACCCTGGCAGCAGCTGGTCGTTATACCAAGTATTCAACCTTCGATGCCGTTCAATCCTGGAAGTTGGGTCTTGATTGGCATCTGAATTCGATGTTCCACGTTCGTGGCACACAGTCGGTTGACATTCGGGCGCCCAACCTGAACGACCTTTACCAACCGGCTGGTATTTCGGCTTCGACTTTCTCGGATTTCCTGACGGGTCTGAATCAAAATACACAGTTTCAAGTCTCGGGTAATGCAAGCCTGACACCTGAAATTGCACGCACGACAACTCTTGGTGTCGTCTTTACGCCAAGCTTTATTCGTAACTTTAACGTGTCGTTTGATTACTACAAAACGGACATGAAAGACGCCATTACGAATATCAGCTACAATAATGCGGCGATCCAAAACCTGTGTCTCGCCAGCGCGCCGACCTACTCGTCAAACTTCTGTTCCTTGGCTGTTCGCCCGATCACCAATCCATCGGATCCGAATTACAAGACTGCGGCGAACTTCCCGACGAAAATCTTCAGTTCACCTCTCAATGCGGCGAGCTCGACGATCAGTGGTTATGATATCGAGGCAAACTATTCATTCAGCCTGCAAGATGCCATGTCCTGGTTGCCAGGTCGCTTTACTGCGCGAACCTTGATAAGCGTCCAACCGACCAATACGACGATCAATATTCCTGGAACCGCCGAGCAATGGGCATTCCAGCCTGAATTCAGGCAGACGACCTTCTTGTCCTATGTCAACGGTGACTGGACAGTGGCAGTGCAGGATCAATATATTGGTAAGGCAAGAAAGGCGACCAGTGACCCATCAGTCGTCAGCAATAATCAGAACTATGTCATCCCTTACCTGCCTTCGATGAATGTCGTCGATCTAACGATCAGCAAGTCGTTCGAATTCATGTCAGGCAAGAGCGAGGCCTATATCAACGTCACCAATCTTGGCGATACACGCGCACCACTCATGCCAGGCGCTGGTGTCCCAGGCCTCACCTATCCAACGGCGGGCTTCCATGACGATATGGGACGCTACATTACGCTCGGCGTGAGAGGTAAGTTCTAAAGCAGAAGTCTGGAGCATTTCCCGGCGAACGGGTCACCACTTCGCCAGGGAATGCGACAAAACAAGAGATCGGGAGTTCTGATCAACCGGGAAGGCTGCCTGGCGAGTGGTTAATGCGACTTACAAGGTCGCAAGTCTCCCAAGCCTCGCTGCTCGCTTTGCAGCCTTCCTGAAACCTGGGCTGCCTCGCATTCGTGCGGGGCAGCCTTTTTAAGCATTGGCCCAACGTATTGTGTAGGGCCCAAGAGGCCCGGATGCTCCGGATAGGTGAAGTCATATGATGCAGAATAACAGCCGGATTAATCGCCGGAGTCTGTTGGGTTATGCAGCTGTTATGGGCGGAATGGCAGCGATGAGCAGCAGCGCCTGGGGTGGGGCGAAGGCTGCATCGGATACACGGCTGCCGGACGGCACCGACTTCGCGCGCTGGGAGCAGCCGCTCACCTTTTCAAAGACCTATTATGTCGACAATACCTCGGCCGCCGCCGACGACGGCGGGCCAGGTGATCAGGCGCGCCCCTTCCGCACGATCAACCAGGCGGCCCGGGTGCTTCAGCCAGGCGAGCGTGTCGTTATTGCCGCCGGCACTTACCGCGAATGCGTCCGGCCTGTGCGCGGCGGCGATGGTCCTTCGAAGATGATCAGCTACGAGGCTGCACCGGGCGCCAGGGTGCTTATCAAGGGCTCGGAGGTCCTGACGGACGGCTGGCGCCAGGAAACCGTCACCATGGCCTTCCGCCCACCCAGCGGTCCTGCCCTTGCCGAAGGTGGCGTGACCACCTGGCGTCACGATCTCGACGGCGCGCTGTTTCCCGACGCCTATAATCCGTTTGCCTTGCCGAGTATCATGGGCTCATGGGCGTGGCTGAACACGGCCAATGTCGATATGGGGCCTTATCTGCGCCGCCGCGGCCTGGTGTTTGCCGACGGAAAGCCGTTGGAACCGGTCGAGCAGCTTCGCGAACTGGCGATGCCGGCGCTGCAGCCCGTTCCGGATTTCACCAAGCCGGCTGCGCCGCAGAATGGGCTGCCTGCGCGGCGGCGCGGTGGCGCGATCATGCAGGAGGTCGGCGGCGTGCCCGATGGCCGGGTCTGGGTTGACCCATCCGGCACGGCGATTCAGATCCGCCTGGCATCGGGAACTCCCGCCGACCATATGATCGAGGTGACGACCCGCCAGCACGCCTTCGTTCCGGCGCGCAGCGGACTGGGCTTTATCCGGCTCAAGGGGCTGACCTTTCAGCACGCCGGCAATGCCTATCCGTTTCCGCAGCACGGCATGGTCTCGCTGGCCGGCGGCGACCACTGGATCCTGGAAGGCAACACGCTGGAATGGGCAAATGGTCTGGGCCTCGCCATCGGCTTCGACGGCAATAGCGCGGGCGCGCTCAAGTCCGGTGTCTCGCACGTCATCCGCGGCAACACCATCCGCTATTGCGGCGTTGGCGGCATCGGCGGCATGGGTACGACCGACGTGTTGATCGAGGACAACCTGGTCGAATGGTGCGGTTGGGCCGACGCCGAGCGCGGCTGGGAGGCGGCCGGCGTCAAGTTTCACCGCGCCCGCAACATGATGTTCCGCCGCAACGTCGTCCGTCACATACGACACGGCAATGCCGCCTGGTGGGACAGCGAAGACGCCAATTGCCGCGTCACCGGCAATATCTTCGCTGATGTCCAGACCGTCAGCGCCGCCGTGCACTTCGAGATGAACCGGGAAGCGAACCAGATCGATAACAATATCATCTGGGACGTGCGCAATGCCGAGCCAGGCACGCCCGGCCAGAGGGGCTGCGCCGGATCGGGCCTGTTCATCAACGCCACCGACAAGCTGATAGTCGCGCACAATCTGATCGGGGCTTGCGACAATTCCGGGATCTTCGCCATCCTGCGCCCGGATCGCAGGGGCGCCGGCGAGGCGCGCGACAATACCATCGTCAACAACATCTTTGTCCAATGCGGGACCTCAGCCATGATCTTTCTCGACAGAAAAAATACGTCCGAGGGTAATGCCTTTGTCGGCATGCCAGCGAGGTTCCTGGGCTATTACGAAGGCGATACGAAAGCCTATCTCGACCTGGCTGCCTGGCGTGCCGCCTACGGCTGGGACCGGACCTCCGTTGAGTCCGGAATGCAGGTCGCGTTCGATCCTGCCACCCTGCGCCTGACGCTGTCGGGTGCTCGGGCCTTGCCCAGGACAGCCCCGGTCAAAGGCATTCAAAGCGACCTGTTGGGAGCGCCGGCAAGCGCAATGCGAGTCGCAGGGCCGCTGGCGAATCCGACCGCAAAGGAAGACCGGATAGTTGACCCTCGACGGAAAGACGGCGCTTGAGATTGCTATATTCAGCAAAGGACCGCAGCACACTTTGACCGCCATAGCCGTGTGCTGAAGACACTGCCGCGCTGTCCCGCGCCTGAGTGTCGCGGTCGATGACGCTCTGTGGTTACCGGAGCAAAGGGACCGTTGGTTACTGCGAAATTGTTGGATGCAGAGGGTGCCTCCCAATCTCAAGGGACGCCAGGTAGTCATGACAGGTCTGTCGATACAGGTCCTTGAAATGCGCTTCATCGGAAAAGCGCCCGGCGCGGTAAAGCGAGACCAACCCCTGCCCCAGCGCCCACAGGGTCAGCGCAATGTTCAGCGCCGCCCCGCCGCCCAGGCGGCCCAGGGCCTTGGCCTCATCGATCCGTGCCATGGCCAGTGATATGGATGGCGAGCGTCGGGCGGCGAAGTCATCCGGGAACTGACGTGCCTGGCTGGCTGGCAGGAAGAAGGCGGCGTCGAACAGATGGGGCTCTTTCGCGCTGAAGTCGAGAAAGGCTTCCATGAAGTCCTCAAGCCACCGGACAGGATCAGTGCTGCCGATCGCGGCAACGCGGGTTTCCCACGCTACGAATCCATGCGCCATCAGTGCGTTGATCAGCGCGTCCTTGTCCGCGAAATGGCGGTATAGCCCCATTGGAGACAGTCCGGCCTCCTTGGCGATCTTGCGGATGGAAAGCCCGGCAATTCCTTCCTGCGACAGGAGTTTACTGGCGGCCATGAATATTTTGTCACGTGTCATGTGTACACTGTACACGTTCTTGCGTACGGTGTACACTTCCGTCATCGAATAATTCGCAGAAGGCAGGGACGACAGGATGTTAAACAGAAATCACACGCTAAGGGCCTGTGTCTCCGTCATGGCGACCGTCATTCTGGTCTCCGCCGGATCGCTTCAGGCGGGCGAGAGTAAAGCCAACAGGCTGACGATCAGGAACGTGACGGTTCTACCGATGACGGGCGAAGGCAGGGCGGTGGCGCACGCCACGATTAATATCGCTGACGGCCGGATTGTCTCTGTCACTGCAACTGAAAAAGGCGACTGCGCGGAACCCTGCATCGACGGCACAGGCAAGTGGCTCATTCCGGGCCTGACCGATGCCCACGTGCACATTGAAAATGACCATAATATGCAGCTCTACATGGGGCTGCCGGAACGGCCCGTCGGCGCGGTGCAGGCGGCCGACGTCTTCCTGCCCTATGTCGCCCACGGTGTAACCCAGGTCTTTGATCTGTCGGCCATGCCCGAAACTCTGGCGCAGAAGGCCGATATCGAGGCTGGAAAAGTCATAGGGCCACAGATCGTCACGGCCTACATGCTGGACGGGCCAAAGCCCATGTGGCCTGAAGGCATGAGTCACGGCATTGCGAATCCGGATGCCGGTCGTCAGGCGGTGCGCGAAGCCGCCAAAGGCGGGTATGATCTGATCAAGGTCTACAGCCTGCTGGACCTGCCAACCTTCCTGGCCATCATCGACGAAGCGGGCAAGCACCGCATGAAGGTGATCGGCCATATACCGGGAAGGAACCAGGGCACGACGGCAAGCTTCCTGGTGCCGGGTTTCGACGCAGTGGCGCACGCTGAGGAGTTCGCCTTCCAGACCGCGTCGCCCGACAGGTCGAAAATTCCGGCCTATATTGCAATGGTCAAGACCAGCCACACCGCCTTGGTGTCGACCCTGACTGTGGATGACCAGATACTGGCCCTGACGGACGATCCGGACAGCCTGAAGCGGCGCAGCGACCTCGATTATCTCAATCCGATCTATCGCAAGATCGTGGTCGACCATAATCCGTATGTCGCCCAGATAGGACCCGGACGGATCGAGATGCTCAAGGCGGTCGTCGCATTTAACCGGGAACTGGTTAAGGCGTTTTCGGACGCGGGCGTGCCGGTACTCGCAGGGTCGGATTCGCTCGTCCCCGGCGTGGCGCCCGGCTTTGGTCTTATCGATGAGCTCGAGGCGCTCAATGCAGCGGGGCTCACGCCTTACCAGGCCCTGGTGAGCGCGACGCGGACGCCTTGCGAATGGCTCGGACGCCTGCAGGACTGCGGTACGGTCCAAGCGGGAAAACGCGCCGATCTTGTCCTGCTCGACGCCGATCCGACTCGGGCGATAGAAAACGTTCGCCGGATTTCGGCCGTGATCGTCAAAGGTAAAGTCTACACGTCAGGGGATCTGGCCCAGCGAATGACCGAACTGAGAACGCGCTTTTCCAAAGCCCGTTAATAGCTATTGCGGCGCTGCAGCCTGCTCCTTTGCCAGCTGGGCATTGAATTCGCGCTCGCTTTGCGCGTTGAATGCCTGAAGCCCTCCGGCATCTACAAAAGCATTGGCATCACCCGCGATCTGCCGGCCGCGTTTGTCCGCGAGATTGAAAAAATTGGCGTGGTTCGCAAGGAAGATGTCGGCCTTGACCGTGCGCATATAGGCAAAGGTGGCGTGATAGTCGGCGACCATACCGGGGTAGGATTCCGGGACGAGTTTCTGCCCGCCCGTCGTGGTGCTGCAATGGAAAAAGGCATGATGAAGCATATCGTCATCGCCGCGGACATCCATGCTCCAGCTTGTGCAACCCGGGCTATGGCCGGGCGTGATGTGCGCCGTCAGGGTTACGCCACCAAGGCTTAGCCTGTCACCCTGGCCAACGACGCGATCGACACGCACCGGCGGCACGGAAATGTTCGAGGTGGGCCCAAAAGCAATACGGCCTGTTTCAAGTATGCCGCGATCCGCCGCGCTTGCGACCATGGTTGCGCCGCTCGCCCTTTGCAGGGCTGCCAGGCCGCCGGCGTGATCGAAATGGGCGTGGCTGTTGAGAAGATATTTCACGTCATGGATATCAAAGCCAAGCGCCTTGATATTAGCGATGATTTGCGGTGGCGTTTGCGGAAGAGCGCCATCCAGGAGGAAATGACCGCGTGGCGTGGTAATGAGCCAGGAACTTACACCGGTTGTACCGACGTAGTAGACGTTCCCAATTACCTTGAACGGCGGGAACGGATCATTCCAATGCGCTTCGGCCGCCATTTCGGCGAGCGGCGCCGCCTCCGCGTCGGCAATGTCTCCGTCGTTTGCCATAGGCAGGGGGACGCGAGGTCCGGCTAGCACGCAGCCAGACAAGAAGATAGCAGCGCATAAGGAAAGCAATCTAGCCATAGATGTCCAAACCTCCCACGGTCACAGGCGGTGCGGCTAACGAAGCCCGGGCCCCCTGCTTCACTGTTACGCCCTGTTTGATTTTTCTGAGCTGGGCGCAGCCAATTTCCGCACCATAACTCCGTTACGAGCAGACTGACAAGCACATGGTGGAGTGCGCGGCGCGATCCGGCGGACGGTTGACGCGGCCTGCCTAAATGGCCAGGCGGCGGGTACGCCGAAGGACGGCTTGTCTCTTGTTTTGCAGCCTGTCACGCAGGGCATTTATCTCAGCGGTCTCTGTAGCATCGAGCAGATATTCACGCACCTGCTCCAGATGATCACGCATGGCGCCACGTGCGGCAACGGCATCGTGGGCCGCCAAAGCGTCAAGAATTCGACGGTGTTCCTCAACCCGCGCTTCCAGACCCCCGCCTTTCGCGCGTGTCATTATCTGCGCGGCCAGCGGTGACTTTTTGCGGAAGTCCCATAGTAGCTCTACCGCCGCCGCCAGGGCGCTGTTGTTGGACATGGCCGCGATGCGCATATGAAAACGACGGTCGGCGTCCTCCCAGATTTCCGGGTCCGACGACGACATTTCATCGACTCGCGCGCGCAGGTAGGAGATGTCTTCTGCAGTCGCCGTCTCGGCGGCAAGCCCGGCGGCAGCCGCTTCAACGAATATCCGCGCTTCCAGAAGTTCAAACGCACCTACGCTCAGGTCGTCATGCTGCCCCTGCCCTGCTGATACGGCAGTTGAGGATACGGGCCGATTAAGGACATAAATACCAGAGCGGTCGCGAATTTCGACCACACCCATGATTTCCAGTGCAATCATAGCTTCGCGTATGGTGGGCCGGCTGACACCCATAGCCTCGGCCAGCTCGCGTTCCGGCGGAAGTCTCACGCCCGGCTTATACAGGCCCTGATTAATCCAGGCGCACATCTGATCGGCCACACGGCGATACAACCGATCGGGTTGCGAGACTGCTTCCACTAAAACTTCCTAATTCGGCCGGGTTTGAACAGGTGGGCCAGTATGACGCCTCCATACAAAGCGCAACTGACATTTTTACAGTTTAATCGTGCCAGCGAGCTTATCCGTCGAATCTCAATAAAAAAAGAACTCCCGGCCAGAAGACCGGGAGCCCAGTTGTGAAGAGACAGAGGAAATAAGCTTAGTACTGAGCACGCCATCCGAGCAGGATGGTCGTTCCGGGGCGCTGATAACCGAAGGGGACGTTCTCGAAGCCGATATAGCTCTTGAAGCCCTGGTTATCGAGGTTGGTGGCGTCGAGCGTTACGCTCTGGTCGAAACCGAACGCCTTGAACTTGTACGACGCCGAGAGATCGAGTTGGTGACGCTCGTCGCCGTATTGGTCATAAGGCATGCTGTTCGCTTGCGGACGCAAGCCAGTGGTCGTCTTGCCGACCTTGGCGTAGCTGAGGCGGAAGGAATAGGCGTCGCGTTCGTAGTAGCCGGTGAAGTTATAGGTATAGTCCGGCACACCAAACGCCAGGGTCACCTGGTCGTAGTCGAACGAGGTGTAGTTGAAGGTGTAGCCCAGGCCGTCGACAAAGTTGTCGAGCGGCTGGACCCACATAAACTCCTTGCCCTTGAGGTTCAGTATCAAGTCAGAGTTCTGTGGGCGCGACACGTTGATGGGCGCAGCGTCAGCCAGCGACGGATTGGCCAGCAGTGCCGCCGATGTCGTGCCGAGATTGACCGCCATCGACGTCTGTTGGGTCGCGTTCAGGTTGCCATAGCCGATCCCGAGCGTCCCGAACGGCACGACCGCATTGGCACGGGCCGTGAAGTTCTTGATCTCCTTGTTAAACCAGGTCAGGCCGACATAACCGGTCTTGCCGGTATAGTATTCGCCGCCGAAGTCAAAGTTATTGGAATAGAATGGCTTCAGGCCAGGATTGCCCTGGCTGGCGCTCTGGGCCGACGGGTCGCTGAAGGCAAGCTGCGAGGTCATGTCCGACGGGTTGGCGCGGGTCATCGTCTTCGAGGCCGCAAGTCGCAGGTTCAGCTTGTCGGTCGCACTCACAGCCACGTTAAAGGCCGGCAGGACGTCCTTGTATTTGCGCTCGGTCGTGATGTAGACGACCTGACTGTTGATGATCGACGGCGAGGTGATGGTCTGTTCCGTCGTCTGGAAGCGATAACCGTAGTTGGCGCGAACCGGCAACGAGAAGATCGTGCCGTTATAGGCCGCCATGGCGTAGGCCGAGCTGATCTCTTCCTCGATATTGGTCGACCCGGCACCGTTGGTGGTATTGCCGGTCGTCACATTGCCGGGCGCGGTGACCAACGCCTGGAAGTTGATAGCCGTGGCAATCTTGTCGAAGTTCGGCGTGATCCACTTGTCGAAGCCTGCGCCAGTGACGCCGCTACCGTCATAAACAGACTGCGTCATAGGCACTAGATACTGGCTTAGGTTTGCGTCCGGAATAGCTGCGGCGTATGCGGTCTGGAGGGCCGCAGAATTGTCACGGATATCCATTTCACGCAGGAATTTGTCGATCGCCCAACCGCCCTTGAACGTCCAGTCGCCGTGAGTTTTGGTAAAATTCAGGCGTGCCGCCGAGGTATCGACATGTCGCATGTCACGCTGCAGGATCATCTGGCCGCCCGTGAACACACGCCAGCCGGCCGTCGGACTGTTCAGGTCGATGTTCGACTTGATGGTTGGGATGTCGTTGCTGGAATCGTTGGTGTAGGTGGCGTTCGTCTGAACCTGGAAGGGCGAGCGGTATTTGAGGAACAGGACGCGGCGTTCATAGTCCGACGACATAGCGCCCAGTTGGCCATCGATGGTCCACGAATCAGCAGGCGACCAGACGAAGCCGAAATTGGCGCTCGTGTAGGATGTATTGTCCAGATAGAAGTTGTTTTCCAGGAAGAAGCTGGAATTGGCGAAGGTGCCTGACGTGACGACATTGTTGGAATCGACCTTCATGCCGATCGGGATCATGCCGCCATTATAGTCATCGCCGGGACCGGTGCCGCGCACCGCCCACATCATGTTGGTCCTGAGCGCTTCACGTTCGGCATCGCCAGCCAGGATGTCCAGGGTAAAGCGCAGGTCGGAGTTGGGCCGGTATTCCAGCGCGACCAGGCCGACTTTGTTGGTCGTTTCGCCATCAAGCAGCGAGTTGCGGCCCAGGCGCGGCATGATAGCGCCCTTGATTTGATCCTGTGTCAGGCCGGGATTGAGCGCCAGCAGGCCTGCCATGTCAAGGGTGCCGGGTGTCAGGCCGTTGCCGGTGTAGCTATAGATTGTGTTGCCGAAGCGGAACTGGTTTGAGCCAGCCGGGTTCACGATGACGCCGGGACTAGGGTTCAGAAGACCCGGGTCACAGCTGGTGCAAAAGTTACTCAGGTTCGGATCGCCCCAGCCAACAGTTTCAAAGCCGGCAGTGTAGATCTTGCGGTTTGTCTGGGTATAGCCGGCCAGGATGCCGAACTTGTCCCAGGTCTTGGATGCGACTGCCGTGAGGCGCGGCGCCCATTCCTTGACGTTGCTGTTATAGTTGCCCTGGGCGGCCAGGACAACGTGCGTGCCTTTGCGATCAAAGGGGCGGGCGTTCTGGACGTTGACGGTACCGGCGATGCCGCCTTCCAGCGTTTCAGCCGATGGCGTCTTGGCAACGTCGACGCGGTTGAAAAGGCCAGTCGGGAACATGTCGAGGTCGACGTTGCGATTCGGGGAAGACCCGGTGAAGCCGAAGTCCGACGCCACCATGACTCGGTTGCCGTTCATCGTTACCTGCGTGAAGCTGGGCGGCAAGGCGCGGACCGAAATCTGCGTGCCTTCGCCGGTCAGGGCGTCGCGCTGGACGATCATGCCCGGCACACGCTGCATGGACTCAGCCATGTTCACATCCGGGAACTTGCCCAGATCTTCGGAAAAGATGGTTTCGGTAAAATTCGTCGCTGTCTTCTTGGCGGTCGTCGCGTTCCTGAGCGACGCGCGGTAGCCGGTGACAACGACGACGTCGGTGTCGGCCGCTGGCGCGCTACCGGTGTCCTGAGCGTGCGCGGCCGCAAACGGCAGGCCAGTCAGAATGGTGGCCCCCATCAGCGCGGCTTTGACGCAATAAGCCTTGTGATTCGATTTGGACATTTATGGTCTCCCCATTTGAGGCCTGGTCTGACCTCACTCGTTTTTATACTTACGATATCCCGGCTGGTGGATCGTATTAGTCTGCTTATTAGAAAGGCCAATAGCCGTCAATGTGGCCTGACCAAACTCATAAAGGTGTTGCAATTTTTCAACAAGAAATATTCGAAAATAGCTTTTATGGGACCTGATTGAGTCCAAGCCTTTGCAATTATTGTAGTTTTTACATTAACCATGTCGGTAAGTCATTGTTTTTGTTAGCGTTATCATTTTGCGGACAAAAATAAGTGGTAAGCTTTTGGCCTTGCCAGTTCAGATATTTGGTCTGACTATATATAGCGCACGCACGCACAGAGGAACGGTTGCGAAGGGGCCAACCTCCCTTTTCGCATCCGGGCCCACACTGGCCTGTCCAGAATGTAATTGGCTTCCTAAAAAGCCGTTCGCCAGATAGGCGCCACCGCTATCGTGTTAAAGGAACCTCGAACGTGCTCACGGGCAGTTGGGCTTCGTCAAAAAGATTGACGACCGGGAAATCCGCCCAGGCGTACCTGACCCGTGACACCACCCTACCGTCACCTGTCAAACGGACGGTGGCTCCATCGATACTGCCTTCGGCGTACCGGCAAGTCGCCGGCTCTGGACCGCACATCTCGAATCCTATGGCCGTTGCACTGCTACGCGTATGCAGGCTGCCCGTGACGTCCTTAAACGCAAGAATGACGTCGCTTCCGGAAAGGGTCGCAGTGGCAATCCTGGGACCGGTCACAGGCGTTTTCGCACCATATGCGAGGGCCCGCATTGCCCTTGCCATGCGCCGGCCGACCTCGTGCTTTTCACCGGGATGAATATCAACCGGATCGCCGAAATCAATCGTTGACACAAGCCCGGCATGTGCGTCTGCTTCGGTCATGCGGCGCTGCGCATCGCGCACATTGGCCCAGCCGCTTTCGCCGGGATTAACAGCGGGCGTGCCATAGGCCGACAGCTGGATAATGACAAACGGCAAGTCGGACTGCGTAAACTGCCGGCGCCAATCCGTCGCCATCGCTCTCAGACGGCCTTCATAACCCGGAAAGTCCGTATCGGACTCGCCCTGGTACCAGGCTACGCCCTTAAGCCCGAACGGTCCGAATGGTGCGATCATGGCGTTATAGGCTGTCCCGGCGCCGCCCATATCTTCCCACGGGGTGTGGGGCGGATTTTTCGGCGTGGTTGCCGCCTTTGCATAGAGCCAGCCATCTGCAAGGGCTTCGGACTTGCCGCCCGTAAAGTCCAGCTTTAGTGCACTGGCCGGCCCGCGCATGCCGCCGTCGGCATAGGTATTGTTGATATTGACGATAATGATGTTCTTGCCGGCTTTCAGGGTCCCCTTCGGCACGGCGAAGGCCTTCATCGGGCCGGGATCGCCAGCCGTGCCCAACGTCATCCCGTTTATCCAGGCCATACCGAAATCATCCAGGCCGCCAAGATTGAGGACGGCCCCCTCTTTCGCATCGCTTGCGCTGATTTCGATTTCGCGCCGGAACCAGACCATACCGACATGGCTGGCGAGTTCGGGATCTCCCCATTTTTGCCAAACGCTGATCGCCGGCACCGGTTTCCAGGCGCGTTTCACCACAGGCTGCCATGGCTCACCCCCGACCTTGTCGCCCGTATTGCTGCGCCACCAGGCTTCCCAGATCGCATTGGATGCTCTTTCTGCGGCCGCACGGTCTTTCCCGTATAATTTCAACAGGTCGGAGCGATCCCCTGAACCGACGGCGGATAGCGCTCCGTCCCCCATCCACGGACTGATCTGCGTACCGCCCCAACTGCTGCTGATGGCGCCGATCGGCACGCCTGCGCTCTTGCGGAGCGTTTTGATCATGTAATAGCAGCTGGCGGAAAAATCGGACACAGTCTGGGGATTGGCGACCAGCCAGGTGACCGGCTTCGCAAACACATCCTTGGGCGTATAGGCCACGGCTTTATCGATGGTCATCAGGCGCACGTCGGGATCCGTCGCCGAAAAGGCCTGGCCAAAGGCGTCTTGAGCACCCTTGACCGGCATTTCCATATTCGACTGCCCGGAGCACAGGAACACGTCGCCGACCGTGACGTCGTTCGCCGTTGCCTGACCGGACTGGCTTTCCACAGACAGGGCTATGGACCCGGGGGTTTCGACCGGCGCGAATTTCGCCAGGAAGCGCCCGTTACTGTTGCTCGTGGCTGTGGCACTTTGGGTGCCAAGTCTGACAGTTACGGTCTCGTTCGGCGCGGTCGTCCCCGTGATCGCTACCGGCCGGCCGCGCTGGAGTATCGCGTGATCGCCATACAGCGCGTCGAGCTGAGGTCCTGCGACCGCCGCATTCGCCAGGCCGAGAAGACCCGCCGTCAGCCCCAAAGCCGTCCGTTTTACCATGACATGTCTCCCACCTTTTTTTATATCGATCGCACGAATTGGTAACGCTAACAATCGACTTGCTTCCGATTGGCACGGCTTGCTATTGTCTGACAAGAACAATGTAATAAAAAATGCCAAAGAGGAAGCCATGCCTAACTCCCCATCGACACGTAAGGCCCTTTCGAAATGCGCCAGCCTGGCTGTTATCAGCCTGAGTTTGCTCCTTGCACACGCAGCCGCTGCGGAAACACCTGTTGATGCATTGCGGCCGACTGGCAAGTGGACGGCGCCCATGCATGGCAACGCCCACACACCGCCTATGGGTTGGAACTCCTACAATGCCTTCGGGATCGAGGTCGATGAAGCCAAGGTCATGGGCGCAGCGCAGGCCCTGGTCGATACCGGTCTTGCGAAGCTCGGCTATGTCTATGTCAATATTGATGACGGCTGGTGGCAGAAGCGCCGGACAACGGACAATGTGCTTCAGGTCCGCGCCAGCATCTTTCCGAGCGCCGTTGTTGCGGGCTCCGACAATACCAACTTCAAGCCGATGGTTGATCGCTTACATGGTATGGGCCTGAAAGCCGGTATCTACAGCGATATCGGCCGCAATGCCTGTTCACAGGCCTACGCCCTCACCTCCCCGAACCTGCCGGTCGGCACGGTCGCGGAACGCGAGGTTGGCCTATACGGCCACGTCGATCAGGACATCCGGCTCTATTTCAAGAACTGGGGTTTCGACTACATAAAGGTCGATGCCTGCGGGATCGCCGACTACGCGTCGGACCGCAGCCACGTGAAAACGCCTGGCTATCGCCCGTTCGAGCCGATCATGTTCCGCAGCCAGCCGTCGCGTGACGATGTCGCCCAGATCCGCGGACTGTATCAGGATGTGGCCGATGCGCTCGATCGCTATAACCCGGACAAGGACTATGTCCTGTCGATCTGTGCCTGGGGGCACGGCGATTCGCGCGCCTGGGCGAAGGACGTCGGCACGGTCTGGCGCACCAGCGACGACATCTATCCAAAATGGTCGCGGATGCTGCATTCGTTCGACACGGCCTCGACCCGCGCGATGTATGCCCATCCCGGTGCCTGGAACGATCCGGACATGCTGTATATTGGCGCCGGAGATTTTGACGAGAACCACATCACCGAAGCGCGTAGCCACTTTACGCTGTGGGCCATGATCAATGCGCCGCTGTTGATTGGTTATGATCTGCGCAAGGCGCCGAAATCCCTGCTCGACATCTGGGGGAATGCCGACGTGGTCGCCGTCAACCAGGACACACTCGGCAACCAGGGCACCTTGGCCTATCGCTCGGACGACGTCACCATTATCGTCAAGCCTTTGAGCGACGGTCGTAAGGCTGTGGCCCTGTTCAATCGTGGCGGTGCGCCGTTCGATATCGCGCTGACCGCCGAACACCTGAAGTTCGATCCGAAGAGACAAATTGCCTTACGTGACCTGTGGAGCAAGGCCGATTCCTCATTTACCAAAGAACAGGTCTTCAAGGTCGCGCCGCACGAAACACGTGTCTTCATCGCCGGCGGCACGCGGATATTGCCAGACGGTGTTTATCTGTCGGAGATGCCCGGCAGCATCAACGTCGCTGAAGACGGCATCCGTCAGGCCGAGCCGGACCCGGAGCTGCATCGCGCCAGCAGCTGGGGCAGTACGCGCGGCTCTGGTGAGTGGCCGGTCTACTCCGGCTGGGGCGGCGCGCAGCCCGACGCCAGCCCGTACAGCACTGAACTGTCTGTCGCCCACAAAGCTTTCCGCACCGGCGTGGGGATCCTGTCCGGATCGCGCATGGAGGTGCGTGCCGATAACCGCTACACACGCTTTTCCGCCAGGGTCGGCGTCGATGACGCGACGCGCAATCGCAAGACCAAGGTACGCTTCCTGGTCTATGGCGATGGCCGCCTTCTCGGCGAAAGCAAGGCCATGATTTTCGGCGATGCCCCTGTGCCACTGACGGCAGATATTACCGGCGTCAAGATCGTCGAACTGGTGGTGCGCGAAGACGGCGCCACGGACACCCCGGTCGCCGCGACCTGGGGAGAGGCCGCGCTGGCAAAGGGGTCGTAAGATCTACTTCGATACGGGCAGGTCGATACGCGACGCGTCTTTTCCGCCATGGAAGACGGTAATGACCGGCGCCGGCGTCAACTGAATGTCTTTCAGGTTGCGCTGCCGCGGGTCAGCCCCCGCGACGGTCAGGCGGAGCCGTGCCCCCGCAGGCACGACCCGCGACACCGGCGTCAGCGCGATCGAAACCTTCGCTTTTTCGCCGGCGGCGATCGGCAGGATGTCGCCCGACCTGCCCGAATGCCACGGCAGTCCCAGCGTATCGTAGGGCGCCTTGGACAGCTTGCGGTGTGACAGCTTCAGGCGGCCAAAGGACATAACCTCGGCCTTGCCCGCCGCATCGATCTGGTCGACATAGACGAACAGGTCGGCGTCCGGATGGCTCGTCGCAACGGTAAGCTGCGCAACGGGAGAGCCTATCAGGGTCAACGGCGCGGTTAGCGGTGCACCGGTATAGCTCTGCCCGTGTGTGTCCATAGGCTGCGGCCAGAAGGCGAAGTATTCCGGCGGCGGCAGGTTGTAATCGACGGTGAAGGCATTGCTTCCGGCCTTCCCGGCCTTTGCACTCAGGCCAGTGCTGGCGCCAGCCTTGTTGAGACGCAGGGTGAGCGGCGTCGACTTCACACCCGGCAAGCTGTCCGACTGGACGTACTTGCCTTTGCCATCAAGCCCTTCGACCCAGTAAGTCGCGCGCGGCGTCTTCTCGATACCGTTGTCCGCACCCTTGAGATAATGGTCGAAATAACGGGTGATTTCGCCAGCAAAATCGAACCCTTTCGGCGGGACACAGTGACCGCCGGGGCCGCCCAGAAACTTGCTGTTCAGATTGGCAGCGGCGAGGATCGTCTGGGCCGTCGGTTCGTCCTGCCAATTGCCCCAGAAGTAGGTCGCAATTCCGGCTTTGCGGATGGCATCGAGATAGTTGTAGACGCCGACCTCGTCCCAGAAGGCGTTGCCGGTGAATTTCGAGATGCTGTCCCGGTAGGGCATGCCGTACCACAGCGGCCCCATCGGTGTATTTTGCGCGTGTTCGGCCACGGCCTGGCGCAGCAGGCTGCCGTCCGCATCGGAATCAACCGGAAGGCTGGCCAGGTCGACTGAAGCGGGCTCATCCGGGCGCGTATTGAACTGCGCGGTAATGCCGCCGGCGCGAACGAAGTTGTATTTGTCGAGATCTGAAGCGCCGATAAAGACGGCCTTCAATGCGGGCGGCGCTGTGCTGGCTGTATGGAAGGTCGTGCCGCCGTAATAGCTGCAGCCGATCATGCCGACATTGCCTGTCGAAAACGGCTGATGCGCCAGCCATTCAACAAGGTCATGGCCGTCCTGGGCTTCGGTGCGGTCCTGGAAGCCACGACGTGATCCGAATGACGCCCCCTTGCCCCGGATATCAGCCACGGCGACGACATAGCCGGCGCGCAATAACGACCGCAGGCCGAGATTGTCGTCCAGCACCGTTTCATTCACCTTGCCCTTGTCGTCCTTGAAACGGGCGCGATAGGGCGTGAAAACGAAGACAACCGGCTTGGGCCCGGCGACCACCTGTCCGCCAGCCGCCGGACGATAGATGTTGATCGCGAGCCGCGTGCCATCGCGAACCGGAACATAAAGCGACTGGCGTAGATATTCCGCCGGAGTCGCCGGTTCCGCCGCCATGGCGGGAAGCAGGCCCAGCATGGCGAAGCTCATGCAAGCGGTAGTCAGAAAAGACGCGCTTTTCAATCCGGATGATCCCCGAGGGTAACGCGCTTTCATATATATATTCCTACCCTGTGTGCTTGTGGTCTTTTCATCGGCAATTCGATTGTTTCGCCTTACCGTACAGGTACTGCCGGCGACAATCCGCTGTCAATAATAATGGTTATGTTTGATAATTATATTCCATTTCGCCGCACTTGATTCATGTTGGCAAGTTGCCGTTTTGCATCATGGATTGACGAATGCAAGCGTACGGCAAAAAAAGCGCGCATTTCCGTTGCACGCCTGCTTGAACGGCGTTATGCCTTGAAAACCGTAATCACATATAATGATGATTACACATAACTATATGGCGGAAACCGCCAACAGGCCAAGGGAAACAGATATGACCAAACCGTCCAAGACGCGGGGAATCCCCTGTAAATTCCTGACCACCCTGCTCCTGGCGGGGGTCTCGTTGCCCGTTCTGGCTCAGGCGCAAGACGCTGCCGGATCCGCCTCGGAAACGAAGAATGATCCCGGAGAAGTGGTCATCACCGCAGAGCGCCGGAGCCAGCGCCTCAGTACGGTGCCGATCGCTGCCACCGTCATTACCGGGGACATCGTCCGCAAAGGCGTCAGCAATGTCGCCGATCTGCAAACCGTGGCGCCGTCAGTCGCGATCAACACCTTCAACCGCTCGACCTTCATCAATATCCGCGGCGTCGGCATCGCCCAGTCGGCACCGACCTCAAGCCCGGGCGTCGCCTACTATATCGACGGCCAGTTGATCCCCCATGAGCAGTTCATCGGCCAGAGCTTCTACGATATCGGGTCGGTCGAAGTCCTGCGGGGTCCGCAAGGCACCCTGACCGGCCAGAACTCGACCGGTGGCGCCATCTATGTCCGCACGCCTGAGCCCAAGTACAACAGCTATGGCGGGCAGCTCGATGTTACGCTTGGCGACTATGGCAAGCAACGCTTCGTCGGCGCCCTGAACGCCGGCTTTACAGAGAATGTCGCCCTGCGCGTCGCCGCTGTGATGGATCAGCGCGACAGCTATAGCACCAACATTTCGAGTAAGGCTCTGAGCCATCCCGGAAACAGCGACCTGAGCTCGGTGCGCAGCAACCTGGCCATCCGTTCCAGCGACGATCGGACCAAGTTCAATCTGCGGCTCGAATGGTTCGACCTGAAAACCGACAACAATGCGGTCAAGCGCCGTGGCGACACGGTTTCAAGCGATCCGTTCGAGATCCAGGAAGACGCCTTTTCCTACATGAACCAGAACGGCAACCGCGCTTCTCTTGAAGTGCGCCACGCCCTTACAGATGGCATGCAACTCCGTTATCTCGGTTCGTTCCAGCGCGGCTGGAACCGGGACCAGGCCGACGGCGACCGGACCGATACCCGCCCGCCGCGTCCGCCCGCGGGCAATACCGGCCGGGTGTCGAATGCCTATCAGCTCACCGCCACGACGATCCATGAAATCAACCTGATTTCGACGAATGACTCGCCGCTGCAATGGGTGGTGGGCGCGTTCCGCATGAACGAAGACATCGACCTGCTGCAACAGCGCGACAACAACCATATCGACTATGTCAGCACAGTCACGGCCACAACCAAGGCCTTTGCAGTCAATACTTCAGAGTCGATTTTCGGCCAGGCGACCTGGAAGGTGACGCCCAACTGGGAACTGCTGCTGGGTCTGCGCAACTCGACCGACACCCAGGTCTATACCCGTTACGCAGCCGGCGGCCCCTTGCTGGCGACCCCGGTCGTAGCCGAGGCGGAATCGTCAGAATCGACGGGCAAGTTCGCCGTCAACTATCACACGACCGGCGGGTCGCTTGTCTATCTGTCGGGCTCGAAAGGCTATAAGGCCGGCGGCGTCAATTTGACGCCCAACACGCCGAACTTTGGCCCCGAAACCAACTTCGTCACCGAGCTGGGCTTCAAAACTAAGCTGTTCAGCAATCGCCTGCGCGTCAATGCCGACGTCTACATGTCCGATTATCGCGACATCCAGCTGTCGAGCCTGGTCGGTACCCTGCCGACGACCCAGAACGCGACTTCGGGGGAATCGCAGGGCGCGGAAGTGGAGCTGATCGGCAATTTCGGCAATTTCAGCTTTACCGTCGGCGCGGGCTATCTCGATGCCAAGTTCTCCGAAAACGCCTGTATCTCGGACACCAATGCGCCGGGTACGGATGCGGGCTGCCCGACCAACCTGCGCTTCGTTCCGGAGGGCCGTGTCCTGCCCTTCTCGCCCAAATGGACGATCAATGGTGGGATGCAGTACGAATTCAGCCTGCCGGGCGATATGAGCCTGACGCCCCGCCTGCAATGGTCGCACGTCACTGAACAAACCGCGACCCCCTTCCCAAGCGTGAACACCATCGTGCCTGCCCGCGACGTCATCGACGCTCGCCTGACCTGGGACATCAATCGTTCCTGGCTCCTGGAAGGCTATGTCAGCAACCTGAACGACGAGGTCTATATCGCCTCGCAGATCCAGTCATCGTCGTCCGCTGACGGCGGCATCATTTACGGCGCACCACGAACCTATGGTGTCCGCGCCGTCTTCAAGTTCGGCGGGTAGTTTTCTTCGACCTGCCGATACGGCTCCCGGTGTCTGGCAACATGCATCGGGTGCTGACCTTCCCTAGAGGATCCCCCTTCCTAGCCGGATGGCCTTCGTGCCATCCGGCTTTTTTTATCGTCTGGGCTCCAGTCTTACCGGCGCCACCAATGTCCCGATCTCTGGCATGCGGGTCGGCACGACATCTCCGGCGATGGCAATGGACGACGTTTTTGCCAGCAACCTTTCGAGCGCGATACTCAGCTCCAGTCGCGCCAGGCCAGCGCCCGGACAGGTGTGTGGGCCACGCCCAAAGGCGAGAGAATCCTTGATGTTCGGACGATCCAGCCGGAAGGTCTCGGCGTCTTCGAACACCGTTTCATCGCGATTGGCCGAAGCATAGATCAGCGCGACCGGCGCGTCCTGTGGTATCGTCACACCATGCAGGGTAACGTCACGCGTCGGCGTCCGGGCAAAGCCACGATAGGGCGTGTAGAGGCGCAGGAACTCTTCCATAGCCGCCGGAATCAGCGCCGGCTCAGTCCGCAGCCTGTCCTGAAGATCGAGATGGCGGCAGAGATGGACGACGGCCGAGCCAAATACAACCTGTGGCGCGATGATGCCGACGACCAGCACCTGGCGGATGGTACCCAGGATAAGTTCATCCGGCAGGGGCTGGCCATCAACACGCGCTGCAAGGAGGGCGGAGGTGACGTCCTCATCGGGATGCAGCGGCGATGCCTTCCGGTTTTCCAGTAGCCCCCGCGCCATGTCGTAAAGTTGCAGGCTGCTCGCTTGCGTGGCCGCCTGATCTGCAGACTGAACAGCCGACCCGAAAGTGCGTGCGACATCGGCCAGCCACAGCTGATCGTCGTGCGGCAGGTTCATCCATTCGGCAAAGACGCGGATCGGCAGGACAGACGCGAAGTCGGCGCAGATATCGCCGCCGCCCTTGGCCAGCATGCCGTCGATCAGGTCGTCGCAGACACCAGCGATAAACGGCCGCAGCGACTCCACCCGGCGTTCAACCAGGACGCGATTGATGGCGCGGCGATAAGGGGTGTGCTCCGGTGGATCGAGGTGAAGCGGCGGCCGGCGGCCGGTCGTCGCCACCTTCGGCACCACGTTTTGCACGGTCGTGGTGAAAAGGGTGTAGTCGGCCGCCGCCATGGCGACGTCGGTATGACGCGTCAACGCCCAGAAGCCACCCCACGCGCTGGTGTGCGCCACCGGGCACCCGGCGCGCAGACGCCTGTAGTCTTCATACGGCGTCTCCAGCGTTTCGGGGCGGAGCGGATCGAAATCATCCATAGGTGATCCTCAAAGTCGAAAAATAGCGCCGGCATCGCGGCAGTCATCAAGCGTCAGAATGCGTCCGGCCAGGCGCTGCGCGTCCTCTGGCGGCAGTGGACGGGCGGCGCGCTGTACGCAGGCGGTGAACTTTGCGACAAGATCGTCATCGCTTAACGGGCGCGAAGGATGGCCAAGCGCCTGGTGCTCTTCGGCTGACAATACCTGCCCATCAATGAGCGTTATGACGATCCCGCCGGCGGTGGCGCGGTCGCGGCCCCAATCCGGACGGTCGAGCGGTGTAATCCTGGCAGCGAGCGCCAGAATGTCAGGATCGGACAGACTGGCGGCATCGAACGCGTTTAAAGTTATACCATCTCTTACTAGGGCAGCGGCAACGGTAAACGGCAGGCTGAACTTGGCGTCAATCGCCGTTGCCGGTGCCTGTTTGCGAGGCAGCGGGTCTATCAGCATATGCTGGACCTCGCCGCACATGACCTGAATAGACGCGATGTCGCGAACGTCCAGACCGTGACCCGCCTTCAGGCGTAATGCCAGCTCAATCGCCGTATGGGTGCCACGGCACGCGGGCCAGGGCTTGAAGCTGATCTGCTCGCCGTACCAGTGTGCGCCCAGGTCGTCCAGCAAGGGCGCGGCGTCATAATGGCCGCCAGCATAGAGGTTGAAAAAGCCCCCCTGCCCTTCCAGCGGCTGTTCGAAGCCAACAATGCCTTCGCGTGCCAGTAAAGCTGAGGTTACGGCCAATTGCGCTGGAAAGGCTTCGCGGACCGCGCGCAGAGTGGTCTCCCGGCTGTGGCGGATTTCACCGGGAGCGCCTAACTGGCAGAGCATGATGGACAAGGCATCACGCGTTTGCCTGGCGTCGAGTTTGACGAGGCGTGCCGCCACAGCCACCGCACCGACAGCCCCCAGCAACATGGGCGGATACCACCCCCCCTCTTCCAGGGGGCGCTTCAGACTGTGACCGAGCCGGCAGACAAGGTCGCAACCGATCGTCAGCGCGGTAATCAGCTCCGCACCCGAAACAGGATCGCCAGCCTGAATCATGGCCAGGGCAGCGGGGATCGCCGAAGCATTGGGGTGAAGTGGCACCGCGTCATAGGCGTCTTCGAAATCGATCGCGTGTGCCATGGCGCCGTTAGCCAAAGCGGCAAAAGGCGCCGTTGCTGTGCCGTGGCCCAGGATCGCACACGCCCCTTCTCCTTGCGCCCGCGCCATGGCGACGAAGGCTTTAATTTCGGGACACAAACCGCTGGCGGCCAGCATCACGCCTGTGCCGTCGAGCAAAAAACGGCGCGTTGCATGACGGGCGCTTTCCGGCAGGTCAGAATAGCGCGTTTCGGCAATGTGCCGGCAGATCTGGTCGGACAGGGTCACGGCTTCGCCTTGGCAAAGCGCGGTGCCAAAGCCAACAGGAAGATGGCGGCGATCAGAATGCCTGCGCCGGTCAGTTCGGCGTTGGTCGGGTGCGGCAGGCCCCAGACCCAGGCCATGACCAGAGCGGCGATAATGCCCGCCAGAAGAGACGCTGACCGCTCAAGCGGTACGCAGTAGCTGTTCTCACGCTTGTCGAGCAGGATAACCGCCGCCAGCACCGAAATGACCGTCAGCAGCAAGCCATTGGCGGCCAGCTTCCAGATGACCGGATCGGCCCATACCTTGATGAAGCCATTCGCCAGCTGGTCGGCCTGCTTGCTAATGCCGCTGGCGGCCAGCAGATACAGCGCCAGGATGGACATCGGCAGGGCGATGATCTTCTCCTCGACGAAATACCGCCGCACCGACGCCTCATCGCCGCTCTTGGAAATCTTGGTCATCACGGCAAGGCGCAGGAAATAACCGATCGTGTAAAGAACGACCGTCGCAATGGCCAATGGCGACAGGTGCAGGTTGCCGCGCGCATTGACGACGATGAACAGGGCAATGCAGACCATCACCAGGGCGGCCCAGCTCCACCACTTCACCTTGCGGCCGAACATCAGGTCGACGACCGGCGCAATGATCAGGATGTCACCCCGCATCAGCAGCTGAATAAAGGGGATGCTTATGCCTTCGAGGGTAAAGGATAGCGGCACGGTGAACAGGACGAGAGACGTACCGATACCCGACAGGAAGGTGTAAAACGTCGGGACGGGTATCCGGACCGGACCGGCCTGCAAACCGTGAGCGTCACGATGCCAGCCGGATATCCAGATGAACATCAGGGTCAGCGCCATATTGATAATCAGGGTCGACGGCATGGTTTCCAGGCCGCTTAGCGGCCGGCCGAACGCCGCCGCGGACTGGGTCGTCGCCAGCTTTGTCAGGA
This sequence comes from Asticcacaulis sp. P4_H10, assembly GCF_056400965.1. NCBI lineage: Bacteria > Pseudomonadati > Pseudomonadota > Alphaproteobacteria > Caulobacterales > Caulobacteraceae > Asticcacaulis > Asticcacaulis sp. P4_H10. The sequence goes on along the minus strand of NZ_JBFUKH010000013.1, from coordinate 11,883 downwards.
TAATGTTCGGGATATAGGCCACCAAGTAAAAGGCGACAGTCATCTCCAGCGGCAGGGTCCAGCGCAGGGTTTTCATCCGATGCCTCTCACAACGACAAGATCATCTTCGATATCGTACACGCCGTTCAGTCCAGCCTCGGCCGTCACCGCCCGCATATAGTCGACAGTTTCCGTGAAGTGGTCATCGTCCGGCGTCACACAGCGCGGAACGGCATCGCGTCCGATATGGACCGGATAAAACCCGGCGCGCACGACCTTGCCCGCGCTGATATCAAGCCGCGCCACCATCGACAGCGCCGAGGCCTTCGGGAAGTTATAGAGGCTGTCGAAGTCGGGCACCCAGTCCTCGGCCAGGGTCTGGATTTCCTTGAAGCTCTTGGAATTGGCGTGGGCTTCGTCCATGCGCAGGTCGCAGGCGAAATTGCATAGCGAATGAAAGACGGGCTTGCCCTCGATCACCTCGATCCCTTTCAGGATATGGGCGTGGTGACCGAATATGGCATCGGCGCCGGCGGCGATGGCCGCCTTGGCGACCTCCCGCTGGTAATCGGCAATGACCGCCCGGACGAAATGTATGCCCCAGTGCAGCGACACGACCACCACATCGGCGACCGCCTTGGCGGCACGGATGTCGCTTTCGAGCGCGGCGAGGTCACCGCGATGGGCAAAGGTGTGGATACGCGCCGGCGTCCCAGGCTGGTCGTGCTCGATCTGTTCGTAGAGGGTATGGGCGCGCATCGGTGCACATCCGGCACGGCGCTCGTCCGCCCAGTAGGCCTGGGGCAGGATGGAACTGTAAGCCAACACCGCCACACGGCTGCCGTCGCGAAGGGTGCGAACAACCGGCTTGCGCGCCGCGGCGATATCTGAGCCCGCACCGACAACTGCCACGCCCTGCCCCTCGAGGTGGCCGATGCACTCCAGCATTGCCTCGCTGCCCCAGTCGAGACAGTGGTTTCCGGCCATGGAAATAACGTCGATCCCGGCCCGGGCCACGGCGCCTGCGCCTCCCACCGGCGCCAGCACGGCGTGGCGCGCCTGGGGCAGACGCAAGCCCTTGGCGGCAAAGGTGGTTTCGAGCTGCGCCAGGGTCAGGTCTGCGGCGGAGAGACGGTCGCGCACAGCATCATAACTGGTGTCCGGATCGGGACGATCCGGCGCGATATCGCCTACCGCCAGAATAACGCAAGGCTCCACAATACACCCTTGATAATTAGTTATAATTTAGAACAATATATGGCATAGCAATTTATGCAAGGGCTTGCATTTTCTTTTCGCCCGGATTTCCTGATGAACGACACGCCTGCCGAAGCCCTGCCATTTCCGGAGTTCGTCGCCCTGGTGTCGTGTCTCATGGCGATGACGGCGCTGGGAATCGACGCCATGCTGCCGGCCCTGCCTGAGATCGGCCGCTCATTGCAGGTCGGCAACGCCAATCACCTGCAATGGGTCGTGGCCATCTTTTTCTTCGGCCACGGGCTGGGGCAACTGGTCTTCGGCGTAATGTCCGACTGGCTGGGGCGCAAACGCATGCTCTTGATCGGCATCGGCCTGTTTGCTGCGCTGATGGCGGCAACAACCTTCGCGACCACCTTGCCGCTTTTGCTGACCCTGCGGCTGCTACAGGGCATGTGCGCCGCTTCGGCCAGCATCGTGACGCGCGCCGTCATTCGTGATCTGTATTCGGGCAACCGCATGGCCCGGGTCATGTCGACCAGCTATGTCATCTTCCTGGCCGTGCCCATTCTGGCGCCGAGCCTCGGCCAACTGGTGCTGCTGGCCCTGCCCTGGCAGGCCATTTTTCTGTTCATTGGCATTCTGGCCGCGGCGATCTGCGCCTGGATGTGGCTGCGGTTGCCGGAAACGCATCCGCAAGACAAGCGTCATCGTCCCAATCTCGGCCGCCTGCGCAGCGTCGGTCTGTTTGTCCTGACCCAGCCGGTCAGCGTGGTCTACACCCTGGCCGTCGGCTGCATGCTGTCGACCATGCTCGCCTACGTCTCGCTGATGCCACAGATCTTCCACGATGTCTTTGCCAAGCCCCAGTGGCTGGCGCCGGTTTTCGCCGTGTGCGCCCTGGGCATGGCTGCGGGTTCCGTGTTCAACGCCACTTTGGTTGAACGCCTGGGCGTGCGGCGCATCTCACACACCGCATTGCTCGTTTTTATCGTCGTGGCCTTCGTCCATATGGTCTGGGCGATCACCGGCCATGAAACCCTGATCAGCTTTATCGTCTTGCAAGGCCTGACCATGATGGCCATGAGCCTGTGCACTGCCAATTTCAATGCCCTGTCTATGGAACCCAATGGTGCGGTCGCAGGAACGGCAGCCTCTCTGCAGGGCGTGGTCACGGCGATGCTGGGCTCATGTCTGGCCGGTTTCGTCGGGCAGCACTGGACGGGTGACATTGCGCTCTTGCCATTAAGCGCCTGCGTATGCAGCGTGACGGCCTTGGTCTTCATCCTGTGCGGGGACAGACGCCGCCTATTGCGTAGCTGAGCAGCGCTTGCACTGTTTGTCGGGCATGATATCAAACACACATGAAACTCGACCAGCGCAATCAGACCCTGGACGACGTCGCCCTGCGCGCCGGCGTCTCGACCTCGACCGTATCGCGCTATATCAACAAGCCGTCCGTGGTCGCCGCAAAGACAGCGCAACGCATCCAGAGCGCCATCGACACAATTGGCTACGTGCCGAACCTCGTTGCCGGATCGTTGGCAACACAGAAAAGCGATCTGGTCGCTGTCCTGATCCCGCATCTGACCAGCACGGTGTTCAGCGATACCATAGAAGCCATGGTCACCGAACTGGCGGCATCGCAGCACGTGGTGATGCTGGGGATTACCGGCCTGCAGATGGAGAAAACGCACGAACTGGTGACCGCCGCCTTGTCGCGCCGCGCCGCCGCCGTCATCCTGACCAGCGAGGTTACGCCTGACCTGCGTGATTTGCTCCACAAATCGAACACCAGCGTCATCGAGATCTGGGACCTGCCGCAAGACCCCATCGACATCGCGATCGGGTTTTCCCACGAAGCGATCGGCGAGGAGATCGCCCGCTTCCTGCATATGCGTGGCTATTGCCGACCGCACCTGGTCACCAGCAATTCCGGCCGGGCGCACCGGCGCCGGGACGGGCTGGTGCGCGCGTGGGAAGCCTTGGGCGGCGCCGCACCGACTGAGGATATTGTTGATCTGCCGGTCAAGTATGGTCATGCGCGCGGCACCTTTGCCCGCATGAACCGGCTGGAAACGCGCCCCGACGTCGTGGTGTGCGGAACGGACCTTCTGGCGCAGGGCATGATCGTCGAAGCCGCCACGCATGGGTTGAAGGTCCCGGAGGACCTGGCGGTTATCGGCTTTGGCAACGCCGCGATCGCCGGTGAAATGCGCCCGACCATTACCTCGGTCGATATCGACGGTAAACGGATTGCCCGCGAAGCCATCGCCATGCTGCGCCAACGCGCCGAGGGCCGGCCACTCACCTCGAACCTGGTCGATGTCGGTTTCAGTCTCGTCGCGCGCGAGAGCGCGTAACTAAAACTCGGCCTGGATCTCCACGCGCCGCAAGGACGGCTCGGTCAGATTGCCAACAGTGGCGTCTGCAATCGGTTTTGGGTGCCCCGAAGTCCTGATGACGATCCGTTTCCGGTCGATACCCATCCGCGTCAACCAGAGTGCTGTGCGTTCCGCGCGTTCTTTTGCCAGAGCCTTGTATTCATGAATGCGCTGTCCGGACACGACCTCAGCACGGCTTGCTGCATATCCGGTGATGACAATTCGTCTGGGCTTCGCCGCCACCAGCCATTCAGCTGCTTCATTCATGTAGAAGTCCGTCGACTGGTAGGTAAAGAAGGCGCTGCCGTGCTCGAAATAGAGACGGAAGGTCCGCGCCACAAACGGCCCGGCCACCGGCTCGGCGGGCAGGTACAGCGGCTTGAACACCGTCTTCGGCAAGGCGAACTTGCGCCCCTTATAGCCTTCCGCCGGCAATATCCGGCCCACACATGTCATGTCGTCCAGCACAGAAACCCTGACCGGGTCCATGATCGTGCCGCCGCAGGCATCCGCGCCGGCTGACACCCGCCCTTCGACCAGAACGCCGTGCTGCCAGTCGGGCAGTGAGGGCGCGCCGGAAACATCGTAGGTCACGCCACTGGCCGGATCGCGCACCAGCCAGCAGCCGGATTTCCGCCCTTGGTCGGTATCGCGGTACATCGGGCAAGCGACGAAGCGCACCTCCTGCGCCGCCGCGCCGCTTGCGAAAAACATGAGCGCCCAAAAAGCCGTCTTCATAACGCGTTCAACAGGTTGATCAGGTCCTGGCGCTCCTGAGCGGTGTAGCCGATGCGATAGCGGCGATCGTAGAAATCGACCACACCCGCAGCGTCACGCGCCGAGCCATTGGAGAAGTACGGCGCACGACCAGCCATGCCGCGCATATTCTGGATGGTAACCCGGCCGATATCTGCGCAGCGCCCCGTCGTCAGCGCGAAACCCGGATCGGTCGTCAGGATGACGCGGCCATGGTTTCGGTGCGGCTTTTTGCAGGTGATCCGGAAAAGGGGCAGATGCGGCGCTGGCTCGGCATAGGTCTCGATCAAGGTGCCGATATCGACCTGGCCCGGCGCAACGTCCATGCCGGTCTGGCTCATATTATGGCAGAAGACGCAGGAATTGCGCACCGGATTGCCGAAGCCTATCGGGGAGGTAATGCCGGCGCTGTTGTCGATCAGGAAAGTCCGGTCACGAAACACTTTCGCCCCGCGCGCCACGGACTGACGCCAGGCCTTCTGCTCTTCCGTACCGTCCGAAGCCTTCTCCCAGGCGGCAAATTCGCTCCACACCGGCGTGCCGATGCTGCCGAGACGGCCGGCCTTGCCATCCAACAGAGCCTGGGGCCCGCCCGTTGCGCCGGCCCCGTCCAGCCAGCCGCCCTTGCGGCTGGTCTGTTGGGCGGTAAAGACCCGCTTTTCGAAATCGACGATCTGGGCGCGTTCGGCGTCGCTCATGGCGGCGGTCAGGCGCAGGTGGGTCTGCCCCGCCTCGACCATCTGGTCGTCCAATGTGTCCGAGCGACCATCGGCCATCAAGTTGCCGCCAATCCAGCCGCCATGCGCGTCCTTGCGCAGGGCCATGCCTTCCTTGGGATCGTAGGCAAAACCCGCCGACAAGGCGTATTTCAGGTTGGCGACGGAGCGCGGGCGACGATAGACCGAGATATTGCCGGCCTTCAAACCGTAGACCTTGCCGGTTTCGCAGCCCCAGGGATCGCGCACCACCTCGATCGTGAAGTCGGGCGTGACCGGGCGTCCGTCCCATTGCTTCGGTGGCCAGGGGCGCTGGATGCGGATCAGGCCATGATCGAGCAACAGCGAATGCGATGCGCGCAGCCCTTGCGGCAAGGTCGGGCAGTTAGCCCCGTCATAGCTGGCGAACAGGGGATCCTTGCCGCCGGTCTCGTCCCAGCGCCTGAGCGCCGTTTTCGCCGACAGCGCCATGCCATCGGCTGGCTGGTGGCAGGTGACGCAGGCCCGGCCATCCGGTCCCTGCGGCGTGAAAAAGGCGTGGTCCCTGGTCTCGATGGCGCCGCCTTCGAGGAGAACACGCAGCTCACCTTCGGCATTGGCATAATCGGCCTTGACGGGGAAGGTCCTGCCGTCGCCCGGCGCCCACCATTCCGGGCCATAGTCGACCCCGCTCATCGCTGCCGTCAGGCCGATACCCACAAGACCCAGCACGACTATGGGCATAAGCAAACGCATCGCTCAAGCTTCCTTCGCGTTGCGCAGATGCCCGGCCACCGTTGTGACGAGGATGACCGCGCCCGCAATCAGGATCGCCGCCACTGCGAAGACGGCCAGGTGGACCGAGCCGCTTTGCTGCAGGATGGCGCCGATGGCCAGGGGCGTTAGCACACCGCTCAGATTGCCGCACAGATTGATCGTGGTAATGGCAAACGGCGATCCGGCGAACACCCGCGCCGGCAGAGTCCAGAACACCGACTGAGACGCACCGAGCGCAACAGCGCCGGATACCAGACATATAAGGGCCGCCGGTCCCGCTCCGACAGAAATGGCAACCACAAGAAAGCCAGCCGCCGCCACGGCAGGAATGGCGCTGTGCCAGACGCGCTCCCTGGCGCGATCGGACAGACGGGCATTGACGAACATGCCCAGACCCAGTCCAATCCACGGCAGTGCGCTGATCCAGCCTATGGTGACAGCGTCGAAACCTGTCAGCGATTTCAAGGTTTGCGGTAGCCAGAAAATCAGGGCGTTCGATCCGGTCAGAAGCGCGAACCACAAGGCGGCCAGTGCCCAGAGACGCGGTTGCAACAACAATTTCGGAACTGACAGGTCGGCGATGGGCCCGACGGCGGCACGTTCGCGATCGGTCTCGGCGATAATCCACGCCTTCTCTTCATCACTCAGCCAGCGCGCCTTGGCCACATGGTCAGTGAGCCACGCAAAGGCGAACAGACCGAGGAGAATGGTTGGCACACCTTCCAGGAAGTACATCCATCGCCAGCCGGGCAGGTCCAGCCAGGTGATCTGCATCAACAGGCCCGACAGGGGGCCACCGATTATGACCGACGCCGGCACAGCCAGCAGGGTGAAGCCCAGTGCCCGGCCACGATACGCCTGGGGCATCCAGCGCGATACGAAGGATACCACGCCCGGCGCGAACCCGGACTCCGCCGCCCCAAGCAAAAAACGCAGGACAAAGAACTGTTCCCGCGTTTCAATAAAAGCCATGGCGGCCGCGATCGCGCCCCAGCTGACGACGGTAATTGCCGTCCACAGCCGCATGCCCAGCTTGCGATACAGCCAGATGCTTGGGAACTGAAACAGCAGATAGCCGACGAAAAACAGCGAAACGCCCTGGCCGTAGACAACCTTGTCGATGCCAAGGTCGTCATTCATGTGCAGGGCGGCAAAGCTGACATTGACCCGGTCGATCGAGCTCAGGACGATGAGCATCGTCAGCAACAGGACAAGGCGCCACCATACCTTGCGATAAACCCGATCGCCGATGTCAGGCATCTGCTTTACTCCCTCTTCCGGCTGTCAGGCTGCCCTGTCCGCGCCCGTCAGCGTCGCGATCTCGCCGCTTCCGTAACCCAGCCAGCGCAGAACCTCTTCATTATGCTCACCAAGGCGCGGCGGCGCATCGGCAACAAAAGGCCCATCGACAGCCATGCGGAAACCGGCATTGACCACACTGACCTCTTCGGTGTTCGGCAGACCCGGTATCCGGATCGGCAACAGGGCGTCGCGGTCCTTCAGGTGTGGCAAGGCGGCGGCCTCGTCGACACCGCGAACCATGCCGCAGGGAATGCCGGCGGCGCTCATTTCTGCTTCCCATTGGGCGGCGGGCCTGGCCTTGAGCGCCTGGCCGAGGTCGGCCTGCAATTCGGCTGTGTGTGCGCGGCGCAGATCGGGGGTCGCGTAACGCGGATCCGTCAGCCAGACTTCGCGGCCGATATGTTTCGCCAAGGCGCGGAACTGGTTTTCCTGCACGACACCCAGCGATATCTGCCGCCCGTCGCCTGCCTCGAAAAGCGCCGCCGTTGGCTGGCCTGAATAGCCGGTATTGCCGGTGCGCATTAAAGGCGTGCCGGTGACGAGATAAGGCGTGATCGCCGACGTCATAAAGGCCAGCGACGCATCGAACATGGCGACGTCGATGAAATCGCCGCCCTCGCCGCGCGCCTGGCGCATCAGCGCCGCCATGATGGCAAAAGCCGCAGTCTGGCCTGTCAGGGTGTCGACGGCCGGAAAGCCGACGCGCGTCGGTGGATCCCCCGGTTCGCCGCCCAGGCTCATCATGCCGCTGGTCGCCTGGACGATGTTGTCGATGGCCGGCCAGTCGCGCATCGTACCCGATTGGCCGTAGCCCGACACCGAACAATAGACGAGGTCCGGGTTGATGGCCTTGACCGCCTCATAGCCCAGCCCCAGACGCTCCATGACGCCGGGGCGGAAGTTTTCGAGCAGGACGTGGCTGCGCTTGACGAGACGGCGCGCGACCTCAAGCTGCTCAGGGTCCTTGAGATCGAGGGTAATCGACTTCTTGCCGGCATTGACGGCAATGAAGGCCGGCGCCATGCCGTCATAATTGCGGTCCGCGCCGTAGTAACGCATGGCGTCGCCTCGGCCGGGCGTCTCGATCTTGATGACTTCGGCGCCGAGGAGCCGCAGCAGGTGGGACGCATAGGGACCGGCCATGACGTGGCTGAAGTCCGCAACAACGATTCCGGCGAGGGGTTGGCTCATGTCGAATGGCTCACAGGGCAGGAGATATGGCCGTCCGGGCTCAGACTGTCCCGGCTGGCCTTGAAAACAGTGGTGCCGTCAATGCCGTAGCGCTTCAGATGGTCGGCATTGCGTTCCGCGATCTTGAGATAGAGGGCGTCAAACTGGCTCTGGTCCTGCGGTGAAACAGGAAAGGTTGTGACCCCGGCCTCCGTCGCCGCCTTCAAACCCGCAGCCTGGGCCTTGCGGATTTCGGTCGCCAGGGCCGCTTCCCAGACGGCAATGCCCTCTTCTAGGACGTCACGTTGCGTCGGTTGCAGGGTTTCGAAACGCGTCAATGTCATGGCGCGGGCCGGATAGGCGCCGCGCGAAATCTCCAGCGGCCAGTAATAGCGCGCGACTTCGGAGAAATGCAGGGCACGGAAGGTATCGCCGGGCGCCACGACGCCGTCGATAATCCCCTTGGCCAGAGCGGAATAGACCTCGCCCATCGGCATGTTTACAGGATCGGCGCCCAGTTCCCTGATGACCTCCGACAACTCCGACGGCACGCGCACGCGAAGCCCCTTCAGGTCGGCCAGCGACTTGATCGGATGGTTGCGCGTGATCAGCGACGGCATATTGCCGCCCTGGACGGCCAGAACCTTGAGCCCCTTCAGTTCATGATCGAATTGACGGGTGGACTTCTCCATACAGCGATAGAGCGCGACCTGATTTTCGATCGTGCGCACACCACTGTAGAAACCCGCCTGAATGCGCAGCAGATGGGCGCCGCCCTTGACATAGATCGGGGTGATCAGGCCGATATCGGCGACGCCATGACGCAACTCCTCCATCGACTGGTCGGACGACAGCAGTGATCCGGACCACAGTGGGCGCACATTCAGGCTGCCGCCGGAACGTTCCGCGACAAATTTCATCCAGGTCTGGTCGGCGCGGCTGAAAGGGTGCGCCGGTGAATAGGGCGTGGCATAGGTCAGGTGTGTGACACCTGGGGACACCGGCCGGGAACATCCAGCCAGGGCCATGCCGCCCATAAGGAAGGCGCGGCGTTTCATGCGGCGTCTCCCCTTATACAGCTGCGCTGCGCCAGGAAATCGGCGACCTGGGCAACCATGTGATCGTGGTTCCAGCTCTTGGCATCGACCATGTCGCCGTCCAGCGCCAGTACCGGTATGCCTGCCTGTTCGAGGGCTTCAGCGGTCAGGCGCGTACCCGATTGCGACAGGCGATTGTCCGGTGGCACCAGAACGATTGCCGCATCGATCCCGCAGCGCTTGGCTTCGGCCGTCATCCATCCGTTCATCCACGGCGGCAGGTGCAGCACCTCGTTCATCGAGCAGACGCGCGAGGACAGGGCGTGCATGTCGCGGCCATCCAAAGCGCGAATATATTGCGGGCCGGCGAACGGCATGTACATCGACCAGACGAACACGGCCCCAAGCCGGTCTTCGAGCGCCTGGTAGAAGCCCGGATCGTGCCACACACCGGCGCCGATCCACATGAGACGGATGCGTTCGTTGGCGGCGGCGCCGATGCCGGCCTTTACACGCTCGGCCACCTCATCGCGGAACCGGCGGGCGTGATCGACGGCCCAGTCCGAGCCACGATGCCATTGCGGGATCATGGTGTTGGGCATCTGGTCGGCGATCGATACCGGGCATGGCCGCGCCGCGCCAATCATTTCCGCCGCCTCCGCAATATAGCCTTCCTGCTCGTTGATCCGTTCCATCAGATGATGGAACTTGGCTTCATCGAAGCGACGCCCCGTGCGGTTTTCGAGCACGGCGATCAGGTCCTTCATTTCCTCGACCAGGAGCTGGATGCGGTCGGGCTGATACACCCGCTCCCACTTTGTCTGGGAGTGGCGGAACCAGTCGGCCTCCTTGTGTTCCCACGCCGGCGCCTCGATCGGAAAGAACTCGGTGCCGAGCGCCTGCGCCCACTGCTGGAAGACGTGCTGGATGCAGTCGCAGGTCAGGCGCGCCACCAGCAGGGCCGGTTTGGGCAAGCCGCCCCACGGCGCGCTCTTCGGATCGTTGGCCAGCGTACAGGCCAGCCCCAGCGAACAGTACTTACAACTGTTGGCCGGGTAGCCGCGTTCGACCATGGTGTCGAAATAGCGCCCCGACAGTTGTTTGGCGGAAATATAGGCTGACCACCACTGATTGGTGACCAGAGCGATATCCATGGCGTGAAAGATTTCGTGCGGGGTATCGGCCTGTGCAACGACAAAGGGCTCACCGTCATCAACGACCCGGCGTTTCAGTTCGACGCCGAACGCCTTTTGATAGGCGGTGGCGGCGCTGGTCGCCGCCAGGTCCTTGCGGCTTCTTTGGCCCGTCTCGACACTCATTTGAATACTCCAAGCGCTTGCAGTTCCTCGAAACGCCCGGCCGTAACACCGGATACATCGAGGGCGATATCGCGATTGTGCTCACCAATATCGGGAGCACGGAAAGGCGCGAAGACGTCGCGCGACAGGATGAGGGGCGTCCGGACGTGACCGAAGACACCAAGATGCGCGTGTTCGATTGGTGTCAGCGAACCGCGCACGGTAACCTGCGGATCGCGTTCCATGAGGTCTTCAATGTCCTGCACCGGCGCCGCGGCAAAACCCTGCGCCTGCAGCGCCTGCGCCAGGTCGTGCGCATCATGCTTCGCCGTCCAGACTTCCAGCGATCCATCCGCCAGAGCACTCAGCCGCTCGAATTCCGCCTGGGTGGCGGCGGAGACGGCAATCCACCTGTCTTCGCCCCTGGCTGGCAAAACTGCCTGCCAGAAGACTCCGGCTTCGTCATTGCCCTGGCGTTTAGGCGGCGCCCCCGTCTGGGCCGCCAGGATTTCGTCGCGCATCTGCTGGACGCAGATTTCATACATGGAGGCATCGATATGGCAGCCCTGCCCGGTCTCTTTCCGGCGGGCCAGCGCGGCGGACGCCATAGCCGCCATGACATAGGGAACAATGACATCGCCATAGGGCACGGCGCCGGGAATGACAGGGTCGCGGTCCGGCCAGCCGGTCAGGAAGGTCCGCCCCGAGAGGGCTCCACCGGTGCCATCAACGCCCCATTCGGACGCCAGCGGCCCGGTCTGGCCGAAGACGCTGCCCGAAACCATGATCACGCCGGGGTTACGGCGCGACAGCTCGGCATAGTCCAGACCCAGCTTGGCCATCGTGCCGGGTGAGAAGTTTTCGACCACGACATCGGCCCACGCGATCAGCGGGTCCAGGATTTCACGCGATTCCGGTCTCTTCATATCCAGCGCCAGTGAGCGCTTGGAGGTATTGAGATGCGCAAACCATGGCTTGTCGTTGAAATTGCCGGGCTGGGACGCCGACACCTGAACATCCAGCCGCGTCAGGCACGGCCGCGTGCGGGACTCGACCTTGATGACGTCTGCACCGAGGTCACCCAGGGTCTTGGTCGTCATCGAGCCAACCAGCGCCCAGGAGAAGTCGAGGACACGGACACCGGCAAGGGGGCCGCTGCGCTGCGACCTACGGACCTCCGGCCTGGCAGCCGCGGGACCTCCATAGACAGTCGCAAAGCGCGACGGTTCGCGCACGTCGCCGCCCGTCCAGAATTCACGCGCCTGCAAATGCGAATCAGCCAGGACGT
>NZ_JBFUKH010000012.1:0-129977 GCF_056400965.1 Asticcacaulis sp. P4_H10 | reverse complement strand
CCGCACGACGGCCCGCTGGGCCATGACCGCCGCAGCTATAACTGGCTGGCGCAGATCCTGGCCTCGCGCGGTTATGTTGTCCTGCAACCGAACTACCGTGGATCGGACGGCTATGACATGGCCTACACAAGCGCCGGTTACGGTCAATGGTCAGGCCGCATGACCTCCGACATGGCCGATGGCGTCCGCTACCTGGCGGGCCAGGGCATTATCGACGACAAACGCGTCTGCATCGCCGGACAGGGCTATGGCGGTTACGCCGCGCTGGCAGGCGCAACGACGGGCTCGCCCTATCGCTGCGCCGCCGCCATCAATGGCATTGTCGATCCGCAGGACTATGCCGCCCATTTGACGGACGGCAATGAAACGGACGCCATGGCGGCCCTGAAGGCCGATCCGGAGCATCCCCGTGCCTTCCGCGCCGATGCGGAATCGCCCAGCCTGGCGCTGCGCTATTTCGGCAGCCAGACCCCGCCGGCCATATCGGCGGCTTCGGTCGACGTTCCGGTCCTGCTGGTCACGGCAAAGTACGACAAGAACATCCCTGCCAGCCAGAGCCGTGCCTTGCGCGACAAGCTGCAGTCGGCGGGCAAGGCGAACACCTATGTCGAACCGGAGGATTGCGTCCACGACCTGAGTGCGCCGACCTGCCGGCTGGATGTCGCCCAGGCCATGGTCGACTTCCTGGCCAAGTATAATCCGTCCAGGTAGAGGTTCAGGTTCGGCCAGCGCCTGCTTTCCAAAAGGGCAGGCAGCGGGCCGGACCTGAGCGCGCCGTCGGAAATTATGCGTCGCTGCGGCCGAACTTGACGGCGAAACCGACGGTGACCCACGGGCCCTGCTTGCGCCTTATGGTGCGGCTTTCGCCTTCCGGCGTGGCGAAGACGGTCGTCTGTTTCGACGAATTCAGCAGGTCGGTCCCGCGTATGGCAAGGCTCAGCTTGGGTGTCAGCTTGTGCCGGTAATTCACGTCCAGCCGGTAGAAGCCGGTCGTGTAGCCCTGCAGGTCGACGCCCTTGCCTTCGCCGTTCAGGTTGAACTGGAACCAGTCGCGGCTGTTGGGCTTGTATTCGACCACGGTATTGCCCGACCAGCTGAAGGCCTGGCGCTTCAGCGCCTCACCGCTGGCCATCCCGCTCAGTTCCTTGTGGAAGACGTTGAGGTTGACCGAATAGTCGATCTTCTTGCCCAGCCGGTTCTTGGCCGTCAGCTCCCAGCCCGCTGAACTGGACTGGTCGGCATTGGTAATCGTCTGGACGATCAGCTGACCGGCGTCAACTCGCCGGGTTTCGGCGGTCGGGTCGGTGTTGACCCGGTAATACAGCCCGGTATTAGCGCTGAAATCCTTGTCGATATATTCAAGGCCCAACTCATAGGCGTCGGTGTACTGCGTCTTCAGGTCCGGATTGCCCTCAAAGACATAGAAGCGCGACCAGTAGACCCGGCGGGGATTGAGGTACCACTCCTCCGGCCGTGCGGTGCGGCGGCTGTAGCTGGCGGTCAGCTTGGCTTTTTCCGACAGGTCGCGATTGAGGTGCAGCGACGGCAGGATGCGCAGTTCATCGTGCGCCGAACCGCCGGCGTCCCAGTCGGCGGCTTCGATCCTCAGGCCCGGCATGACGCCCCATTTGCCGATCGGCGCCTGCCATGTGACGTAGCTGGCGACGGTCCGGGTGTCGTACCGGAACCGGTCGTCGCTGTCCGGCTGGCCCGGCACGATGGCGGCGATGTTTTCCGAACGGCTGCGGCTGTTCGTTTCGCTGGTGTCGAACTGGAAACCGGCATTCAGCCTGGACTTGCCGAATGGCCGTTCGTAATCGCCCTTGATCGTCGTGCCGCCATAGGGCGAATTGCCGAAATAGGCGTAGGTGACGCCGGGCTGCGCCGGCACGTTGCGGCGCACGTCGTGCGATGACCTGTCCCACGACTCCCCGTCCGAGCGCGACAGGTTGAGGTCCAGGCGCTCGCCCTCAAGCTTGCCCTTGCGCGTGTAGTTCAAGGCCCATTCGCCGCCGCTGCCGCCATCGCCGCCCGAGACCGTCTCGGCGTGATCCTCGATGACCTGGCCCGCCAGGCCGGTAATCCGCACGGTGCCGTCGTCGCGTGTGGACGCCCGCCAGCGATACTGGTTGCGCGACAGCTCGACGCGGACGTTTTCACTGGCGTCAAAGACGACCGACGCGTTCTCATAGGCCTGGCGGCGCGACGCGGTAGACCGGCCCTGACCCACGGTGGTCTCCAGGCCCGCGCCACGGTCCCACTGCTGGAGGTCATCGGAGGTGGTGACCTCATAAGAGCGGCCAAAGCCCGCGCTGCCCGCCAGCGTCCAGCGCCCGGACTTGCGGCTGAGATTGGCGTGAAAATTGTAGCGGCTGTTATCGTCGCCGCGCCCGTTGACCCCGCCGTTCAGCCCGTCCTTGCGCTTCTTTTTCAGGATGATGTTGATGATGCCGCCGGAACCATCCGAAGAAAACTGCGCCGACGGATTGGTCACCACCTCGATGCGTTCGATATCCGACGCCTGCAGGCTGCCCAGCAGGCCCTGTCGCGGCTCGACGCCATCGATCAGGATCTTGACGCCGGGATCGCCGCGCAGGGCGATGCGGCCGCGCGGATCGACGGTCACCGACGGAATCCGCGTCAGCACGTCCGTGGCGCTGGAGAAGGCGGCGTCGGGGCTGGCCGACACGTCATAGACGCGGCGATCGATCTTGTTGGTCACCGATGGCTTGCGCGCCGTGACGACGATGTCGGGCGTGTCCGCGCTGGCGGTCTTGTCGGTGATGACGACGGGGGGCTCGGCCGGCGGCGTCTCCACAGCCTGCGCAAAGGCGGCTGAGGGCGCGCAACCAATGGCGACCGCGACAAGCGACCATTTCCGGATCATATTCCCCCACAAACAACTCAGACACTTTCGTTGCCGGTCGTGTCGTGGAACCCGTGGACAGCCGGAACCTGTTTCGGCTTTGGCGTCGCGGTATCGGCAGGCATGATCGGAATGGCAGCATGTTTCACGAATTGCGCTGAGGCGAAAGGGGGAGGGCGCCTTCCCATGCGGTAAAATTATGGTGACCGCAAACGTTTGAATGCACAGGCCGGGTCTGGCGAAGCGCCGTCGATCCCCCTATGACACAGGCCTATCGAAAACCCGGGTCGGGAGTTCCTTCATATGACGACAGACGCACGGACCTTGAGGATTCACCGTGGGACCCCTGAGTCCGCGGCCATGGCAGCGGGCGCGCGCCGGGCAATGATCCTGACGTCCCGGCTAAACCGGCTGAGCTACGACGAGGCGGATGCGGTGCGCGCGGTGTTCAGCGAGCTGACCGGCCAGGTCGTGGATGAAAGTTTTGTCCTTGCGCCGCCGTTTTTTACCTCGGGCGGCACGGAAATCCGCGTCGGGCGCAATGTTTTCATCAACCAGAACTGCACCTTCTATGATCTGGGCGGGCTGCATATAGCGGACGATGTCATGATCGGCCCCAATGTCAGCCTGATCACGTCCAGTCATCCCATCGAACCCTCCCAACGGCGTGACGGCGTCGTGGCGAAACCGATCGTCATCGAAAAAAACGTCTGGATTGCCGCCGGCGCCACGGTCATTGGCGGCGTGACGATTGGTGAAAACGCGGTCATTGCCGCAGGTTCCGTGGTGACAAAGGATGTGCCGCCGGACACTCTGGTCGCAGGCAACCCCGCCCGGGTTATCCGCTCGATCCGCGAAGGCTAGGGCGGGAAGAGGGGGATTGGCTGTCCACAAAGCGCCATAACCGGAAATGAAACCCGGTCAGTGCCGGTTTAGAATTTCTTACCCTGAAGGGGACATCCGATGTCTAAGTTGGCCGCTTGTGCGACTCAATAGCGACTGAAATTAACCGATTAGCGACCGCGCAAGGCGCTTCCCAAGTCCTTCATTTGATCCCGAAGGACGATCAGCCGGTCGATACTGAGGTCGGTTGCGCACAATAGCGACGCCGGGATGTCGCGCGTGCAGGCTTCAAGCCGACGCCCCTCTTCGGTAAGATGAATGCGGGTGATGCGTTCGTCGTTTGCATCCCGGTTCCGCGTCACGAAACCAGCCTTTTCCATCCGTTTTAACAACGGCGTGAGGGTTCCGGAGTCGAGCATAAGGGGTTGCCCCAGTTCATTGACCGATCGCCCGTCCTGTTCCCACAACAGGAGCATGACCAGATATTGCGGATAGGTCAGCCCAAGCGGATCAAGCCATGTCTTGTAGGCTTGAGCGAAAGCATGTGCCGTCGAGTGCACGGCAAAGCAAAGCTGATTTTCAAGGCGGCGTTCGGGAGGCAGAGGACTATTTTTCATGTGCGCAATTATATAGCACACAATACACTTGACAATATATTGTGCACAATCTAATTGTTGGCTATAGATTTCATCAAGGAGAATGACAATGACGCAGTCCATCACCGCAGCCTACACCGCCCACGCAAAAGCCACGGGCGGCCGCGAAGGCACCGCGAAAACAGACGACGGCAAGTTGGACGTAAAGCTGTCGACACCCAAGGAATTGGGTGGCGCCGGCGGCGACGGCACCAACCCTGAACAGCTGTTCGCGGCAGGCTATGCCGCCTGCTTTATTGGCGCGCTCAAGTTCGTTGGCGGTCGCGACAAGATCGCTGTTCCGTCAGACGTCAGCATAGACTCAAGCGTCGGTATCGGTCCGATTCCAAATGGCTTCGGCATCGAAGTGACGCTCAAGATTTCCCTGCCCGGCCTCGATGCTGAGGTGGCGGATAAGTTGATCGCCGCCGCGCATCAGGTCTGCCCATATTCGAATGCAACACGTGGCAATATTGACGTCACTTTGGTTCGCGTTTGAGGCTGACTGGAGGCGCCCTTGTGGCGCCTCCACCTGTTCGTATAGCGCCATTAGCGGAAATAGAACTGGCGCGCTTGTCTTTCGATTAAATTTTCCCGGAAGCGGAAGTTCGATTGCCAGCAAGCGCCGAGATCGGATGTACGCGCTTCGCACTCACCTGGCGCAAGGTGGTTACTTCTTTAGACACTGTGACCGAATGGAAGCGACTGGTACAGCATGTAGGCCGCCACCGCGAAGACTAGGGTAGCAAATCCAGTCGTCAATGCGCCGCGCCTCGCCGCGACAATCTGCGCCACCCTGGAACCCGCTACACTGCCCACAAAACCACCACACACGAAGGCGATGGCGATTGGCCAATCGACCAAGCCCGCCAACGCGTAGGTGGATGCTGTTGACACCCCAAACGCCGTTACAGCGAAGAGCGAGGACGAAATCGCGTTCACGATCGGCATCGCGGTTGCAGCCATAAGGCTCGGCACGATCAGAAAGCCGCCACCAATGCCGAAAAAGCCGGACAACAGGCCGGTTGCCAGCCCAAACGCCACCAACCGGGGAAAATTATCTCTGTCCAGCCGGACCTTGGGGTTTCCCTCGGCATACCGGTTCTTGAGCATTAGCCCGGCGACGACAATCATCAGTAATGCGAAAAGCGAGAGCAGAACCTGACCGTTCAGCAGCCTTCCGAAGTACGAGCCGACGAGGGCGCCGATGACGCCGGTTACCGTAAAAACCACTACACACCGCCACTTGACGGTGCCGGAACGGACCTTGCCGATCAAACTTACGGCTGCGCTTAAGGCAACGCTTACGGCACTCGTGCCGATGGCGACGTGCGGGTTGGTTATTCCGACGAGATAGACGAGTAAGGGGACCGCCAGAATTGACCCGCCTCCGCCTACGAGCGTCAAGACAAAGCTGACAAGACCGCCAGCAAGTGCCGCTAAGAGATACTGCATGTCAAACATGGCTGTGCTTTCCGCCTAGCGGCGATTCCAGGGGGCAAACATCAGCAACTTCGCCATTCCGCAAAAGCCCGTAACGCCTGCAAACACCAGCCCGGCGCCGACAAAGCCGGACAGCAGTATGAACGGGCTGGCGATAAATCCGGCGAGCAGTACGCCGGTAAGGACAAGGGCGCCGGCTACGATCATCACCTGACGCTGAAGTTCGATTGGCTGGTTGGCGTCCTTGCGCACAGGCAGGCCGCTCTGTTTCCATTTCTCGATGCCGCCATCGAGCAGCAGGTAGGTCCGTTCGCCGGCCTTGGCCGCGAGTCTATCGGCATTGGCCTGAGTGCGGCCGCCGCTTTTGCAGTGAAAGACGATGACGTCTCCCTCAATCGCAATCGCATCCAAAGCTGACACCGGACAATTGACCGCGCCGTCGATGCGCTCGCGGCGATGCTCGTCGGCTTCCCGGATATCGACCAATACTGCGCCGTTCCCGACCAGACGTGCTGCGTCTGCCGGGCTGATTAACTTACTCATGACTGATACTTTCGTTACTTGGTTTGAACGGGCAGGCCAGCGGCCGCCCATGCGTCAAATCCACCTTCCAACAGATAGACCTCACGCGCCGAAGTCGTGGCACGCAGTTGCTGCGCATTCATTGCGGTGCGCCTGCCAGACCGGCAGTGGAATATGACGGGTTGATCGTGATCCAACGGCGCTACATCGGGCCTTAGCCCTGATAGCGGCAGGTGGCGGGCTTCAGGAATAATCTGATCGCGCTCTTCCGCCTCACGGATGTCGACCAGCATTGCGCCGGTAGCGAGCAGGCCGTGTGTGTCCTCAGGTGAAATAGATCTAGTTTCGCTCATGCTGGGACTCCCCGGTTAGCAGATCAGGACAATAGATATCGCGAAGCACGGCAAGGACGCGCGCAGCCTTCTCGTCCGCGACGCGGTAGAAAAGCGACTGGGATTCACGACGGTTTGTAATGATGCCTTCGTCCCGCAGCTTGGCCAGGTGTTGCGACAATGCCGACTGGCTCAGGCTCAACTCATCGGACAAAGCGGACACGGAAAGTTCGCCGGCGGTCAGCAGATGGCAAAGGATGAGCAGGCGTTGCTCGTTTGCCAGTGCCCGTAACAGGCTGGCTGCCTCGCCAGCCTTCGCCTCGAACACGCTCAGTTCTGCAATAAGAGTCATTTGCATTAGAATTCTCTAATTTAGATATTGCTTATTTAGCAATGTCTAATATATAAGTCAAGTGATTAGGAGAACCATTATGTCCAAAGCTGAAATCAGGGCCTTTTTCGACGAGCCGACGCATACCGTGACATACCTGGTATGGGACGCAGAGAGCGGTTCGGGGTTGGTGATCGATCCCGTCCTCGACTTCGATGTGGCTTCGGGTGAGGTCGATACCCAGTCGCTGGAAAATGTGCTGGCCACTGCCAGCGCCGAGAAGGTCCGAATTGAGTGGGTGCTGGAAACCCACGTCCACGCTGATCACTTGAGTGCCGCGCCTCTTATCAAGGCGCGCACGGGGGCACGTATCGGCATCGGCGAACACATTGTGGACGTGCAGCGTATTTTCCGGCCGGTGTTCAACGCTGTTGACGTGAAGCCCGAAGGCGGAGATTTCGACGCCCTGTTCTCGGACGGGGAAGTGCTTCAGGTGGGAGGATTGACGGTCGAGGTGCTTTACACACCCGGGCATACACCGGCCGACGTCAGTTACAGGATCGATGACGCGGTTTTTGTGGGCGACACCCTGTTCATGCCTGATTACGGAACGGCACGCGCCGACTTTCCCGGCGGCGACGCGCACGCGCTTTACCGTTCAACGCGTAAATTGCTGGCCCTTCCGCCCGAAACCAGACTCTTTATGTGTCATGACTATAAGGCGCCCGGCCGCGATCACTTCGCCTGGGAGACAACGGTCAAAGAAGAAAAGGCGGCCAACAAGCATGTCCGTGACGGCGTGACGGAAGAGGAATTCGTCAGGATGCGAACGGACAGAGATGCTGGGCTCTCGGCACCCAGGCTTCTCTTGCCGTCGATTCAGGTCAATATGCGCGGCGGCCGCTTTCCGCCTGCGACATCCAATGGAGTGCACTACATGCTCGTTCCGGTAAAGGTGAAAGGCTCCGGCGACGCAGCGATTTTGGAGGGCATCTAAAGCGGCGTTCATAATGGGATAGGTGTCACGAAGCCGTATTCAAGAGACGCACTCGCGCCAGAAGTAAAATGGCGAACATCGCAGAGCGGAGGCCGGCGCCCTACTTGCTCCGCTTGCTGATGACTGCGCCGACAATCAGGCCGATGGAGACCCCGAGGATAATACCCATGGGGATATTATGAACGGCAACGCCTATAGCGACACCTACGCCGATGCCGATCGCCAGAAAGGAGCCGACCACTGGATTGGATTTTTTGGGGTCCGGCGCATTTTCCATCGACGTCTCGTTTGCTGGGATTATTGGGGCTGTCGTGATTCGGAGAGAAGTATCTCGCGATCGAAACATGGGACCGGATGCTCATTGGTCAATCCTCCTCGAGCCCCCTTCGCCAGCGATAGCTCACCAGGTTTTCTTCCCCTTAGCGCCAAACGAATACGTCGTACAAGGATCGGTCAATGATTGACCGGGCGCCTTAGCCGCTGCCGAACCTCTGGTTCTTGGCGGCGTAGGGCGACTTGAAGATGATCGGGTTGCGCACCTCAAGGCCGTTGCTGAGCAGGCTGTGCACCTTGTCCGACGTCATCGGCCGGCCCAGCAGGTAGCCTTGCGCCTGGTCGCAGCCTTCGCGGGCCAGGCACGCCAGTTCCGCTTCGGTTTCGACGCCTTCGGCCGTGACGACCGCGTTGAAGCTCTTGCCGAGGCCGATGACGGCGCGGACGATGGCCAGGTTTTCCGGCGTCGTCGTCATGTCGGTGATGAAGGACCGGTCGATCTTCAGCTTGTCGAACGGGAAGCGGCGCAGGTAGGCCAGGCTGGAATAGCCGGTGCCGAAGTCGTCGAGCGCGATGCGGATGCCCAGCGCCTTCATCTGGGTCAGCAGGCGCAGGTTCTCGGAACTGTCATTGAGGAAGATCGACTCGGTGATCTCCAGTTCAAGGCGTGCCGGCGACAGGTGCGACACGTCCAGCGCATGGATGACGTCCGACACCAGCGAAAAGCCGGTGAACTGGCGCGGCGACAGGTTGACGGCGACGCGCAGGTCGCCCGGCCATGTCGCGGCTTCGGTGCACGCCTTCTGCAGCACCCAGCGGCCGATCGGCTCGATCAGGCCCGAGGATTCCGCGACCGGTATGAATTCGACCGGCGGGATCAGGCCCCGTTCCGGATGGCGCCAGCGCAGCAGCGCTTCGAAACAGACGATGCGGCTGGTCCGGGTGCACACGATCGGCTGGTATTCGAGATGCAGCTGGTCCTTCTCAAGCGCCACGCTCAGCTCATCGCGCAGGATGCGCTGGCGGTCGGCGCTTTCTTCCATGGCCAGTTCGAACCAGGCATAGTCGCCCTTGCCGGTGGCCTTGGCGGCGTAGAGCGCCAGGTCGGCGCGTTTCATTAGGGCGTCGGCGCTGGTGCCGTGGGTGCTTTTGCGCGCCAGCCCGACGCTGCAGCCGATCGACACGATGTCGCCGTCAACGTTGAACGGTTCGGACAGGGCGCTGATCAGCTGGCTGGCCAGCCGGGCCGCGCTGGTTTCGGATATGTCGCCGCGATGGATGACGCCGAATTCGTCGCCGCCCAGCCGCGCGATAATGTCGCCGTCACCCGTATTGAGGCGCATGCGGTTGGCCGCCTGGCGCAGCAGGTCGTCGCCGGCGTGGTGACCGAAGCTGTCATTGACCGCCTTGAAGCGGTCGAGGTCGAGCAGCATCAGGACGAAGTCGTTTCCGCTGCTGGGGTCGCTGTTCATTTCAGCGTCGAGAATATCCTGGAATTTCAGTCGGTTCGGCAGGTCAGTTAAGACGTCGTGCAAGGCCAGGTGACGGCTGCGTTCCTCGGCGCGGAGCTTTTCGGTGACGTCTTCGGAAATACCGAGCAGGTAACGCGGCTTGCCGTCGATATCGGGCACGCCGATCTTCTGGGTGCGCAATGAACGCTGGCCGTAGGGCGTGGCCAAGGGTTCGTTGTCGATGCAGACCAGCTTGCCCGAGGCGACGACGGCCTGGTCGGCGGTGCGGAAGCGTTTGGCGTCGTCTTCGTTGAACAGGTCGAAATCGGTCTTGCCGACCAGGTCGTGGCGGCTGACGCCCAGGAGGTCCTCGCCGGCCTTGTTGAGCAGGACGAAGCGGCCGTCGCGCGCGTCCTTGACGAAGACCATGGACGGGATGCTTTCGACGATGGCGTCGAGGAATATCTGCGTGCTTTTCAGCTCGACCGACGCCTGTTCGCGTTCGGTGACGTCGATCGACCAGACGATGCCGCAGTCGCGGTCTCCGTAGCGGATGCGCTGGGCGAAGACCAGGACCTGGAGCTTCTTCCCGCTGGCGGTGACGTGGGTGAAGCACTGTTCGGGGGCGGTGAAGGTCTTGAGCGCGCGGGCATTGCGGCGCGTCGCGGCCCAGTCCTCGGTCGGATGGATTTCGAGGATGCTCTTGCCGGTGAGCGCGCCGTGTTCGTAGCCATAGAGCGCGCTGGCGGCCGGATTGGCGGCGACAAAGTTGAGGGTGCGGATGTCGAAGATCCACATCGGCATGGGATTTTGTTCAAACAGCGCTTCAAAAGGGCTGTCTATGCCTTTGTCCTGGCTCGGCTTTTTTATCACCTATGCGTCCCCGCACTCGATACGGCCATAACGCGGCCGCCGTTTGATTGCGGGCAGGATAACACCGTACAATTGCCAATCGCTTAATTGGGGTAATTGTGTGGCGGGAAGCGTGGGGGGCCGTTGTACGTAAGGTGGATACGATGGGCCAGGATGGTTTCTAAGGCATTGTCAATTGGCCTAAGATATTGCTTTATTACTATTTTCTCAAGAAACCGCTGATCGTTTTCGCCCTGTCGCGCCTGATTCCGTTCATGAGCGCCATTATTGATTAGGCGGGCGCCGGGTACTTAAACCGGTAAGTGCATACGCAACCAGCCTTCGTTACGGCGATACAACAAAAAATTGCATAACCCCTTGCCAAGAGAAGGATCATCGTTATGGTATACGGTATTTGGTAGATCATATCTGATTTATGGAGGGGGCGATGGTTTCTGATTCACGTAGGGGCTTTTTGCTGAACTGTTCTTGCGCCGTCGCTGGCGCGGCTGCGCTGGGGGGCGCCGCCAAGGCTGTAGCAGCGGACATTTCGTATAAGTACGATGACCGTGGCCGTGTTATCCAGGTCAACTATCCGGACGGCATCCAGATCGTCTATTCCTACGATCTCCTGGGCAATCGTATCCAGGTGTCGCGGTCGAACATCAACTCCGCCACCGTTATAACGGTTCCAGAGGCGCCTTCGAATCTCAGGACCTTGGCCAATAACGCTGGATACGCCGGTGGCGCGAACGCAAATTACCAGTTCGTCGTTCTGAGCGGCAAGACGGTTCCCGGTACGGGGGGGGGCACGGGGGCGATTCATGGTGGCGTCGCTATAGACACTGGCATATGGCCGGCAGGCTCAATCTTGTCGCTGGTCGTGAGCGGAAACGTGCACGGCGGCGGTGGCAGGGGCGGCAACGGCAGTGCAATCGCAGCGGGCGCAGACGGCGGCAACGGCGGCCACGCGGTCTTCTGCCAGGCGCCGATAAGCATCACTGTAAACTCCGGCGGCGCGATCAAGGGCGGTGGTGGCGGTGGCGGTGGCGGCAGCTATTCGATCGTCAATGGCGGCAACAAGGGCGGTGGCGGGGGTGGCGGGGGCTTTCCAAACGGGGGCTCAAGCAGCGGCGCGACGGGACCCAAGGGTACAGGTGGTCCCGGCTTGGCCGGTTCGACCAGTGCTGGCGGTGCGGGCGGCGTCAGCACGCCGGCGGGCAATGGCGGTGCCGGGGGCAATGCAGGCCTGACAGGCATGGGCGGCTTCGGCGAAGATTACAACAGCAACGGCGGTACGCCGGGATACGCCATCAACAAGAACGGAAACACCGTTTCCGTCAGCAATTCAGGCACGATCGCAGGCACGGTTGGTTAAGGGGATGACCATGAAAATTCAAGCCATCGGCCGATGGATCGGCCTTGCCGCAGTACTTGTCCTGGGTGTCGTTGCCAGTTCGGCGGGCGCGCAGGCTATACCCACGGCGCCTGCGGTCACATCGGTCGACCAGAACGACGTGGACCTGGTTACCGGCCGCATCCAGCTGCCGTCGATCTCTGTGTCGGCGGGCAACGAAGGCAGCGGGTTGACCCGGTCGGGCAACTCGTTCGGCTTCCCAGACGCTGACAACTATACCGGCGTCATCAACCGCAGCGAATACAATGTCGCATCGGTCAGCCTTGGCAATACGACCGAGCGTTTCCAGGGCACGCTGGTCAACAATGTGTGGGTCGAGCAGCCCATGGACGGCACGACCAGCACGCTGAGCTGCTACTCCAACCTTTGCAATTACACGCTGAAGGACGGTACGGTCATCGTCTACGACAGCAATGTGGCGTCGAACGTCAGCTATCCCGGCGACATCGGCGCGCCGACGACGATCACCCGGCCGGATGGTGAGGTGATCACGCTCAGCTACAAGATGACGACCATCGGCACGGTAATTCACCGCCGCCTGATTACCGTGGCCAGTACACTTGGCTGGATGATCAAATACGGTCCGTCCGACGCCAATCAGCAAAGAACGATCCAGGTAATTAACAATGCGATCGACTATTGCGATTCGGCCCTCGAAACCTGCGCCAGCCTGAGTCAGGCGTGGCCCAAGATGAGCATCACGCTGCTGGGAGCGGGATATGCGGTCAAGGACATCAACAATAACCAGACAACCTATACGCTGACCGGCGGTGTCGGCTACAGTAAGATCACCAACCCGTCGGGGCTGGAACGCAATATCAGCTACTATACGACCGGCGACTACGCCAAGCGGGTCTATCAGGTTACCCAGGGCGGCTCGACCTGGACCTACAGCTACAGCACGACGGGAACCGTCCTGACCACCACGGTGTCCAATCCACAGAACGGGACGCGGCGGTTGAAGTCGGATACGGCGACCGGGCGCATCCTCAGCGTGCAGGACGAGGCCGGCCGTATCCTGAGTTATCAGTACAATGCGACGACCGGCGCCATCACCCGGATCACCAATCCTGACGGCGACGCCAACGGCGGCTATACCGACTACACCTATGACAACCGTCGCAACATCACCCAGATGACGGTGGTGCCGAAGTCGAGCTCGGGGCTGGCCAACATCGTCGCCTCGGCGACCTACGAAACCGGCTGCAGCAATATCAAGACTTGCAACAAGCCGCTGACGGTCACCGATGTGAATGGCGTAACGACGACCTATACCTATGACAGCAACGGCAATGTGCTGACCGAAACCCTTCCGGTGGTGAACGGCGTGGCGCCACAGGTGCGTTATACCTACCAGCAGTTCACGCCCCAGGTTAAAAACAGCGCGGGATCGCTGGTCGGTACTTCGCCGGTCTGGCGCCTGGTCTCGACATCAGCCTGCATGACCAATGCGACCTGTTCAGGTAACACGGATGAAGCCAAGACGGTCATCGCCTACAATTCTCCGAACCTGCTGCCGACCTCGACGACGGTCAGCCGTGGCGACGGCTCCTTCGCCGCCACCACGACCCGGACCTACGACGCCTTCGGCAATATCACCGTCTCCGACGGGCCGAAATCGGGTACGGTCGACGCGACCTACTTCTATTATGACGGTCTTAGGCGCCTGGTCGGCTCAATCGGGCCCGATCCCGACGGAGCCGGCGCCCTGAACAGGCCGGCAGTTCGCAAGACTTACGACGTTGATGGCCATCTGACGACGGACGAGGAGGGCACGGTCACCTCGGTCAGCTATACCGCCCTGACGACGGCAATGACCGTTCAGGAAAAGGAGACGAACGAGTTCAGCGCGGCCACAGGTCTGGCCATCGTCGCGCGCAACTACGACTCAACCGGCACGCTGAAGCGGGTGACGCAGCGGTCCTACGACAGCCTGTTCCGTCTCGATTGCGAAGCGCATCGCCTGAACGAAGCCGCTTTCGGATCGTTGCCGCTTTCGGCATGCACCCTCGGGGCAGCCGGCGCAGACGGCAATGACCGCATCACCAAATATACATACGACGCCACGGGTGCGGTGACGAAGGTCACCAGCGCCTACGGCACCTCGCTTGCGGCCGACGATGTGACAAGCGTCCTGAATTCTCTTAACGGGCGGGTCGAGTCGGTCACCGACGCAAAGGGCAACAAGACAAGCTACTTCTACGATGGCCTGAACCGCCTGGTTAAGACCTGTTTCCCGCTGGCCACCAATGGCGCCACGAGTTCGACGACCGACTGCGAGCAGACCAGCTATACCGGCGCGCGGGCGACCTCCGTCGTGCTGCGTGACGGCCAGACGATTACCTTCGGTTACGATGCAATCGGCCGTGTGAACAGCAAATCGGGCGCGTTGAGCGAGACGATGTCTTATGACAATTTCAACCAGCTCAAGTCGCATACCAACAACGGCGTTACCTCGACCTTCCTCTACCGTTCTAGAGGGTGGCTGGCCAGCGAGACCGGGCCCAGGGGCACCGTATCCTATGAGAATGACGCATACGGCCGGCGGACCAAGCTCACCTATCCCGACGGCTTTTACCTGACCTATGAATACAATAATGGCGATCAGCTGACGGCCATCAAGGAGAACGGCACGACGGCGATCGCCACCTTCACCGCCGACGACTACAGCCGGCGCAAGACCCTCACACGCGGCAACGGTGTGACGACGACCTATCATTACGACAACCAGTCGCGATTGAGCCAGCTATCGACGGCTCTGCCAGCCAGTCCGTCGGGCAATATCAACCTCGGTTTCATCTATTCGTCTGCCGACCAGATCAAGACGCGTACCGTCGACGCCTCCGCCTACCTCATGTCGGGTATCGCGCTGCAGTCGACTGGGTACGAGTCAAATGGCCTCAACCAGATTTCGAAGGTCGATGCCACCAACCTTGCCTATGATCTGCGTGGCAATATGACGTCGGACGGGGCGGTGAAATACAGCTACAACGTCAACAACCTGCTGACGGGCACGTCGACAATGGCGGACGTACCCATTGCGTCGCTGACCTATGATGCCCAGAACCGCCTGTACACGATCAGCAAGAACGGGGTGACGACGACTTTCGTCTATGACGGAAACGACCTGATCGCCGAATATAACGGTACAACCCTGCTGCGCCGCTATGTCCATGGCCCGGATGTGGACGAGCCACTTGTCTGGTACGAGCTCAGCGAGACCGGTAACCTGGCCAGGCGTTATTTCACAGCCGACAACCAGGGCAGCATCATCGGCATTACCGCCAGTGACGGAACGAACTGGGCCACCAACGCCTATGACGAATACGGTGTGCCGCGTGCTGGCAATGCCGGCCGGTTCCAGTACACCGGCCAGGTCTACCTGCCCGAAGTCGGCCTCTACTATTACAAGGCCCGCATGTATCAGCCGAACCTCGGCCGCTTCATGCAGACCGACCCCATCGGATACGCCGACGGCATGAATATCTACGCTTATGTCCAGGACGATCCGATCAATGTGACCGATCCGACGGGTCTTACGGGGGCTACGGACTGCCACACCGACAGCTGCCGGGGCAGGCAACCCAATCCGGACTGCAACACCGGCGAGAGGCAGTGCGACCAGAACAATCAGGAGACGACCGAAATCGTCATTACCGGCAAACGCAAGAACGAGCATACGATCCTGAAGACGTTGATCTCGTTTGCGCCTGGCGGAGATCTTATCAATTGCGCCGCCTTTGGCTGCAACCGGCGTGAATGGATAACGGCGGTTGCCTGGGGTGCTGTCGATCTTGCCGGCGGCAGCGTGTTCAAGGTCGGCGCCAAGGTCGCCCTGAAAGCGGCGCCCAAGGTCGGAAAGCTGGTGTTCACCACCTTCAAGGGGGTGGGCTCGTTTACCAAAAAATGCATGTGCCTTGTGGCGGGCACCGCCGTTGCGACCCCAACTGGCATGGTGACCATCGAAAATATCAAGGTTGGTGATCTGGTGCTGGCCTACGATGAGGTCACACGTCAAACGATCGCCAAGCCTGTAACGGCCCTCATAAGGCCGGAGCCGCAAGCGACATTCAAGCTCACGCTTGAGACCGCTGCCAACCAGGCTCATGAGGTTTTCCAGGCAAGTGCCGATCACCCCTGGCTACTCGCCAATGGTGAGTGGGCGCATACGAAAGATCTCAGCGTCGGCGACAAGATCCGGACAGCCATGGGTTGGTCGGCGACGGTGAAGACGCTCGCTGTGACTGGCAAAGTAGAGCAGACTTATAATCTCGAGGTTGCCGATCTCCACACATACCTTGTCGGGCACAACAAGGTGGTTGTCCATAACCTGAACTGGACGTGCGGACCGCTTGGTTCGGGGATAAAAAATGCCTATGAGCACTTTAAGAAGCACGGAGCAGAATTCGGATCGCAGAATGCCCTCGACTACGTCAAGAAAGCGCAGGATTTCTTGAAAAATCCTCCTCCAGGTACGCTGGTAAAGGTCGATGGCCGCGGGACGAAACTTTACGACCCGATCAGCAATACGTTTATGTCCGTCGATAACGCAGGCAATATCAGGACCATGTTCAAGCCGACCGACGCAATGATCTATTGGAACAAGCAATGAGCGACGAACACCAAGCATCTGTGAGATGTCCGGTTTGTGATCAATGTTCCCTCGCTGAAGAGGGAGGGTATGAAATTTGTCCAGTTTGCGGATGGGAAGACGATCCTGTCCAGCGTGAAGACGTAACCTATAAGGGCGGCGCGAACACGCTCTCACTGGCGGAATTTCGACTGTCGTGGAAAGCATCGAAAGGGGAATGAATAAAGGCATGATGCGGTTGCCAAGCGTTATGAGACCTTTTGGGAATCGTATGCCTTGTGAGTGACGATCTCATTCGTAGAAAGTGTCACGAAATTAAAACGTTGGTGGATAAGCATTCCAACGTGCTCGCGGTGGCCGGTGCCGCCGAGTTATTTCAGGTGCTGAGCTCATCGAATGACAGCAGGTTCAATCGCACAGACTATCTCAGCAACCTGTTCGGGGAGCTGGGTATCGACGACGCCTGCCTTGACACGGCTCACAAACGTCTCAGCGAAAAGTACGATCAGTTGGTGACTATGTTGAGCCTGCCGGAGACGTTGGTCACCGACGAGATCTTGCTGATCGTGACCTACTATATGCAACTGAGACTTGCCGGACCTTTTTTTTCTTTCATGGACTATGAAATGTCTCCAGGCGTCGATTTTAGCCGCCTCGAGCCCCTCTATGCGGCGGCTTTTGCCAGTCATAAGACGATTTTTGGGGACGAGATAAACAGGGCTCAGCGCAACTGGGGCTTCCCCATTGCCTTTGACCATCTACAGGTGAGGCGATAACCGTGAGGATGGCGACCCGGCGCGCGACCTGACCGCATCACAGCGACAGCTTTGCATCGCCTTCGAGCAGACGTTGTTCCAGCTTCGGCGGCGTGCCCGGCTGCCAAAGTGTGGCGCCGTGCGATACCCGATAGCGCAGGGGGCCGCCGTCAGGCGTCGCCGCGCGCGTGACGGGACGGACGATGCAGACGAATTCGGTATCGATCGCCTTGGGTCCAGCCGTGACGACCGCATAGCCGTGGCCGGCCATGTCGACGAAGGCCAGGTGGGGCGCGACATCCGGGTTGGTCAGGGCGCGGGCCTTGTCAATGTCGCCGCTGGCTGCGTATTCGAGCGCAGAACGCACCCCGCGTCTGAGCGTCAGGTTGATCGTCGCTTCCGGCGGGGCGCCTTCGGGCTTGCGCACGAACAGCGGGCGCAGGGGGAAGTCCTTGTAAAATTCGGCGGATTCGGCCATGCCGGGCGCGGAGATCGAGCCGGTGATGAAGCTCAGGCCCACCGGGTCGAAGCCGTGCGGCGGCAGTTTCGGCGCGGCGTAACCGGCCCAGAAGCTGTGGCGATCGCCGGAAACGGTGACGAAGCCGGATATCTTCTTATCGCGGACCAGGTCGTAGATTTCGGCGCGCTCGGAAAACGCCCCGCTCAGGTCGCCGCCGCCGAAAGTGCCGTAATCCCTGCCGGGCCACTTCATCTTGGCGAGGCCATCCGGCAGGTTCTGCGGATCGGTGCGCATGTCGAGCGGCCCGTTGGTCGCGCCCCAGATCTTCCAGGTGGCAGTCGACTGCGTCAGCCGGTCTTTCAGCCACGCCTTCTGGTCGCGGCCAAGTAGGGTGTTGGCGGGTTCGTCCTTGCGGTAGTTGGGCGCCGATTTGTCGCCGATGGTGATGGTTTCGGGCGGATTGCCGCCATTGTAGTCGCGGCCGCCATCGATAATCTCCATCAGCTCCTGCGGGTAGACCGGGAAGGGCCAGTCGAACACGTCCGTTTCGGGCCGGTCGGCGGGGTTGCGCATGGCATAGGAATGGAAATCGGTGACGATCAGCTCGACATTGCGGCCGTAGCGCAGGGCGCGGTAGGTGGTCATGCTGCCGACGGCCGCCCGGTTGTTGGGCTCGGTGCCGAAGCCGTGGTCGTCGAAGGTTTCGATTGGCGCATTCACAACGGCGGGCGGATCGAACTGATCGAGCGCGGCGCCGGAGGATTTGCGGACGCGCGACGGGACATATTCCCACCACGCCTGGTTGGCGGCGACGCGTAAGGTTTGCGCCGGCTCAATCTTGCCTGCGTACTTGGTGAAGCTCTGCCAACCCTGCCAGGAGAATTCGTGATTGTCGCCGATGCAGACAAACGGGAAGTGCGCGCGGGCGTCCTGAATGTCGGGGTCGTTGATGTGCGCCTGATAGACGTGGCGGTAGCCCTCAAGCGTGGTCGGCACGTAGAAATTGCCGACCTTGCGTGCATCGGGAATGCGGCCCAGGTCATAGATGGTGCGCGCGTAACGCTTGGGCGTCTCGTCGGGATATTCAACGACTTCGTAGATGAAGTCGCCGAGGTGGAGCACGAAGCCCAGCTTTTGCGGGTCGGAGGCGCGTTCGTCCTCCCAGATCATGCGGCGATAGGCGTTCTGCGCCCCTTCGTTGACGCTGTTGCATGACACGAAGGCGAAGCGGACAGGACGCGGGTCTGATGCGCGTGGGGCGGTGAGGGTGCGGCCGATGCGGCTGCCTGCGCCGCTGTCGTCACTGAAGCGGTACCAGTGCACGGTTGCGGGGGCCAGGCCGCCGACCAGCGCGCGGCAGGTCCAGTCGGCGGCCCTGAGCACGGGGACGCGCTGGCGTGCGACGACGTGGCGGAATTCAGGGTCGCGGGCGACTTCGACGGTCAGCTCATGGCGGTTGCCGCTATCGAACGGCCGCCGGGTCCACAGGATGACGCTGTGATCGTCGGGATCGCCCGAAGCGACGCCTTGCGGATAAAGGGCGCGGTCTTCGCGCCAGATGACGCGCGACGCAGCCACCGCGCGGCGTCCGGCCCAGATGGCGCTGACGCCGAGCACGGCCGCGCTGGCCAGGAATTGCCGTCGATCCATCTCAGGGTCCCCGTTTTCTGGACCGATCTTTTACCTGCGCCGCGTATGAGTCAAATTAAGCCTGTGTAAGGTGGCTGGGCATGTCGGTAATTTGCGCTAGAGCGATATGCCAAAAAATGTGCAGCGGTTTTTGGCTAAATATCGCGACAAAACAAAAACCTAGAGCATGATGGCGGTTCGACCTAAACGCATCATACTCTAAGGGAAGAGAGGCCCCGCCCACCGCAGCAAGCTGCGGTGGGCGGGGCCTCTTTCTTAAAATACCTCACGCAGAAATAGCTGTTGCCGCCCTTGAATTCGCTTTTGCGGCGCCTAAATCTTATTCAGGTTTCAACAAGCGAAAGGAGGTGGTCCGATGTCTCATTGTCAAATGCCGCTAGCGGCAAGTCTTACGAGCACGGCCTTCATCGCAGGAGGCCGGCTCGCCTGAGCTGTCCGCGTGCATTGCCAGACAATGGAAGGGCCGCCCCGTCACGGGCGGCCCTTTTGTTATTTGGACTAAGCGATATGCCGAAAAGTGTCAGCGGTTTTCGGCTTAAATATCGCGACGAATCTAGGGCGCAGCCACCACGTCGCCGCTGTCGATCCAGCCCGAGGTCGAGGCGCGGTTGACCAAGGTGATGCCGTCAAAGCGGCTGGGGATACCTTCGCTGTCCTGGGTCGGGCCTTCTTGGAGCTGATAGTGAAGGTGCGGGAACAGCGAGCTGCCCGACGCGCCGATCTGCGCCACGACCTGCCCCTGTTTGACCGTGTCGCCCGCCTTGACCTTGACGCTGCCCTGCTTGACGTGGCCGAGGATGCTGAAGACGCCATCGGCGTGACGGATGACGACATAGTTGCCGAAGACGAGGTTGATATTGTCCCTGAGCACGCCCGGATCGAACTGGCGCGCGTCGGGGCTGTCACTATGCGTTTCGACGACCGTGCCGTCGGCCGGCGCCAGCACGTCCATACCCCAGCCGACATAGTTCTCGTTTTTGCTTTCGTCGCCGGTGAACATGCGGCCCTCGGCATCGACCGGCACCAGGTCGTAGGAATAGCGCATGGCGTTGTGGTGGAAGCCGAAGCCCTGGATGGCCGGATGGGTATAGTCCCAGCGCCGGTGATGCGACAGGGCGTCGTGGCCATCCCAGACCGAGACCTTGCCTGACATGGTCGTTTTTAGGGGCAGGCGCAGGCGCTGGGCCGGGGGCTGCCTGAGCGCCATGGTGGCTTCCAGCAGCTGAGAGGGCTGGTCGTCGGCTTCGAGCGTCATCCGGACGCGGACGCTAGCGGCATGCACGCCTGGCGGCTGAAGCGGGAAGGGGTTGAAGACGAGTTTTGACGCGCCCGCAGCGATGTCGCGGCCAGGGACGGTTTCGATGGCCGGTGCGACGCCATTGCCGTCGATGCGGCGTTCCAGGATGGTCTTGCCGGCGGCGTCGAGATAGAGGATTTCGACCCTGGTCAGCGTTTGTTCATAGGCCTTGGCATTGGTGACGATGATGTCGAAATTGGCGCTGTCGCCGGCGTCGGTGTGTTCGACATAAGGCGAGGGCGGCGATATTTTGACCTCAGTCTGCGCGGCGGTGGCGGTGAGTGTGGCGGCAAGAGTGATGGCGATCAGGCGTTTCATTAGCGGCTCCCGGACTTGGGCGGCACGGTAGATCATGGTTGCGCCGGAGACTATTTAACTTTGTGTCATGTGGCGGCGAAAGAAAAAGTGCGGCAGGTTGCCCCGCCGCACCTTGTCGTGCGTACTCCGAAGTCGCCCCTACTTGATAAAGGCCATCTGGTGGAGCGGGATGCTGTGTGACGCCTTGTCGCCGTTCGGATTGACCGCCGTCGCCGTCAGCACATAGTCGCGACCCGCCGTCGATCCGCTATATTCCGGGAAGATCTTCTCGAAGGTGAAGGTCTTGTCGTTGCCGATCTTGAGCGGCAGCGGACGCGTCACGTTTGTCTTGGTATCCGTCAGGGTCCACGCGACATTGGTCTTGCCGCCCTGGCCGTTGACGACCTCGGCGACGTAGTTGATCGGTTCTTCGCTGTTGAAGGCGTATCCCGCGCCCGGCTTGACGATGGCGATGCCGACCTTGGCCGCCTTCTGGACCGTGAAGTTCACCGATCCCGCCGCACCGGTGTTGAGCGCGTCCGCCCAGGCCGCTTTGAGCGTATGCGGACCCGGTGTCGAGAAGTGCGGCATGATCGCACAGCCCTTGGGGTTGGGCGGCGTCATGTCGGCCGGGGTCGAGGTCCACATCACCTTGTCACACGCCGGACCGCTGAGCGGCAGCATGAAGCCGTCATCGGTGATTTTGGCGCGGAACTCATAGGGCAGGCCGGTGAAGATCTGCGTCGACATGGCCTCGACCTCGACCACGGGCGGGGCGTTGGTGACGATGAATGTCGCGCTTTGCGACGTTGACAATCCGTCCTTGTCGGTAATCGTGACCTTGAGCGTATGGGTGCCGACGAGCAGGCCCGCCATCTTGAGCACGGGCGACTGGGCGTTGGGATTGGTGGCGGCGTAGAGCTTGTCATCGACGAACCATTGCGCCGCGCAGCAGCCCTCCAGGTCCTCGACGTCGAAGTCCTCATGCGTCAGTTGCAGCGTTGCGCCTTGGGAGAAGGCGCCGGTCGTCTTGGCGGTCAGCTTGAGGAAGGGCGGGAACTTTTCACCCGTTGACATCATGGCTTCGCGGACCGCGCCGGCGGCATGGACGCGGCGGATCGAACCGGCCACGATGGCGTGCTTGTTCATCAGCGCCCAGACGTCCTGCGCCCCCAGCTTGGGGTTGCCGGCCCAGATCAGCGCCGCCACGCCCGCCACGAAGGGCGAGGAGACCGATGAGCCGCAGACCTTGCGGCCCTTGGCCTTGCCGGGACCGGAATTGGGATCGTCCTGCACGGCCGGGTAGTCGCCGACCATGGTGCACCACGGGCCGTAGATATCGACCGTTTCGCCCGATGGCGCGGCCGAGTAGTTGGAGTCGGGCCAGTTGCGCGTGCCCCAGTCCGATTTATTATTGCCCGTGGCTTCGTACCAGCCGCCGACGCAGACCACGCCCTGGTTTTCGCACGGCGCGAACCAGATGTTTTCGTCGCCGTCGCCGTTCTTGGCATCGACATTCTTGCCGACATTGCCGGCGGCGGCGAACAACAGGCGGTTCTGCTTGAAGGCCATGTCGCGCGTGACGCTTTCGAATGTCTCGACGATGTCGATCCAGGCGCCTTCCCAGAAGGATTCGTCGCGCTCGGCTTCACTGCCGAAGCTCATGTTTATGATCTGGGCGCCATTGTCCCTGAGGAATTTGAGCCGCGCGATCGCCGTGCCGGTGTCCGAACCCATCTTGTCCCACAGCAGCAGCCTGGCGACGGGACCCGCAGGCCCTGCGGCGCCACGGCCGTCATCGGGGATGCCGGCGGCGGTTTCGGCGACGTTCAGCCCGTGCCACGGGCAGGGCGAACCGGCGGTGCAGGTGCTCTGGTTGGGACCCGATGCGCTGTTGGCGATGGCGACATTGATGTCGCTTTCCAGCCAGTTCGGATTGCCGATGGCGAAGCCGCCGTCGAGGATGCCGAGATTGATCTTGTTGTTGAACTTGCCGGTGTAGCCCAGCATTTTCCAGGCGGTGGCGACATCGACATTATAGACGCCGCCTTTTTGCATGTAGTCGAGCGACAGGGCGTCATTGCCGCCACCTTCCGATGTCTTGCCTTCCATGATGCCGGTCGTATCCATCAGCGGATTGACGCCGATGCTGAGGCCCGCCTTGTGCTCTGCCCTGGCGATGGTCAGCAGGTTATAGGCCGCTTCGCTGGAAAAGGGCGTCTTGCGTTCGCGGCCATCGAGCGCGACGTCGGCGGGCTTCGAGGTGTCGACGCGGATGATGTAGAGCGTGCCGATGTCGGGGCCGAGGTCGGTCGATTGCAGGATCTTGCCGCCCCGACGCGCGACCACGCCTTGCGCGTCGACGGGGTTTTTGCTGGTCAGGGCCAGTTCATTCTCGACAAAGAAGACCTCGCTGCCCGACGGCATGCGCGACGCCGCCAAAGGCCTGAGTGAGCCGTCTTCGGCGGTCATGCGCGGGCGCGAGGCGGCCTGGTTTTGCAGTCGGGTATCGGGTTTGAACAGGATTTTCAGCGTGTCGGGGGCAGGGCCGGTAATCGGGCCTGTGACCTTGACGCTGCCGACGCCGGTGGGGGCTCTGTCGGAGGCGCCGAAATCGGCGTTGCGCGTGCGGTTATTGGTCTCGCTGGCCTCGGTCAGTTCGCGTTTTGAGTCCGCCATGACCTGGTAGACGCCCCTTGCGATCGGCAAGGGGAAGTTGAGCGTGATGCTGGCCCCGGGCGCGAGCGCCGGGATCGACTGGTCGTTGGTCGAATGGGTCTTGCCGTCCTGATAGACATAAAGTGTGGCTGTGGTCCGGACGGAGGCGCCCGCCTTGCCGGTATTGGCGATGACGGCGGTGACCTTGCCATTGGCGGCACTATGGGACTGAACGGTGAGATCGGGCAGGTCCTGCGTCTGGGCAAGGGCGCCGACCGGACACGCCAAAAGCGCGGCAATCGCCGCTAAACTTGGGCTAATACGCATGAAAATAGCTCCCGGGCTTATGATTATGCCTGGGCATGATTTCACTTTCTGATGAAAAGTACACAATGATTTAGGCGCAAGCCTGTTGCGCCGGATGCGAAACGAAAAGGTGCGGTGGTCGTCCACCGCACCTTCGTCAAGCCGCGTGCCATAGACAGCCCGGGAGGACTGCCATGGGGAAGGCACGTTGCGTGACGCTGTGGTCCGGCCGCGCCGGAAAACGTCAAAGATCAGGGATGTGGCACGGGCGGTGGTGGTTTTGCCTGAAAGGCGCGGCTATGGGCCGGGTTGGAACGGCCACAGCTTGCCCCGCATGCGCGGCCACCGCCGCCCGCACCGTCAAGGAAATGCTGGATGAAATCGTCACGGGCCAATATGGCGCCCATGATCATTCTCCGCTTTGTTGCACCGCATTCAATGAAATAGGCGCAAGACTATTGCGCCCTATGCAACAGCCCGCCTTATGTTAAGCTGAAAATGCGCCACCGGGAGGCTGCAGAATGCAAACCATAGAAGTCACCACCGATGATCTGGTGGATCTGAGTGCGGCCCAGAAGGTGCGCCGCGTCCATGAGCGGCTGGAAGGCGTCGTCGGCAGCCTGTGCGACATGTACGCCTCGGGCGAGGTGCGCGACGCCGGGCGGCTGCGGCTGGCGGCCAGTCCCGACATCGTCGTCGGCGTCATGTCCGGCATGAGCATTACCTGCGAACGGACCGCGCAGCACATTGCCCGCCACGATGACGACGCCCTGTTCGTGCAGATGAACCTGGGCACGGCCCCGATCAGCGGACGCCAGATGGGCCGCGACTATGTGCTTACGCCGGGCGCGGCGGTCATCAGCGTCCACAATGCGAGCCTGCGCTTCGATGTCGCGGACGCGTCAACGCTTTTGGGGATTACCCTGCCGCGCCGCTGGACGGATCACTGGCGCGTCCTGCCCGAGGACATGGCCAGCCGGGTGATCGACAGCCAGGCCTCGGCGCTCAGGTTCCTGACGCCCTATGCGAAACTCATGTGCGACCAGCCGGTTGACGATGCCGGCATTGCGGCGGTCTCGGCCGGGCACCTGGCCTATCTGATCGGTGCGGGTTTCGGTACGATCGACACGGGCGGTGACCCGATGGCGGTAGAGACGCGGTTGTCGCTGGTGCGGCGGATCCTGCGCCGCGACTGCCGCCTCGAGGAACTGACGGCCGCCCAGGTCGGCATCGAGCTTGGGGTGTCCGAACGGATGATCCAGCACGTGCTGCAGC
Organism: Asticcacaulis sp. P4_H10; assembly: GCF_056400965.1. Taxonomy (NCBI): domain Bacteria; kingdom Pseudomonadati; phylum Pseudomonadota; class Alphaproteobacteria; order Caulobacterales; family Caulobacteraceae; genus Asticcacaulis; species Asticcacaulis sp. P4_H10. Next base: position 104,726 of record NZ_JBFUKH010000012.1, on the reverse strand, counting down.
AGGCGGGCACCACCTTCTCGCAGGTTCTGGGCGAGTATCGCTCCGAGCGCGCCAAGGCCCTGCTGATGGACCCGGCGTTCGACGGCCTGTCGGTGGCCAATATCGGCTTTGCCTGCGGCTTTTCGGACGTGTCGGCCTTTTACCGCGCGTTCCGGCGGCGGTTCGACGCTTCGCCGGGGGATGTGCGGGCGGGCCGGGGGTAGGGAGTAGCCGTTCACCCGTCGGCGCATCGTCCGTTGTCTGAGTATAAATCTGCCGTTGACCGCCGTTCAGGTTGCTGTACGAAGTCATGCTACTTCGAGTCACAGGGCGTTGCACACAGACGGACGAGACGTCCGCGCAGACGATGACGGGGCGGGCGTGAAAAATTACACTGTCGAAGACGTAAACAGTTTCCTGAATGAAAAGCATCCCGAATACGCCAAACTTCTGGGAACTGTAAAACAGGTCGTTGCCGAAGCCGAGAAACAACTCGGCGCCGAAGTCGTTCGTACGACCTACACACGGCAGTCCAAGCAGGCGAAAACCAACCTGACGTTCAAGGACTGCAAGGCGCCGGAAAAGATTGCAAAAAAAGCGCAGAAACTGGCGGAAGGTCAGAGTCTGGCGAATATAACGGACGTCATCGGCATAACGGTTGTCGTCTACTACCCGGACCAGATCGATGTCGTTTACAAGTTCATGGCCGACGCGCTGAAAGGCAAGTATGTCGGCGATGGTGGGAGTACTGAAAAGAAAGAGCGCGGGTACTATGCGCGGCACATTGATTTTCTCAGTGAACACACGGCGCATCGCGGATTGTATTGCGAGGTGCAAATCAAGACGATGCTGCACGATGCATGGGCGGCGAAGACCCACGACCTGACTTACAAGCCGCAGGGCATCCATGACAATCGTCTGGACCGCATGATGTCGATGTTTGCCGAAACGCTGCAGGCGGTCGATGTCATGAGCGAGACTCTGCGCGACATGATCAAGGAGCGGTGGGCAATCGACAAGCGCTGGCGCAAGGCGCTGCAAAAGACCATCTACAACTATGTGCCTGCCTGGGCATCTGCCCGGAGTTTTCCAAAAGAAGGAAGAAGCATCCGCAAATGGTTGCTGGTGAATGGCGAGCGGCTGGCGGGTCTTGACCGCAATAATAGGAAGCTGCAGGAGGTTGCCAGTAAGATCGACAAGGTCGCCAAGGAATCCCCGCGTCACGGCTACCTGCTCGACGGTTACTTTGCGCTCATGACCGACCATGAGGAGGATCGTGAACGCGCGCGTCGCCGTGCACTGGACTGGTTGAAGATTGCCATGGGTACCCCTATCGTTGGCAAGGCGCAGGAATATGATGTCTGGAGCGTTCCGCTTATGCTGCAAGCGTGCGGAAATCTCGAACTCGCAATTGAGGCGAGCGAGAGAATATTACGTGACAAAGACGATTTGCCGCCGGAACTGGTCAAGGCCGTGTCGTTCAATCTCGCCAATTTTCTGGTCGAGCAGGCTTGCTACGGCCTTCCGGCAGCCGAGGCAGAGCAAGATACACTCAAGACGCGTATTGAGGACCTTATCGAGAAGGCGCGGGACCTTGAGAACGAAGACAACACGCCTTTTCTCGACCTGAAGGGCATGATCAAGGTCGCGTTTTCAAATGAAGCCGTGGAACTGCGTGAAGCGATTGGAATGATCGAAGAAGCCAATAGCAAAGCGCCTGAGAATGAGCGTGAGGTCGCCCAGGCCTATTACGATCTGAATATCCGCCTGGCATGGCGGCGACTTCTTGATGTCGAGTCCCGTGAGTCACCGGTACGGAAATAGATGCCGTTGCCCCGCAAGACGCTGCTTTCTTAAGCCTGAAACGCGGCCGCAGGAGGCATAACTAAGCCGGAAGACCGGCCAGAAGGGTTTGCTTGGGACGAAGAATCCAGGGTCTGCGCATTCAGAGGTCCTCTTCGATTCGTTGATTTTTATGTGCCAGACAACGCTTAGTATAGTCGAGACGTTAGCACAAGCATGATAACAAAACATAAATAACACTTGCCAAGCGATTAACCATTGATTCCGCAAATATTCGGCAATGAGGGCAGAGTCGTTCAGTCCAGTTCGCCCGAAGTATAGCTGGTGCGGATCTTCCGCAATCCGTCGGCATAGGCTTTCGAGTAGTGGCTTGCCGCATGGCGGTTCAGCGGCTCGCAGATTTCGACCAGAATGTTAAACCCGCTGTTGGCGGTGACCAGTCTCGCCAGCTTCAGGCTGACGAAGCCTGATCGGTGCAGGCGGACGACGTCGATAAAGTAGCGAGATACGTGCCGCCGGGCGCGGTCGATACGCTCTCCCAGCTCGGTTTGCCTGTTGCGTTCATCGATCCAGGCCTCAAGGAAGCGGTCGCCGTGCCGTTTGCGCCAAGCTATGAGATCGCCAAGCGCTGTATGCATTTCCGGGCTGGTATAGCGGTCACGGAAGAAAAAGAAGGTTTCAGACTGGTTTTCTATACGTTGCCGGTCGGCAGTGCGCATATTGGCCCAGGCGGCGAACGCTGCTGACACCGAAGCCAGAACGGTCATGAGGCCGCCCAGTATCCATCCCAGAAATTCCCAGTCAATGCTTTGCATTTGTGCCCCCGCCGCGTGTAACCTTGCCACAACTCTTGGTTAAGGTCGAGAGGGGCTATGTTACCCCATCTCGACCAGCAGCTTGCGCAGGTCGCGCGGGTTGAAGGGCTTGGCCAGATAGGCGTCCATGCCGGCCGCGAAGCATTTTTCTCGGTCCGACGCCTGGGCGTGCGCCGTCATGCCGATGATCGGCATGTGCGGCTTGCCCGTGTCGGCCTCGGCCTGGCGGATGCGGCGCGTGCATTCCAGCCCGTCCATCACCGGCATCTGCACGTCCATCAGGATGGCGAAATATTCGGTGCCGTTCGCCAGCTTCTTGAGCGCCGCCGCCCCGTGTTCGGCGACATCGACGCCGTAGCCGTAGATTTCGAGCAGGTTCGCCGCCACCACGACATTGGCCGGTGAGTCCTCGACCAGCAGGATGGTCTGGCCGCGCGCGTCAAGCGGTTCGGCCGTGTCTTCGAGTGCGGCGTCGAGCGAGGTTCCGGCCGCCATCCGCAGCGGCAGGCGCACCGAAAAGCGTGAGCCCTGACCCTCGACGCTTTCGACATTGATCGTGCCGCCCATGATGTCGATCAGCGTCTTGGTGATGGCCAGGCCCAGCCCCGTGCCGCCATATTTCCGCGTAACGCTGGTGTCGGCCTGGACGAACTTCTCGAAGATGGTGTTCAGCTTCTGCGGGGCGATGCCGACGCCGGTGTCTGAGACCGTAATCTCCAGCATTTCCGGCCCGTCCATGCGTGTGACCTTGCCGCAGGTGATGGTGATGCCTCCGGACGGCGTGAATTTCAGCGCATTGGTGCACAGGTTGAGCAGAACCTGACGCAGGCGGGTCGGGTCGCCCACGACCTTGGCGTCGCCGATGTCGTAGTACTCGCAGGTGAGCTTCAGGCCCTTTTCACGCGCCTGGACCTCGATCATCGCGGCGATGTCATCGATGAGCGCCCCAGGCGAAAATTCGATCTGTTCCAGGACGATGGCGTGTGCCTCGATCTTGGAAATATCGAGCAGGTCGTTGATCAGGGCCAGCAGTTGTTCGGCGCTCATGTGCAGGGTCTGGATGAACTGCGCCTGTTTTTCGGTCAGGGGTTCAGACCTGGCCAGGATGTGCGACAGGCCGATGACCGCGTTCATCGGCGTGCGGATTTCATGGCTCATATTAGCCAGGAATTCGGTCTTGGCGACATTGGCGGCCTCGGCGGCGACGACGGCCTGGCGCAGGGCCTCTTCGTTGTCGCGCTGGCGGTACTGTCGGTCGCGGTCGCGCAAGGCGTAGCGCACCGACGAGAGCAGAGCGGCGATATATATGGGCCGCGTCACCAGGGTCATGTTGCCGACGCTTTCCAGCGCGACGATGGTCTCCGGCGACTGCATCGACGACGGCGTCAGCACGATCAGCGGAAAGTCCGACCAGGATGGCTGGGAGGTCAGGGCCTGGGTCAGGGCCGCCTGGTTGGCCAGGACGGCTTCCTGGGTGATAATGGCGGCGTCGGCCCCGGCCATGATCCCGGCACACAGCTCATCAATGCCGCTGCACAGCTCGGCCCCAATGCCGTTGTCGATCAGGACCTGCCGCGTCGTGGCGCCGTCGCGCGGCGTTGGCGCCAGGACCAGGACAAGCGATTGCGGATCGATACCCTTTGTCATCTATTGATAAGGCCTGACGGCTGGCCCGTGTAGACGGGTGATCCGGTCAGGACGCCCTGAAAGTCGCGCAGCGCCGAACCGATGCGGATACCCTGGCTGTCGATGCGGAATTCGCGAATCGACCGTTCGTGCGCGCCGGTGCGCTTCTTGACAACTGACAGTGTCTGCCGGACCTCGCCGGCGGCTTCGAAGTAGCGGAACAGGATCACGGCGTCGGTCAGGTAGCTGGTGTCGATCGGCGAGTGCATCGCTGTGCCTAGCAGGCCGTGTTGGGAAACGACCAGAACGGTAACGACATTGCGGTGGCCCAGATAGGTCAGCAGCTCATGCAACTGCGCCATCAGGAAGTTTTCTTCCGGCATGGCGTGCAGATAGCCGTTCAGGCTGTCGATGATGATGACGCGCGCTGGGGCATGGCCGTCATTGCCCTCGACGGCGGAGCGAACGCTGTGGCCGAACGCACCGGGCGACAGCTCCGCCGGGTCGATGCTCTGCACGGTGATAGTGCGTGCCGTAAGCTGCGTTTCCAGGTCCTGGCCGATGCCGCGCGATCGATGGCGCACGGTCTCCACGCGTTCGTCGAACGTGAAGACGGCGGCGCGTTCGCCGGCCTTGGCCGCGGCCAGGGCCAATTCGAGACCCAGGGTGGATTTGCCCGCGCCCGCTGGCCCGAGCAGCAACAGGCTGGTGCCGCGTTCGATACCACCGTCCAGCATGGCGTCAAGTTCCGCGACGCCGGTAGACAGCTGACTGTGGTCCGGTGTCTGGATATGCTCGCTGGCGACAAGTCTTGGGAAGATCGACAGGCCGCCCCGGGTGATGCTGAAGTCGTGATAGCCGCCGCGATAGCTGCGCCCCCGGAACTTGGTGATGCGGAGGCGGCGGCGTTCGGCGCCGTATTCGGGCGCCAGCTGTTCGAGGTTGAAGACGCCGTGGGCGATGCTCTGCAACTGACGGTCTTCCTCATGGCTGGCCGTCTTGTCGTCAAGGAACAGGGTCGTGCACTTGCGGCCCTGGAAGAAGGTCTTGAGCGCCAGGACTTCGCGGCGGTAGCGCAGGGTGTTTTGCGACAACAGCTTGATCTCGGCCATCGAGTCGATGACGACCCGGCTCGGGTTCACCTTTTCAATATGGGCGATGACGATGCGCGTCGTTTCATCCAACTCGACCTCGGCCGGGTGGAACATGGTGTATTTCTGGTCGGATTCGGGATTGAGGTCGTCGGCTATGATCTCGCAGAAATCGACGCCGCTCACGTCCCAGCCGTGCGACGCGGCGTTGGCGCGCAGTTCATCTCTTGATTCCGCCAGGGTAACGTAAAGGACGGTTTCGCCGCTGCGCACGCCTTCGAGCAGGAATTGCATGGCCAGGGTGGTCTTGCCGCAGCCGGGCGCGCCCTGGATCAGATAAACACGGTCGGCGATCAGTCCGCCGCCCAGTACATCGTCAAGCTCGGCTATACCGGTTTTGACGTTCACATCGCTCCGCATTCATCGTATCCCTGGCTTGTCATCTGTAACGGGTTGCAGGACAGAGCGAAAAAATCAATGTGGAATTTTGGCGAAGAGGGCCTCTCCTGCGCCTCGTGAGACTGGCGAGGCGCCATCGCCGCGCGCAGTAGCGGCCTCATCCGTGACCTTAAGGTACGCGAAGCCGGTGACAAAATTTGCCGCTTGGAAATTCCCCTGCCTCGTGCATTCCTGACGGGATGACTCCGGGCAAACGGGGCGCGGGACGACGGAGGATGAGGCGATGGTGCTGACGAGACGCGATGTCTTGCTGGGGGCAAGCGGCCTGTGCATGGCGGGAAGCGCCGTGGCCGGGGAGGGGCCGGGTTTTCGCCATCCGGCCGTGCCCGTATCGCCGTCACCGAAAGAGGTCGGGACAAAGGCGGCGGACGCCTGGCTGGCGCAGGACATAAGGCTTTTGAAAAGCAAAGATCACTGGGGCGTCCACTATAGCGACGTCGCCTGTGGTTACGGGGCGGCGCGCTTTGCGGCTGCCACGGGCAATGCGGCCTTACTGGCGCAGGTCAAGGCGCGGTATCAGCGCATGGACGCCCACGAAGTCGGCAATACGCGGAACCACGTCGACGTCAGCATCTACGGCGCGCTGCCGCTGGAACTGGCGATCCAGACGGGGAATGCGGATATGCGCGCCCAGGGGCTGGCCTTTGCCGACAACCAGTGGACAGCGACCACGCCCGATGGACTGACGGCGCAGGCGCGCTACTGGATCGACGATGTCTGGATGATCGGCGCGCTCCAGGTCCAGGCCTATCGCGCCAGCCGCGACCCGAAATATCTCGACAGGGCGGCGCTGATGGCGCGGCTGTATATGGAACGATTACAGCGGGATAATGGCCTGTTCTTCCACGGCCCTGAGGCGCGGCTCCACTGGGCGCGTGGCAATGGTTGGGTGGCGGCGGGCCTGGCCGAGCTGTTGTCGGTGCTGCCCGAAGCGCATGGGGATTACCCGGCGGTCATGGGGGCCTATCGGCGCATGATGGCGGGGCTGCTGAAATACCAGGCCGAAGACGGCATGTGGCGTCAGTTGATCGACTATCCGGATGCGTGGAAGGAGACGTCGGGCACGGCGATGTTCGCCTATGCCATGGCGGTGGGCCAAAGGCGCGGTATCCTGACGGATCTGGCCTATATGGTGGCCTGTCAGAAGGCGTGGTCGGCGCTTTCGGCCTATGTCGAGTCGGACGGCCGTTTACGCGAAATCTGCGTCGGGACGGGGCAGTCGGACAAGCCGGACTATTACCTCAACCGTCCGCGCCTGACGGGCGACTTCCACGGCCAGGCGCCGCTTCTGTGGTTCGCGACGGCGCTAGTGGCCTGAATCGGCTGCGCAGAGTCGTTCCGGAAGGTTTAGGAAAATTGCCAAAGCCTCTGAAATTCCTGGTTTTCTTTTCAACGCAGATTTTTAGGTAGTCAAAGCCGCTCCAGTAACGATAGTCGCGATTTCGGCGCATCTCAGCGAGGTAAGGCGCCAAAATTCGGAAAGTCGTCGGCACGGCGTAATACCAGGCCTGCGCAAAAATTTTTTCTGGAAATAGCTTCTGGTGGATCTGGATGCCGACCAGATGGAAGCGTGAGCAAATGGTATGGGCGGCGTCCATGTCGGCTGAGTCCCACGTGTCATAGGGTTTGCCATCCAGCCTGAATACGCGCTCCAAGGCGTCCCTGAAATCAAACACCGTGAGCGTCACCTCATACATTTGTTCCAGTTCGCGTATTCTTCCCTGGTTGGACATGTTCACCAACGTCAGCACGAACGAGAGACCAGCGATCAGGGCTGAGGCCGCTGTGACCTGAGTTTGGGTAAATGCGAAAAGTTCCATAATCATATCCTCCTAGCTGTAACATTGATATGTTAGTCGGGCACGATCATTGGTTGTAAAAAAGGCACGGCGGGGGAAAAGTTGGATAACAGCCACTATGATGTAGTCGTCGTCGGACTTGGCATTGCCGGAGCCAGTACGCTCAACACGCTCGCCAGGCGGGGGATCAATGCCCTGGGGATTGACCTTTATGAACCGCCGCATGCCCAGGGAAGCTCCCACGGCCAGACACGCCTGGTCCGGGCGGCTTACGCCGAGGGGGGTGAATACGTGCCCTTCGTCCTGCGCGCCATAGATCTGTGGCTGGAATTCAATGCGCGCACCGGAGAGGACGTATTTTGCCAGACGGGTGTGCGCTATACCGGGCCGGCGAATGGCGTCTATATTTCAGGGGCCAGCAGGACGGGCGCGGAGCTCGACGTCGGGTTGGTGCCCTGCGCCCCCAATCCTGGCTTTGATGTTCCGGAGGAATGGAACTGGTTGTGCGATCCCAAGGGCGGGTTTGTGTGGGCGGAACGGGCGATTGCACTCATGCTCGCCGAAGCCAAAAGTCACGGGGCGACGATTGCAACGAACTGCCGCTGTCTGGCGATCGACCCGGCCGGGAAGGCGATGAGGACGTCGCAAGGGTCTGTTTTTGCCGATCAGATTATCGTCACTGCCGGAGGTTGGGCGCCGCAACTGCTCCCAAATCTTGATGCGGCTCTGCATGCCGAACGCCAGACCCTGCATTGGTTCAACGATCCGGGCCGGCACTTTTCAATTGAAAGTGATTTTTTGCCCTTTGTCGTCGATACGCCGGAAGGGGCGTTGTTCTACGGCTTTCCCACCGACGGCAACAACCAGGTCAAGGTGGCTCAGCATCAGGCCGTATCGCAATGTGTAGACGACCCGGCTGACCTGGACCGCACGCCAAACGCAGCGGACGCGAGCGGCGTCGTTGACTTCCTCGGCCGGTATTTTCCGGGCTTGGCCGGTTCTCCGAAATCGACCGTCTGTTTCTATCCCATGGCGCAGGACGACGGATTTATAATAGATCGTCCCGATGAATTGCGCGGTATCGTAGTGGGCGTCGGCCTGTCGGGACACGGCTTCAAATTCGGACCTGCAATCGGAGAGGCACTGGCGGACATTGCCGCGGGTGTTTCACCGTCCGCCTGGTTTCCAAGCGAGCGGTTCAGGTTGAACCGCTTCAAGAGGTAGGCGTCTGCCTGTCGGCAAAAAAAAACGGGGAACCGTGAGGCTCCCCGTTTCCTGCGGCGATGCGTGTGTTTTTAGAACACGAAGTCCGAAGCGGCGACCGAGGCCACGCCCTTCAGGAAGATGGTGTCCGAACCGTAGGTGACGGTGGTGCCGGAAGCCGTGGTGGCGATGCCCAGGTCGGCAAAGGCGAGGCCCGTGGCCGAAAGGTCGATATGATCGGTGCCCGATACGAAATCGACGATCTTGTCATTGCCGTCGCCGAAGTCGAACAGGAAGGTGTCCATGTCGGCGCCGCCAGCCAGCAGGTCGTTGCCGGTGCCGCCCCAGATCCAGTCATTGCCGGCATCGCCCATGATCCTGTCGTCGCCGGCGCCGCCCAGCACGATGTCATCGCCATCGCGGGCATAGATGACGTCATTGCCGTCACCGCCATCAACGCGGTCATTGCCCTTGCCAGCCGTGATATTATCGTTACCGGCATCGCCCGTGATGAAATCGTCACCCGTGCCGCCATTAAGGATGTCGTTGCCGGCCTTGGCGCGGATCGAGTCTGCGCTTGTCGTGCCCGTGATGTTGTCGTCAGTCTTCTGACCCTCGATCTGAGGGAAGAAATAAGAGCTCATTTGTATCTCCAGATGGCAGCGTTGAGTATCGCTCTGCAGGCAATGCAAACACTGTAATTTACGGTATTATAGGAACATGGCTATTGAACGCCGTCCCCGTGAACGCAATGTGCACAACGCCACGTTAAATTTCGTGACGGGTGCTGCACTGCGAAAATGAAGAAATCATAAGGGACTGGCGTTAATCTTAACCGTGCGGTCCTCAGCCGGGGCGTTTATCCCCTGTGGGTAAAGTACGCGTCCATCGGCTTCATGTCGGCGACCTTCTCCTTGATGAAGGTAAGCCGTTTCTGGAAGTGCCGGGTTACCTCGGCGTCCGGGGTCTGGTCGACCACGGGATCGTAAGCGCGCGGAATGAGGCCGTGTCCGAAGAACAGGGCCAGCCAGTCGTGTTCGACGAAGGTCTCATCGTCATATTCGACCAGGTGCCCGCGTGCGGAGAACAGCTTGATCTTGTAGGCCAGGGCGTCGGGCACGGCCATGTCGCGGCAGTGGTCCCACATGGGTTCGCCTACACGCCGGTTCAGCTTGTAGTGACAGATCTGGTAGTCGCGCAGGCGCTCCAGACCCGAGGTGACGTTGAGGTTGAACTCCCTGCGTTCCAGCGCCATGTCGTGATCGAGGGGCAGGAGTGACGTCAGGTGCGACAGCCCCAGCATGATGCTTTGCAGCCCGACATTGTCGATCGGGTCGAAGCGGGCGGCCGCCTCACCGATCCCGATGCAGTTGCCGACCCAGGGCTGACGAAGCCCCGGCGCACAGGCGGCGATATGGGTATCGGGCGCCAGCGGCAGCCCCGTCAGTTTCGATGCCGTGCGCGCGGCGTCGGCATCGCTCAGTTCGGCGCCGCTATAGCCAAGCTGGATGCCGGTGCGATTGCGCACCGGCGTCATCATCGACCAGCCCGACCGGAAGGCCTGGACCTGGCTGAAGGCGGGCAGGGGACCGAGGGGCGGCCCGATCGCCGTCATGATGCGGTCGCACGGAAACCACTGAGTCCACGACGCCATCGGCGCCTGCATCGCTTGCCCCAGGAGCAGGCTGTCGGCGCCGGTCGCGTCGACGAACAGGTCTCCCGTGATCGCATGGCCGTTCGCCAGTTGCACGGAGGCGATATCGCCATTTGCCGGGTCGCGCGTGATGGCGCCAAGGGCGGTGGTTTCGATATGGGTGACGCCGCCGCGCGCCAGCAATAGCTGCTTCAGGACCTGGCAATAGGCCAGGGCGTCGAAATGATAGCCATAGTCACATTCGGCGAACGCATCGATATCGTTGTCGGGCACGAAGAAGCGGCCCTTGCTGGCGGCTATGGCGTTCAGCGAAAACGCGTCATAGGCCTGTGCCTGTCCCTGCAGGTGTGTCTTCACCCAGTACTGGTGAAAGCGCACGCGGTTGATCGCCGGGCCATAGGTGCCATAGGCATGTGTAAACGGTGGCTCGCCTTCGGAAAATCCGGCGAAGCGCTGGCCCAGGGTGAATGTCGCCAGCGCAGTCCCCATCAGCGGCCCTTCGGGGATATCCAACAGGCTGTGGAAGGCCTGCTGGTTGCGCAAGGTGGGGATGATGTCGATGAAGCTGCGCTGCGTCGGCAGCTCGACCACGACGATTTCGAGCGCGGTGCGATGGAAGGACCCGCGCAGGAGGCTGGCGGCCAGCCACAGCGCTTCGTCGCGTCCGACGATGACGATTTTACGGATAGAGCTGGCCTCAGACATGCGCGGCGCCTTTGGGATGGGTGTAGTCGCGCACGAAGTCGTAGTGCCCCGGCATGGTGGCGACATTGGACGCAATGTGATCGCGCAGGTCGCCCATGGTCTTCAGCATGGTGTCGAGATCGATATTGTCGGCCTGGGGATCATAGCCCCATGGCGAAATCCTCTGGCCCGTATAGACAGCGATCCAGCTTGCCGGCGAGAACAGTCCGTCCTTGTAGCGATGGATGTGGCCGCGCCGCTTGAAGATGTCCATCTTCTCGGACAGGCTGTCGGGCAGCTTCATCGTCTGAACGTGCTTCCACAGGTCGCCGGTGCGTTCGCCCGAGGCGTGGTAGTGCAGCACCAGGAAGTCGCGGACACGGGTGTATTCGATGTCGACCAGGCGGTTATATTCCTCGGCCAGGGCGGGATCGATCTCCTGTTCCGGGAACAGGCGCATCAGGAAGTTCACGGCGATCTGCGACATGTAGATGCTGGTCGATTCCAGGGGCTCGAGGAAGCCGCTGGCCAGGCCAAGCGCGATACAGTTCTTGTACCAGGACGTCTTGCGGCGGCCGGAGCGGAACCGGATCAGGCGCGGATCGCCCTGCGCCGGACCATCCAGGTTGTCCAGCAACACCTCGCGTGCGCGCTCTTCGGTGGTGAAGCGGCTTGAAAAGACATAACCGGTGCCGATCCGGTTCTGAAGCGGAATGCGCCATTGCCAGCCGGCTTCGCGCGCCGTGCAGCGCGTCGTGGCGAAGTATTGATCGTCGAGGCCGCACGAGATGGCCCACGCCCGGTCGCACGGCAGCCAGTCCGCCCAGTCTTCCCAGCCGACCTTCAGCGCCTCGCCGATCAGCAGGGCGCGGAAGCCCGAACAGTCGATGAAGACGTCGCCCTTGACGACCTCGCCCGACGCCAGGGTCAGCGACTTGATATAGCCGTTTTCCGGGTGGAGCGTGACGTCGACCACCGTGCCTTCGGTGCGCTTGAGGCCACGCTTTTCCGACCAGCGCCGCAGATATCTGGCGTAGAGATAGGCGTCAAAATGATAAGCGTAGGAATAGGTCGAACGGATCGACGTCAGGTCTTCGGACGGAAATTCAAACTTCTGTTCGCGGCTGGCGACGCTGGGGTATGAGAAGTCGTCGACATTGAAGTGGTGGCCATGGGCCCTGGCCCTGAGCCAGCACTGGAAGAACGGCACGCCTTCGATGGGTTGTCCGTGGGTGCCGAAAGGATGGAAATAGATGTCACCCTTGCGTGCCCAGTCGCGGAACTCGATCGCCAGTTTGAAGGTCGCGTTGGTTTCGCGCATGAACTCGACTTCGTCCAGGCCCAGGAAGGTATTGAAATCGCGCACCTGCGGCAGGGTCGATTCCCCGACGCCAACAATGCCGATTTCACCCGACTCGATCAGGCGCACGGAGGTTTGACGCGTGTTGAAAACCTTGGTCAGGGACGCGGCCAGCATCCATCCGGCGGTGCCTCCGCCCAGTATGACGATCTTTCGCGGCGTCCGGCTGTCCATCCATACTTCCCTGGCTGACCTGTTTTTTCAAAGTGTTTGCAGGCAGCCGCACCCGGCGTCAAGCGCCATGTTGTTGTGCCTAGGTAGCAACATGGGGGTTATACAACTGAGGTGAGCCCGCCATCGACATAGAGGATCTGGCCGTTGACGAAGTCCGAGGCCGGTGACGCCAGGAAGACCGCCGCGCCGTGCAGGTCTTCGAGCCTGCCCCAGCGCCCGGCGGGGGTGCGTTTCCGGATCCAGCCGTCGAATTCCGGGTCTTCGTAAAGCGGCTTGTTGAGCGGCGTGGCGAAATAGCCGGGGCCGATGGCATTGATCTGCAGGCCGTGCTTCGCCCAGTCGGCGCACATGCCCCTGGTCAGGTTTTTGACCGCGCCTTTGGTGGCGGTGTAGGGCGCGATGGTCGGGCGGGCCAGCTCGGACTGGACGCTGGCGATATTGATGATCTTGCCGCGCCCGCGTGCGATCATGTGTCTGGCGACCGCCTGGCTGACGTAGAAGACGCTGTCGAGATTGCTGGTGACGATCTCGCGCCACGTTTCGGCGGGGAAGTCCTCCAAAGCGCCGCGGCGCTGGATGCCGGCATTGTTGACCAGGATGTCGAGGGCTATGCCGGACGTTTCGAGGGCATCGATGGCAGCGGCCACGGCCGAAGGGTCGGTGACGTCGAAAACGGATGTCACGACGTCCGCGCCGGTGTCATGCAACGCCCTGGCAGCGGCATCGAGTTTGCCCGCCGAGCGGCCGTTGAGGACGATGAGCGCGCCCGCTGCGGCCAGACCTTCCGCGATGGCGAAACCGATCCCCTGGGCCGAGCCGGTGATCAGCGCCGTCTTGCCGGTCAGGTCAAAGGCGGAAGGGCGGGACTGGAATGATGTCACGGGATGACCTTTGGGTTGGGTGATTCCGGTCGAAGGCGCGAACTAGGCGTTCGGCTATAATTGCGTCAGGATGGTCTTGTCGGTGATCTTCGACTCGTCGGTCAGCAGGAAGGCCTTGGCCAGGATGGTCGACAACGTGCCGTCGCCGGTGAAGGGCAGTTTCAGCCCGTCGGCTTCGGCAGGCGTGCGGTCCGGGACGATGCACAGGTAACGGTTGCCGGGCAGGATCTGGATGTTGCCCGAACCGAAATGGATGGCGTATTTCTGCCGCTTGCCGGTGACGACCAGGAACTTGTCGGTGACCTCGAGCTTGTCGCGGATCGACAGGCGAGGGGCGAGGCCGGCAATGAGTTCCTTGCGCATCTGGGCGCTCTGGCCCAGGTCGCCGAATGCCCATTCGCGCCAGTAGCCGCCGAAGCGTCCATCGGGCCCGCCATCCGTCCAGCCGGGATCGTTGGCGACGCTGGTGACGGCGACGAACAGGTCGACATCGCGCAGCGCCTCGGAAAAGACGACCGGCGGCACGTCAACCAGAGATACGGGCTGGTTTTGGCTGTCGAGGAAGCGCACCTGGTCGGTCGCGAGGTGGAGGGCGACATAGGCGTCGGAATGCTGTCCATTATCAACGGCTTCGACATGATACTGAACCGTAAGGCCGAGCTTGGGCAGTTGGCGTTCCGGGACGTTCCAGCTGTCCCAGCCGCCCATCAGCCCATAGGTCCAGCCGCGCGCCTGACACAGGGCGCGGAACTGGTGCTGGCGCAGGATATGGGCGGCGAAGCGGTTCGAATAGACGGCGGTGTGGCGTTCGGCGTCGGTCAGCACATAGATTTCGCGGTGCGCCTGCTTGACCGGCTGGGTCAGGCCGCGCTCGACGATGTGCCGCCGCCACGCCAGCACTTCGTCCGGCTTGCTGTCGAGCGGGTGCCACAACCGGATCTCGGCGTCGGCGTCAGGCGTGATCGTCTTGCCGGACACGTCGCGCAGGCCGTCCTCGCCGGTCATCACAGCGGTGTCGCCAACCCGCCAGATCAATGTTGAGACGATCGGGCGGCGCAGAGGATGGTCGCGGAAGTGCCTGGCCCAGTCGGCGAACCGCCAGGCCCGGTCCTCAAGCCACGACGCTTCGAGGCGTTGAACCTGCGACGACCGGGCGGCTTCGATTTCCTTCGCGCGGTTGCGGATGGCGGTCAGTTCGGCGGCATGGCCGGTCTTGACGCTGGCGGGGACGGACTTGACGGTAGCCCCGCTGGCGTTTGCCCAGGACAGGGCGACGTCCGTCGCCGTCAGACGGATCGTTGCGGTGGCGTCGCCGAGGTTCGCGGTAAGTAAACCGGCTCCGTCCAGGCCGAAGTCGGGCAGTGACATGTCTTCCAGGGCCTCGACCGATTGTCCTGTCTTGTCAGCCAGTTCAGACAATCTGTTCTCAATCAGCTTTCGCGCCGACGGATATTTGACGGTGCCGCGCAGGCGGATCAGCTCGGCCGCCGCCATGGGCTCATGGGCGCGTTCGGACAGCGTCCACAGGACGGCGTTGCCGAGCTTGACTGACCGTGCGCCGTAGTTCGGCACCTTGCGGAAGCATTTTTCGCAGAAGCGGCCCAGCGCGCCGGCGACGTCTCCTCCCGGCATCAGCGCCGCTGCCCAGATAAGGCCTTTCAGGATGTCGAGGCTGAGATCAAGGATGGACGGATCGGGCGTGGTGGCGTCGAGCCAATGCAGCGTCCGGGCCTCGACGGCGTCCATGCCGACGGCTGCGATCGCGGTTTTGGCGCCGTCGAGCCATTTTCGCGATGGCTTGGCCTTGTCGCCGGCTTCGGCGGCCAAAACCAGAAGGTTTCGCCACGAGGTTTGTTTATCTGAATCAATCGTTTTCAGCCAATCCTTCAGGCTGTCAGCGAAGGCTCCGGCGGGCAAGGGAGCCTCGGTCGTGGCGGGGCTGAGCAAGGCATCGATACGATTGGCGATTTCGACCAGGGCCTTTGTCGGGGCGGCATTCTCCCAGCGCGGCGCCATGGCCGCGTCGCGCACCTGTTTCAGGCCGGCCGTCAGTTTCGCCGACAAGGGGGCCTGTTCCGCCTGCATCTTAACGGCGCGCAAAAGGGTTTTGGCGGGAAAACTCGGGTTAAGGCCTGAGCCCTCGCTCGGCCAGTTTTTGACGATCAGGGTCAGGTCGGCGTCGTCAAAGGGCAGGGCGCGCTGCATCAACTCTCCGGCGACGACATTGCGCGCGCCTTCGACGGCATGGTTATGAAGATTGGCGATCCTGAGCGCATTATGGATTTTTTTGGTGTCGACTTTCAGCGTGGCGCGCAGGGTCGCAAGCTGGACCTCGGGCGGTTCCGTCATCAGGGCCTGCCAGCGCGGCGCGTCCTTAAGCGAAGACATGCCGTAGCCACGATGAAGCGTTTCGCGGCAGATCTGGGTGAAAACCTGTTCACCGTTAGAGGACGATGACCCGGCAACGGGCGTGTCGGTCGGGTCGGGAGAAGTCTTGCCGAAAAGGCGGCGCAGAAAGTCCATCAGCCACCCTTGAGCGGGGTCAGAAACAGGAAGACGACTTCGCTGTCGGGCATGAGCGCGACTTCGTCGTCCAGCCCTTCGAGCTGGCGATCATTGAACAGAAGGATGAAGCGGTTGCCGGCATAGGCTTTGATGGCGCGTTCGACCTCGGCCCCGGCGTCGATCTGTTTCGGCTTACGCCCGGACGAAGGTTTGGCATTGAGCACGGCTTCGGCCGAGCCGCTCTCGACCGTTACCAGGAACGAGCGCGAGACGTTGTCAGTCTTCACCCAGCGGGCATTGAGGTCCGCGACCTCGGCTTCGACGCGGCGGCGGATGATCTCACGCGCGGTGACGCGTTCAGAGGCCAGCCGCAGCTCGACGGCCTTGATGCGGCCGGGGTTCGATCCGCCGAAATGTTCGTCAACAATCCTGAGCAGCGCGGCCATGGTTCCTCCTGCATTTCAGCGAGGATAGACGGCGCCTGGCCTGTATGCAATGACAGGTTGATGCGAAGCCGCCGCGGCGGGAGCTTACCAAACTGTAATTGGCCACCGGTAGCGCCCTACTGTACCTCTCATGTAAATGATGAATCAGGAGGAGCAGCATGTTCAAATTTCACCCTTTTTTCGCGGGCTGTGTCACGTCGGCGGCTGTTATCGGCGGGGTGGCGTTGCTGTGTGGCGCCAAGGCGTCGAACCACGCGCACTTCGATGAAATCACCGTCGGCAGGATCAATATCGTCGAGCCCGACGGCACAAAACGCGTCATCATCTCCAACCGCGCGCAGTTTCCGGGCAGCTTCGAAAAGGGCGTTGAAATCGCGCGTCCGGACCGCGCCAACATGGCCGGCATGTTGTTCGTCAATGACGAAGGCACCGAAAACGGCGGTTTGATCCAGAACGGCCGCATGACCGCCGACGGCAAGGTCCGCGCCGGCCTGGCCCTGTCCTTCGACCGCTTTCGTCAGGACCAGGCCTTGCAGCTCGCGCATTCCGATACCGAGACAACGTCGAGCTCGTCGCTGATCATCAATGATGTTCCAGCTTTTACCACCACGTCGAACGCCGACATGAGCGGCTTTATGGCCGAGGCGGGCAGGCTGGCACCGCCTGAGCGCCGCGCCTATTGGCAGCGTCTGGGCGACGAGGGGCGGTTGGGGCAGCCGCGCATCTATCTTGGCACGACGCGGGACAGGGCATCGGCCCTGGTGCTCAATGACACCAAGGGCCGGCCGCGCCTGCAATTGCTGGTCGGCGCCAATGGTGAACCGCAGATCCAGATGCTGGATGTTGCGGGCAAGGTCGTGAAGACGATCGAAGTGACGGACTGAGGCTGAAATTCCGGCGTCAGTATCCATCCTTGGTCGATGACAGCCAGTCGCTATGGGCGACGACCAGCGCCCGCAGGGTGTCGAGGTCAGGAAGGATCAGGTCGACACCACCATCGTAGGGGGCCAGGATTGCACCGGTCCGCGCGGACATCCACATGACGCTGATTTCGTCGTCGGCGATGGCGCGCAGGGCGTCATCGAATCCGCCGCCTTGCCAGACGGTCGGCTCCGCGAAGATGTCGAAGACCTGTTCCGGATCGTCCGGATCGACGACGTGATGCGCTTTGGTCATCGCGTGCAGGTATGGCCGGTCCTTGTGTTCGTTCCGCCAGTCGGCATCAGTCGTTTCCGCCTTGTCGAAGGCATATGAATGGCCAATCAGCCAGCACGGCGTTCCTTCGCCGAGAACCTCCCGGGCCAGGGTGTTGTGCCGGTAAAGGACGACGGCCATCTCGTCGTCGGTATTGGCATAGCGCTGGGACTCGGGCAGGGAATGAAAGCGTTGCCAGAGGCCGGACTTCTCATATTTGAGCATGTGATTGACCGGCATGCAGTCGCCGTGGAAACCACGCCAGATGTCCGTGAAACGCGCCATTGCGTTAGTGTACCGACTTCAGGAAGGCCTGGGCGACGCGGATGGCCTCGTTCCAGCTGATGCCGTTTTGCTGGTCGTGGTATAGCGGGTGGTCGCATTCGTGCAGGACGATCTTGGGGCGTTGACCGGCCACGCCCCAGTGAACGTTACATCCGAGGTTCTCCAGATAATCGTCTGATGCACTTCGGTTATAGTGCGGCATTCTGACGGTCAGCCAGCCGAAGGTTGTTATATCCGACTGATCCCGATTGAAAGTCTCCACATACCGCCAGAAGTTTTCCTCCGATTGCGTAACCCATACGCCGTAGCAGAAAGGTTGGTCTACGCCGTGTATGGGGATGTCGAGCGTGACGCGAATGGCATGAAAGTCTTCGTCCTGACCTGGACCAGCCTTGATGCAGCACATGTCGCTGTCAATCATGACGCGGGCTTCATATTCGTCCTCCGGCACGGCAAACACTTCGTCCGGTTTCAGATAGGCGAACGACGGCGAGCCCTTATAGGTTTCGCCGCAGCAGTGGCATTTGTAGGTCAGCTTGGGGCGGAACAGGTTGAACATGAGGGCGGCGTGTATCTTTCTTGAATCGCCACACCCTAGCCGAATGCGGCCGCAAGGCAATGGAGTGAACGGGGTTATGGTGGCCAAAACCTGTAGAGGTCGAACATGCGGGCTGGCTGTCATCCGCACGCCGCCTTGAGGACCACTTTCAGCCGATGTCAGGCCTGAAATCTTTCGGCGCGGCGCATAAGCTGTGCTACGAGACGGCCATGACGTTCGGGGCTTCGTCCTTTCCATGGCTTATGATCAGGCGCTATGCGGGCGTGGCCGCGATCGCCGCCGCGGGCACGTTGATCGGGTTGCCGCTTAAAGCTGCGGGCCTGGCCGAGACCGTGCCGCTGATCTACCTGGTCGGCGTGGTTGTCGCGGCGGCGTGGCTTGGGCTGGCGCCGGCGGTGTGGACTTCGCTCCTGAGCGTGCTGGCCTATAATTTCGTCTTCACGGCGCCGTATTTTTCCTTCGCCGCCTATGATCGCCGCAGCTATGTCACGTTTGCGCTGCTGCTGGGGGCGTCGCTGATCGTCGGGTCGCTGACGGCGCGGGCGGCGCGTCATGCCCGCAAGGCACAGGAAAATGAGGACGAGGCGCGCGCGCTTTACGACCTGGCGCGCGGGCTCGGGGCGTTGAGCCGGCCGATCGAGATCATCGCCGAGGCCGGACGGCGGATGCCGGCGGTGACGGTCTGGCCAGCGGACGCAGGTGGCGAGGCCGGAGAGATCATCAATGAGGCGCGCCTGGCCGATGGCGATCTGGGGCCGCGCGTCGTCAATGGTCGATTATTCCTGCCGATGGTGGCCGACAAGGCCGTCATGGGCGTGCTTGAGACTGGCGCGGATATTCCGGCGGCGCGGCGGATGCGGCTGGAGGCGTTTGCGGGGCTGATCGCCTCCGCGCTCAGGCGGGCAGGCGAAAGCGAGCACGCCCAGCAGGCGCGCATCGACGCCGAGAATGAAAAGCTGCGCAGCACGCTGCTGGCCTCGGTCAGCCACGACCTGCGCACGCCCCTGGCCGTGCTCAAGGGCGGCCTGGGCCAGATGCTGCGCAACCGCAAGAAGCTGCCGCGCGAGACGGTCGAGGACATTACCGGCCTGCTGCGCCATCTCGACCAGCTTCAGCATTTCGTCGAGAACCTGCTGCGGCTGGCGGCGCTGACTTCGGGCCGGATGCGGTTGAAGGCCGAGCCTTACCTCATCCAGGAGATTATCGGTGCGGCCCTGCAGAAGGCGGCCGTGGCAGGGCGTAATGTCCGCACGGTCGTCAATGGAACCCTGCCGCTTGTCAATATTGACGGGGCTTTGATCGAGCAGGTCCTGGTCAATCTGATCGACAATGCCTTGCGACATACGCCTGAGGATGGGACGGTTACTGTGATGGCTGAACGCCATGACGGCGGGGTGCGGGTGCGCGTCGCCGATACCGGGCCGGGACTACCGGAAGGGATGGATGTCTTCAGGGCGTTCGAGGCGGGCCAGCGGTCGGACCGGGCGGGCAAGACGAGCGGGCTGGGGCTGGCGATCTGCAAGGGCATAGTCGAGGCGCACGGCGGTGTCATCACAGCCGAGACGCTAACGGCGCCGTCGGGCGCGGTTATACAGTTTACTTTACCCGTGGGGCGCCAATGACGGCTGTACAAAATCCGCGCGTTCTTATTGTCGAGGACCAGGCCGATCTTCGGCGCTATGTGCGATCAACATTGAGTGCGCACGATATGACGCCGATCGAGGCCGCCACGGCGCGCGAAGCGATGCAGGCGGCGACCGCCCACCGGCCGGATGTCATCCTGCTCGATCTGGGTTTGCCGGACCGCGACGGCATGGAGATCATCGCCGAGGTCCGCGAATGGAGCCAGGTGCCGATCATCGTCCTGTCGGCGCGTGAGCAGGAGAGCGACAAGATCGCGGCTTTGGACCTGGGCGCGGATGACTATCTGACCAAGCCTTTTTCGGGTGGCGAGCTGATTGCGCGCATCAAGGTGGCCTTGCGCCACGCGGCACGGCATGCGGCGGGGACGGCGGCTGTGTTCGAGCGCGACGGCTTGCGGGTCGATTTCGAGGCGCGGACGGTGAGTTTGGATGGCGAGGCCGTGCGGCTGACGCCGATCGAATACCGGCTGCTCGTGGCGCTGGCGAAGAATGCGGGCAGGGTGGTGACGCACGCCCAGCTGATCCGTGAGGTCTGGGGGCGGCACGGGGCGGAGGACAATACCTATTTGCGGATACATACCCAGCATCTGCGCGAGAAGCTGAGCGATGATCCGTTGCAGCCAAGGTTTATCTTGACCGAACCGGGGGTCGGGTATCGGTTAAAGGGGGTAGGGTAGCCGTGCGTGTGAGATCTCTAGCGCATGATGACTTTATATCGAATTCCTTGTTTAGTTCCGCCCCCCTTCCGTCAGTTTCGCTCCGCTCACTGCCACCTTCCCCGTAAACGGGGAAGGAATTAAGTTCATAAATTCAATGTTTTCCTTCCCCGTTTACGGGGAAGGTGGCATTTGCGGAGCAAATGACGGAAGGGGGCCCTCTGACGGCAGACCAACCATAATAATTCGATTTAAAGTCATCATCGTTTAGAAGGAACACCACCAACCGCACAAACGATACGGAGCAGACACAGTCCAATTCGTGCGTGTTCGTGTGGTTCGTGGTTAAATTCTACCTGTTCCGGGAGGGCAGGGGAACAGTTGGTCTCTATACAGAAACTATACGGTCGCTGACGGCCTTCATACACCGGCCATACGGGCGTAGGGCTAGAGGTCAGGCTCCAACCCGGAGTCCGTTATGAAGAGCCTGTCCGATACCGCCGATGCCCTGTCTATTTCCAAACCAGATACCGGCGACCCGATACGCAAGGCCGGGTTTCTCGGTCTCACCATCGGCGCGGTCGGGGTCGTCTTCGGTGATATCGGCACGTCGCCGCTCTATGCCATGCGCGAGGCCCTGCACCACAGCCGCGCCGGCACTGCGCCCGAACTGGCGGCCTTCGGTGTCATCTCGCTCGTCTTCTGGGCTTTGCTTCTGCTGGTGACCATCAAGTACGTCATCTTCCTGATGCGCGCCGACAATCACGGCGAAGGCGGGACTCTGGTCCTGATGGGGCTGGCGCAAAAGGCGCTTGGCCGCCATTCGCAGGCGATCTTTCTGTTGGGCCTGTGCGGCGCGGCGCTGTTCTATGGCGACAGCCTGATCACCCCGGCAGTCTCGGTATTGGGCGCGCTGGAAGGGCTCAAGGACGCGCCGGGCATAGGTGGCGGCCTTGACCAGTATATATTGCCGCTGTCGCTGGTCATCCTGCTGGGCCTGTTCCTGGTCCAGTCCAAGGGCACCGAGAAGGTGGCGCGGTTCTTTGGCCCCGTCATGCTGGTCTGGTTCGCGGCCCTGGCGGGGCTTGGCCTCTACTGGATCATCCAGCGGCCGGAAATCCTGCAGGCCCTGAGCCCGCATTACGGGTTCAATTTCCTGCTGGCCAACGGCCTGACCGGCTTTGTCGTGCTGGGCAGCGTCTTCCTGGTCGTGACCGGGGCCGAAGCCCTCTATGCCGATATGGGCCATTTCGGCCGCAAGCCCATTGGCGCGGCGTGGCTGTGGGTGGCCTTCCCGGCGCTGATCCTCAACTATCTGGGCCAGGGCGCCTTGACGCTCATCCAGCCGTCAGCCGTCGAGAACCCCTTCTGGCGCATGGTGCCCGAGCTGGCCTACTGGCCGATGCTGCTGCTGGCGTGCGCGGCGACGGTGATCGCCTCGCAGGCCGTCATTTCCGGCGCGTTCTCGATGACCCAGCACGCCGTCCAGATGGGCATCCTGCCGCGCATGGTCATCAGGCGCACGTCGGAGACGCAGGAGGGGCAGATCTATGTGCCGCAGATGAACTGGCTGCTGATGATCGGCGTCGTCGTGCTGATCGTCACCTTCCAGACCTCGGGTAACCTGACCTCGGCCTATGGCATCGCGGTCACAGGCACCATGCTGATCAGCAGTGTCATGGCCTATATCGTCATGCGCCGGCTGTGGCAGTGGTCGCGTTTGAAGACCCTGGCCTTGCTGACCCCGCTGGGGCTGCTCGAACTGGTGTTTCTCACGTCGAACCTGACCAAGCTGTTCTCCGGCGCGTGGATGCCGCTGCTGCTGGGGGCGGTGCTGATCGTCGTCATGATCACCTGGACCCGGGGCGCGGGCATTATCGCCGCCAAGACCCACCGCGAAAGCCTGCCCTTGGGCGAAGTCGCAGACATGCTGGAGGCCAGGCCGCCGCTGCGCGTGCCGGGGACGGCGATCTTCCTGACGGCGGACGGTTCGGTGGCGCCGACTGCGCTCATGCATAACCTCAAGCATAACCGCGTACTGCATGAAAAGAATGTGGTTTTGAGCGTGCATATCGCCAGCGTGCCGCACGTGGCGGATGAAGAGCGGATAGCGATCGCGCGGATCAATGATGACTTTTCCCGCGTCACCCTGACCTTCGGCTTCATGGACATGCCCAATGTCCCGCGTGCCCTGGGCCTGTGCCGCAAGAAGGGTCTGAAGTTCGACGCCATGACGACGACCTTCTTTGTCGGGCGCCGGACCTTGGTGGCAACGCCGCACGGCGGGATGCCGCTTTGGCAGGACCTTTTGTTCATTGTCCTGATGAAGAATTCCGCCGATCCCAGTGAGTTCTTTCGGCTTCCGCCGGGCCGCGTTGTCGAAATGGGGACGCAGATGCGGGTGTGATCACCTGAGCTGATATGGCGAAGCAGAATTATTCGCCATCTTCTTGCGGCGCGGCGTGCTTAGGTAAAGTGCGCCGCGCTGGGATGGCTTTGTCGCCTGTCGGGCGATGTGGCTGGCGTCGGAGACGGACACATTCTTCACGACCAGTGTGCGCGATGCCTCGGGTGGACGATGGTGCAGATCCCATGCTGTCCGTGGGGCGCATAGACTGATTTCTATCTGGCGGGGCCGGTGCGCTTGTTGCCGCGTGGGCCGGTTTGTTGCGGTGTGCTGGTCCGGTTTTCAGCCGACAGCTTGCGCCAGCGATTGACGCGCAGCTCCGACAGGTCGCCCGATTTGACGGCCGCCTGCACGGCGCAGCCCGGTTCATGGACGTGCGAGCAGTCACGGAACTTGCAGCCCGCCGCCAGTTCGATGATTTCGGCGAAGGTGGTGTCGATGCCGTCGGCGACGTGGCTGACGTGCAGGTTGCGCATACCGGGATTGTCGATGACCCAGCCGCCATGGGTCATCTCATGCAGCGAGCGCGTTGTGGTCGTGTGACGGCCCTTGGCGTCATTTTCGCGGATGCTGCCCGTGACTTGTCCGGCAAGGCTGAGGGCGTTGACGAGGGTCGATTTACCGACGCCGGATGAGCCGGCAAGCGCGACGGTCAGCCCCTTGCCGCACCACGGCGACAGTACGGCGATGGCGTCGGCAGACCTGGCATTCAGCGCGACCACGCTCAGGCCGCGTTGCAGGGCGCGGGCCTCGTCCTCAAATTGTGTCGTGTCCGCCACCGTGTCGGCCTTGGTCAGGACGATGACGGGTGTCGCGCCCGAGTCGTTGGCCATGGCGAGATAGCGCTCGAGCCGGGCGGGGTTGAAGTCTGCATTACACGAGGTGACGATAAACAGGGTATCGACATTGGCCGCCGCCAGTTGTGGCTCGGGCTGGCCTTCGATGCGCCGCTGCAGCAGGCTGGCGCGGTCGAGGCGACGGACCAGCCGGTTGTCGGCAAGATCGATCAGGACCCAGTCCCCGACGGCGTATTGTGCGGTCGTGACATCGCCGTCCGGTGCGATATCGGCCTGGCCGTGAACGGAAAGCGCCGATAGCTTGGTACGCTGAACGCCTGCGATGCGCGCCGGTGTCAGGTCGCGCTCTTCAGCGGTGACCTGATCGGCGAATGCGGCCGTCCAGCCCAATTCTGTCAGTCGTTCCGAGGGGCTGCCGGAGGGGGTGGATGTCATAACCCACCCTTAGGCCGCGCGGATGCGGCGGGTCAAGCCCGCCGGATCAGTCGCAGCAGAAGCAGGAGGACGATGGCGCCCACTGTTGCCGTAACGATGGTGGCGATGATGCCGCCGCCTATGCTTATCCCCAGTACGCCAGCCAGCCAGCCGCCGACGACCGCGCCGATAATACCCACGATGATATCGCCAACCAGGCCGAAGCCGCCGCCCTTGACGACCGCACCGGCGATCCAGCCGGCTATTGCGCCGATCACGAGCCAGATGACGAGGGATTCAATGCTCATGGAGTGTGTCCTGATATAATGACCTGGCCGATGCGGCAGGTTGCCAGGACACCCTACAAGTCCGGCGACAAGTCACCAAATACGGTGCCCTTATGTTTATTCAGGTGTCTCGCAATGCCTTGAAGATTTGCTGAGGGCGGCACGATGCGTGAATGAACGCCGTGGCATTCTGAACCGCGCTACATAAATGGGGTCACGCAATGGCCTTATAGCTGAAACATTTTCGCCAAAATCGGGCCATAGGAATGGTGGCCCATAAGTTTTTTATAAAGAGAGAAATTATTTATCATAGTAAATGCGTGTAAACCATAAAATATAGTCCGTATAATTCAATGACATACAGTATAGTAAATATAGATAAAGCATATTTTACAACATTTTGTTTCGTGTACTTATAAGATTTTTATTTTTACGGCTCCGAAATTTACCTTCGACTAACAATAGACACGTAAAAGTGGATGCGGGGCGACGATCGGCGTTATTCGCAATCGCGGCGTGTGTCAGTAACAGTAAGTGTGAGTAAGCGTAATGGTCGATTATTATATCTCCCCCACCGGCAATGGCTCCAAGAACGGCGTTGGCATCAATAACGCCTCGACCCTGAGCCAACTGGACACCATCCTGGGCAAGGCCCACGCCGGTGACCGCATTCTGATCATCGCCGACAAGGGCGATTACAACGTCACCAAGGCCATCAATCTGACACACGGCGGCACGGACGCCGGCAATATCCTGATCAAGGGCGTGTCGTCCTCGGGCGTGGACATGAACGCGACCTTTGTGTCGAACCGCGCCGATGTCTATACGCTCCAGGCCGCGTCGGGCCAGGAAGTGTTCAAGCTGCTGGACGGCGCCAACCACCTGTCGTTCGAGAACATGAACTTCCAGGACGTCAACGCRGCCTTCCGTCTGGCCGGCAAGCTCGAGGGCATCTCGATCGAGCACATGACGGCCGACAATATCAACCGCTTTGTCTATAACCTGGTGAGCGGCAGCGCGACCGACGCCACCGTGTCGGGYCTGACGATCAAGGACRTCGARGTCACCGGCTTTGCCAAGGCCGTCGTGTCCCTGCGTTACGACACCAATGACGTGCTGATCGAGAATGTGTCCGGTGACAGCCAGCACATCGACGGCTCGAACTTCGCCACCGGCGTCCAGCTCGAGGGCACGGTTCACGGCGTTGTCGTCAAGGACACGCAGATGGGGAACATCACCGATACGGTCAACAAGTACTGGAACGGCGATGGTTTCGCGACCGAGAAGGACGTCTATGATGTCGCCTTCATCAACACCTATGCCTACAGCAATACCGACGCCGGCTACGACCTGAAGTCGTCGAAGACCACCCTGATCAATGCAGTGGCCGAAGGCAATACACGCAATTTCCGCTTCTGGGCCACCGACACGGTGCTGGAGAATGTCACCGGGATCGATCCGGTCTATCACGGCGGCACCTCGAACATGCCGGCCAATATCTGGCTGGCGGCCAATGCCAAGGTTACGGTCCGGGACTCCGAGTTCACTGACAAGTCCGGCAAGGCCCTGTTGTTCGACATCAAGAACAGTGGCGCTGAACTGAACGTCGCCAACATCCTCACCAACCAGTCCGATGCCGCTCATGTTCTCAAGGGTGCGACCTCGAAGCTGATCGGCATGCTGACCGGCGACGCCACGCCGAAGCCTCCGGTTGCTGAAAAGCCAGTCGAAAAGCCTGCCGAACCTGTCAAGGGTGTGACCCAGGAAGGCACCGACGGCGATAACACGCTGAAGGGCAGCAACGGCAATGATATCCTGAACGGCAAGGCCGGCAAGGACGCCATCACGGGTGGCGCCGGCCACGACACGATCGACGGCGGCCGTCATGAAGACGTGCTTGACGGCGGCGATGGCAACGACATGCTGTACGGCGGCGTCAATGCCGACACCATCACCGGCGGTGCGGGCAATGACCGCGTCTATGGCGACCTGGCCGCGCTGACCGCTGGCGCAACCGGCGGCAATGACAACGTCCAGGGCGGCGAGGGCGCCGACACCATCTTCGGTGACGCGGCGACCATGAGCGGCGCCGAGGGCGGCAAGGACTACCTGTGGGGCGGCAACGGCAACGACATCATCTACGGCGATGCGCAGTCGCTGACGGCGGGTTCCAAGGGCGGCCGTGACATGCTGTACGGCGACGACGGCAACGACACCCTCTATGGCGACAGCGCTACGTCTTCGGCTTCTTTCGGCGGTGACGACACGCTGAACGGCGGCAAGGGCGACGACGTGATGACCGGCGGCGGCGGCAACGACACCTTCGTCTTCGACGCCAAGGGCTTCGGCAAGGACGTCATCACCGATTTCAGCCGCACGGCTGGCAATACCGACAAGATCGATGTCACCAAGATGAAGGTGTCGATGAGCGACATGACCATCAAGGTCGTCGGCAAGGACACGGTCATTACCTTTGCCGAAGGTGACAGTATCACGGTCAAGAACTTCACCGGCCTGACCAAGGACGATATCGTCGGCGCCGTGACAGCGCAGGCCGCCGCGGCCAACCCGGCGGATCCGTTCAAGGCGACCGACGCTGCCGACGTCATCCATGGCGGCGCTGCTGCGGACAAGATCTACGGCCTGGGCGGCAACGATGTCCTGTTCGGCGAAGCGGGCGACGACGTCCTCTACGGCCGGGGTGACAACGACACGCTTTACGGCCAGGACGGCCGCGATAACCTGATGGGCGACGACGGCAATGACGTGCTGATCGGCGGCAAGGGCGACGACGTCATGAGCGGCGGCGCCGGCATCGACCGCTTCGTCTTCGCCAAGGGCGACGGCAAGGACGTGATCGCGGGCTTCGAGGCCCAGGACTTCATCGACTTCTCCGGCACGGGCCTGAAGCTTGCTGACATTGGCATCGTCGATGTGGCCGAAGGCACCTTGCTGCGCTACGGCGCCGACAGCATCCTGCTGAAGGGCGTGGACCATGTCGATACGCACCACTTCCTCTTCGGGTAGTCATCTTCGAGTAGCCATATTTTAGGGTAGCCAGCGGGGGCTTCCACCCCAAGGGGTGTGACAAGTAACAGGCACGAACGTTTCGGCGTTCGTGCCTGTCTACTTTTGTGAAGCCGTGAATGCACCGCGCATGATCCAATGCAGGCTCCGTTACGTAACCCTTGATTACCTGTCTCTGCAGGCGGCAGGTCGTGACGGCATCGTCCGCGATGTCCTTGCCGGGGAGGTATTGCGGCGGTGATCCCCCTTCATCTCCGCAATACCGCCTTGCCATGTGCGCTGTCGCGCGCGGCACGCCGGATTGTGTGCATTCACGAACACATTACATTACCGTCGCACCACTTGAGATTGCGTCTCGGAAACGGCCGGGTTAGGGTCGGCGTTAACTATAGTGATTATGCATTTTCAAAAAATTTTCGGGGATTACCACCATGGCCATTATCACGGGCAGCGAAACCGCGGACACCCTCTACGATGGGTACGGTGACGATACCATTCTGGGGCTGGGCGGCAACGACTCTGTCACCAGCAATTATGGCAATGATAGCATTGACGGCGGCGACGGCGATGACAGCGTATATGTCTGGAGCGGCGCGCACACCATAGATGGCGGCGACGGCAATGACTTCGTACTGAGCGTCGGCCAAGGCGAAATTCACGGCGGCGCGGGCAATGACACCCTTTACGCCGCCAACTGGTTCGGCACGCCCGGGGTGACTCAGGTGCTGGACGGCGGCGATGGCGATGACGTCCTGTGGGCCGGCAACGATATCGGGACCGGCGCCGTCTTCACCGGCGGCGCGGGCATGGACGCCTTCTTGCCCGCCGCACCGCGCGATACGGCCAACGACGCCGTCGTGACCGATTTCACGGCGGGTGACGGCGGCGATGTGGTCGATCTGACCGAAGTTTTGCGCGGCATCGTCAATTACGACGGCAATCCCTTCCTGAGCGGCCATGTCCGCGTCGTCCAGTCGGGCGATGACGCCATAGTCGAGGTCGACATGGACGGCGCCGCCGGCAGCGCCAAGGACTTCCTGACGGCCCTGACGTTGGAAAACACCGATGTTGCGGCGCTGACGGCGTGGAATTTCCGTGGCATCACCTTCGATGGATCATCGATCGCGGGCGAGGATCTGACGGCGGCGACGCCCACCCTGTGGGGGACGTTCGGCGACGATACCATCACTGGCCAGGACAGCGACGACAGCCTGGTTGGCGACGGCGGCGATGACCTGGTGTTCGGCCAGGGCGGAAACGACACGCTGTTCGGTTATCTCGGCAACGATACGCTGGATGGCGGCGATGGCGACGACTTCCTGTACGACGAACACGGCGAAAACGGCCTCTATGGCGGCGACGGCAATGACTGGATCGAGGTCGCCGGCCAGGGCACCAGCCTTTATGATGGCGGCGAGGGCGCGGACAGCTTTGCGATCAACACCCCCAGGGGGACGCATATCATCACCGGCGGCGGCGGCAGCGACCTCTATACGCTGAATGCGCCTGGCCCGGAGGTGATCATCACCGATTTCGCGGCCGGGACGGGGGGTGACATCTTCTCCTTCGTCAATCTGCGCAATACCTTCACGAATGTCCGTTACGGAAGCGACGCCTTCGCCACCGGTCACCTGCGGCTGGTGCAGGACGGCGACGACACATGGTTGCAGGTCGATCAGGACGGCAGCGTTGGTTCGGCCCTGGGCTGGACCACCCTGGCCGTGCTGGTCGATACGGTCGCCGAGACGCTCACCAAGGCCAATTTCGACGGCTATGATCCGCTGGCGGGCACGCCGGCCGGCAACAACATCCTCATCGGCACAGAGGCCGCTGACAGTCTGGACGGCGAAGGCGGCAATGACGTCGTCTATGGCTATGGCGGCGATGATACCCTGCTGGGTGGTGATGGCGCCGACACGCTCTATGGCGGTGCGGGCGACGACAGCATCGAAGGCGGGGCGGGTAACGACACCCTGTCGGGTGACCAGGACTCAAGCCTGGAAAGCACGCAGGGCGACACGCTCAGGGGCGGCGTCGGCAATGATTACATCATCAGTTCGGGCATCAATTCGTATTCTTACGGCGAGGACGGCGACGACGTGATCACCGGCCTTGGCAAGGTGATAGACGGCGGCGCGGGCAACGACACCCTGCAGCCGGCGGGGAGCAGCCTGGGGGAGCGCGTCAGCGTGTACGGGCGTGATGGCAATGACCGCATCACCTCGGAATACAGCTTCGGCGACATGGACGCCTGGGGCGGCGCGGGCAACGACTCGATCATCGGGGCGGGTACGGCCGACCACCTGTACGGCGAAGCCGGCAATGACTCGATCGGCGGACGCGGCACGGTCGACGGCGGCGCTGGCGACGACACGCTGTTCGGCACGGGCTGGCTTGGCGGCGGCGACGGCAACGATATCATCACAGGCATCGGTACGCTGGAAGGCGGCGCGGGCACCGACACCCTGTGGAACGGATCCAATGCCGCGGCGTGGCTGGACGGCGGAGCGGGTGACGATACCCTGTATGGCAGGGTCGGCAATGACACGATCAAGGGTGGGGCGGGTGATGGTTGGGACAGCCTGCACGGCTTCGAAGGCGATGACAGCCTTGAAGGCGGGGCGGGCAATGACCTGCTGTCGGGCGGCGACGGCAACAACGTCCTGAAGGGCGGCGATGGCCTCGACTCGGCCTTCTATCTTGGCGACACCTATAAGGTCTTGGTCGATCTGGTCCACGGCACGGCTGCGCACTACGACCGCGTAAGCGGCGCCGTCGTGGGCAACGACACGCTGTCGAGCATCGAAAGCGCAGTCGGGACCGCTGGCGACGACACGCTGCAGGGATCGGGCGGCAACAACATCCTGATGGGTGTGGACGGCGACGACCGCATCCTGGCCGGAGCGGGCAACGACTATGTCGGTGGCGGCGAGGGCCAGGATACGATCCAGGGCGGTGATGGCAACGACACCGTGCTGGGCGATGCCGGGACCGACAGCCTGTCGGGCGGCGCGGGGGCGGACAGCCTTGATGGTGGTGCGGGCAATGACACCCTGTCGGGCGGTGCGACCTGGGACACGCTTGTCGGCGGCACAGGCGACGACATCCTCGATGGCGGGCTCGACAATGACCGGATGTGGGGCGGCGCGGGCAACGACACCTATGCAGTCGATAATACCGGCGACCGGGTCTATGAGCTGTATGGCGAAGGCACCGATACGGTAAAGGCGTCCATCTCGTACGCGCTGACGCCGGATGTCGAAAACCTGTACCTGACGGGCACGGCGGTGTCGGGAATGGGTAATGGCTTGCACAATGCCATCAATGGCAATGCCAGCGGCAATGTGCTGGCGGGCGGCCTTGGCAATGACAGCCTCTATGGCTGGGACGGCGATGACAGCCTTACGGGCGGCGCTGATCACGACCGTCTGTCAGGCGGCAACGGCGCGGATACACTTGTCGGCGGCAGCGGCAATGACGTGCTGGGCGGCGGCGCAGGCGCGGATGACTTCGTGTTTGCAAGCATTCTTGCCAATGGCCACGACCACGTCAGCGACTTTGTCCACGGCGTTGACCGGCTGGTGTTCAGCGGTGCAGACTACGGCTTCGCAGCCGGGCATGTGCTGACCAACGCGGAGTTTACCGCGGGGGCTGCGGCCGTAGGGGCCGGGGCGCAGTTCGTCTGGGATGCCGCCACGCACAAGTTGTGGTGGGATGCCGATGGATCGGGGGCCGGGGCTGCGTTCGAGATCGCGCTGATCTCGGGCGGCGCGACGGTGACGAAGGACGATCTGTTCTTTAGCTAAGGCGCAGGCGGCACACCCGTCCACCATTTGCTCCGCAAATGGTTCCATCGCTGGCGGAAGCTATACTTCCGCTGGCGCTATACCCCACGATGTGGGGAGGAGAGGGCGCGATTCCCCCGTGGGGATGGTCCTATGTACACCCACCTGAATCAGCGCTAGGTTGCCCCGATTTACTTTCGGGGGGATATCATGGCCAATATCATCAACGGTACGCCGGGCAACGACACGCTGGGCGATACCACGGGCGACGACAGCATCAGCGGCCTGGGTGGCAATGACAGCATCGTCACCAGCCTTGGCAAGGACACTGTGCTGGGTGGTGACGGCAATGACACCCTGGCCAATTACCAAAATTTCAGCACGACCGTTGGTTATGGTGAGGCGGGCGACGACTATCTCCGCCTCAGCGGCTACCTGGACGGGGGTATCGGCAATGACACCCTGGAATCCCATTATTTGTTCAGCACCCTGATCGGAGGCGAGGGCGCCGATCACCTGTATTCCCTGAACACCCATTATGACAGCCTGAGCGGCGGGGCGGGCAACGACACCATAGAGTCCGGTTCGTCCTCAAACACCGTATCCGGCGGCGATGGCGCGGATTCCATCGACTCCGCTGGGGTCGTGTCTGGCGACGCCGGCAATGACACGATCTACGGGTATAACTCCGCGACGATCAGCGGCGGCGACGGTAACGACGTCATCCGGACCAGCCAGGACTATCGTTACGTCATCGACGGTGGCAATGACGACGACCTGATCTACGGCACCGGCGACCAGAATATCACCGGCGGCTCGGGCAACGACACGGTCGATTTCGACGGGGCGCGTTCGGCCTATACCATCCTCTATACCGGCAGCGACTACCGGGTGCGGACGCCGCAGAACGAGGTGGCCACGCTTTCGGGCGTCGAGTTCCTCAGCTTCGATGACGCGGCGTTCGCGCTCGATGCCTCGGCGGTGGGCGCCTGGATCGAAGGCACGCCAGGCAATGACAGCCTGACCGGCACTGCCTATGCCGACTATATCATGGCCTATGAAGGCAATAACACGCTGACCGGCGGCGGGGGCAACGACACGCTGATAAGCGGCTATGGCGCCGCTTCGGTGGACGGCGGCGATGGCACCGACCTCTTCCAGTTCTATACCGACGCGGGCCGCGGCCGCGCCACCATCGTCAATCTGGGCGGTTCGGACGGCATCGCCATCGTCACCCGTCGCCACGTCTACGACTACGACCCGACCACCCCCATCGTGAAGAGCGTCCAGACCGTCAAGAATGTCGAGGCGATCGATTTCGAGGGCGCAATCGACCTGACCAAGCTGGGCAAGGTCTTCAACGGCAATGGCGCCAACGAGACCTTCAACGGCACGGCGGGGGACGACTCAATCCGCGCTGGCGGTGGCCAGGACACGGTGAAGGGTGGCAATGGCAACGACATCCTGATCGGCAATGATGGCGACGACAGCATCGACGGGGGCGCCGGCAATAACGAGATCGACGGCAGCAACGGCAATGACACCCTGGTCGCCAGCGGCTTCGACACTGTCTATGGCGGCGACGGCAATGACCTGATCAAGGGCCAGACCGGCTTCGACATCATCGATGCGGGCAATGGCAACGACACCATCCATACCAGCGGCAATAACGATGTCGTCCGGGGCGGAACAGGCGACGACCTGATCTATTCGGCCGGCGGCCAAAGCGACCGCATTAGTGGCGGTGACGGCAACGACACGCTGAGCGGTGTGAACGCGACGGCCGCCCTGCGTATCGGCTATGGCGGCAACCTGTCTTCGCTCGAGACCATTGTGGGCTCGGCTTTTGACGATGACATCATAAGCTTTGCGCGTTTGGTTACGGGCGGGTTGGGCAATGACCGGCTTGCCGCCGTTGGCGTCAATGCGACGGTGGATGGCGGGGAAGGCAATGACAGTCTGCAGGGGGGAGCGGGTGACGAGCGCCTGATCGGCGGCGTCGGCAATGACTACCTGTATGCGTACACCGGCAACGACACGGCGGTCTTCGCGGGTGCGCGTTGGATGTATCAGATAGGGCTGGACGCCTACGGCCAACTGGTCGTCGCCGACACGGTGGGTGGCGCCGGGACCGACACCGTGACCGGCGTCGAGGCTCTGGGCTTCGATGACGTTACCCTGAGCGTGAAGACGCTCGTCGGCGACAATGACACGGTGTCCGGCGACATCGTCTTCGGTGGCGGCGGCAATGACAGCCTGAGTGCTGCCTCGCCATGGAGCCAGGTCATCCTCGACGGCGGCTATGGCAATGACACATTGCAGGGCAGCTATTCCAATCAACCGGACATCCTGATCGGTGGCCATGGCGACGACAGCATCGATGTGTCCGGCGCCGATATCGTGGACGGCGGTGACGGTAATGACCTGATCAGTATGTCGCTGAGCACGTCTCCTGCCACCATTACCGGTGGAAATGGCATTGACAGATTTGTGTTCAATGGCGCGTCGGGCGACGTCAACGGCCCGATCTTCGACGGGACTAAGATAATCACCGACTTCGTGGCGGGCGATGGCGGCGAGACCATCGATCTGCGCAATATCATGTGGTCGCTGCGCGGCTATGACGGCCAGGGCCTGGGATCAACCTCATTGCGTCTGGTCCAGGACGGGGCCGACGTGCTGCTGGAAGCCGATCCGGATGCCGCTTCGGGGGCGCGTCCGTGGGAAACCCTGATCCGGTTCAAAAATATCGACCTGTCCCAGCTGACCGCGCACAATTTTGGCGGCTACGATCCGCAGGGGCTGCCGGTTCCGTCCGATGTGCGCATCGGCACAAGTGGCGCGGACACAATGAACGGCGCGCTTGGCAATGACAGCTTCTACGGCGTCGATGGTGACGATTCGCTCTATGGCGGTGACGGGGCGGACCGGCTGGAGGGGGGCGCCGGTGACGACACACTGGAAGGCAATTTCGGTCCGGATACGGTGATTGGCGGCGCGGGCAACGATGTCATCCGCGAAGGCTTCGGCTTCAATCTGATCGATGGCGGCGACGGTGACGACGAAATCTGGGCCAGCGGCACGGCCGTGACCATCACCGGCGGTGACGGCAGTGACACGATCCGGTCCCAGGGTGACACGGGCAATCTGATCGACGCCGGAGCGGGCGACGACGTGCTCATTGTGACGACCAGTCCGGGCGAGATCACGCTTGGCGCAGGCCAGGACCTGGTCATCGTCGAGACCTTCTTCACCAACGGCACCGCACCGGTCATCACCGACTTTACGGTGGGGCAAGGCGGCGACACCCTGCATATCGACAGTCCCTACCGGTATGTCAGCAATTACAGCGGCGGCGATCCGTTCGCCTCGGGCCACTATGCCTGGGTACAGGACGGCGGCGACGCCGTGCTGATGCGCGATTACGACGGTGCGGGCGCCGATGCGGGCGTGGTGACCCAGGTCGTGCGGCTGAAGGATGTCGCGGTCGCCGACCTGACCTGGTTCAATGTATCGAGTTTCGTGGCGCCGACCAACGGCGCCGACAATATCGTCAAATCCGACTATTTCGGGTCGATCGATGGTCTGGGAGGAGACGATTGGGTGCGCGCCCTGGATGGCTATGACAGCCTGACGGGCGGTGAGGGCAATGATACGCTGGACGGCGGCAGCGGCGACGACACGCTTTTGGGTGGGACGGGCGACGACCAGTTGACCGGCGGTAAGGGTAACGACCTGCTGGACGGCGGTGACGGCAATGATACCGTCGTCGTTACGGGCGCGCGGGCCGACTATGGTTTCGGGGTGGACACCTCTGGCAACCTGACCCTGACCGGCAAAAGCGACAGAGCCGGCGGCACGGATGTGCTGCTGGGCGTCGATGCGGTCAGGTTCTCCGACGTTACCCTGACGCGCGAGGCGCTGACCACCGGGCCGGACAGCCGGACTGGCGAGTGGCTGGCCGGCGGTGCGGGCGATGACTGGCTGACGGCCGTCATCGGCACGCCGGGAATCCTCGACGGCGGTGAGGGTGACGACCACCTCTTCGGCAAGCAGAACGATGTGCTGATGGGCGGGGCGGGCAGCGATCGCCTGTTTAGCGGCATGTCCGACGCGGCCACCTTGTCGGGCGGCAGTGGCGCGGACAGGTTCGGGATCGACTCGGCCAGCGTGCCGCGTGGCATGGGTCCGGTGATTGGTGCCGAAAAGGTGATCACCGATTTCACGGCCGGTAGCGGCGGCGATGTGCTGGAGCTGGAATTCCTGCTGCGCACCCTGGTTGGATATAATGGCGATGGCTTCGGATCGGGGTCGATCCGGTTGGTGCAGGACGGGCTGGATACGCTTGTCCAGGTCGAGCCGGATGGCGCGGTCGGGACGCGGCTGTGGGAGACTGTCTATCGGCTGGAGAATGTCTGGGCCGCCACGCTGACGGCCGAGAACCTGGGCGGCTACGATCCATGGGGCGCGCCGGCCACGCCGCGCGTGCTGAACGGCGGCAGCGGGACGGACTACGATTTCGGCGGGATCGGCCACGACAGCCTGTCGGGCGGTGACGGCGACGACGTCCTGTTCGGCCGTGACGGCCGCGACAGCATCGATGGCGGGGCCGGCAATGACCGGCTGCAGGGCGATGCCGGCAACGACACCGTTCTGGGTGGTGACGGCGACGACGATATCAATGACTTTGCCGGTTCGGACCGCCTGGATGGTGGCGCGGGCGACGACGCGATCGCGGCCCATGATGACTACGCCACCGTTACCGGCGGCGCGGGCAGCGACACCATAGCGGCATGGATGGGCGCTGGCGGCAGCGTGGACGCGGGCGCGGGCGACGACCTGGTCCTGGCTGATCCGGTGAGCGCCTCGATCACCCTGGGCGACGGCCGCGACGTGCTGAACCTTTATGGCTGGATGCGCGACTATGCCGCCGTCGTGGTGACGGACTTCGAAGCCGGGGCAGCGGGCGATGTCCTGCAGATTCAGCAGCTCGCGACCTATCTCAGCAACTATGGCGGCGGCGATCCGTTCGCTTCGGGACATCTGCGCTGGGTCCAGTCGGGCGCCAAGGCCATACTGGAAAGCGATCGTGACGGCAGCGGCCCGGGCGGCTTCACACCGATCCTGATCCTGAATAACGTCGATGTCGCCGACCTGACGGCCCAGAATTTCGCGGCCCTGGCGGCGACGGCCGGGGACGACGCCCTTGTGGGCGAGGACTTTGTCAATGACACCTTCGACGGCGGCGACGGCGACGACTGGATCACCGGTTTCGACGGCTTCGACAGCCTGTCGGGCGGGGCAGGCGACGACACCATCACCGGTGGCCGGGGCAGCGACTTTATCGATGGCGGCGACGGCAACGACACGGCGGTCTTCTCGGGCAAGCGGGCGGACTATGTCGTCACCTTTGGGGATGGCGTGGCGACCGTACAGGGTGCCTATGGCACAGACACGGTAAGCGGGGTGGAGAAACTCATGTTTGACGACGGGGCAGTGGGCAGTAACGTAGCGCCAGTGCTGACCGGCGACCTGGCGGCGACGGTGGCCTTCGGGGGCGCGTATATCCTGACGGCGGGCGATATTGGCTTTACCGACCCGGACGACACGGACGTTGTCTTCGACGTGTCGAACGTCAAGGGCGGCGGCGTCTTTGTCGGTGGCGAACAGGTCACAAGCTTCACGAGCACCGATCTGGCGGCGGGTCTGGTCGCCTTCCGCCACGGCGGCTATTCGGCCGATGCGGCGGGCTTCGACGTCACGGTCGGCGACGGTGACGACACATCGGCCAAGGCGGCGTTTGCCGTCGCGGTTGACGCCAGCGCCGGGCGCGCGATCACTGGCTTCGACGCAGGTGAGATCGAACTGATCTCGAAGAACGCAGCGGGCGTCCAGGGCAATGCCGGGACGGGCGGCTATGTCGGCACTCCTGACGGCCGTTACGTCCTGTTCAGCAGTTCCGCGACTAACCTGGTCGAAGGGACGCCGGACGATCACCAGCAGCACGTCTACCGCAAGGATCTGGTGACGGGTGAGGTGTTGCGCGTCGATGGCCTCAACGACGGCACGATCGGCAACGCGACCGCCTGGGCGACCAGCATTTCCGACGATGGCAACCTGGCGATGTTCGTGTCGAGCGCGACCAATTTCGGTCCGACAGGCAGCATCACGCCCTATTTGGCCTACACCAAAAACCTGATCAGCGGCGAAGTTACCATTGTTTCGACCATGCCGGGCGGCGGCATTCCGGACGTCGGCGCGTTCAATGGCATGCTTACGCCGGATGGCGCCAAGGCCTATTACACCGCGATTTCCTTTAACCTGGGCGCCGGCGTGCCGATCGATTTCTCAGGCATGATCTACGTCAAGACGCTGGCCGATGGTCATACGGTGCGGGTCGACGACTTTAATTCGACGCACGACTGGACCTACTATTCGGCCGACCTCTATGATATGACGCGCGACGGCGGGAAGATCCTGTTCGGCAGCAATGCACCGAATCTGGTCGCCGGCGACACCAATGGAGGATACGACCTGTTCGTCCTCGACACGGCGACCGCCGTCATCCAGATCGCCACCGTGCCTTCGTCGGGCGCGTCGCTTTCCCTGAACGAGGTCATGGGCGGACGGTTGTCGGCCGATGGCAGCAAGGTCGCGTTCGCGACCGGCGCGATGGGCGTGACCGGCGCCGATGGGGGCGGGGTGAAGCAGGTCTATGTCAAGGACATGGCCACTGGCGCGGTGACGCTGATTTCCACCGATGCCACGGGTCATGTGGGCAATGCCGATTCGAGCTTTGGTGACTTCTCGGAGGACGGCAATGTCGTCTACTTTACGAGCACCGCCACCAATCTGGTTGCCGGCGACGACAACGGCCAGCAGGACCTGTTTGCCTATGACCTGACGACGGGCACGGTCACGCGCGTCGCGGCGGGTAATGGCCTGACCTATGAAGGCCTGTCTCTTAATGATGACCTCTATGCCTTCACCAGCGCGGCCAGCAATCTGGTGGCGGGCGACGAAAACGGCGCAAACGACGCCTTCCTGATGCACGTCACCGGCAATGACAGCCTGACGGGCGGCGCGGGCAACGACACGATCGCGGGCAAGGGCGGCGACGATACGCTGACCGGTGCCGCGGGCGACGATGCGCTGGATGGTGGCGATGGCGACGACCGGGCGGTCTTTTCGGGCAACCGGGCCGACTATACCGTCAGCGTTAATGGCGCCAACGCGACCGTTACCGGCGCGGACGGCACGGATACACTGACGGACGTCGAATGGCTCAGCTTCGCTGACGGTACGGTGGCGCTCGACAGCCTGGCCAATGTCGCGCCGGTGCTGACTGGCGACCTGGCGGCGACGGTTCAGTTCGGCAAGTCCTATGTGCTGACGGCGGCCGATATCGGCTTTACCGATCCCGACGACACGGAGGTGTTCTTCGATGTGTCGAACGTCACGGGCGGCGGTGTCTTCGTCAACGGCCAGCAGTCCGACTGGTTCAGCAATGACGAACTGGCGGCGGGTCAGGTCACCTTCCGCCATGGCGGCTATACCGCTGGTGCGGCGGGCTTTGATGTCACCGTAACCGACGAGATCGATACGTCGGCAAAGGCGCATTTCGCGGTTAGCGTCGATGACAGGGTCGGCCGCGTCGTGACAGGCCATGAGGCCGGCGACATCGAGCTGATCTCGAAGAATGCGGCGGGCGAGCAGGTCAATGCCGTCACCGGCGCCTATATGGGCTCGGCGGATGGCCGCTATGTTGTCTTTGGAGGCAATGCCACCAACCTGGTCTTCGACGGCCAGAACGACGGCCAGCAGCACCTCTATCGCAAGGACCTGGTGACCGGCGATGTCGTGCGCATCGACACGGCGGATGACGGCGAATTGGCCAACAGTTCCAGCTTCGCGATCGACGTGTCGGCGGACGGCAACCTGATCCTGTTCGGAACGTCGGCCAGCAATCTCGACGCGGATGGCATGGCCGTAACGCGCGTTTTCATAAAGAATGTCACGACTGGCGAGGTCAACCTTCTGGCGGGCGATCTGCCCAATGGCGGCACAGTGTCCCTGGCCTACACCGGCGGCTTCACCGGCGATGCCAGCAAGGTTGTCTTCAGCGCCTGGTCGTTCGACGCGCCGGGCACGATCGACTTCGTGGAGCTTTTGTATGTGCGCTCGCTTGCCGACGGCACGATACAGCAGTTGAGCGACTTTAATGCGCCGGGCGCGTGGACCCTCTACCAGGCGAACTTCTCCGACGTGACGCCGGATGGCAGCAAGGTGCTGTTCAGCAGTAGCGCGCCCTATCTGGTGGCGGACGACTTTAATGGCGATTACGACCTGTTCGTGCTCGATACGGCGACGCTGGCGGTTTCGCTCGTCAGCGCGCCGGCGTCGGGCGAGGCGGCCGGCGGCACGGTCTTTTTCGACGGGCACATTTCCGCCGATGGTACGAAGGCCGTCTTCGGCTCGACGGCGTCCAGCCTGACGACTGTCGATACCGGCGGCGACGGCCAGGTCTACGTCAAGGATCTGACGACCGGCGAAGTCACGCTGATCTCGAAGAATGCCGCGGGTGAGGCTGGCAACGACCAGTCGGACGGCGTGGTCTTCTCGGCAGACGGCAAGACCGTCTATTTCGCCAGCTTCGCCGACAATCTGGTAGCGGGCGACGACAACGGCATGTCGGACATCTTCGCCTACGACCTGACAAGCGGCGGGCTGACGCGCGTCGTGGCGGGTGATGACGACAGTGAATGGGCGACGTCGCTGACGCCCGACCGGCTGCTGTTCAATTCGTATGCCAGCGACCTGGCGGGCAGCGATGCCAATCCGGACCTCGACGTCTTCCTGCTGCACGTCACCGGCAGCGACAGCCTTGTGGGCGGCGCGGGCAATGATACCCTGCGCGGTCTGGGCGGCAATGACACGCTGGACGGCGGGCTTGGCAGTGACAAGCTCTATGGCGGCAAGGGTAATGACACCTATGTCATCACCCAGGCCGGAGACCAGGCCATCGAGAACGCCAATGAGGGCTTTGATACGGTCTGGGCCAGCATCAACTACAAGGCAGCCGGCAATATCGAAGCGGTCGTGCTGACCGGGACGGCCAACATCCAGGCCCAGGGTAATGCGCTCAACAATGTGCTGACCGGCAATGCCGGCAACAACACGCTGACCGGCGGCGACGGCAATGATACGCTGTCGGGCCAGGAGGGCAACGACAAGCTCGATGGCGGCAATGACCACGACGTGCTGACGGGTGCGGCCGGCAATGACTCGCTGAGCGGCGGGGAGGGTTCGGACAGCCTCGATGGCGGCACCGGCAACGACCAGCTGAGTGGCGGGGCGCGCTGGGATACGTTGAAGGGCGGCGAGGGCGATGACATCCTCGACGGCGGCGCGGACAATGACGCCATGTACGGTGGTGCGGGCAATGACACCTATGTCGTTGATCACACCGGTGACCGGGTCTACGAGACCTATGGCGAAGGCACCGATACGGTGAAATCGTCGGTCTCGTTCGCCCTGTCGCCGGACGTCGAGAACCTGTACCTGACCGGCACGGGCAATACCGATGGCACCGGAAATGGCTTGCATAACGCCATCAACGGCACCAGCGGCAACAACGTGCTGACGGGCGGTCTTGGCAATGACAGCCTCTTTGGCTGGGATGGCAATGACAGCCTGACGGGCGGCGACGATCACGATCGTCTGTCGGGCGGCAACGGCAATGACACGCTCATCGGCGGCAGCGGCAACGACATTGTCGGTGGCGGCGCGGGCGCGGATGACTTCGTTTTCTCGGGCACGGCGGTCAATGGCCACGACCATCTCAGCGACTTCCAGCATGGTGTGGACCGCCTGGTCTTCACAGCCAGCGACTATGGCTTCGCGGCCGGACACGCGCTGACGGCGGCCGAGTTCACGCTCGGCGCCGCGGCGGTCGGGACGGGGGCGCAGTTCATCTGGAACGACGCGACCGACCGGCTGTACTGGGATGCCGATGGTTCGGGTGCGGGGGCGGCGTTCGAGCTGGCCATCGTCACGGGCACCAGCGTCACGAAGGACGATCTGTACTTCGTCTAAAGCGATATGCCAAAAAGTGTGCAGCGGTTTTTGGCAAAATATCAAGGCCGCCGGATCATCTCCGGCGGCCTTTTTATTGGCGGTAACATTTTCGCATGCCTTGCGACTTGAGATTGCGCGGTTTCGCCTGCTGGGCTAGCGTGCATTAACCATAAACCATTTCGATTTTACATATTTCCGGGGGGATTAAGCTGGTGGCCAATATCACGGGGACGACGGGTGCGGATTCGCTGCCGGGGACGGACGACGCCGACAGCATACTCGGGCTGGACGGCGACGATACGATCATTGGCGCCTATGGCAGTGACACGCTCAAAGGAGGCGCCGGCCACGACATCATCTACGACTATGCCGGTTATGACGTGCTGGACGGTGGCGACGGCGACGACACGATCGAGGTGTCGTCCAACCAGGCGGCGACGGTGTCGGGCGGGGCAGGCGATGACTTCATCAGCCTGTGGACCTTCGATTACTACAACATCGCCTACGCGGACGGCGGA
Source organism: Asticcacaulis sp. P4_H10 (assembly GCF_056400965.1). Taxonomy (NCBI): domain Bacteria; kingdom Pseudomonadati; phylum Pseudomonadota; class Alphaproteobacteria; order Caulobacterales; family Caulobacteraceae; genus Asticcacaulis; species Asticcacaulis sp. P4_H10. Next base: position 62,598 of record NZ_JBFUKH010000012.1, on the reverse strand, counting down.
GATGGTAACGACACCATCTCGGCGACGTCATATGGAGCGACCACCAGCGTCAGCGGGGGCAGCGGCGCAGACCTGTTTGTCGCCGGTTACAAGATGACGATCACCGATTTCAGCGTGACCGATGGCGACGTTATCGACATACAGCATCTGACGCCCGACAGCGGTGAAAATCCGTTTGCAACCGGTCATGTCAAGCTGGTGCAGAACGGCACCTGGACCCTGATCCAATACGACAGTAACGGCGCAGCAGATGGCGGCTACGTCTCCACGCCGATAGCGCTTGAGAATTTCGTGGCCTCCACCCTGACGGCGCAAAGCTTCGGCGGTTTCGCGCCCGATGGCACGGCGCCGGCAGGCGGCGTTTTCACGGGGACGGGGACCGATGAGGCCCTGACGGGGTTACAAGGCGCCGATACGATTGCCGGGGCGGATGGAGACGATACGCTAACCGGACTGGCGGGCAGCGACGTGCTGGATGGCGGCGCGGGTAATGACGTCATCGCAGGCGGGGCGGGTCATGACACGATCGACGGTGGTGATGGCGACGACGTCCTGTCCGACGACAAGGGCGTCAATACGCTCAGGGGCGGCGCGGGCAACGACGTCCTGAACCTTGGCGGAGGTGACGGCAGCGCGCTTTATGGCGGCGACGGCAATGACACCTTCTCAGGTTCATTCAATCCCGACGGCATAACGATCAACCTGTACGGCGGCAGCGGCACAGACACCTACGCCCTGCCACGCAGCAACGGCAAGATCGTCGTCCAGGACTTCGCAGCCGGTGACGGCGGTGACGTGATCGATCTCACGGTTTTCCTGTCCTCCCATCCGGCGGGCACCAACCCCTTCGGTCAGAGGATTGTAAAGCTGGCGCAGGTGGGGGCGGATACTGTCATTACAGTCGATAGCGGTGGCTGGGGCGGTTATCCCTACCTGACGCTGAAGGGCGTGGCGGTTTCGTCGTTGACGACGCACAATTTCGGCGGATTCAATCCCGATGTCACGGTGCCGACCGAGCTCAACGACAGCCTGCTTGGCACGGCTGGCAATGACAGCATCAACGCGCTGGCTGGTAACGACACGATCGACGGCATGGGTGGGCAGGACAGCCTTTATGGCGACGCCGGCGACGATACTGTGTCGGGCAGCGGTTATCTCGACGGTGGGGACGGGCGGGATGAACTGAACGCGACGGTGCGGCAGACGACCCTCATGGGCGGAGAAGGCAACGACTACCTGCGCGGCGGGCGTTATCTCGACGGCGGTGTGGGTGGTGATGCGCTGTATTCCCCGTGGGCCAATGCGACGCTGCTCGGCGGTGAGGGCAATGACTTCCTGAGCGGCTCGGGGTCGCTGGACGGCGGCGTCGGTAACGATCGTCTGACGGGTAATGCCGACAGCGAAGGCGGGTTCAACACCCTTATGGGCGGCGATGGTGATGACTCGATCGACGGCACGGCCCGGCTGTCCGACGGTGGCGCAGGCAACGACACGATCTTTGGCGGGGCCACCATCCGTGGTGGACTGGGCGATGACAGCCTGACCGGCTATGGCGTGATCGAGGGCGGCGACGGTCAAGATTCAGTTGTTGTCTATGGGGCAAAAGCCTCGGGTGGCGCCGGCAATGACACCTTGTGGGCCTTCTACAACAGTACCATCAATGGCGATGGTGGTGACGACCTCATTAAGGCCACCAGCGAGGTTACCGGCCGCTTCGATGGCGGCGCCGGCAATGACACATTGAGCCTCGACTACTGGTCCTGGCCCCCGGTGGCTTACCGGCAGGGATCGGACGTGGTGTTCAGGAATACAAATGGCGTCGTGGCCTTTGCCAATATCGAGACGGTTCTGTTTCGCGGCGAAGTCCTGACCTTCGATATGGCTTCGGTCGGCAACTACGTGCCCGGCACAGCAGGGGCCGACAGCCTGAGCGGTTCGGCGTTAAACGACCTGCTGCAGGGGCTGGCGGGCAATGACAGCCTGTACGGGCTGGGTGGCGCTGACTCGCTGGAAGGGGGGGACGGCGTTGACAGACTTTATGGCGGTGACGGCAACGACACGCTGAGTGACTACTATGCAGAGGGCAATACGCTCGAAGGCGGCGAAGGCAACGACGCGCTGGGGGGCGTGGGCATGGTCCAGGGCGACGCCGGAAACGACACGCTGTATGGCCGGGGAACGCTGGATGGCGGCGAAGGTGATGACAGCATCGCGGGGAGCGGGATACTTATCGGTGGCGCCGGCAATGACACGATCACCATATACGGCAACGGCGCCCAGTCGCTGGATGGCGGCGAAGGCAATGACAGCCTCAATGGCGTCAATTGGAGCAACGGCTACGGGGGAATAACGCCGACCCTGGGCGGCGGTGCTGGCGACGACGTCATCTACGGCACCTATGCAGCGGATTTGTTGCTGGGCAGCGAGGGCAATGACACGCTTTATGGCGCACTTTTTGGCGGCAGCGGCGATACGCTCAAGGGCGGCATCGGCAACGATGTCCTCAGCGCCGGTCAGTATGGCTGGGCCCTGCTGGAAGGCGAGGCCGGCGATGACAGCCTGAATGGCAGCGGCACGCTGAACGGTGGCGACGGCGATGATTTCATTGGCGCCAGCGGTGCTGCGACCGTCGATGGCGGCGCGGGCGAAGACACGGCTGTTTTCAGCGATACACAGTCCAGATTCGGTATCCTGGCCGGTGCTGATGGTGTCGTCCTGGTCAGCGGCCCCAATATCACCGGCAACCTTGTGCTTTCCGGCATCGAAACGCTGAAATTCACCGATGGGACGGTCCGGGTTGAAGACCTGGGCCTGGGCAGTATCGCTTCGGGCACCGCCGGCGACGACAGCCTGGTGGGGACGGTCTGGTCGGACGCGCTGGACGGCGGGGCCGGCAATGACACGATCACCGGCGGCAACAGCCGTGACACCCTGTTGGGAGGTGACGGCAATGACAGCCTCATCGGCGGCGGTGACGACGGCGCGGACATAGTCAACGGCGGCGCGGGCGACGACACGGTCGAAGGTGGCGCGGGCACGGATACCCTGACGGGCGGTGCGGGCAATGACTCTGTCCTGGCGGGCAGCGGTTATGACACGCTCACCGGTGATGACGGCAACGACACCCTGCTGGGCGGTGATGACGCCAACTGGCTGAACGGCGGCACCGGCAGCGACAGTATCGACGGCGGCGGCGGTTACGACGTGATCTACGGCAAGGCCTTCTCGGGTGAGCTGCGCACTACCGATGCCGACACGCTGAACGGCGGCGCGGGCAATGACACCATCTACGCGCTGGGATCAGGCGATATCGTATCCGGCGGCGACGGCAATGACGCGATCTTCGCCGGTGGGATCACGGTCGATGGCGGGACGGGCAATGACACGATCGAGGCTCACGCCAATGTCGGCGGCGGCGTCACCACCGTGTATGGCGGGGCGGGCGACGACAGCCTGTTTGGTACTGACTATGGTACCCGCTACGAGGGCTTTGGCGGTGAAGGGAATGATACCATCACGATCGGCCAGGGATCGGGCCACGGCGGTGACGGCAATGACTACGTCATCGGCAGGTATGTCTATGGAGACGCCGGGGATGACACAGTCGTCGGCGGTTCCTTCAGCGGCGGCGTCCTGGACGGCGGGGCGGGCAATGACAGCCTCTATGCCGAAGGGATGGGCGATACGCTGCGGGGCGGCGACGGCAATGACACGCTGGACGGCGGGTATGACAGCGCCCGCATGTACGGTGGCGGCGGCGATGACCTCTATCGCGTCAATCGCAGCGACGACCGGGTGTTCGAGGACGCGGGCGGAGGTAATGACACTGTCTATTCCCTGATCAGCTACGCGCTGACGGCCAATGTCGAAAACCTGGTGCTCGAAAACTATTACACCACCGGGACCGGCAATGGCCTGAACAACCGCCTGACTGGTGGGGCAGGCGTCGATACGCTGCTGGGCCTGGGTGGCAGCGATACGCTGGACGGTGGCACGGGCTCGGACGTCCTGACGGGCGGCGACGGCGGTGACAGCCTGGACGGCGGCGAGGGCGATGACACGCTGGAAGGCGGCGAGCGCTGGGATACGCTGACCGGCGGGGCGGGCGATGACCGGCTGGACGGCGGGGCAGACAATGACGCCATGTCCGGCGGGACAGGCAATGATACCTATATCGTCAATCACGCCGGCGATCGCGTTTATGAGCTGTATGGCGAAGGAACGGATACCGTGAAGGCGTCGCTGTCCTACGCGCTGACGGCCGACGTCGAAAACCTGTACCTGACGGGGACGGCGGTGTCCGGAACGGGGAATGGGCTGCATAACGCCATCAATGGCTCCAGCGGCAATAACGTCCTGTCTGGCGGGCTTGGCAATGACAGCCTGTATGGCTGGGACGGTAATGACAGTCTGACGGGCGGGGCGGATCACGATCGTCTGTCGGGCGGCAACGGTAATGACACGCTGGCCGGAGGCAGCGGCAATGACGTGCTGGGCGGTGGCACCGGCACGGATACCTTTGTATTCGCCGGCATCGCGAGCAATGGTCATGATCACGTCGTCGATTTCCAACATACGCTGGACCGGCTGGTGTTCACGGGCGCGGACTATGGCTTTGCGGCCGGGCATGGGCTGACGGCGGCGGAGTTCACCGAGGGCGCGGTTGCCGTGGGGGCAGGGGCGCAGTTCGTCTGGGATGCCGCCACGCAGAAACTGTGGTGGGACGCCGATGGCGCGGGGGCTGGCGCGGCGTTCGAGCTGGCCATCGTCACGGGTGCGGTTTTGACGAAGGAAGATCTGTACTTCGTCTGATCGTGGCGGAGTGGGTGGAGTACCCTTCCACCCACTCGGGGTTCCCCTCCCCACGATGTGGGGAGGAGAAGGGCATCTTTCCTTCGTGACGCGAATTTCACGCGAAACCGGCTGACGGAATTCGCCAAAGAGTGGTATGGCTGAAAGCGGCTGCGGGGGCGGTTTTCAGCGGGACCTATCTCATGAACAGCTACGCCACTGAGCCAGTCGCAGCCGTCGATCCGTCATTCGAACGCGGCGGGCACACCGTCAACGGCAAGACCTCCTACAGCGTCGATGCCGCGGCGCAAGCCATCACCCGCTACGGCTATTCGCAGTCCGGCTATGGCGTCACCGGCACGCCCGCGATCGTCACCTACGCCTTCCGTTCCAGCGCGCCGTCGTCCATGCCCAGCGATACGGGCGGCTTTTCCGTCTTTTCGGCCGCCCAGATCACTGGCGCCGAACTGGCCCTGCAATCGTGGTCCGACGTCGCCAACCTGACCTTTGTGCGGGCGGGCGGCACAGGCTATTCCAACAGCGCGACCTTGCTCTTCGCCAACTATGCGACCGGTGCCTCGGCGGCGGCGGCCTTCGCCTATTTCCCTTATGACAAATCCTATGGCAGTTTCGACAGCGACGTCTGGATCAACAGTACCTTGTCGTACAATGCCTCGCCCGTGATCGGCGGCTATGGGCAGAATGTGCTGGTCCACGAGATCGGCCACGCCCTGGGGCTGGCGCATCCGGGCGACTACAATGCCGCACCCGGTGTCAGCATCACCTATGCCGCCCACGCGCCCTATGCCGAGGACTCGCGGCAGTATACGGTGATGAGCTATTTCGACGAGAGCAATACCGGCGGGTGGAACAATTACCGCTATGCCTCGACGCCGCTGATGGACGATATCGCCGCGGCGCAAAGGCTCTATGGCGCCAATATGAATACGCGCGCGGGCGACACGACCTACGGCTTCAACGCCAATGCCGGCCGGCCGTGGTTCGATGCGGCGACACCCGGCGGAGCAGTGATCTTTGCCGTCTGGGACGCCGGCGGGACCGATCGCTTCGACTTTTCCGGCTATGCGCAAGGGGCTTTGGTCGATCTGAGGCCAGCGCATTTTTCGAGCGTCGGCGGGCTGACCGGCAATGTCGCGATCGCCCAGGGGGTGACGATCGAGAATGCGGTTACGGGCGCGGGCAATGACCGGATCATCGGCAATGCGGTCACCAACGTCCTAGAGGGCGGCGCCGGAAGTGACAGCCTGGAAGGCGGGGCGCGCTGGGATACGCTGCGCGGGGGCGACGGCAATGACACGCTGGATGGCGGGCTGGACAATGATCAAATGTTCGGCGGACTTGGCGACGACATCTATTACGTCGATCACGTCGGCGACCGGGTGAATGAGAACACCCTGGTCAACGAAGGCAATGACACGGTCTATGCGTCGATAAGCTGGAATATGACCGCCAATGTCGAGGCGGTGGCCTTTACCGGCAGCGCGAACGCGGTCAGCAACGGCAATGGGCTGGCCAATCAGATGGCGGGCAATGCCGGGAACAACAGCCTGAGCGGCGGGACGGGGCACGACACCATCCATGGCTTTGATGGCAATGACGTGCTGGACGGCGGTGCCGACAGCGACGATCTCAATGGCGGGGCAGGGAGTGACACCCTGCTGGGCGGGGCGCGCTGGGATACGCTGACGGGCGGCGATGGCGACGATGTGCTGGACGGCGGGACCGAGAATGACCGCATGTACGGCAATGCTGGGAACGACATCTATTACCTCGATCACGTCGGCGACCGCGTTATCGAGCTGGGCGGCGAGGGCGCGGATACCGTCTATGCCGGGATCGATTGGAGCATGAGCCCGGAGGTCGAGGCCCTGGTCCTGACGGGGACGGCGGTGAGCGGAACCGGCAACGGCTTGAGCAACCGGATCACCGGGACGGGCAGCGCCAACAGCTTAAGCGGGGGCAATGGCAATGATACACTGGCGGGGGCGGTGGGGAATGACAGCCTGAGCGGCGGGACGGGGCGCGATGACTTCGTGTTCGCCGAGGCCGGGGCGAATGGGACCGACCGGATCAGCGACTTCGTGCACGGGATTGACCGGCTGGTGTTTGTTGCGGCGGACTATGGCTTTGCGGCCGGGCATGTGTTGACGGCGGCCGAGTTTAGCGCAGGCACGGGGGCTGTTGGCGCGGCGGCGCAGTTCGTCTGGGATGCCGTGGCCTTGCATCTCTATTGGGATGGCGACGGGTCGGGCGCCAGCGCGAGCGTGGACCTGGCCGGGTTTGATGTGGGCGGGGTGGCGAAGGAGGACTTCGTGTTTGTGTGAGTGAGGTGCACGCGGTGTACCCCTCCACCATTTGCTCCGCAAATGGTCCCCCTCCCCACGATGTGGGGGGCGGAGAAGTAAAGCTTAGCTGCCATCAGCGAAAACCGCCCACACTTTTCGCTATATCGCTCTAGGTCACGATGCTGGATCGTGCCTGTTGGAGGAATGGCAGGATATTGCGCCACGCCTTCGGAGACTTTGGCAGCGTGTCGAAATGCAGGATGGATTGGTCAGGCTTGTCCGGCGTCTTGTAGGCAAGCAGTTCCACGGCTGTCGTCAATGTGCCCAGCGCATGCGGCGACGTGTAGGTGGCGCAGACATAGACGAATGGCGTGCTGTCCTTCCCTTCGCCGACCTTGCCGGTCTGTTCTTCGAGGACGTCAAGCTTCTCAGAGACAAATCGCGACAATATCAGCGTCTCTCCAGGCATCACGGCTACACCATTTTGACTGTTGTCGTGGCAGCGCTTGCAGAAATCATCAAGCACAACGTCCGCCTGCCGTTTTTCGTTTGAAATGCCCAGGTGTGTATCCGCCCAGACGCCCAGTGCCGGGGAACTGCCGTGGTTGGTGCAATGAATATCTATGAAAAAGCCTGCCGAGTCCGCGACGATAAACTTGCCCTTTGGCACGCACCTTATCGCCAGCCAGGCCCTGGCATTGGTGTCCGTGGTCGCCTGGGTCAGCTTCAGTTGTTTCAGGGCGATATCGGCGGACTTTTTGGTTTCGTGCCAGCCAAGCGCAACCCCCACAAGTGTCAGGACGTTCACGACGGTGCCGATAAACAGGGCCCAGATGGCCCAATTCGCCGCATCACGCGCCGCATCCGCCGCCTTCCATTGCGCGCACAGGTCCGACGTCCGCTCGTCCTCGTTGCGGGCACAGGCGACGTCTGCGGCGCTTCCCGGACTGACATCGTTTATGTCGAGGGTGCCGCTGACCTCCATTTTCGCCGCCGACCCGGATTTGGTCGCGGCTTGACCCGCGCAGGGCAGGATCAGCGCGCCTACGATGACGGCGATTATTTTCTTCATGTCCGCGATTCCCCCAGCCATGCGGGCAATCTGACATGCTCGTGCAAGGGGTGTAAATATCGACTTCAAGTGGCAATGACTGCTGCGCCGTTTAATCGATCGTGCGTGTGCGAAGATCAGCGCGCAGTGACCCAGCGGGTTATGATCTCCAGCGCCGCGGGAGAGATGGTTTCATCGATCGCGCCATATTCGTCAGGTGATCCGGTGCGCGCCGTCTGGAGCAGGTGGTTCAGGCCCGGAAGCTCCATGATCGTCGCCTGCGAATTGTCCTTCAGCGCCGGGCGGATGACGGCGAGGTTTTCCGCCGCCGGGACCTGCATGTCGAGCGATCCGTTGAGCACCAGGATCGGCGTCTTCAGGCGCCGGAGGGCGTCGCACGGATCGTAGCTCAGGAAATAGCGCATCCACGGCGTCATCAGCCCGTTGGACTCGGTTTCGGTAATGACCTTGTCCTTCAGGCCCTGGTCGATGACGGCCCTGACCCGTTTTGCGGATTCAGCCGGGTCAGGCCCCGAGGTCGCCGCAGCGGTCAGCTTTTCGTCGAAGGCCTTGCGCTGGGCGATATAGTCGGCGGGCACGCCCTGGGCGGTTGATATCCGCTCGCGCTGGAGGGCGAACAGCTTGTCGCCGCGCAGGCCGGGACCGGCAATGGTGACGACAAAGGCCGCGCTTGTGTTGGTGACCGCGACCATCGGCGCGATGACGCCGCCTTCGGAGTGGCCGATAATGCCCACCTTCCGCCGGTTCACTTCGGGCCGGGCGGCCAGCCAGTTGAGCGCTGCATCGGCGTCCGTCGCCAGATCGGCTGTCGTCGCGCCATCCAGCATGCCGGTCGAGGCGCCGACGCCGCGTTTGTCGTATCTCAGCACCGCGACGCCGGCGCGGTTGAGCGCATCGGCCAGGACCAGGAAGACCTTGTGGCCATCGACCTCTTCGTCGCGGCTGTTGTAGCCGGTGCCGGACACCAGCACGACGGCCGGGAAGGGGCCCTTGCCCGCCGGGACGCTGAAAGTGCCGGCCAGCGCTACGCCCGGGGCTTTGGCGTTGGGAATGACGACGTCCGATTGCGCATAGGGCAAGGGGCCGGCGGCAATGGCGTCTTCCTGAGGGCGGCGGCGGACAGGCGGCGCCAGGTCGGCGGCTTCGGCGCGGCGGAAGGACACGGGGTAGGCCTGCCCGAAGGTCAGGGTTCCGGTCCAGGTTCTGTTGGTGGCATTCCAGTCGCCGTCATAGCTCAGGTCGCCGTTGGCCGTCGAAAAGGACAGGTGCACGCCGTTGGAGGTAATGCGCTCGAGCTTCGTCACATTGCCGTTGGGCGTGCGCAGTTCGGCGGTGTAGCCGGTGGCGGATTTTGCGATGTGCAGGATGAAGGTGAAGCCGCTGTCCATACGGCCGACCCAGTCACCCTGCGCCTCTTCGGCCCAGGCAATGGCCGGGGTGATGACCGTCAGCGCCGTCAGGCATATCGCAAAAGCATGTCTCATTGGTTTCCCCGGTTCCCTTGTATGTCGTGCGTAGGAGAATTTGGACGAGCGAGACAGTTACAATTCGTCCATCCGTCCGTTTTCATATTAAATCTTCGTCAGGTTGGAGGCGTGCGGGACAGAAGCGCCACGCTTAAGGGGAGGTATGTGATTAACTTTGCCTGGTAAACACCTGCCGGATGAATCCGGGGTGCGCCGAAGAAAATTCGATGCTACGAGGTGTCGAAGCGGGCACGAGGGCCCAGGCAGGAGTTACGGGGGGTACCATGGCGTATGCATTTCAGGCCGGCGAGGCGTTTCTGGTCAACACCGAGACAGAGGGCTTTCAGTTCGGTTCGGCCGTCACGAGGTTGAGCAATGGCGGTTTCGCCATCACCTGGCTCGACTTCGCCAACACCGGCATGAATGTCATGGAAGTCAAGGCGCAGGCCTTCGACGCTTCGGGGGCGAAGGTCGGGGGTGAACAGCTTGTATTTTCCCAGGCGAATGCATCGACATATACGCCGGCCATCGCTGGCTTGCGTGACGGCGGGTTTGTCGTCACCTGGGATGTCCATCACGACCGCGATGGTGCCGGGGCGGGAATCCTGGGCCAGATCTATAACAATACAGGTGCAAGGACAGGCGCCGAGTTTGTCGTCAATACCCGGGTTGAAAACGACCAGAGCGGCGCTTCCGTCACCGGTTTGACGGGCGGCGGCTTTGTCGTGACGTGGCACGGCTTCAAGGGCGATTCCGGCAGCAGTGGCGGAACCATGATTACCGGGCAGCTGTTCGACGCATCCGGAGCCAAGGTCGGGGCGGAATTCCTGATCGACGACAAGGACGCAGCGACGCCCGCCGGGCCCAGGGTAACCGCACTGAACAATGAAGGTTTCGTCGTCATCTGGACCGAGATGATCGGATCGGACGTCTCTACCATCGACGTCAGGGCTCAGGTGTTCGATTACATGGGGCGCAAGGTCGGGGGCGAATTTCCGGTCGCCACCAACACCGGCGGCATCCAGACCTATCCCAATGCCGCGGCCCTGAGCAGTGGTGGTTTTGTCGTCGTATGGGGTGACGAAAGCGGCACGTTGGGCGATACCTCCGACAGCATCAAGGCGCAGATATTCGATGTAAACGGCGCGAAGATCGGAAGCGAATTTCTGGTCAACACGGTGACTTTACGTGAACAGCAGGCGCCAACGGTTACCGGCCTGGCCGACGGCGGCTTTGTTGTCACATGGCACGACTACAGCGGCAGCCCCGCAGGCAGCAGCACCACCGAGATCAAAGCGCAGCAGTTCGATGCAGCGGGCGCCAAGGTCGGAGTGGAATTCCAGGTCAACGCCATCACAGTGGCCGATCAGTATGCGCCCGCGGTCACCATGCTGACGGGGGGCGATTACGTCATTACCTGGGGTGACTATAGCCATACCCTGGGTGACAATGAGACCGGCAGCATCAAGGCCCAGATATTCTCGATCGTCATTCCGCCGGCTACGGACGGTGATGACAGCCTCCTGGGCACGCCCGACAGCGATACGATTGACGGTCTGGGCGGGAATGACACGCTGACCGGCAATGGTGGCACCGACAGCCTGAGCGGTGGCGCAGGCAATGACACGATCAAGGGCATGGGATGGCTCGACGGCGGGCTGGGTCACGACAGCATCTGGGCGGAGGCCTATGCGCACTCGACCGTCCTTGGCGGCGACGGCAACGACACGATCTTCGACGAGGGTCAGGCGGCCCTGGTTGACGGCGGTGACGGTAATGACACCATCTTCACCGACAGTTCGCTGATCTATGGTGGCAAGGGCGGCGATATTATCGACGTCCAGAGCGGCGGCGCTTCGCCGACCGTCTATGGCGGCGACAATGCCGACTACATCCAGATCGGCGCCACGGTCGATACAACGAACATGATCGTTTACGGCGGCGACGGCAACGACATCATCTCTGTCCTGAGCAATGGGTCCGGAGGCACAATCGTTGGCGGTGCAGGCAGCGACTATACCGAATTGCTGATCGGACATTATCTGACCTTCGAGGATTTCACCGCCGGGGATGGCGGCGACCGTCTGCAGGTGGGGACCATATTGTCGACCTACCTGATCCCGGGCCTCGCCCCCTGGGTGATGGTCGAGCAGGTCGGCAGCGACGTGCATGTTCTCAATACCGATACCGGCGACAGCTGGACGACGATCGCCGTACTGAAAAATGTCAATGCCGGTGACCTGACGGCGTTCAATTTCAATGGTGTGATCCCTGTGGCCCGCGTCACGGCGACCGAGGGCAATGATACATTGGAAGGCAGCGCCATTCGCGACCTTATCGATGGCCTGGGCGGCGACGATGTGATCCACGGCAACGGCGGCGTCGATACCTTGCGGGGCGGCGCCGGCAACGACACGATCGAGGGCCAGGGCGGCCTGATCGACGGTGGCATCGGCAACGACCATATTACCGCGACTATTGCGACGTCGGCGACCGTGCTGGGCGGTGAGGGCCACGACACGATCATCGACGATGGCGGTGCGGCTTCGATCGACGGCGGCGCGGGCAACGACACCATCGACAGCTATAGCGCGCTGGTCCATGGCGGCGCCGGCAACGACCAGATCCAGGTCTTCAGTTTTGGCGACGCGCCGTCCGTCTATGGCGGCGACGGCAATGACTGGATCACGGTCAATGGCGGCATGTCCCCCTGGAACATGATCCTGGACGGCGGCGCGGGCAATGACACGATCAATGCCGGCGAGTCTTCCGCTGGCAAGGTTACGACCGGCGCCGGAAGCGACCTGGTGATCATTGCGCCGGGACAGTCGATCGAGATCACCGACTTTACCGCGGGCGTGGGCGGCGACCGGCTCGAAATGGGCAATATGCCGGACTACCTCAGGGCCGATTTCAACGTCCGGACAATCATCCGCCAGGACGGCAACGATGTTTTGGTCCAGTGGGACTCGCATCTCGGCGTATGGAACACGGCGGTCGTCCTGAAGAACGTCAATGTCGCAGACCTGGTCGCCGCCAATTTCGACGGCCACATGCCGCTGATACTGGGCCCGGCGACCGAGGGCAATGACACGCTGAACGGCGATCACGCGGCCAACAGCCTCAGTGCCCTGGGCGGCAACGACTGGGTTCGCGGGTTCCGGGGCGACGATACGCTCGACGGTGGCGCGGGCATCGACAGCCTCTATGGCGGCGATGACAACGACCTTCTGACCGGCACGGTCGCCTTCGAAGCTGGCGAGATTTTTGACGGCGGCGCGGGCAGCGACACCCTGAGCGGTTTCGGCGATGTCAGTGCGGCGACGCTGACTGGCATCGAGCAAGTGACAATCGCGGCCAGTCGCAATCTGAAAGTCACCGTCGACCAGTTCAACGCTCTATCCACGGTGCATTTCAACGCGAACAGCGGCCTGTTCCTGGCCAATGGCGGCGTGGTCGACCTGTCCGCCAAGGCGACAGGCCTGGCCGTGGGCGTTGTGGCGTCGGATGCCGGCAACCAGATCACCGCCACGACGCTCAACGACGTCGTTTATGGCGGTAGCGGCAATGACACCCTGATCGGCGGCAAGGGCAATGACAGTCTGGTGGGCGGCCTGGGCGACGACCTCTATGTCTTCGCGCTGGGCGACGGCCAGGACTCGATCCGGTCGGCCACGGCGGCTGAAAACGACGTCGTATCGATCACAGGGCCGCTGACCATAGACGATGTGACTTTCAGCCGGTCGGGCAACAACATGGTCGTGGCTTATGGCACTGGCGGAGATGCAATCACCCTGCTGGCGAGCGGCAGCGGTTCGGTCAAGACGCTGGTGGTCGGCGGGGTCAGCTACAGCCTGGCGGGCGGGTTGAAATTCACCGGTACGGCGGGCGGTGACAATATGAATGGCACCAATTTCAATGACACGCTGCTGGGCCTGGGTGGCGACGACAGCCTGTCCGGCGGCCTGGGTGACGATGTGTTGATCGGCGGGACCGGAAATGACCGCATGTCAGGCATCAATGGCAATGACCGCTACCTGTTCGCCCTCGGAGACGGCGTCGATACGGTATCGGGAGCATCGACCGCGGCCGAGACCGACGTGCTGGAGATCACGGGTGCGCTGAGCCTTGCCGACGTCCGGTTCGAGCGCAGTGGGTGGGACCTTATCATCCATTATGGCGCGGGCAGCGATGCCATCGTCCTGTCCGCCCATTACGACGGTGACACGACCTTCCCGCATCACAAGGTCTCGACCCTTGTGGTCGGCGGCGTCAGCTATGACCTGAAAGGCAACCTGTTCGGCGCGACCGAGGGCGACGACGTCCTGACCGGTAGTGAAGGCAATGACACGCTCGACGGGCTCGGCGGGGCGGACAGCCTGCTGGGTTACGGCGGCAAGGACACGCTGCGTGGCGGGGCGGGCGACGATACGCTCAATGGCGGCGCCGGCGCTGACAGCCTTTACGGTGGGGCAGGCGATGACAGCTATTATGTCGATGATGCCGCCGACAAGGTCCATGAAACGGCGGGACAGGGCCATGACAGCGTCTACAGCTCCGCGAGCTGGAAGGCTTCGGACAATGTCGAGGCGGTCATCCTGGTGGGGTATGGCAATATATCGGCCTATGGCAATGCTCTGAACAACTCCCTGGGCGGCAATTTCGGCAACAACACGCTGAGCGGCGCCGACGGCAATGACGTGATCACCGGCAATGATGGCAATGACAAGCTGGATGGTGGTAACGGGCACGATACGCTGGATGGTGGAACGGGCAACGACGCGCTGACCGGCGGGGACGGTTCGGACAGCCTGGACGGCGGGATTGGCAACGACAATCTTAATGGCGGGGCGCGCTGGGATACGCTGATCGGCGGCGCGGGTAATGACATCCTCGATGGCGGTAGCGAGAACGACGCGATGTATGGTGGCGTGGGCGACGACACCTATGTCGTCGATCATGTCGGTGACCGCGTCTATGAGAATTTCAACGAAGGCACTGATACGGTAAAGGCGCTGATTTCGTATAGCCTGACGGCTGATATCGAGGTGTTGAACCTGATCGGCACCGACAATATCGGCGGTACCGGCAATGGCTTGCATAATGCTATCAATGGCAATTCCGGCAATAACGGCCTGAATGGCGGGCTTGGCAATGACAGTCTCTATGGCTGGGACGGCGACGACAGCCTGGCGGGCGGGGCGGATCATGACCGTTTGTCGGGCGGCAATGGCGCGGATACGCTCATCGGCGGCAGCGGCAATGACGTGCTTGGCGGCGGTGCGGACGCTGATGACTTTGTGTTCTCGGGCACGGCGGACAACGGCCATGACCACGTCGTCGATTTCGTGCACGGTGTTGACCGACTGGTGTTTACGGGCGCTGACTACGGTTTCGCGGCCGGGCAGGTCCTGGGTGCGGCCGATTTTACCGTGGGCGCGGCGGCTGTTGGCAGCTCGGCGCAGTTCATCTGGGACGTGGCGACACGGCATCTGTGGTTCGATGCCGACGGCGATGGTGCGGGCGCGGCGGTTGAACTGGCTCTGATCTCGGGCAGCGCGGCTGTGACGAAGGACGATTTGTATTTTGTGTAGGGCAGGGGTGGGCGATTTGGCGCCCGTTGTTTCCGGGGCAAGTGCCACATAGGCCCCGCCCACCATCTGCTCCGCAGATAGTCCCCCCCTCCCCATAAATGGGGAGGGGGAAATCTACATCATTGAATTTACATCTACATTCACTAAGTAAACGTGGTTCAGCCAATCGTCGCCCTCCCCATTTATGGGGAGGGGGGACCGCCGAAGGCGGTGGGCGGGGCCTGCGATGCTTGCCCAATATGCTTCGCGCGTCATTTGGCTATCCCGCTCCATTGCGGGAAAACCCGGCTTCCTTTCTTGTTATTTCGCGCCGGAGGGGCTATCTTGACGGCATGAGCAAGACGTCGACATCGAAGGCTAAAAGCGCCGCGCGGCGCCCGGTAAAGGGACAGTTCTGGTCGGTCGTCAGCGCATTGAAGCCCGCGACCCGGCAGGCATCGATTTCGCTCAGCCAGGCGGAAAAGGCTGTGAAGAGCTACCTAAGCGCCGCGAAATAAGCGTTCGCGACCGCCATGGCGAGCCCGTCGAACAGCGTCTTCATCAACTGTCCATTCGACAACGCCTTTGCCACAGGCTTTCAGGCGATCGTCTTCGCCATTTTCCGCTGCGGCTTCCAGGTGCGTTGCGCCCTTGAAGTCGTCGACAGCGGCGAAACCCGGATCGAGAAGCTTTACCGGATCATCGAGCAGAGCCGTTACGGCATTCACGACCTGTCGCGGACCGAACTGGACGCGGTGAACGCCTTGCCGCGCTTCAACATGCCGCTGGAGCTAGGAATCTTCCTGGGCGCCAAACGCTATGGCGACGACGGTCAGAAGAAGAAGCGCTGCGCCGTTTTCGACGTCGAGCGGTATCGCTATCAGAAGTTTATTTCGGACCTGGCCGGCATGGATATCACCGCGCATGGCGGCGATCCGCGCGAGATGGTCGGTCACGTCCGTGACTTCCTGTACGCGGTATCGAAGCGGCAGACCATTCCCGGCCGCGCGGCGCTGCTTGACAGTTATGACCGCTTTATCGTGGCGCTGCCGGCCTTGGCTGCGCCGTTTCATGTCGATCCGACGCGCCTGATCTATCCGGATTTCGAGCGGCTGGTCATCGCCTGGACGCGGGCGGAGGGCAGGGGCGTCTAGCCGAGGACGTGCGTGCGCAGCCAGTCGTCCATGGCTTCATAATAGCCGGCGCAGGGTTTGCGCTCGATCATCTCCATCATCTCCCGCAAGCCCCCTGTGCCGCATTGCTGGATGTTGTGGTTGCCGTCATTGAAGGATTTGACGGTCAGGCGGCGCAGCGTGGCGCGGTAGAGGGCGGATGTCTTGCGCCAGTCGACATTGCTGTCGCGTTCGCCGAACACGGCCAGGACCGGGGCGTCGATCCTGGCCAGGACCTCGGCAAAGCCGGGGACATAGACCTGAAGGCCGGTGGCTTTGTCGACCGTGGCCGCTCCGCTCAGGAAGGGTTTCTGGCCTGACAGGTAGCCGGCTTCGGTACCGGTTGCGCCGCCGTTCAGCCAGACCATGAACGGGTCATTGCGCAGGGTTTCGGTGGCTTTGAGATAGTCGGTATAGGACCCGCCGGTGCTCATGATGGTGAAGCCGCGCCGCCACTCTCCGGTAATACGCGCGACGTCCGGCTCGGGGCGGCCTTCGATGCGCAGGTTGGTTTCGAGCAGATAGGCGAAGTTTTCCAGGGCGTCGGTGCCGCTGACCGAGATCCAGAAGCCGATATCGGGATTTTGCGCCATGGCCAGGGGCGCGATCCAGCCGGCGCGGCTTATGCCCCACAGGCCGGGACGGTGCGCGCCCGGCAAACCGGCCTTTTGCAGGGCGGTGATGGCGTCGATAACCTCAGTGGCGCTGCTCTGGACGGATTGGTTGGCGTCGAACGTGCCGGTGCTTTTGCCGCAGCCGGGCTTGTCCCAGATGGCGGTGGCGATGCCTAAAGCCGTGAAACGGCTGCGCAGGTTGTACCACGAGGTCTGGCCGGCAATGTCGCTGCGGCCATAGCCGTGGACGATGATCAAAAGCGCCCTGGCTGGCTGGTTGGCGGGCGTGTCGTAGAGGCCCGACAGGGTGTTGCCGCCCGACGTGAAGCTGAATTCGCGCGTGGTGAGCGACTGGCCGGGCGCCGGGGCGGCAAAGGCTGTGGCCGCAAGCGCAAGGCCGCCTGTGCAGAAGGTACGTCTGTCCGGCATGTGTGTCCCCTGTTTCGTCGGAGGCTAACATGGGGGGGAGGGGCGGACAAATTACGGTGTGTCCATTATTCCGGTGGAGAGCCGGCCTGTTCGTGTGCGCGCGTCACCTGGCGCCAGGCGAAAAGCGCGGTAGCCGTGGCCGCGACAAACAAAAGCCAGCCCCACCACGGCAGCTCGGCAAACACTTTCCAAAGGGCGAGGGTGAGGCAGCCGAGCACGAAGAACAGCACAAAACGCAGGGGTTCATTGCGGATCGCAAGCGACACGATCAGCAGGGCGACGAGGCTGGCGAGCAGCAGGACGGCGGTCACGGATGCGGTCTCCTTCGGGGGAAAGATTGCAGCACGTCAGCGTGTCGGGGCGCGATCATTATTGCGGCGCGGTAAAGTAAGGCTTTGGAGGGGGTAAAATGGGGTGTGCGAAAAATCCGCAATGAAAACAATGGAATTGTGTCAGCAAATGCTATGGCAATGCTTAAGCAACCAGAAGCAGAACCAGAACCCTAACCAAAAATTTTTACGACTGCTGCTGACGCGCGGGCCTTTGCCGTTCGCATGAAGTTTCAATTTGGTTGGTTGACCGGAAGACGGGGCCAAGGCAGGTTCCGGGCCGACTTTCGAACCCTCCGGAGCCAGCCGATGACCCAGCAAATTCTCTTCGTCCAGGGCGGCGGCGCGGACGTCCACGACCAGTGGGATCAGGCCCTGGTCAACAGCCTGAGGCACGAACTGGGGGCGGGGTACGTGGTCCATTATCCGCGCCTGCCCGACGAGCATGATCCGCAGTACGCCACATGGGCGCCGGTCCTGCGTGAGGCCCTGGCGGAGTTGGGCGACGGCGTGGTGTGCGTCGGCCACAGCGTCGGCGGGACGGTGTTGCTGCACGTCCTGGCGGAAGGCGTCGCGGTCAGGCCTAGGGCGGTGATGCTGATTGCGCCGCCGTTTGTGGGCGACGGCGGATGGGACGTCGAGGGCCTGCCCAAGGTCGATCTGGCACAGGGCGTTGCGGGTGTGCCGGTGCATCTCTACCACGGAACGCGGGACCAGGACGTGCCGCCGGGCCATGCGCGTCTATACGCCAAGGCGCTGCCTGAGGCGGTCGTGGTCGAGCTTCCGGGCCGCGATCATCAGTTGAACAACGATCTCAGCGAGGTCGCGCGCGATATCCGGGCGTTGGGATAGGGTTGGCGTTCAGCACCTTCATTTTCAGGCCGCGAAGTCGCCTTTTTGCTGACGCGCCTTGCGGACCGGCGTGAAGGCCCACCAGTTCAGCGCTTCGCCGGTCCTGGCCTGATGGATGGCGGCGGCGAAGACGTCCCAGACGCACGGATCGTGGCGCGTGCCGGTGGCGATCTGCAAGCGGCTATAGAGGTCGTCCGGATCGCAGGCCGCCAGGGCCGTGACGGTGTCGATGCCGAGAACAGCGAAGTCCTTGCGCGCGGCCGGACCGACGTTTCTGAGAGCCGTCAGGGCGTCGGGAGCGTGGGGCTTCAGCTTCATTGGTCGCCGCGCTTAGCCTTGCGGGCCTTCCACCAGCGGCGCAGGAGCCAGACCGCGCCAATGCCCAGCAGGACGAACGGGACGGCGTAGGCGATGAGGTGGATCAGCGAGGCCAGCGCCCAGACCATGTTGCGCACGATACTGTTCATCGCTTCGCCCAGCGGCGCGAAGGTGCCCTGGGACGCAGCGACGGCTTCGCTTTCGTAGGTGAGCGTCAGGTGGACCGTCGCCACGCGCTTTTTCATGACATTGAGCGATGAGCGCGCGGCGTCGATATCACCCTGGACCTGGGCCAGCTGGGTTTCGGCCTCGACCAGGTCGGCGATCTTGCCGGGGCGGCTGCGGACGATCTCGGCCAGCCGGTCACGCAGGGCCTCCTTGTTCTTGAGGCGCGCTTCGGTGTCGACGATCTGGAGGCTCAGGTCCTCGCTTTCGACGCTGTGGCGCGAGATGCGGCCATTGGCCTTTTTGATGTCGGCGTCGAGACGCGATTGCCAGGTCTTGAGCCAGGCCGGCGTGACGCGCAGTTCCAGCGTGCGGGAGAGGCTGGCGGAATCCTTGTCGTTGCTGCCGCGTGCCGAGATCACCTGGCAGGTCACGGGACCGGCGGCATCGCAGGCTTTCTGATGGGACGCGACCATGGCTTCGAGGCGGGCAGCGGGGAGGACGAAGCTGTATTCGTAACTATAGGCCAGTTGCGGGACCGCGACAGCGATGGCGGTGTTGGCACCGGCGGAAGGGGGGGCGGGAGCGACGAGATCGACCGCAACGCGTTCGTCCATCGCGGCTTCGGCGGCGCTGCTTTCGGCTTTTGGCTGATTGCAGGCGGCAAGCGAGACCGACAGGAACAGGACCGCGCTTAAGCTTCTGAGACCGGACATGGCAACTCCCCTGTTTTGGCCGAGTATGCCTGGGGTTGCGCGGTTTGCAAGCGTAGGGATGGGTTATCGCCCGCCGGACACTTCGAGGAAAAGGCGGACGAGGTCTTTGTTGATGTAGTAGTTGTTGCGTCCGGCCTGGTGCTTTTCGACAAAGCCGTGTTCGGCCAGGGTATCGAGGTATTTCGCCGCCGTCTGGCGTGTGATTTCGAGGTCGATCTGGACGTGTTCGATGCGCGTATAGGGATGCCGGAACATGTTGTTGAGCAGGTCCTGGCTGTAGAGCTTGGGGAGTTCGTCGCGCATGCGGCGTTTGACGGCGGCCATCTGGGTGCCGATGCCTTCGACCAGGCGGATGGTCGTCGCCGATGTCGCGGTCACGGCCTCAAGCATGAAGACGACCCACTCTTCCCAGGCGCCGGTATCACGCACGGCCTGTAGCAGACGGTAATAGTCGGCCTTATGGCGGGTAATGTGACGCGACAGGTAAAGGATCGGGATCTCCAGCAGCCCGGTTCGCGTCAGGTACAGCACGTTAAGAATGCGCCCGATCCGGCCATTGCCGTCGGGGAACGGGTGGATGCTCTCGAACTGATGATGGATCAGCGCCATCTTTATCAAGGGGTCGAGCGATGACACTGCGTCGTCATTTACGAAGCGCTCAAGGGCCGTCATGTGGTCGGCGATTTCGCGCGCGTCCTGGGGCGGGACAAAGACCGTTTCGCCCGTAGTCTCGTTTTTCAGCGCGGTTCCGGGCGTGGTCCGGAAGGCGTCGGTGCGGCCTTTGAGGAGGCGGAACATTTCGATCAGGACGGCGTTCGGGATCAGGCTGGTTTCTGTCAGCTTTCGGAAACCGAGCCGTATGGCGTCACGATAAAGCGCGACCTCCTTGGCAGCGGGGGATTGTGGATCGTCGGGGAAGAGGTCGGCCTGGAAAAGTTCGTCCTGCGTGGTGACGATGTTTTCGACTTCGGAAGAGGCCTTGGCTTCCTGAAGCGCCAGGGTGTCGATCAGGATGCCCTGATTGGGGATTGTCCGGGCCTGGCCTTTCAGGTCTGCCAGCGCCCGGCTGGCCGTGGTCAGGGCCTTGTAGACGCGAATGGTCTCAAGCTCGGCCGGTGGCGGCAGGGTGGGAATGACGTAGGTCGGCTTTAACATGTGGGGGACGATATGTTCGCGAAATGCGAATTTTTTAACATGAGGCGAGGGATGTGTCAGCGAAAAGATGATTTTCGAATATATAGGGGCGTAATTGATAACCTGTTCCGGAAATTCCGCCTCGCGTTTAACGCGACGCGGAGGATGTGTCGGCGAAGTCTGGATCGCGCGGGGCGTAGGTGACGACGGTCAGCTCAAAGCCGTCGCGGATCAGCCAGGCGGTGCGGCGCTGGACAGGCGTGGGCTCGGTGGCATGGGACATGGCGGACTCCTTTGCGGAGATTGCACCATAGGGCGGCGTCGAAGCGCGATGGGGTTTGCGGGGTTAGGGGATAAGAGGAGGGTTGGGAGGGGGGGCGCGCAATGGCGTCGCGGAAAATCTGTTGATTGTGGCGCTCGATCGTTTGGTTCAACCCTCGCGTTCTTGACCTCATCTCGTGAAAAGAACAAACAGGGAACATAATAATGGAGGGTTAGATGAACGCGTTTGAAGCCGTATTGCGTTTGTTCAAGGCTGGCCATATGTCGATTATTGACGTGAAGGCCCAGCTTCTCAACGAATTCACCGGGCCGCGAAGCCAGCATGACGCCATGCTGCTGGCGGACTTTGTCGAAGATGTCGCATTCAATGTACGCAGCGGGCGTGTCTCGGTGCCCGACGCTGTCAATGACCTGGTCGATGTGTGGGCGGCGGAATGCGGGATGCAGTCCTTGCCGCACACCTTGCATTGACGGGTTGCGTCATGGGCAAGGCACGCTGGAACCCTTTGCCGGAGCCAGAGGATTTTATCGCTGACGGTTATCGTTGCGGGCTCGAAGAAGATACGACGATGTACACGGCCAGGAAGGTCGCGCCGGGCGTGTTCAGGATCGGGCTCTATCTCTATTCCGGCAAGCTGAAGCCTCTGACCAAGGGGGCGCCTAAGGTCGATACGTGGTGGGATTGTGAGACGTCCAATGCCGGCAGCCTGAAGGCGTGGAATGCGCGCAACGAAGGCATCATGTTCGGGCGGGTATTCGGATCGGCGTTCATGCCGGTACAGGCCGGAGCCGACCCACAGTTGAAGTTGCTCAGTCGCGATGGCTTTTTGCGCGTGACGTGCGGCAAATGCCAGCGTTCGCGGCTGGACGGAATCGGCTATCTGGCGCGGCAGGGGCGTTTTGGCGACCGGACGCTCAGCGAGTTTGCCGCCGTGGCGCGGTGCGGGCGGTGGGACTGCAATGGCGAGCAGACGGTGATTATTGAAGCAACGGTTGCCAGATAGGCGGATCGTGGCAATATCAGCCTATGTGCGGACGATACAAAGGCCCTGAGGATTGGGCAGAACTTCATGCGGTGTTGAGCGGCTTTGTGCCGCCACGCGAGCAGATGGATTTGCCGATGGAAATCCGGCCGACCAATAAGGTGCCGGTCGTAGTGCAGTCGATGGACGGCTATGAGGTCGCCTATATGCGCTGGGGGCTTGTGCCGGGCTTCTACAAAGGCGCGATAAAGGACTGGAAGGCCACGACCTTCAATGCGCGGCTGGAAGAAATCGGTGACAAGCCGACTTACCGGACGCCGTGGCGGCGCAAGTCCTTCTGCCTGATCCCGGCGGCCTATTTCTGGGAATGGTCCGGTCCGCACCCGACGCAGAAGGGCAAGAAGCAACGCTGGCGAATTGGGCGGGCGGATAACCACCAGATGGTGTTCGCCGGGCTTTACGACACGGCGGCAACGGAGGATGGCGTGGTAACGAGCTGCACCATGCTGACGCATGGCTCAGGTGCGGATATGTCGGCGCTGCACGACCGCGAACCGGCAATCCTGCACCCGGACGAATGGGAGCCTTACCTGGCCGGACGGCTGGACCGGGATTTAACTGAGCCGGTGGGGGCAGGGACCTTGCGGTTGAGCAAGGAGGACGGGTTTGATGGAGTGGCGACGGGCGTGTTGATTTAGGGGGCTTAAATGACGCTGAACACTTTTTCCTGATTCTTTCCGACGGCCGTCGGCTTATCTGGCAAAGCGGCAATATCGAGGGCTTTCACGCCTATTGTATTGCCGAGCCCGAGCTGAAGCTGGCCGTGGTGGGCATGTTCAACCAGACGGACCAGCGTGCCAACGCGGCGCACGATGTGTTGGTCAATGCGGTGCTCAAGGCGGCGGAGCCTGGGGCGCTGGTGTTGCCGTGAGGATGGGGCTGGTTATGGGGGCGGTAGGGGCGGGGGCCTCTTTAAAAGTGACTCTGACCCCTTTTTCTTACGTCATTTTCAAACATGAGGAAGCGCGTAATGCGCTATGAATTCGGCAATTGATAACCTGTCGCTGAAATCGACTATCCACAGGCTGGTCGGATTCCTGTTAATCAATCGCGAATACGTGACACGACAAAAGGGAATCAGATACATCAATGGGTTGAGCGAAGGGCACGGCCTCGTAAACCACCCTTCGCTCAAGTTGAAACCAACGCCGGAGCGCAGGCATCATTGAACCATCCTATGACGTGACAACTGAGTCTCGTCAACGCTCCGGCTTCTTATAGGAGCCACAACATGGCAAAAGCACCAGACAATCATCGTTCACCGTGGACAGCTAATGACGCGAGAACATTATCAAAGCTCGCCGATGGTAATACCCCTACCCGTATAATCGCGTTGAAGATGGAGCGAACTGAAGCTGCCGTCAGATCAAAAGCTTCAGATTTAGACATATCTCTGAAACCGGCGAACCAGAGCCCATACGGCACGAAGAGGTAACCCGTTAAAAAGGTCGGCGTTTGCTCTGTAGGACAGTGTGGAATCCAGAGTGAACGCCGAATTCACGGCATCTGGGATAGTTCATCTGCCTAGGCCGATGCCAAGAATCGTCTACACTTTATAACTAGGTACATAATGGCCCTTATTCGCCCGCGTCTCACAGACTATCACGGCATCATGGTGGCGCAGGCAGACTTAGATTTTGCAATCCCATTTGTTGATGAAGACATTCCGCTTTATGTCGATCCATTCTTGCTTTGGGCATCTCCGTCTCATCAAGACCAAGCGCTTCATACGAGCCTTCTCAATTCGTTCAATCGATTGGGCAACATGTTTGCTGAAGGTGAAGAAAATCATGCATTGTCGACGCTAATCGCTGTTTCAGAATGCGACGAAGTTGGTTTGGGAACGTCAGCCACAAGAACAGGAAAACGCATAGGTAAAACGAAGGCTCGCGAGATACTTACTCTTTTCAAAAGAGTTCCTTATTACGCGCGACATGGCTTTCGGCATTTCGAGGAAATTCAATTCTTTGTAGATGGGATTTCCAAAGATCGAATTAGCGACATTAGTTGTAGTTTCCTGAAATCATTCCTAATTGATTTCACAATTCAGCAGTGCCAAAAAATTGGCATTCCTCGGCAAAATGCAGATGTAGAAAATGTATACAACTATAGAAAAAACGTATTTGAGACGCAAAGCTCATTGAGTTTGCCTGTAAATCCATTGGATGGCAAACCTTTACTTTTTGTACCCAAGCGGTGGCTTCGCTTTGTCCCTTGGCTGAACTACGATGATTACTTCGAGAAGCATTGCCCATGTGACGAGATTTCCCATACTCCAGAGTTCCTCACCCGTGTGGAGGTTCTGGACTATAATCGCGACAACTATGGAGTGGTAGACGCATATGTCCAAGCCAAAGAGCGAACCTTTGAAGATTGTAAAAACGATCCATTGTTCTCTCAAATACCTGTTACTTCGGCCAAGCGAAAATTCGCACAAATAAAGCGCCTTCCAACAGGTAAAGAGGAAAACGCCGACAAAAAATACGAGGATGCTATTGCTCAATTATTGTCGTCGTTGCTTTATCCAAATTTAGACTTCGCCCAAGAGCAAGCTCGAACTGATAGCGGCGTGAGCATTCGTGATCTTATATTTTATAATACGGCCAATACTCCATTTCTTAGAGATATGCACAAGGACTACGGCTCTCGCCAAATAACAATGGAAATGAAGAATGTCGCAGCTATCGGACGTGAACATGTTGATCAGCTCAACCGGTACTTAGCGGATGAGCTTGGAAAATTCGGAATATTTGTTACGAGAAATCCGCTAAAAAAGGCGGAATTTACTCGAACAATTGACTTATGGTCAGGGCAAAGGAAAGCAATTATAGCACTCACCGACGATGACGTTGGGCAAATGGTTGAACTCTTTGAAAGTAAACAACGAAATCCTATAGATGTTATACTAAAAAAATACACTGAATTTCGCGCAAAGTGTCCTTGAGGGAAAAATGGAAAAATTAGAAGACATCGAAACGCTGGAAAAATTTATCGGACAATTGCACGTTTTACATTCCGAAATCTCACAACTGGCAAGAAAATCTCCAAATGATGGACTAAATGAATTCAAGCTAAAATTGGTCAATAAAATTCTCAAAAGCGGAAATAGTCTGATGATTGGTAGCTATAGACCATTTGATGACTTTGAGCAATTCGATGAAGATAGCTTGCCATCAAATAGCGACGTAACTATGATTATTGCGCAATACATGGAGCAGGCTGAGCGTTTTAGGTCTGATAATGTTGTCTACCACGCTTATAAATACTACTACGTTGTAAAAGGCGAATTGACTAGTGTTGAGGGGCGAAAGCCTACGAAGGTCGGAGGGGACGCAAAGTAATGTACGATGCTAATGGAAACTATAAACATGTAACAACGGACGCAACGGTTAATGCCTATGAGGCGACTAGTCCAATATTTGAAGGAATATTGAAAGAAATTAGGGAGTTGTCTAAGAAAAAGCCTGACGCTATTATGAGCGTAAGTAAGGTGAGGATAATAAATCGCGTTTTGGATGATTTGCTACACTTTTTAAAAAATGAGCCTTCAGGAAAGTATTTAGAAAAGCTCGACGAGGATGCGCTGCCTCAGTTTTCTGATGCCGTATTGTCGATGGTTCAGTTTGAAAGCAGTCTTATTGCTTTTCGGTCGAGATATAATGTATATTTAGAGGATTTCATGGAGAGTCGATGGATTACTGAAGAGTTTCTTGCTGATTGATGTTTTATTGACCCCATGCAAACTTGTTTAGGCGCATAGTAGGCTGGCGTAGATGATTTGCGTGCGGTAACACAAAATTCCAAAACGTCGATTGATTCCAGCCTGCATTCTCGGCATTAATGGTCACTAGAGAGACGGGCTAATCGTCTCGGGCGCGGTTATCGGGGACGATAATCGTGCGGAGCCTTGAGAGGTTCCCTCTAACACTCCCTTTCAGAGACATTGAGATGGCGGTTAAGCCTAAACGCGTCAGCGCCGAGGCAGCGGGGGCGCATGGCGAACGCGCGCTGAAAGTGCTGATCGCGATCGCCGAGGACACAGACGCCGCGCCGACCGCCAGGATCGCTGCCGCCAATGCGCTGCTCGACCGGGCCTATGGCAAGGTCGCTCAAGGCTTCGACCACGGCGGCGAGGTCACCATCAGAAAGAGCCTTGCGGATTTTTATGGTGACGATCAGACCGACGCTGAACCCGGCGCTTCGTGAGTTTTGGACGACGCCCGCGCGCAACCGGGTGCTGTACGGCGGGCGGTCGTCGTCAAAGTCCTGGGACGCGGCGGGGTTCGCTGTGTTTCTGGCGGCCAATTACTCGGTGCGGTTTTTGTGCGCGCGCCAGTTCCAGAACCGGATTTCGGAGAGCGTGCATACGCTTTTGAAGCTGCAGATCGCGCGCTTTGGGTTGAGCCACGAGTTTCAGGTGACGCAGACCGCGATCCGGCATGTGAAGACCGGGTCCGAGTTCCTGTTCTACGGGCTGTGGCGGCATATCGACGAGATCAAGTCGCTGGAATCGATCGACATCTGCTGGATCGAGGAAGCGCATAATTTAACCAACGCGCAGTGGGAGGTGCTGGAGCCGACGCTGCGGGGCGAGGGGTCGCAGTTCTGGATCATCTTCAATCCCAGGCTGGCGAGCGATTTTGTCTATCGCCGGTTTGTGACGCAGACGCCGCCCCGGACTGTGCGCCGGCGGATCAATTACGACGAGAATCCGTTTCTGTCGCGGACCATCCGCAATGTCATCGACGCCAAGCGCATTGAGAATGCTGAGGATTACGCGCACGTTTATCTGGGTGAGCCGCGCGAGGACGATGACACGGTCATTATCCGCCGGGCGTGGGTCAGAGCTGCGATCGATGCGCATCGGCGGCTGGGTTTGGAGGCTTTGGGGGCGCGGCGGGTTGGCTTTGATGTGGCCGATAGCGGCGGCGATCTGAATGCGGCTGTGGTCGTGGACGGGTTTCTGTGCGTCGGCGTTGACGAGTGGAAGGCCGCCGAGGACGAGCTTTTGAAGTCGGCCGGGCGGGTGCATGGGTTGGCCCGCGAGCATAATGCTGCGATCGATTACGACAGTATCGGCGTGGGCGCCTTTGCCGGGGCGCACTTTCAGGCTTTGAACGCAGAGCTTGGGGCGGCTGTGGCGTGGTGCGGGTTCAATGCCGGGTCGGGCGTCGTCAATCCTGAGGCGCGCATTGATGTGCGCGATCCTCAGTCGAAGCGCAACAAGGACTTTTACGCCAATCTGAAGGCTCAGGCGTGGTGGAGCGTGGCGGCCAGGTTTCGCAACACGTTCAACTATGTCGAGCGTGGGGTGGTGTGTGCGCCCGATGAGATGATCGCCATCGATAGCGGCGTGCCGCATCTCGACCGGCTGATCGACGAGCTGTGTACGCCCAGGCGCGATTTCGATGCTGCCGGGCGGGCCAAGGTCGAGAGCAAGAAGGATCTGGCCAGGCGCGATGTGCCTTCGCCCAATCTTGCGGATGCTTTCGTGATGGCGTTCGCGCCGCGTGAGCGCGGTAGCTTCTATGGATTTGAAGGGGTTTAGATGAGCCAAATGTTTGCCCGCATCGGTGACAGCCTGACCAATTTGGTGGCACGGCTGGGGACCGATCGCGACAAGGCGGCGCATTCGGTCTATGCGCCCAATGTGTTGACCGATGACCAGATCGCGCACGCCTATGACTATGCCTGGCTGCCGCGCAAGATCGTCGATATTCCGGCTTTCGACAGCGTGCGCGCCTGGCGGAACTGGCAGGCCGAGGCGGCGCAGATCACGCTGATTGAGGGTGAAGAGCGGCGGTTGGGCGTGCAGCGTAAGGTGTTGGCGGCGCGGATCAAGGCAAGGCTGTGGGGTGGCGCGGCGATCCTGATCGGCACGGGTGAAAGTGATTTGAGCGGGCCTTTGGAGGTTTCGCGCGTGGGGGCAGGTGGGGTGAGGTATCTCACCGTGCTGTCGTGCCGTCAGCTTACGGCCGGCGAGATCGAACGCGATCCGGCTTCGGAGTTCTATGGCGCGCCGGCGGTGTATGGTCTGCGGACCGGCAAAGGGCAGGAGCTGAAGATCCATCCGTCGCGGTTGGTGATCTTTCATGGCGCCGCGCGGGCTGATCCGGCTTTGAGTGCTTCGGTTTATGGCGGGTGGGGCGACAGTGTGTTGCAATCCGCCATCGATGCGGTGAAGCAGGCGGACAGTACCGCGGCCAATATCGCCAGCCTGATTTTCGAGGCCAAGGTTGATGTCGTCAGCGTGCCGGGGTTCATGGAGAACCTGAGGGCGGGCGGCGAGGACTATGAGGCGCAGTTGCTGAAGCGGTTTGCTTTGGCGGCGCGTGGCAAGGGTATCAATGGGACTTTGATCCTGGATGCTGAGGAGCGTTTCGACAGCAAATCGGCGGCGTTGACGGGTTTGCCGGAGGTGCTCGATCGGCTTTTGCAGATTGTCTCGGGGGCTGCGGATATTCCGGCGACAAGGTTGCTGAGCCAGACGCCTGCCGGGATGAATGCCACGGGCGAGAGCGATCTCAGGAACTATTATGACCGGATCAGCGCCATGCAGACGCTTGAGACCGGGCCGGCCATGGTCAGATTGGATGAATGTCTGGTTCGGTCGGCCCTGGGCGCGCGGCCGGCTGAGGTGCATTATCGCTGGGCGCCGTTGTGGGGTTTGAGCGAGGTTGACCGGGCAGGGGTGTTTGAGGCCAAGGCCCGGGCGGTGCGGGCGATTGTTGGCACCGGCGGGGATTGCCCGGCTCTGTTGCCGGTGGAGGCCGTGGCGAAGGCGCTTGGCAACGAGCTGATCGAGGATGGGAGCCTGGCCGGGTTGGAAGCGGCGTTGGCGGGGGGCGGCGAGGGCTGACAATTCGGTTTAGCCCCGCCCACCATCTGCTCCGCAGATGGTCCCCCCTCCCCATAAATGGGGAGGGCGAAGAAGCTATATGCTTGTGAAAGGTTAGTTTCAAAATGCAATTTATCGATCAGGCTTCCGTCGCGGGGACGCGGCGGACCGGTGACGGATACCTTGTGGCCGAAGCAAAGGCTGTCAGGGCCGGGATTCAGCTCTATACCGGCGCCGAGGTTGGCATGCCGGAGATGTGCGTCGTGCGCGTTTATCGCCCGCCCGAAGAGGTCTTTGCCGACGCCAGCTTGCAGAGCGCAAGTCATGCACCGGTAACGCTGGACCATCCCGATGCCGATGTGACGGCCGAAAACTGGAAGGACCTGGCGGTCGGCGAGGTGTCGACCCTGGCGCGGAAAGAGGGCGAGTGGGTGCAGTTTCCGCTCATCCTCAAGGACGCTGTCGCTATCCGCGCCGTCGAGGCCGGCAAGCGCGAGCTGTCGGCCGGGTACACCTGCGTGCTCGACTGGACGCCCGGTGTGACCGAGGCCGGCGAGGACTACGACGTTCGCCAGACGCAGATACGCTTCAACCATGTTGCCCTGGTCGACCGGGCGCGCGCCGGGGCCGAGGCCCGCATCGGCGATGGCTGGGGCGTGTCACCTATTCCTGAAAAATCCGACGCAACCCCCTTAGAGGAAAACTCCATGACCCTGAAGACGGTAACCGTCGACGGCGTGCCGATCGAAGTCAGCGATCAGGCCGCCGCCGTCATCGCTGATTTGCAACGGCGCGTCGCCGGTCCGGCACTGGAACGACTGGTGGCCGATCGCGCCATACTGATCGTCGCTGCCCGCACCATCGTCCGCGACATCCGCACCGAAGGTTTGAGCGACAACGACATCCGCAAGGCCGTGGTGGCTGCCCGCCTGGGCGACGCCGCCGTCGCCGGGCGGACGCCGGCCTATATCGAGGCGCGCTTCGACATCCTGGCCGAAGAGGCGATGCGCGACCGTACCGCCGATCCGTTCCGCGATGCGGTGTCTTATGGGCTCAAGGCGCCTTCGGGCGATCTGCGTGCTCAGGCCGACGCCGCCCGCCGTACCCGCAACCAGGCGCTTCGTGACGCGTGGCAATCGCCCGCCGTCGAAGCCTAACAGGAGATTTCCATGTCTTATGTACAGACCAACTATATCGATACCCCCATCGCCGGTTACGCCGGCCTGGTCGCCAATGGCGAGACGTCGAACCGCATCAGCCGCACGGTTGAAGACGCCACGGCCATTCCGTTCGGCAAACCTGTGTTTCGCGGCAGCGGCGACCACGGCGTCACTGCGACGCCGAACGCCGCGACACTCCTGGGCATCACCATCGCCAACACGGCCGGCCAGGACGACAGCCATGCGCGTTATGCAACGGCGGCCATCCTGACCCAGGGCGTCATCTGGGTCACCGCGACCGGCAATGTGGCGGACGGCGATCAGGCCTATGTCAGCGCCGGCAATATCAGCAACAGCAATTCCGGCACCATCCTCACCGGCTGGTTCTTCCAGGACACCCTGAACGGCGGCGGCCTGGTCCGTCTGGCCAAGCGCTAGGAGGCGCCTTAATGCACACCCAAACCTTTACCGACGCGCAGCAGTCGGCGCTGGGCTTCGTGACGCCCGCCTTTTACAATATCGAGCGCACCGTCTATCAGCGCCGCTACCCGTCCTATGACTATGCCTCGCTGATCCCCGTGATCACCGAAGGCAGCGAATGGGCGCGTGGCACGCTGTTCCGGTCGTCCGACGTCACCGGCAAGGCCGAATTCCTGTCCGGCAAGGCGCAGGACCTGCCCTATGCCGATGTCACCGGCGAGCAACTGCTCAAGAGCTTCGAGCTGGCCGGGATCGGCTACGAGTGGACGCTGGAGGAGGTCGAGACGGCCGCCATGGAAGGCCGCAATCTCAGCGACGAGAAGGCGCAGGCTGCCCGCAAGGTGGCCGAAAGCTTTCTGTGGAAGATCGCCATGGCCGGCGACGCCGAGAAGAACTGGACGGGCCTGATCAACGATCCGATCGCTACCAGCGGCTCGGCCATCGCCGATGGCACCGGTTCGTCGGCGCTGTGGGCCAACAAGGACGCCGACAAGATCCTGCGTGACGTCAACAACGCCATCGGCGGCATGACCACGGGCTCAAGCGATGTCGAGTTGGCCGACACGGTCCTGATGCCGTTCGACCGGTGGAACCGGCTGGCGACGACACGCCTGGCCGGTGAGGGCAGTGTGTCGATCCTGAAGTTCCTGCAGGAAAACAACGCCTATACAGCCGAGACCGGTGTGCCTTTGACCGTGCGGGCCTTGCGGGCGCTGACCAACGCCGGCACCAGCGGCCAGGCGCGTATGGTCGCCTATCGCCGCGATCCGGAAGTCGTGCGCTTCCATCTGCCGATGCCGCACCGTTTCCTGGCGCCGTTCCAGAAGTCGTCCATGACTTTTGAGGTCGCCGGCATCATGCGCACTGGCGGCACCGAAATCCGGCTGCCGAAAGCCGTGGCCTATATCGACGGCATCTGACGTGTACGTCCGCAATATCGACCGGGGTCTGAGGGGCGTGAATACGCTTCAGGGTATCGTGTACCTGGCGCCGGGCGAAGGCCGCGACGTGGAACTGGTGGCGGTTGAAGAAGCCTCCGCCAGGGCCACGGGGTGGTTCGCGTTCGGCGGGGTGGAGAGGGCGGCGCCTGCGATGGTGCGGAAGCGGCGGAAGGCTGTGGTCATCGGCTGAGAGCGTGATTTGCAGCAATGTTGGCGACGTGATGTCCGGCCCAGCCAAGAACCGCCGGAATGGATTCGCACATTGCTAGGCGGCACAGGCGCCCGACACGCCTGTGCCGACTTTTCTGAACATTTTTAAACGGAACTGCAGCCCTTTTTGGGGCAGCCCAAGGGAGATCGTCATGCAGATTACCAACAACACGAACGGTCCGAAAAGCGTCAATACCGTCAACGGTGTGGTGAACATCGAGGTCGGCCAAAGCGTCACCGTGAGTGTTTACGCCCGCGAAAAAGGCGGGATAGAGGCCGCAGGCCTCACAGTTAGTGGCATCTATGCCGCCAACCTAGGCGAAAACTCGCGCGCATTAAGTCGAGAGGTCCGTCCTCATATTTATAATTACAACAGCGGTTCGCTTTCAAAGTTTAAGGACGCGCTTCAGCGCTCTTCTTCAGGCGGCGTTAGGCTCCGCTATGTCCGTGTGGGGGATTCCGTCACAGCTGGTGCGGGGTCGGGTACCGGTACTAACGCGATGACAGACGCGTTCGACAAAGCGCCACCGGCATACTTGGCAAGGATGCTTCAAAATGACGGTCTGAACGTAAACGTGAATACGCTCGTCTTCGATGCTGCCAATCCCAATGCGGGTTTAGCAAACGGAGTCTTATACAATTCGCGGCTTTCTTTTAGCGGAGCGACTGACGGAAGTGCTTGGACTCGCAACGCGCAAATGTATTCAAACGCGGCCACGACCGACGATCTCGTTTTCCAGCCCAAGGATTTAGCTGGTAACGTCACAGCGACTGATACATTGGTCGTATGCACGATCGCTGGTACCGGCGTGGTGAACTCTGGCGATTTTGTTGTCAAAGATAACAATGCCACCGTTCAAACTGTCGCTCAATCGACAGGTGCTCAACGTATGCTCGTTACGACAGTCACGCGTACCAAAAGTACGAACCCATGGAAAATCGCAAAGGCGGCGGCAAATTCATCCAGCTTGTTCGTTGAGTGGTTTGAGGCCTATGATTCCACGAGCACGCAGATCAGCATTTTTAACGCTGGCCTATACGGCTATGCCTCTTCGGGGTGGAATAGTGCGACCCAAGTATGGGACAAAAGAAATTTATTTAAATCCTTAGCGCCAGACGTTGTTGAACTCGCCATAGGCGTAAACGATGTCCGTACCAACGTGTCTGCAGCAACATACAAATCGCAGATGCAAGCAATAATTGCCGCGGTAAAAGCCGCCGGCTCCGACGTGTGGTTAGCCCGATACCATCCCGATAACGCGCCTGTTAATCCAAGCCTTTTGCCCGCCTATCGGCAAGTTCAATACGAGCTCGCGGACGAAAACAACTGCCCTCTTATCGACTTGACCAAGTCTTTTGTCAGCTATGACGTCGCAAGCAGTCGTGGATACATGTCTGACACATTGCACTTGTTACCGTTAGGAAGCGCGGCGTTGGCTGAAAGTTCTCACGCCTTCTTCATCTAGCTTCCTAGTTTCTCCCGCCGCAATATTTGGTCGTAGCGGTCATGACAGCACGAGCCTATTATTATGGGGCTGGTGACTATTGTCACAGTCATCAATAATAAGCCTTTTATGGGCGTCTAGGTCAGGTCATTGATGGGATTAAAGCTCTTTCTAAATATTGAACAAGGCGGCCCTGAATGCGCCATTACGGTGTTGCAGGTCCCTTGGAATGGTTAGGTTCTAACTTCTTCTTAACCACCAATTTGTTCAAGATTTTGGTCACTGGCTTCTCGAAGATCAAATAAAAGGCGGAAGCCCCACATAACGCGACGACCATTGCAACGCTCATAAATATCCAAGGAGCATCGATATCGGTCTTTTTGAATATCAGTCCCGTTATATTGATCGCGAATGGATGTGAAAGATACAGGGCGAAAGATATGTTCCCGCCGAACACCAGAGCACGAATAACAGGATTTGCGGTCCCTGGCTTTTCGATCATGACAAGGCCCGCACAAATCATGAGTGCAGGAATGCCCAGCCAAAGAGAGCGGCAGTAGAGGGCAAAGGTATCCAGTTTGTAGTACTTGGCAATAATAATCAGCAACAGCCCCGCGATCGAGAGGCAAAGCCCCACTGGTACGTTGAGACGCCATCCCTGCTGAAAGAGCCAGGCGAGACCGATACCAAACACAAATTCCAGGACAATCGAATCGAACCAGAATTTAAGAACTGGCGCCTGGACGACACCGGTCATCCCAACAAGTCCAAAGATCGCCAATGATGATATGACAAAAATCATACCCCTTCGGAAATCAAACATAAGCGCGATTGCAAACAAGACGTAGAAGAACATCTCGTAATTCAGCGTCCAGCCCAAAGACAGCACTGGATAATAAGCGTCGTAAGCATTCTTGTAGGGTATGAATAGGTATGATTGGACGATGTCCGATATAGACATGCTGCCCTTATCGACGCTTCCAGCAAACAGACTTGCGGCGATAATCATCAATGTCGTGAAGAACCAATAGTTGGGCACGACCCGAATAATCCGGCGGAGCATGAAGTCTATGGAAGCTGCCGGTTTGCCGAACTGCTGGCTACCAATTGTGTACATTATGAAGCCGCTGATGACGAAGAATACATCCACGCCACCCGGCCAGAAGAAGAAATCAACAACCTGATAATGGCTGTTGTCGATAAACGCCTTTGTCCTGGACTCGTGCTGAACGTGCTCGAAGAGGACGCAGGCGGCTGCGAAGAACCGCAGAACCTGAAGGTTTTTAATTACTGAAGTGGTGGCCTGCTTCGGTACCCGGTGCCACAATCCACTGAGTGTTCCTTGCTGCTGCATATCGGTTCCACCCCATCCGGTTGAGGACGGCAATCTGCCCTCCTTTTTGCTGCAGCGCAACGGCCTGCAGAGGGCGAAATTAGCTTCACTGATTTTACGGTCGCAATTCATACAGAGGTCACATGCCCGGATACGGATCAGATCAAGGTTTCAATGACTGGCTGGTGACTAGTGGTCACATCTTGCCGGAAGGCGCGGCGGCGGCCGGCGTGCTGAGGCTGCGGGCGGCGACCTATATAGATGCCGCTTACGGCAGCCGGTTTGTCGGCGTGGCTGTGGGAGGCGCAAGCCAGGAACGCGCCTGGCCAAGGACCGTGCATGGTGGCGTAGTGCCTGCCGCCGTGGTCGAGGCCTGCTATCAGGCCGCATGGTTCGAAGCCAATAATCGGGGCGGGCTTGTAAAGGCTGGTACGGCAGCCACAAACGTCAGGCGCGAAAAGGTCGATGCGCTTGAGGTCGAGTATGTTGCGCCGCAAGGGCCGTTCGCGGCGGCCTTGACGCCCGTCATTTCGATTGTCGATGGCCTGCTGGCGCCCTATCTGGTCGCCAACGCCGCCGGCATGTGGGTCGTCTGATGGACGCGCTCTACACGCGGGCCACGGCGACGGCCGGACGGTTGCTCAAACAATATGCCCAGGGCCTATATACCCTGACGCGCACTTCGGCGGGCGTCGTTGATGCTGACGCGCCGTGGGAGGTCGTGCCGGCAACCGTTCAGAGCTGGGACCTGGACGCCATAGGCAAATCGATCAGCCGCCAGTTTGTCGACGGCAAGACCGTGGTGTCTGGCGATCGCGAGGTTCTGGCGGCTGTGTTTGGTGATCAACCCCGGCCCGGCGATGTGCTGACCAAGGATGGTGTGGCCTTGACGGTTATTCGCGTCATACCTGTCACCGATGCCGGGGTCGCCTGGCGGTTCATCGTTAAAGGATAGCCATGAGCAGCGGATTTGTCGACCAGGTCGCTGCGTGGCGCCTGTCGGTCGAGGCGGCGGCCACAACCGTCCTTCGCGAAGCCGTGCGCGCTGTCGCCGCCGAGGCCGGGGACAATGCCGGGCCGGGCGATGTCGGCGACGATATTCGCCGCCAGATGGGCTCGGTCAATGTCAGCAGTCTGCGGCTGGGGACGGTGTTTGAGGTGACGGTCAGACACGACCGCAGCCAGGCACTCAACTACGGTTTCACCATTACTGACGAATGGCGGCGTACGCACAGCCAGCCGGGCCGCAACTTTATCGGCCTGGCCGCGAGGCGCTGGCCGCGCATCGTGGGCGAGGCGGCCCGAAAATATAAGACATAGGAGGCGTCATGCCTGCCATTGAGACGCGGATATGGATGGCCCTGCGCCAGCGTATCCTCAGCCTGCCGGGCGGTTATCCGTTTGATTTCGTCGATCCTGAGTTTGTGCGGCCGGCGGACGGGACAGGGGCATTGCCCTTTGTCGAGGCCGCCAATATCGACGGTGCGCCTGAGCGCATTACGCTGGGGAGCGACGATCCCGACGACCGGGGCGGGATATTGACCCTGACCTTGATGATGCCGGTGCACCTGAAGCGCACCCGCGAATACCTGAAAGAGCAGGGCGGGCGGATCGCCGCGCACTTTGCCAAGGACCTTAAGCTTTCTTTTGACGGTGTGACGGTGCGGATCGAGACCACGCCGCGTGTCGTCGATCCTTACCGCGACGACGCCTACTGGCGCGTTCCCGTTTCCATCCGCTGGCAATCTTTTTCTTAAAGTCCGGCTTTTTCTCAAAGTCTGGCTTTTTCTTAAAGTTTGACCTTTTCCTGAGGTTCCTGAAATGCCCCTGAACGCCAATGAACTGCTGCGCACCGCCGCGGCGAGTGACATCGTGCCTGTTACCAAGAATGACGACCAGGATTTTGCCGGCGGTATCTGCCGAGGTCTGTGGGTCGGCACGACCGGGACTGCCAATATCCGCACCGCTGCCGGCGTTGTTCGCACGAGCGTGCCCCTGATCCAGGGCGTGAATCCGATCATGTGCGTCCGGGTGCTTACCGGTGGCTCGGCGACCGACATATGGGCGATGTACTGATGCTGGGCCTCGGTCTCGGCATGAGTCTGCCGAAGCGCAGGGCGGGCAATCTTTCGGGGCTGGCGATCCCACCCGGAGCCATATTTGTTGTCGAAGGCGACAACGTGGCGGCGCAGGTCGATGGCCGGAGCCTGGCGGCCTGGATGGGCGCGCTGTCGAATGGCAGGATGACCTTTCCGCCGAACGTGACGCCAGGCACCGAGGGGGCGAACAGCCATACGCTTCAGCAGGTCATGGCTGATGTCCCGGGTGTCCTGGGCAAGTATCCTGCACTGACCCACGTGGTCATTCATGCCGGACGCCACAGTCTGACGGCCGGCCTGGAAACCATGAAGACGCAGGCGGAGGCAATCATCGATGCATACAATATCGCCAATGTTCATGTCGTCTGGTCTTGCGTGCTTAAGGCGACCGACGCCGTGGGAACCAATTCGACCCACGAAGCGACGCGGACAGGCTTCAATGCCTGGATGGCGGGACTTGGCGGGAAGCGGCTGACGGTCGTCAATCACGACGCCAACTTCGTACCGGCCAGCCAGCCGGCGCTGGTCCAGGCGGGTGGAATCTATCCCACGGCGGCGGGCGCGCGCGTCATCGCCGGCAATATCGTGGCGGCCATGTCATTCCTGGCATCGAGCCACGTCGCATTGATGCCGTCGGCCAATGCGCTGACGAATGCGGCCTTTGCCGGAGCGTCGCCGTTCACGACCGGCTTTACGGCGGACAGCGTGGTTCCGACCAACTGGGGCCTGCTCAACGACACTGGCGCAACGGTAAAGGCGTCGGTGCTGGATCTGGGCGGCGTGCGCACGGTTGAGCTGCTGGGCAGCGGCGCCTCCAGCAATGCTGGCGTCGATCTCAGGCTGTCACGGCAGACCGCCTATGAGCTGCCGGTGCAGGAAGGGCAATGGGTGGAAGGCGGCATGTTCGTCGATATCGCCAATGCCACAGGGACGGGGGACGCGGTCGGTGTCACAGGCTGGTCGGTCCTGATCGGCGACACCTACGCTTTCCGGAAAGACCACGCCGCCGCCAGCTTCGGCGACATGGGCGGGCGGTTCTCGGGCTTCGTCCGCGTCCCGCCGATGAAGCGAACCAGCGCGAGCAACTTCCAGTCTTTCGGCTTCTACGCCCGCCTGGCCACGGGCACGGTCGACGTCCGCATCAGGCTTTGGTCGCCTTACGCCTGCGTGGCCGGATAATTCGATTTTTCAACGCGCTGCGGCGCATTCCTAACCTTCATTGAAAGGATACTGATATGGCGCTTCAAAAAGTGGCCGGTGAGAAACTGTATATCGGCGGTGCGCTGCCGGACAAGGCGGTCGACTATGTCGCGGCCGATTTTACGTCACAGACCTGGGTGCTGGTCGATGGCTATGCCAGCCGTCCGCCGCTGGGCGACCAGTCGGCCGAGATCGCCACCGACCTGATCAATCGCGGCCGGACCGTGGTGCAAAAGGGCACGCGCCGTTCGCCGGCCGGTGAGCATCGCTTTGCCGCCATCGCCAACGATCCCGGCCAGGTCGCTTTGAAGGCGGCCGCCGATAGCAACGCCAGCTTTGCTTTCAAGCTGGTCAAGGACGATGCCGTACCTTCGCGGTCGGCAACGGTGACGATCTCGACCGCCGTGGCGGGCGTTGTGAGCTGGGCGGCGCACGGTCTGGCCGTCGGTGATCCGGTCAGGTTCAGCACCGGCGGCACGCTTCCGGCCGGCCTGACGCCCGATTCCGTAACCTATTACGTCAAGACTGTCGTCACGCCGGGCTCCTTCACCGTTTCCACGACGCCTGGTGGCTTGGCGGTCGATACCTCGGCCAATGCCGGTTCCGGCACGCACACGGGAACGACCGTACCATCGGGCACCGTCGTCAACTTTATCGGCCTGGTCCTGTCCAAGACCGACCAGGGCGGCGAAGCCAATACGGCGTCGATGATCACCTTCAACATCGCGCCCAATTCCAACATCGTCGAAACGGCCGCCAAGCCGGCGTCTTAAACTTCGAAACGAATACCGGTCCGGCACCGGTCGAGAGACACCGTGTCCGCCTTCGGGCGGCGCGGTCAGGGGAGAGTGATGTCGGCGCTCTCCCCGTCCTTTACCGACAAGAGGTTATTCCATGGACTTCACAGCCAACAAGAAGAACAGTTTCGCTATCGCCGCCGGCCAGTGGGTCGGCGACATTCCTGGCCAGGGCGAGGCCCGCCTGCGTGTCAGGGGCCTGAACAGCCCGGTCGTGCGTGCCTTGCGCAGCCTGAAGGAGCGTAAGGTCCCCCGCGACCAGCGCGAGCGTGACGGAGCGATCAAGGCCGAGCCGCAGTTTCAGATCATGCGCGAGATCCTGCATGAAGCCGTGCTGCTCGATTGGGACGGTTACAGCCTGGGTGGCAAGCCCTTGCCCTTCAGCCTGGAGACGGCCGGAAAATATCTGCTGGATCCCGATTTCGAAGCCTTCGCCGACGCTGTCGTCTGGGCCGCCAATGTCGTCGACCAGGGCCGGGCGGAGCAGGAGCCGTTGGCAAAAAACTCAAAAGCGCCGTCCTCTGGCGCCTGAACCATCTGGAGGCCTTCGCCTGGTTCGCGGACAACGGCCGCGACGCACCGGAGGAGATAAGGCCGCCCGAACTGATGCCGGGCGCACAGTGGGTGCTTGAGGCGTTTCTGACGCTGATGGGCGACCGGCCGGTGGGCTTTGGGCTGACGCCGATCCCGTTTGCCGCCATCGCTGGTTATGCCCGCCTTTACGGGCTGAGTGATCCCGACGATTTCGAGCCGTTTATCACGCTTATCCAGGCCATGGACACGGCCTGGATGGAGGCCGTCAAGGCCAGAGACGGCTGAGCCCGTCCCGTTTTTTCAGGAACCAGACAGGAGGTCGCGGATGGACATCGCCTCACTCGGCTTCAGGATCGACAGTTCGCAGGCTGTAAAGGCGGCGAAGGACCTCGACAGATTGCACGACCAGGCCAAACGCGCTGAAAAGGCTGTCGAAAAGCTCGACAACCAGATCCGGCGGATGAAGGATATTCCGTCTGCCGCATCGCGCCAGGTTGACGGCTCCTTGTCAAGGGAGGTCAGCCGCCCGACAAGCCGCGATGGGGCGGCGGGCGGCGCTGACGGCAGCATGGAGCGTGCTGCCGAAGACACGAGAAACATCGGCAAGGCCGCAAAGGTAGCCGCCGACGACATGGAGAAGATGCGTTCCCAGGCGCTCGAACTGTTCACGGCGGTAGCGTCGGGTGACGCGTCGCTCGGCATGTTCATCGAGCAGGGCTGGAAGATGGGCGAGATCATCATGTCGTCCGGTTCGAGCCTAGGGGCGTGGGCTCAGGCGCTCGGGCTTACCAATCCGATCGTGCTGGCGGTTGTCGCGGCCATTGGCGTGGCGGTCGGCGCCTTCGCCATGTTTCAGTCCGATCTCAACAAGCATGCCAAGGATAAGGCCTATCTGAAAAGCCTGGGCTTTACCAAGGATGAGATCGACAAGCTGGGCAAGACGACCGTTACCGCCGGCGATATCTTCAAGGGCTTCTGGATGACGCTCAACGAAGGTAACCGTGTGACGAAGGTCTTCGATGACGTCAAGAAGGTCGCCGGGGATGCCTTCCGGCAGATCGTAGACGGTGTCGGCATAGTTGCAGCCGCGATTGGCGGCTACTACGTAGCGGCGTTCAAGACGATCGCCTTCATGTTTTCCAACTTCGGCGGCATGGTGAGGGACGTCTTCATCACCTCGGCCAATTTCGTGATCGGCGCGATCAACTGGATGCTGGAGAAGGTCGTCGGCAGTTTCAGTGATCTCGGGCAAAAGCTCAACAAATTCTTCGGCAAGCATTTGTTCGACGAGATGAAGGCGATCCAGATTTCGCCTCTCAAGAACGACGCCGAAGGCAAGATGAAGGCGTTTCTCGGCTTTGCCACCAGTGCACGGAAGGAAATGGATGGAATTATGAAAGCCTCTGAGGGCATCGTCCGGAAAATTGAGATCAACAGCTATAAGTCAGCTATGGACGATGATGGCGTGCCGAAAGCAGGCGGGGGGGCGGCAACGGCCATCGCGGTGGCAACGAGCGGCAACTGTGATTGCGGGCCACAGACGGCCTACCACGCCGCCAACGAAAACGATCCGGCCAACGCCGTCGCTCCGGTCGCGCAGGTTGAAACGACGCTGGAGACTATCATCTTGCAGGGCAAGAAGGCACTCGACGGGCTGGTCGATGCCGCCGGAGGCGCTAAGGAGGCGCTGCATCCTCTCCGCGACCAGATCGCCGGGATCGGTGAGGATTTGTCGAAGAGCCTGGGCCAGGCCATCGTCAACGGCGAGGACCTGGGCGATGTCATGACCTCTACCTTCAAGCGCATCGCCGCCGAATGGGCCAGCCAGGGCATCCAGAAGATGTTCGATGGCCTGATCGGCAAGAAGGGTGACGCCGGTACCGGCATTTTGGGCGGATTGTTCAGCAGTGGCGGCTCGGGCGGATCGGGTGATTTCCTGAGCAAGGCCGCCAGCTTTCTTGGGGGGATCTTCAGCTTCGACGGCGGCGGCTATACCGGCGAAGGCTCACGCAATGGTGGCGTGGACGGCAAGGGCGGTTTTCTGGCTGTCATGCACCCGCGCGAAACCGTTGTCGATCACACCAAGGGCAGTGGCGGCGGCGGCGGGCAGGCCGTGCAGGTCGCGGTCAGCGTGACCGTCGATGACGACGGCAAGATCAGGGCCTATGTCCGCGACAGCTCGGCGCGCGCCGTCCAGACCGGGATCAGCCAGTACGACGCCGGCATGCCGCAACGCGTGGCGGCTATCGGCAATGACCCCCGGAGGCGATAGTTCATATGTCACTCGTTTTTCCACTTAATATCAGTAGCTTTTTCGATAAACTTAAGATTCAGTCGAGCAGTTTCGACCTGCCGGAAAGCCTGGTGTCTACGGGGACGACGGGCGCGGGGGAAATCCTGACCGCCGATGTCGGGACGCGGCTGTGGACCGGCGAGGTCCAGCTGGCGCCCATGCCCTATGACGAGGCCGAGGCGGTGTCGGCGAAGATATCGGCTTTGCGCCAGGCCGGCCGGTCCTTCTTTGTCTACAACATGGCCAAGACGTTTCCGCGCTACGATCCGGGCGGGGCGATCCTGAGCGGTGCCACACCGCAGATCCTGTCCGTGGATGACCGCAGCGTCTTGACGCTGAAGGGCCTGCCGGCGGGCTACGTGCTGTCCGAAGGCGACTATATTGGCTTCGAATATGGCAGCAGCCCAAAGCGCTACGCCTTGCACGACCTGGTTTCGCACACCGTTGCCAATGGCAGCGGGCTGGCGACTGTCGAGATATCCGGCGCCATTCGTCCGGGGGCTGCGGGAAATGCCAATGTCAGCCTGATCCGCCCGGTGTGCAAGGCGGTCCTGATCCCCGGCACGGCGTCACGCGGTACGGCTGCAGGCCAGTTCATAACCGGCATCACATTCAAATGGCGCCAGACTCTGAGATAGTCAGTTAAGGTCTTCGGATAACTCCATGAAATTCCTGCCTCCTTCGATACTCGCCGCGCGCCGGACGCGCGGCGGCACGATCGCCCATGCCCTGTTGTGGATCCGGGCCCGGACACGCGATCCCATTCCCACCGAGGAAGCTATTGGCCTGTGGACCGGCGACGACCATCAGGTCTTTGATATCCCGTTCGGCAGCAGCACCCAGGCGCGGACCTATTACGGCGCGGGCAATGCGCTGGACCTGGGCGACGGCGCCGCCGACATCGGCATCAAGGTGCGAACGCGCACCGTGACCCTTTCCGGCTTGTCGCCTGAGGTCCAGCAGGCCTGCAAGGCCTATGACGCCCGTCTGGCACCGGTGGAAATCCATCGTGTCGAATTCGACCCGGAAACCGGCGCGCAAATCCGGTCCGACGATGCCAGGTACCCCGTGCCTGAACGCCTTTTCAAGGGCTGGGTCGACGAAATCCGCTGGGAGCAGAGCAGCGGCCAGGTGACCTGCACCCTGCTGCTGGCCAGCGTGTCGCGGGCACTGACCCGATCCTTGACCCAGAAGTTCAGCGACGCCAGCCAGAGGCTGGTCGATGCCAATGACAGCTTCTTCGCGCACGTCGATGTCTCCGGGACGGTCGACCTCTACTGGGGCGAAAAGCGCGTCAACAAGACCGCGACCGGCATGGTCGGAAAGGTCGTCAGCAAGGTGAAAAACAGGGTGACGTCGTGAAACGGCTCAAGGATTGGGAACCGCGCCTGGTCGAATATCTGGCCACAGCAGCGCGCACTCCGTTCCAGGCGGGGACGCACGACTGCGCCCTGTTCATGGGGGCCTGCGTCGAGGCCATGACAGGCGTCGATCCGGCGGCGAAATGGCGCGGAAAATACAAGACGATCAAGTCAGGCATCGCCCGTGTTCGTCGTGCCGGTCACGCCGACCACGTCGCTGTCGTCGCGGCGATGTTCGAAGAAGTCGCGCCTGCCTATGCGCGCCGGGGCGATATCGGCGTCGTGGACGGCAGCGAGGGCTTTGGCGCGCTGTGCATCGTCCAGGGCGAGGGCGTCTATGTGCTGACGCATACCGGCCTTGGCCTGGAGCCGAGGCGAAACCTGAAAAGGGCTTTCCGCGTATGAACCGTCTCCGTCTTCTGCTGGCGGCCACGGCTGTCGGCCTGGCCTTGAGCTTTGGCGTCGCGCACGCCGATCCGGTTACCGCCTTCCTGACCGTCACCCTGCCGACCATGCTGGCGCCTGTCGTCGGCACGACCATGGCGGGCGTGATCAGCTGGGTGGCGCAGAACGCCGTCCGCATGGCCGGCATGTCGCTGCTGGGGCAGGCGCTGAGCAAGAAGCCCAAGACGGCGGCTGTCGGCATCAAGACCCAGACGACGACGGGCGGCTCGGTGGCTCAGACCTTCGTCCTGGGGCGCTTCGCCACGGCCGGCCAGCTGGCTGCGCCGCTCAATACCTACGGCACGGACGGCAAGACGCCCAATGCCTACCTGACCTATGTCATCGCGCGCGGCTGCATTCCGGGCCAGCAGTTGTCGCGGCTGATCCTCAATGACGACTATGTCGCGATCGCAGGTTCGAAAAGCCCGATCGGTGGATCCAGCGCGCTTGGCTACAAGCTGCTGGGCACACTGGAGGACAATGCCTGGATCAATGATTACGACGGCACGCAGACCGCCGCCGATCCGCTGCTGGTGGAAAAGTTCGGCGGCGATCCCGACCGGCCGTGGACGGGCAATGCCATCGGTCATGGCCGTCCCTATGCCGTGCTGGTCTTCCGCTACAATCGCGAAGTGCTGAACAGCCCGCCGAACCTGCGTTTCGAAGAGGACGGCATTCCGCTCTACGATCCGCGCGATCCGGACCAGAGCTGGGCAGATCCGTCGACCTGGCTGACGACGCAGAACCCGGTCATCATGATCTACAACCTGCATCGGGGCATCCGCTTGCCGGACGGCAGCGTCTATGGCGGCGAGGCGGCCGCGGAGGACCTCCCGCTCGACAACTGGATCGCAGCGATGAACGACTGCGATGAACCGGTCGAGACCGACGATGAAGGCGGCACCGAGCCGCGCTTCACGGCCGGGATCGAGGTGTCGCTGTCGGACGAGCCCGCTGATGTCATGGAGGCCCTGGAGACGGCGTGCCAGGCCCAGCAGGTCGAGATCGGCGGCGTGTGGAAGATCCGCGTCGGCGGACCGGGACTGCCGGTCCATTTCATCACCAATGACGACGGCGAACTTCAGAACGTCTTCGAGGACGAAGACATCCTGGTTGACCGTGACCGCGGCCACGACATGTTCCCGGGCCTGGCCAACACCTTCAACGGCATCCAGGGTTCGCATCCTCTGCCGTCGGCCCTGTGGGAAATGACCGACGCGCCGCCGCGCTTCAATGCCGACTGGGAAGCTGATGACGACGGGCGCCGCCTGATCGCCGACCTCAACCTGCCGGCGGTCTTCAGCCCGACCCAGGCCCAGCGCCTGATGAAGTCGTCGATCGAGGAGGAGCGCCGCTTCCGCCGCCACTCGTTGAGCATGGGGCCGTATGCTTCGATGCTAGAGCCTCTGGACGCCATCGCCTGGTTCTCTACCAGCGAGGGCTACACTAAACGCGACACCGAAGACCGGAAGGTCGGCAAGACGTTCGAGATTACC
This sequence comes from Asticcacaulis sp. P4_H10, assembly GCF_056400965.1. Taxonomy (NCBI): domain Bacteria; kingdom Pseudomonadati; phylum Pseudomonadota; class Alphaproteobacteria; order Caulobacterales; family Caulobacteraceae; genus Asticcacaulis; species Asticcacaulis sp. P4_H10. The sequence goes on along the minus strand of NZ_JBFUKH010000012.1, from coordinate 17,705 downwards.
GGCGTCGCCGAGGGCCTGCGCACCCTGAGCGTCGACCTGGCCTTGCGCGAACGCGACAGCCAGGACTTTGTGTGGGCGGGCGACGATGCCTTGCCCTGGGCTGCGGCCATACCGGGCACCCGTCCCTTGGTGGTGCAGTCTGTGCCCGATTTCAACGTCATCAGCGGTGCGGTGATGGATGAGGCCGGAGGGGCGCGCCGTCCGGCTCTCGACATGACCTGGACCGGAACGGAAATGCCCGATGTGCGTGGCCTGATGTACGAGGTCCGCCTGCAGATGAACGAAGACCCGGTCACTTCGGGGACGGTGTCGGACATCACGCTTGGGCGCATACTGATTGTCGAAGGCATTTTGCCCGACACGCGCTATCAGGTGCGGGCGCGGCTGATCGTTGACCGGCCGACCCAGTGGACAGCGTGGAAGGGAGTCACGACCGACGATATCCGCTTCGATTTCATCGACCTGGCCGAAAGCCTGGCGACCACGATCGAAACGCCGCTGGACGAAGTGCTGAAGACCAATTTGCTGGTCCAGACCTATCAGAGCATCCAGGATGGGCTGAACTATACCGGCGATGGGCGGTCGCTTCAGTTCGCTACGCTTCAGGCGATCAACAAGGGCCAGGAGGCGATCGACAGCTTTAATCTGCTGGGCGTGCTGTCTGAGGACAGGACGGCCTATGTGCTGAACACGTCGTTCGCCCGGATCGGCGAGGGCGCGGACGATACCCTGGCCGGGCTGATCAGCACGGTGTCGACGGTGGATTCGACCGTCAGCGAACACAGCGAGGCCATTGGCAATCTCAGGGCGCGCTATTCGCTCAAGGTCGAGAATATCAGCGGCGGCCAGAAGGCCATCGCCGGCATGGTGTTCGATGCTTCGAACAGCACGTCAAGTATCGGCTTTTACGCCAGCAAGTTCTTCCTGGCCGACAATTCCGGCCTGAACCTGACCGTGCCGTTCTCCTATGTGGGCGGCAATATCCATATGGACGCCAATGTCCGTATCACCGGCGACCTGGTCGTCGACGGCACGGTGACGACGGAAAAGCTGATCAGCAATGCGGTCAGCAATTTCAACGACGACAGCTTCAGTGACTTCTCGACCGCCGGTACCGCCGATGAAGACTGCGCCATCGTACCCTTCATTCCGCAGGCCCGTCGCGCCCGGATCAGCTTTCGCGTCTCGGTCGCGGGCAACGGTGAGCGTTACGCCATCCTGATCAAGATATTCCGAAAGGCGGCGGGGGCGGGGTCATACGGTGCTTACAAACACCTGATGGGCTTTGTCGGTGACGCCGCGTTCTCCACGCACTGCACCTCCTACGTCTACGATTTCTTCGATGACGAGGAGGTCGGCAGCAACTTTACCTACAAGCTGACGGTGCGGACCCTGCGCGGGACCAATATCGGCGACGGCACGCCCGGGCCTGGCACCAGCATCATCAACTACCCCACGACCATCGAAGGCGGCAACATGACGATCGAGAGCATGAAGCGATGAGGCACATCCTGGTCTATCGCGACGAGCGGCCGTTTTCGCTCCGTAACTGTTCCGACAACCTGTTCGACCTGACGATCCAAAGCCTGCCTTCGGGTCTGGCCTGGATGGAAACCGATGCGCGCCGCCTTGAGGACGCGCCCCCTTACGACCCCGACAAGGTGACACTGACGTGACCATTGCTCTGCCTATTTCCGCCTTGTGGCTCGATGACGGCCTGACGACGCACGCCCCTGCGGGCACCGGTATCCGGACAGAATACGGCCTGGTGGCAAGCGCCGCGCGTGTCATCGACACCGGATCGCCGGGGACGCCGTGGCATGGGGTAGCGGCTTTCGAGCCTGCCGTGCTCAACGTCGCCGCCGGCCTCAGCTACGACCTGACCATCGAAGGCTGCGCGGACGCCGGGTTCACGGGGGCGGTGCAGGACCTGGCGTTGTGGCACATGAAGGCGAAGAACGCCCAGGACGTCATCGCGCTCGACAACAGCCACGACGGCACGGTCTACCGCTATCTGCGGCTCAGGATCACCGTCAACGGCGCCGGCGCGCAGGTCCGCGTCAAGGCCTTCATCAAGCCGTTGGCCGACCTTGACGACTACAGCCTGGCCGAGCTGATCACCGTGCAGATGACGCTGGCGCAGAATATCCGCAACGCCACTGCCAATTTCCGCACCTGGATGTCAGGGACGGTCAATGGCGGCGCATTGGAAGACGGCCGCTATCCCTTGTCGGACGGGCTGGGCAACACCGTCCTGGTCAAGTGTCCGGCGCGGATCGCTGCCGACGGCACCGATCCTTTCCCCGACTCGAATATCGACCTGCTGGGGGGAACGGAGACCGCCTTTGACGATGCCGTCGAGGTTGCCCGCACCCAGCGCAAGCCGCTGACCGGACGGGACGGCACCGTCGTCATTTCCGGCCCCAAGATCGTGACGGCGTGCAGCGTCAACCTGCCGTTCAAGACGATCAGCTTTGTCAGCAATCTGGGCGCCGGTACCGTCCTGAAAAGCCAGGACTATTCGGTCGGATCGACGGGCGCGCCCCTGACGCTGACGGTCAAGGGGCCGGCGGTCGAGCTGGGTCTGCTGCCGATGTCGGCAACTGTGCTGAACTATCCCAACACCTACAGTTTTCCGCCGCATTACGAGAAGGTCGCGCGCTTCGATGGCAATTTCGCCGATCCGTTCTGGAACCAGTCGCAGCCCTTTACCGCCGTGCGCATCCGGGGTGACCAGGGCGCGCGGGCGTCCTACGACATCGCCGTGCAGAACCATCGCGGCGACGGGCTCGAAATCCATTCCGATACTGAAAAGAAGCTGATCACCTACCGTTTCGATCACCTGTATCACGGTTCAGCCCTGGCCTTCCGGGCGCTCGACGGGCTGAGCCCCGACGAGGTCAGCGTGCGCATGGTGGGTACGCTGTGCTCCAACCTGGTCTATGCCCAGGAGGGCGGGCAATATTCCTATCGCGTTGAATTCAGCGTCGAAAACGTCATGCCGTGGATCGGCAGCTACGCCATCGAAGACTGTTCGCGCAAGGGCAGCTGCTATGCCGGCGAAATCCGCGCCGTCACTGGCGACCTGATCAAGGTCGAGACGCGGTCGTCGGGCTATACCGGCGGCGGTCCCAATGTCGTCTTCGACAGTCTGCGCGTCATCCAGCACTATTGCGGGCGCATCACGCTGATCAACCCCAAGAGCGTCGGCGGCACCATCTATCACGACCAGGTCGACAATACCCGCGAAGGCGGCACCAATGCCGTGCGTTACCGCAACGCGACGACGGCCGGCAGTCCGGTCTTCCTGTCGCGCGCCAGCTATCAGCCGGCCTTCCAGGTCGGGGCGGTGCTGGAAAACTGCACCCTGACCTATGTGTCGCGGCGCAATGTCTGTCCGGTCGGCGCCCGTATCGGCATCAGCGACTGGGTCAACCCCGTGATCCTCAGCGATGGCGTTGCCACCAGTACCGAGGCCGGCAGCGCCTTTTCCGGCAAGTCGATCCGGCTGGAGATCGAAATGGGCGATCGCAACAGCCCCGGCGATGTGACAGGCACGTTCAGCGGCACGAACTGGTCGGTCCCGGCAGTCGTGGGCGCCGACGGCATCAAGCGCCGTCCGGGCGTCGTGGTCGGCCAGTTCCTCCGGCACCCGGATTTGCCGTACTGGCTGAGGGTCAACGCCGCCGTCGTTCCGGCCAGTTCACCTTCGACAAACATCGATATCCCCGCAAGCTATACGCTCAACCAGACTGTCCCGGCGGGCACGCGCACTGTTGACACCACGGCGCCGGCGGACATGTTCGACGCCTTCTGGGCCGATTACGGCACGGGCTCGACCATCTGGGCGAATGGCAACCTGCAGGGCAATATCCGCATCACCGGCGGCTGGCAGAAGGGCACGATCCATGTATCAGCGGCCTGGGTGCGGGCAGGCTATACGGTTGATTTCGACGACAGCGCGGGCGAACCGACGACCGACTTCATCATCCACGGTCCCATGGACCTGGCCGAAGTCGCCGCCATTGCCTGGCCGTTCAAGGGCTGCAAGGTGTTGAGCGTCAACGACTTCGAAGGGAAGGGCATCATATATAACGGCACGCACTGGGTGCCCGAAGCGCCCGTCGTCGTGCCGGGCGTGTCGCTTGCGGCGCTGGGTTCACCCTTTAATGCCGGCTTTATCAAGCGCAAGGGGCTGAGCCTCATCAACCGCGACGACGGCCTGCCTTACTATGCGAGCGGTAGCGCTCGTGGCGACGCGTGGGTGACGCCGGGCGGGGCACCGATTGAGGTCGGTCTGCTTGATGAAACCAAGGCCTTCCAGGAGCGGGTCAAGGGCACCGGGACGTTCGCCGCCGGCTATCAACTGGCCTTTGACCGCTTCCTGCACGACCTGAAGGCGGCGGGCGTGTACACGTCCGACCCGGACACCAGCGTCATGAAGGGCTTCTGGGCGATGATGGGGCCGGACACGGCGACCGCCCAGGCAAACATGCTCTTCGCGGAGTGGCCGCTCGACCTCTTCGATGTGGATCAGGCGCCGGGCGTCGGGCTTATGCCGACCACCTCGACCGGCTATTCCGAAGTCCACGGCTGGGTGGCCTTGCCGCGCACCACCCATCAGCACAACATAATGGTTCTGGCGTCGTGCGGGCAACTCATGACCTCGGCAGAGTCGCAGGCCCTGGTGGGGGGACCCTATTTCAGTGTTGGCGGCAACAGCTACACCTTCCGCGCCACCTTCCACCGCAAGGATGGCGGCAACTACGTTCAGCTTGGTACCGACGACGCGGTCAAGGCGCTCAGTCAGGCCGGAAGCGATCCGGACCTGACGACCGGTTATCGCATCGGCATGGCCTGGACGACGCCACCCGTATCTCCGTCTGCGCCACCCACCCAGTCGATCCGCATGTTGGGCGCGCAGACCGTGAGCCATGAAAAAGCGGCCGTGAGCAACGCGCTCGATGCCATCTGGTTCGGCCGGTCGGAGCTGAAGTACCTGCCGCGTCCGCTGGAATTCGGCGGCATCGGTTCGGGCACCATCACGTCTGAACAGGCCGGCAGGGTGCTGATCGCGGTCAACACCCTGCGCAGCGCCCTTATCTCGCTAGCATAGTTCGCGCTGGCATAATATCGGAGTAAAACCAATGACTTTTGATGAGGCGTTCAGCGTGCTGATCGGCCACGAAGGCGGCTATGTCAACGACCCGCGCGACCCCGGCGGCGAAACGAAGTTCGGCATCAGCAAACGCGCCTATCCCTCTGAGGATATTCGGGGTTTGACCCTAGAGCGGGCGCGGGCGATCTATTATCGCGACTACTGGATCCGCTCGGGCTGTGAGCGCGTGCCGGAAGGCCTGCGCTTCGACCTGTTCGATACGGCGGTCAATTCGGGCCTTAGCCGGGCCATCCGCCTGCTGCAACTGGCCGTCAAGGTCGATGACGACGGCGAAATCGGCCCGGTTACGCTGAAGGCGCTGCGTGACGCCGATCCGGAAGGTCTGAAGGCCCGGTTCAACGGGCATCGACTGGATTTCCTGAACAATTTGGCGGAGTGGCCGGCGTTCGGGCGCGGCTGGGCGCAGCGCATCGCCGACAACCTGATGAGGGCGTGATGAGCGACTGGAAAAGCGTGTTGAAATCACTGGCCCCGACGATCGCGGCAGGGCTTGGCGGGCCATTGGCAGGCGCGGCGGTGACGGCCATCTCCAAGGCGGTGCTCGGTAAGGACGGCGGGTCTGACGACGAGCTGGCCAATGCCATTGTCGGCGCGTCGCCCGAAACCCTTGCTGCTATCAAGACTGCCGAGTTCGAGTTCAAGGCGCGCATGGCGCAGTTGAACGTCAATGTCTTCGAACTGGAAGTCCAGGATCGCGGCGGTGCGCGCGAGCTTTTCCGCGTCAATCACTGGCCGCAGATCGTCCTGTCGGGGCTGATCGTGACGGGCTTCTTCGCGGCGCTGTTCTTCGTGCTGTCAGGCTGGGCGCAGATGTCCGGCACGGATCAGGCAGCGTGGCTGATGCTGGGCGCTTTGGGGACGGCCTTCACGCAGGTGCTGAACTTCTGGTTCGGTTCGACCTCGGGCGGCCAGGCGAAGACAAACCTGCTGGCGCAAGCGGGGAGGGCGTGATGAATCTTGGCATGACACCTGCCGTCATCGTGGCGCTGATTGCCGTGGGATTCAGCGTGCTGGTCACCTGGGCGGGCGTTATCATCTGGGCGATGCGCCAGGAGGGGCGGATCAACCTCGCCAATGAGCGCATCGACCATTTCAACGACAAACTGTCGAGTGCCGTCGCGGCCCTGGCCAAGTTCGACGAGAATACGCAAAGCCAGGTCGAGAACTACCAGCAGAACACCGAACGCAAGATCGACGAACTCGGTCGCAACATGTCGGCCAAGTTCGAGAAGGTGTTTGATAAGCTAGATCAGAAGGTGGATAAGGACTAGGTGATCAGCCCTGTTCCAGCGTCTTGAGGCGATCCTTAGCGTGGTCGTTGTTCGGATCGCGCTCAAGCGACAGGCGGTAATTGGCGATGGCCTGGGCCTTGTCGCCGGCTGTCTCATAGCCTTCGGCCAGGCTGTCATAGGCATTAGCCGATTGCGGGTAGGCCTCGACGTTGCGGCGGAACAGGCGGATGGCCTCTTCGACGCGGCCGGCAGACATCAGCGCGTAGCCGCCGAGATTAAGGTCGTATTCGAAGGCCGTTGCGCGCACCGCTTCGAAGTGGCTGAGCGCCAGATCGGCGCCGTGCAGGATGGCCACCAAAGGGATAGCGCGCGCCGGCCCGCCAAAATCGTGTTTCCAGCCATACAGTTCTCCGACGCGTCGCATCACCAGGTCCTGGACCAATGCCCCGCCGTCGGAATTGGTCATCACTGTCACGCCGTCGCCGGTGTCGCCGTTCATGATCAGCAGAGACCGGAAGCCTTCGTTGGCGCCACTGTGTTCGAAGCTGCCGGGATTTTTGGGATTGCTGAAAAAGCCTAATATGTCGCCATTGGGGACGGGGCGGAACATCTCCGCCATGGTCGCTTTCGACAAGGCGGGATTAGCTTGTCCGAGACGCGCCTTTGCCGTTGCGATGGCGAAGCGGGCCAGGTCGGACGGTGTCGTCCACAGCCCTGCTGCCGCCATTTCCGGGTAGATGTGCCAGCGGCCGCCGACCGCTTTGCCGTCCATCCCTGTGCCGGCGGCAGCGAGCGCCGCACGCGCGTTGGAGAGGGGCTGTTCATAGGTCGATGCCTTCATCCCCAGCGGTCCGAGCACGGTTTCCTGCATCAGGTCCGGAAAGGCGCGCCCGGTCGCTTCGGTCATCAAAAGCTGTTCGACTGTGATGCCGCCGCCGGAATATTGCTGACGGCTGCCGGGCGTGAAGATGACGCGCACCGGATCGGTATTGGCGGGCGCCACGCCGTCGAGGATCTGTTGCACGGTTGGGCGCGGGACATCCGTGGCATAGCCCGGAAAGCCATGCACGCTCAGGCCCGCCGTATGAGATATCAACCGGCGCAGGGTGACTTTTTCGGTCGCTGTGAATGCGTTGTCAGGGACTTTCCAGCTTTTCAGCCTGTCATTGACATTGCCATCGAGATCGAGCCGCCCGCGCTGGACCTGATAGAGCGCGCCGGTGGCGGCGACGGGCTTGGAGATTGAGGCCGCCTGGAAAAGGGTGTTGGGTGTCGCCCTTGTGTTTTCGCCGGGATTGGTAGCGCCATAGGCGTGCGCCCAGTCGAGCTGGTAGCGCGCAATCACCGCGACGCTGAGGGCAGGGGTGTTAAGACCTGTCATAGCGTCAGCAAGCGTAATACGTAACGTCTTGCCGTCCTGAAGCAACAGCTCAGCCAGGGTACCTTCCAGCGCCGCCGCCGGGTTCGCTCGTGCCAGTCCGGGTACGATGGCGCTGGCTGCTAACGCGCCGATGAAACCTCGTCGTGACAGCTGTGACATGGTGGTCTCCCTTATCTACGAATATCTTCGTATGTGGCGGGGAGGTTGTCAAGCCGGGTAGTGGTGGAGACGGACTACAGAGCATAAAACATAATTCAATCGCCCAAACAAAAAGCCCTCGGTGGAAACGCCGTGGGCTTTTTTATGTCCTATCGCGTTCTGTGGACGAGCGTCACAATGCCTTTAGCAGCTTCAGCTTTCGATCTGCGACCTTGATTTCAAGGCCTTGTCCCCAGCCGAAGGCAAGGCGGTCGCTTTCCATGCCGTCGGCGAAGACAACACCGCCGTCGTTCATGCGGGACGTGATCCTGAGAGCGCCCGATCCATGTATCAGGCCGTCCACCAGCTCTGCCTGCGTAAAGCGGCTTGGCCAGGCCTCGCGGACCAGAAATTCCAACGTCTGATCCGTCGGCGCGGGCGCTTGGGTGTGCACCATTCGCGACTGCTGACGGATGGATCTGGCCCAGCCTGTGGCGCCGGTCCCCGTTGTTACGATGATGCCGCTGGAAGAATGGTTTTCGTGCACACCGTCAAAGCCGATTTCGTAACGTGCCGACTGATGGCTGGCGTGGCCGATGAAGATTTCGTTCAGGCCAAGCAGACGTCGTCCGTCATCCATCGAGGCCTCGACCATCGTCCGCAATTCCGTTGGCCAGTCGCCGTGAGGCGTTGCCTGCAGCACGCCCGCGATGCCGTCTTCCCGGAAAGGCACCAGCACACCGGCATTTATGTCCGGTTCCGGGTTGACCCCGATGACCGGTTGACCGCTCAGATACTTTGCGACATTGGCGACCAGCCCGTCCTGGCCGACAGCGACGACGATGTCTTCGCTGGCGAACAGGAAACGGTCGAGATCGCCCCGCTTGACGTGTGCGGTCCGCCATTCGGCAGGAATAGCCGCGCGAACATTAGACAGCGCCTGCTTCAGTCTTTCGTGCCGGGCTTCGACCTGAGCCAGTTTCTGGCCGCGTTGCTCAAGGAAGAACGCCGTCTGCCCGCGCGTGGCGTGGTGGGCGAGGAGCCATTCGAAATCGCTCTCACGCGTTACCAGCACGACCCTGGGCGTCAAGGTACTCATTACGCGCCTTTGGACTTTTTGAACTCTCCGACAACGGTGGCAAGCAGGTCCGGTGTGATGTTGAGGTTTTCAATGCTGTTGAGCTTGGTGGCGAATTCCCGCGCCGCCAGGGCCAGCATGGCTTCCGGCGACAGCTCCTTGTAGGAGGCCAGCATCGCCCGTTCAGCCTCGGCATTGGCCGCGCCCAGCGTGGTAATACGATTGGCCTCAGCGTCGGCCCTGACTTTGAGTGCCCTGACATCGGCTTCGGCCTCAGCCTGCGCATTGGCGGATTGTTCGGCGATCAGCTGCATTTGCCTGCGGGCAAGCTCAACCTGGTTCGCCAGTTCATTTTCGGCAATCGCCCGCTCCTTATCGACCGCAAGGGCGCGGCGGGCAAAACTGGCCTCGTCAGCTTTTTGCAGCAGTTGTTCGAAGGTCGGCGTTTGCAGCGCCTTCTCCAGATCGGCGCTTGGGGTGACGGCTGTGACGCGCACCGCGATGACACGAAGGCCCATCTCTGACAACAAGGGTGAGGCGGTCAGGTCGGAACCGATACGTTCCTGCAAAGGCTTGACGCCGGCCTCCAGTACTTGCGCAACCGTGCGTTCGGCGAAATACTGCACCGACGCCTGTTGGGCCAGGCCCGTCAGCAAGGTTTCGATCTGCTGCCGCGGTTCGCCGCGCAAAAGACCTGTCTTGAGATCGATATTGAAGTCGACGCGGTCAGCGAGCTGTTCGGGATTTTCCACGCGCCATGTCATCGTGCCCTGGGCGTTGAGCGCCTGGTAGTCCTTGGAGCGTCCGGTGAAAATATAGGTCAGGTCGCGGTCATCGACGGCGATTTCCGCAACTGAGGTGCGATCGGGAAGGAAGTAGAAGGTAAGGCCGCGTCCACTGGCGGTTTTTTGGCCGCTTGAGAACCTGATGACATGGGTGGAAGCGTCCGCACGCAAATGCCGGACGAACGGGTAGTGTCTGATTTCGGCCATGAAATGCCCCTCTCTCTGTGGGCAGGAGATTTTCTATATTGGCGCGATGAGTCAATGCGTTACGCCTCGCTTTTGGCTTTGCGCGGCGCATTTTCACAGAAATTGTATTTTGGGGAAGGCTTTGGGGTGGTGCCGGCTGCAGGAATCGAACCCGCGACCTGATGTTTACAAAACAACTGCTCTACCAACTGAGCTAAGCCGGCCAACCCTTCCAGGCGACGATGCGACTGGCAAGGCGCGCCTTATGCCGACCCCCACCGGCCTTGTCCAGAGCAATTTGAAACGAAATAAAGCTTGCTGTGCAGAAGCCGAGAAAATAGAGGTCTGCGACCGACTCCCGATCTCTGACGATTGACGCACATCATGTCCCGCATTCTCATCACTTCCGCGCTGCCTTACATCAACGGCATCAAGCATCTCGGCAATCTGGCCGGGTCCATGCTGCCCGCCGACGTCTATGCGCGTTTCATGCGGGCGCGCGGCCATGAGGTGCTGTATATCTGCGCCACCGACGAGCACGGCACCCCCGCCGAGCTGGCCGCCGCCAAGGCCGGCCAGGACGTGCGCACCTATTGCGATGAGCAGCATCTGATCCAGAAAAACGCCGGGCAGCAGTTCGGCCTCAGCTACGACTGGTTCGGCCGGTCTTCGTCGCCGCAGAATCGCGAACTGACGCAGATGTTCTGCGATGCGCTCGACAAGAACGGGCTGATCGAGGAGCGCACCGACAAGATGGTCTATTCCATCGACGACGGCCGCTTCCTGCCGGACCGTTATGTCGAAGGCACCTGTCCGCACTGCGGCTATGAAAAGGCGCGCGGCGACCAGTGCGACAATTGCGGCCGGCTGCTCGATCCGACGGACCTGAAGAACCCGTATTCGGCGGTATCGGGCTCAACCAATCTGGAAGTTCGCGACACCAAGCATCTGTATTTGCTGCAAACCAAGGTCGAACCGCAGCTGCGCGAGTGGATCGCCAGCCACGACAACTGGCCGCACCTCGCGAAAGCCATCGCCAACAAGCACCTGGAAGAAGGCCTGATTGATCGCGGCATCACGCGCGACCTGAAATGGGGCGTTCCCGTAGGCAAGGACGGCGTGGCGCGTCCGGGCTTTGAAAACAAGGTCTTCTACGTCTGGTTTGACGCGCCGATCGAATATATCGGCGCGACGCGTGAGATGTTCGATGCCCAGAATGACCCCGATGGCTGGAAAAGCTGGTGGCGCCTCGATCAGGGCGCGGACGACGTGCGCTATGTCGAATTCATGGGCAAGGACAATGTCGCCTTTCACACGGTCAGCTTCCCCGCGACCATCATCGGTTCGGGCGAGCCGTGGAAGATGGTCGACACGCTGAAGGCCTTCAACTGGCTCAACTGGTACGGCGGCAAGTTCTCGACCTCGATGAACCGCGGCGTCTTCATGGACCAGGCGCTGGAGCTGCTGCCGGCAGATTACTGGCGCTGGTACCTGATCGCCAATTCGCCGGAAAGCTCGGACAGCTCGTTCACCTGGGAGCAGTTCCAGGCGACAATCAACAAAGACCTGAACGACGTCCTCGGCAATTTCGTCAACCGCATCACCAAGTTCTGCGAAGGCAAGATGGGTGGCGTGGTGCCTGAAGGCGGCGAGGCGGGGCCGCTGGAAGAGAAGCTCTATGCCGACCTGTCCGCATTGCTCGAAGAGGCCACGCAGGCCTTCGAAGAGATGGAGATGCGCAAGGCGGCGCAGGCCGTTCGCCGCATCTGGGTTCTGGGCAATGAGTATCTGCAGGAAGCAGCCCCCTGGACCGCGCTCAAGACCGATGCGGTCAGGGCAGGGGTGATCGTCCGTCACGGCCTGAACCTCGTCCGGCTCTATGCCGTACTGGCGCAACCGTTGATTCCGTTCGCGGCCGAAAAGATCGCGGCGACAGTCGGTGCGACGCTTCCTATCGCGTGGCCGTCGACGGATGCCAAGGCGGAGCTGTCGCAACTGGCGCCGGGTACACCTGTTGCCGCCGGTGAAGTCCTGTTCCGCAAGATCGAGGACACCCAGGTCGCCGAATGGGCCGAGCGCTTCGGCGGCAGCGAGGGCTGATGCCGCTTTGGCAAATGCTTTTCGGATTTAACGGCCGCATTCGTCGCCGGGACTACTGGCTGTGGTCGATTGTGAATGTCATCGGCTTTTGCGTCATGTCCGTGATCGTGACGCGATTCTTTGTCGATACCGCGCTGGACGGTAGCGGCATGGGCGTTCAGTGGTTCCATAACCTGGCGATCCTCGCCGCGATGTTTCCGTTCTTCTGGATCGGCACGGCGCTTAACATCAAGCGGCTGCATGATATCGACCGTTCCTACCGCTGGTGGCGGATCAATCTGATTCCCGTGCTGGGCTGGGCGTGGACCTTCTTTGAGTGCGGCTTGCGCGACGGCACGCCGGGACCGAACCGCTATGGTCCTTCGCCGAAGGGCGTAGGCGATCCGGAAAAGGTGTTTGAGTAAGGGGGGAGCGCCTTCAAATCCCTTCTCCCCTTTTAAGGGGAGAAGGTTAGGATGAGGGGTTGGTACGACATGTACGAACGACGCAGTCTTTGACTCCAACCCCTCACCCGGATGGCTCCGCCATCCATCCTCTCCCCTCGAGTGGGGAGAGGGGAAGTGAAATGTCCGTTCGTGTGGCTCGTGGTTTCTTCTTTTTCGCTCGAACCTTACACAAGATATTTCTTCAGCCACGCCACCGTCCGGCCCCAGGCCAGGTCAGCCGCCGCCTTGTTATAGCGCGCCTCGGACGTGTCGTTGTTGAACGCGTGCTGGACGCCGTCATAAATCCGTATTTCGAAGGTCTTGCTCGCGTCCGTTAAAGCTTTGCGATAAGCTTCGATGCCGGCATTGATGCGTTCGTCCTGGCCGGCATAGTGCAGCAGCAGCGCGGCCTTGATGCCCGGCACGTCGGCGGCCGCCGCCTGGGCGCCATAATAGGCCACGCCGGCCTTCAGGTTCGGTGATTTGGTCGCCAGCCGGTTGACCAGCCCGCCACCCCAGCAGAAGCCGACCGCGCCGACGGCCTTGACCGTATCCTTGCGCGCCAACAGATAGTCGATACTGGCCTGGGCATTGGTCAATGTCACCGCCGGATCAAGCTTGCCGATCAGCTCGCGCGCCTGGTCTTCGTTGACGGGTGTGCCGCCCGCAGGCGTCAAAAAGTCCGGCGCCAGGGCGACAAACCCTTCCAGGGCCATGCGCCGCGCCACATCGCGGGTGTGCTCATTGAGCCCGCGATTTTCATGGATGATGATGACGGCGGGCAGGGCGCCGGCCGGTTTTTTGGGTCGCGCAACATAGCCCTTCATGTCCCCATAGCTGACGCTTTCCGAGACAAGCCGGTCGTCCAGGTCGGACACGATCGAAGCGTGCGCCGGGCTGGCCGCCAGCATGGGCGCGATCACCGCCGCCGCTGCCGCCGATCCGGCCAGCGCCGTCAGCTTCTCCATGAAGCCGCGCCGGTCCATCGTCCGATGGGTAAAGTCGTCATAGGCATCAATCATTGCCTGGGTGATCTGCGGCTTTTCCATAAACGTCCCGTCCTTTTCCGTGGCCCCATCCTGTGAATTATGAACGTCGGCTGGCCTTCCATCCGTCGCAAGCATTACGAACACGTCACAAACTAAATCCGAATTCAGTATTTCGCGTCGCGCGTGTCTTTATAATGGCGACAGGAGAAAACCGGGAAAGGAAGATTCTCATGTCACTGGTACAGTTCCTGTTCAGCTTCGAAGGCCGGGCGCGCCGCCTGCACGTCTGGATGTTTTTCCTTGTACTCAGCTTTGTTTACGGCGGACTCTTCTGGCAGTTTGGCAACTTCAGCGTTTCGCACGGCGACACCAATTACGGCCCGGGCAGCTTTACCTGGTCGGCCATTGTCACCAACCCCATTGTCGATATTTTCGGCCTGGTGGCCATCTGGATGAAGCTGGCCGTCCTGACCAAGCGCTGGCACGATCGCGACAAGTCTGGCTGGTGGAACCTGATCGGTTTGATCCCCCTGATTGGCGGCCTGTGGGTGCTGATTGAGTGCGGCTTCCTTGACGGAACGCCCGGATCGAACAAATATGGACCGTCGCCCAAGGGTATCGGCGCTCCAGCCGGAGCCTTCTAAAGGGCGCGACAGCAATAAAGGGGGAATAGCCATGTCTATCATGGATCTTTTGTTCAGTTTCAAGGGGCGTATCCGCCGCAGCCAATACTGGCTGGCGGCCCTGGTTGCCGGCGTCGTATTCGGCGTGCTCATCAATGTGATCATCGGTTTCACTTTCGCAGCCAATCCGGGCGCGCTGGAGCAGGGGCAGTTTCAGCCGATCGTGTGGATCGGTATGGGGCTCGCCTATATTCCGCTGATCTGGATCAGCCTGGCCCTGGCGATCAAACGCTGGCACGACCGCGACAAGTCGGGCTGGTGGGTCCTGATCGGTCTGATCCCGATCGTGGGCGGCATCTGGACGCTGATCGAGTGCGGCTTCCTGGACGGCACGCAAGGCCCTAACAAGTTCGGTCCGTCGCCCAAGGGTATCAACGCCCCTGAACGCGCGTTCTGATCCACTATTGATTGCCTGAGTATAAGAAGCCGGGTCCCTTAGGTGGGCCCGGCTTTTTTGTTTTATGCTTAACGCGCTCATTATGCCGCAACGGAGGTTTTCCCGTCGCAATTTTACCCGTCCCGGCGCCTATCCTTTCGAAACAAGAGAGGGTCTCGTCATGTTCCGTTCGATGTCCAGCGGACTGCTTTCCACGCTGTTCAGCGCCGACGGCCGCATTGGCCGGGGCGACTACTGGCTGTGGTCGATTCTGGTCAACCTGGCCGTCCTAGGCATCCAGCACTATGTCTTCGGCTTCTGGACGCTGTCGCCGGTCTTTCTGGATGTGCTGATCGCGCGCGGTGATGAACTGCCGGGCGACGTCGCCGCCGTCCACATGGTTTTGTTCACTCTGACCCTGTGGCCGATCCTGTGCCTGAACGCCAAGCGCTGGCACGATCGCGGCAAGTCAGGCTGGCTGGCCGGCGTGGTCCTGGCCCTGGGCGTGGCCTGCTATGCGCTCAACTGGGTCTATCCCGGTGACTATTACGATTATGACCTCTATACGCTGGTGCGGATCATTCCGCTGGCCTATGGCGCTTTCCTGGTCTGGACGTTTATCGAATGCGGCCTGATGCCGGGTGAGCCGCATACCAACCGCTATGGCCCGCCTGTTGGTTATTATGGCCGCGAGGAAGCCTACTACTAAAGCTTGCCGCCCTCCACCGGACGTGGTCATATGATCGTCCGGACGAGGGGGATTCCATGAATATCATCCAACTGCTTTTCAGCGCCAAGGGCCGCTTGCGCCGCCGTGATTGGTGGCTGACGTGTATCTGTCTGGGCATTGTCAATATTGTCGTGGAGTTCGCGGTCCATCAATTGGTGTCGGGTAATCCGCCTGGCGCCTTTTTTACCGACCTGGGCGGGTGGACGAAATTCGATCCTACGCCCTTCAACATGTTCCTGTGGACCTATTTCATCCTCATGATCTGGCCCGGCATATGCCTTTCGGCGAAACGCTGGCACGACCGTGGCCGGCCAGGATGGCTGGCCGGTGTGCTGATGGTCATTACCTACACCTGCCTGTTTGCTCAGGTCACTTACGGACCGACGGCGGCCGGCGGCACCGAAGGCGTCAACTGGCCTGTCTATGGCGCGGCAGCACTGGTCTCCCTCGTCGTCAGCATCTGGCAGTTCGTCGAGCTCGGCTGTCTGGATGGCACCAAGGGCCCGAACACATACGGCCCGTCGCCGAAGGGCGCGGGTGGTTCGTCCGACGTTTTCTGACAACGCGTCGCAATCTGATACCTCGCGATATTGTGAAATGTGAGTTGGCAAACCGGTGTTACGTTCCGCGCAACGACCACAAAGAGTCGTTGTGCGAACCAACATAGGGAGAGTGCCAATGCGCCTTACGGACGCGCTTCTGAGCCCCCATGGCCGGTTGAACCGGGCCGGTTTCTGGGGCGGATATATGACCTTGAGTATCGTGACGGCGTTTGCCGGCTACAGCCTTTGGGCGCTGGCGGAATGGAAGGCGGGCGATGGCGGGCCGCTTGGTGACGTAGGCCTCAGGCCGTGGCTTGTCGGCCTGGTCCTGCTGGTGCCGGTGACGTGGATGAGCTTCTGCATTGCGGTCAAGCGCTGGCACGACCGCGGCCGGTCCGGCTGGTGGGTCGTGATCGGGCTGGTGCCCTTGATCGGCAATCTGTGGGGGCTGATCGAGTGCGGCTTCCTCAAGGGCACGCAAAGCGGCAACAAGTACGGCCCGTCGACGGCCAAGGCCGCTCTGCCGCAGTGGTACCACGAGGAAATCCCCGAGGACATGGCGTAAGGTTGAGGGGGACCTGCGCAGGTCCCCCTCAATGCCTACCGCTGGAAATGCTTCACCTGGTCCTGGGTGATATCCATGAAATCCGGCACAATCCGGTTATATTCCGCGACCTTGCCGGTATCGACGACGACGTCGCGGTGGCCTTCCCAGATCATGTTCATCGCCACATAGAGGATCATGAACAGGCCGATAAAGCCGATCCAGCGGTGCTTATGCAGCAGCTTGGCGATGAAGTGCGACGCCACGCCCATCAGGATGATCGACATGATCAGGCCGAAGACCATGATCGAGACGTGATGCCGCGCGGCGCCCGCGACGGCCAGCACATTGTCGAGCGACATCGACAGGTCGGCCACCAGGATCTGCAGCACCGCGGCGCCGAAGCTCTTCTGTTTGGCGGGGCGAGGGGCGGGCGTACCGATCGGGTCCAAGGCATCGGCCTTGCGGGCGGCTTCGTCGAGCGCGGCCTTGGCCTGAGCCGCCTGTTCGACGTGGTGCGCGTTGAGCTCATGCCACATCTTCCAGGCAACCCACAGCAACAGCAGACCACCGGCCAGCAGCAGGCCGACGATCCCGAGCAGCCATGATGTGCCCCAGACAAAGCCGATGCGCATGACAACAGCGATAATCAGCCCCCACATGATCGCCTTGCGCCGTTGCGCGGCGGCCAGCCCTGCGGCGGCAAGACCTACGGCCACGGCATTGTCGCCGGCCATGACCAGGTCGATGAACACGACCTGGAAGAAGGCCGATGCCTGCGACACGAAGTGCGGATCGGTGAAGTTGAACGTAGAAAGGTCTATGTTTTCGAACATGCTCGCCCCGGCGGAGAATTAACCTTTTGAACAAGTCCTAACCGGGGGAGCCGTCAATTGTCCATAGGTGATGCGGCGGGCGCAGGTGGAAAAGCCGGAATGGCCCCGCCCACCGTTCGCTCCGCTCTCGGTCCCCCCTCCCCATTTATGGGGAGGGCGAAAACCTTAAGGTCAATGCGCAAGAAGTAAAGATTGGGATCAATTTGGAAGCCCTGGCAGCAGTTCAATGCTCGATTCTTCGCCCTCTCCATTTTGTTTAGTCCGGGGACATAGGTGACATGTGTTCGGAGACATGGGTGACACTTTAGGCATGGAATAGCTGAGGAGCTTGCCATGCCTTGGAATGAGGTGTCGGTCATGGATCGCAGGCGGGAGTTTTTGAGTTTTGCCAGTCAGGCAAATGCGAACATTGCGTCGCTTTGCCGGTCTTTCGGGATTAGCCGGAAGACGGGTTACAAATGGGTGGAGCGGGCGTTGTCAGGGCTTGGCGAGGCGGGTGTC
>NZ_JBFUKH010000011.1:0-207339 GCF_056400965.1 Asticcacaulis sp. P4_H10 | reverse complement strand
ATGCTAACGCTTCGCTCTTTGAGCACACTCATACCCTTCATTACAATATCTGCCTTCTTGGCGCGGGATGGAGCAGCCCGGTAGCTCGTCAGGCTCATAACCTGAAGGTCGTAGGTTCAAATCCTGCTCCCGCAACCAAAAAACAGCCCCCTTCAAGGGGGCTTTTTTGCGTCCAAATCACAGCAAACAGACGCAACCGCCAGGCAAATACGCTTCGGCGCGCCTTTTTGTACCCAAATGGTCCGTCGCCGGGGTGCAAACCCGCATGCCAACTTCGTAATCGGAGGGGGCACGCAAGAAGCTGAAGCTTAAATGCTGGTGGACGATTGCTACTGATCCGCTTTGGAGTTAGCAGGATCAAAGACGGAGTTGGCCATGACTGCATTCACGCCGGTAGAAACCCAACACAATGTGCGCGGCGACGAGATCGCCGCCTTGGTGACCGACCGGGACACACCCGTAATATTCAGAGGCGCGGCAGCCGGCTGGCCCCTGGTTCGCCAGCCTTCAGTCGATGCTCTGATCGACTACCTAAAGAGCTTTGATGCCGGCCGACCTGCTGAAGTGTTTCGACAGGCAGCAGGAGGCGACGGGCGTTACTTCTATGACGAAAGCGGTCGAGGCTTCAATTTTCAGCGAGGCGGCGTGCCCGTGGGGGCGGCTCTCGAGCGGCTGCGGGTATTGGCAAGGGAGGAGAATGCTGA
Source organism: Asticcacaulis sp. P4_H10 (assembly GCF_056400965.1). Lineage (NCBI taxonomy): Bacteria > Pseudomonadati > Pseudomonadota > Alphaproteobacteria > Caulobacterales > Caulobacteraceae > Asticcacaulis > Asticcacaulis sp. P4_H10. Next base: position 206,635 of record NZ_JBFUKH010000011.1, on the reverse strand, counting down.
GAGAGTCTATATGCAGTCGGCGCCGCTGAACCTGCATTTTCCGGGACTAACCGAAGCCAACAGCTTGCCGGGCATCAAGGCCGAGCCGCGTGTCTGGATCGGCAACCAGGCCATCACCCAGACTCATTTCGACCTCTATGACAATCTGGTTTGCACCGTTGCCGGGACCAAACGCTTCATCCTGTTTCCCCCGGAACAGACGAAGAATCTCTATATTGGCCCGCTGGAGCATACTGTGTCGGGCGTTCCCGCTTCGATGGCCAATATTGACCAGCCGGATTTCGTGCGGTTCCCAAGATTGCGCGAAGCATTGGCGGCCGGGCAAATCGCGGAGCTGAAGCCCGGGGATGTTTTATTCGTGCCCTATATGTGGTGGCATCAGGTCGTGTCGGACGCGACCTTTAACATGCAGATCAATTACTGGTGGGATCCGGCGGAGTGTCTGGATGCGCCTAAACCCGTAAAACCGATGCAGGCGTTCATGAGCGCCATCCTGACCGTGCGCGACCTGCCGCCCGCGCAGAACCGTGCGTGGAAGGAGATGTTCGACCATTTCATTTTTCACCAATCGGATCCGGTCGCCGATCATATACCCGAAGCTATGCGTGGTTTTCTGGGCGAGTTGACGCCGGAACAGCGTGCTGGGATCCTTAATGGGCTGGCCAACGGGATGAAGGCTTAAGACAAAAACACGTCATGAGAACGGGGAGCATCGGCTGACATTTCCAGGTGATGGCACATAGTTGTGGTCTGCTCTCACGCTGGACCACGTGCATTGCCGATGATAGCTTGCCCAATCCAGGTATATGCGTTGGAGGCGGCAATGGTCATATCGCTGTGCAAGCGTGTTTCGCCGGTAGCTGCCGCGCTATTGCTATTAGCCGCCTGCAGTACCGCGCCGGACTACACGCCGGAACCTCAGCGCCCCACCAGCCGGCCATCGACGCCGACCAACCGGCCACAAGGATCGGACGCTGCGTTTGCCAAGACACTCTATATCTGCGGCGGAATGACCGTCAGCAACGCACCGCCGGCGAACACATCGCACAAGGTCGAGAACTTCAATGCCATTATCCGCGTCGGCGGTGTGCCACTGGCCGTCAACCCCGCGCCGGGCTCGTGCCTGTCGTCGGGCTTTGGACTGCGTAACGACCGACTGCACAAGGGGGTGGACTATCATTACCCCAACGGCGTTGCCGTCCTGGCCGCCGGCAGCGGCACAGTCATGGAGATGATCTACCGCGGAGACTACGGCAATATGGTGGTGATCAATCATGGCGGTGGAATCTATACCCGTTATGCGCACCTTGCCGGTTTCGACTACACTATCGAGGTGGGGGACGAGGTCGTCATGGGGCAGCAGATCGGCCTGATGGGCAATACTTCGGACAATCCGATCCCCGTCCATCTCCATTACGAAATCCTGACCGGCAATTACGACACGCCAAAGAAGTCGTTCGGCTTGACGCCGGTCAATCCTCTGTCAGCAATGATGCCGCAGTAAAGTTTAGAACTGGCGGTTCACGGACACCCAGACGGTGCGCGGCCTGAGCGGCGTGATCTGGCGGGGACCATTGACGCTGAACGGATTGCCGTAGGCGAAGCTGTTGGTACGCACGTCGGTCAGGTTGTTGACGCGCGCTCCAATGCGAACCTGGCCAAGATCGAGGAAGCTCGACACGTCCAGCAGGACATAGCCGCCCGTATAGACGTCGCGCAGTGGCCCGTAGTTGAGCGGCGCCCGGCTGCGGTAGGATACAGTCGCGCTGTTTTGCACTTTCCAGTTCAGGACATGCTGGGTCCAGTCAGCGCTGAGTGCGTAATAATGCTTGGCAATAAAAGGCAGGCCATTGTCCTTATCCGCCAGATAAAGCGGATTGGGTTGGCTCAGCTTTGGATCGTTGACCAGGAGGGCGCCATGCAGCACCACATCAGTCGTTACGCGCCAGTCGGCTTCGACTTCGATGCCGGTATTGACGCCATCTCCGATGTTGACGGTGACGGGCAGACCATTGCTGCGCCATTGATCGCTTTGGATGTCGCGCCAGTGGATGCGATAGGCGGTCGCAGTCAGGCGCAGCTTGCGGTCCGGCGTGTTCAGCTTCATGCCGGCTTCGAGGCTCGTCAATGCATCGCCGAGATAGGTTGATGGCTCTGCCGCCGTACCTTGTGTCAGGGTGTTGAACCCGCCCGTCCGGAAGCCGTCGGCGGTTTGAGCGTAGAAGATCATGCCTTCACGCGCCGTGTAGTTGATGACAAGCGTATGCGCGAAACGGCTGGCGGAGGTGTCCTCGCGGACAACGGCGGAAGCGGCGTAGCCGTTCAAAGCGACATCGTGGATGACGCTGTATGTTTCGCGCCGGCTGCCGGTCAGGCGCAGCCCCAGCGATACCGTCCATTTGGGAGCGAAGTCATATATAACGTGTCCGAAGCCGGCGAGATCATCGACGCGTTCGCTCCGCATCTCTGCATAGGCTTCGTTGATCCCGTTGACGTCGCTCAGGCGGGGATGAAAGTTTTCGTCGGCGCGCGCCAGGAACATGCCGATCAGCCAGCGCAGGCGTTGATTGGACGGCGACATCAGGCTGAATTCGCCCGTCGTCAGTTCCAGCGACTGATCTTCATTGTAAAGCAGCGCGTCGGCTGAGGGCAGGGCGATGGCCGATCCCGACAGCAGTTGGGTGCGTACCGGCGCGGCGTCATAACCCGTGCTGATGTCATGGCGCAGGTGGTTGACGAACAGCTTCAGCGTGCCTTTTTCGAGCTTACCTTCCAGGCCGACCGACAGATTCAGGAAGCGGTTGTCGTGCGGCTCCGCGACGTCGAGCTGGCGGCGGAAAGGTGTCGTGCTGTCCAGCACATACTGGCTGTTGTCGCTGGAGAGTGACTGGGCGGCCAGACTAGTTTCCAACTGGAAGCGATCGTCGATCGCCCAGGTCAGGGCGGCGCGACCGCCGACGCGGCGGGTCGCGTTGGTGATGGCCCGGCCGTCGACAACGTCTTCGATAAAGCCGCCGCTCTCATCTTTATAGGCCACGGCGCGCACCGCCAGGGTGTCACGAATCAAGGGCGCGTTGGCCATTACTGTTGCGCGCCAGGACGCGTCGCCACCTGCGGTAACGCCCAGCCCCGCGCCGACGTCGGCTTCGAAACGATCGAGGCGTGGCCGGTTGGTTACCACGCGCACCACGCCCGACAGCGAGCCCTGGCCGTAAAGCGCCCCCTGGGGCCCTTTGAGGACTTCAACGCGCGCGACATCGACCAGAAGCAGATCAGGGTCAGGAGCGTTGTAGGTAAGGGGGGAATCGTCGAGATAGAGGCCAACGGTCGATTGCGTACGACCGGTCAGGATACCGTCGGACACACCGCGCAGCATGATTTTGTTGCGTCCGGGGCCCAGATTGGTGATCGTCATGCCGGGAACGCGCGTCGCCAGCTTGGCGAGGTCGAAATCGTTTTGAATAATCGCGCCACCTGAAACCACGCTGACGGCGCGCGGCAGCAGTTCGGTACGCACCGGGCGCCGTGTGACCAGCACCTCCTCGGTATCGAAGGCTTCCGCCGGCGACAATTGGACGGGCGCGCGTGGTGGCGTCGGCCTGAGATCGAGGCGGAATGTGCGTGCGTCGATGCGCTTGACGTCGCATTGGCTTGAGGCCAGCATGCCGCGCAATGCCCGTTCGGGTGTCATGCGGCCGCGGACGGCGCGGGACACGGGGCCGCAGCGGGCAGGATCTATACCACCGATCGACACGCCGGTCTTCAGGGCAAGCGCGACCAGGGCCTGGTTGAAAGGCTGAGTCGGGATGTCGATGGCAATGGGGCCGGGATCAGCGGCAAGCGCCGCCTCAGGCGCCGCCTGGGCGATCGCCAGCAGTGCGACGAAGGACAATAGCCTTGTCCGTCGCTTTCGCGTCAAGCGGAAGAAACTGTTCCAGCCGCCCGACAACAGCACGCTCCGAATCCAGGGTTAGAATGGCCGTAAGCCTGAGCTTTCCGGTCTCCTCGTCAACGACGATCGGCTTGTCGAAGTACCGGTTGAGGTCCTTGACGACAAGCGAAAGCGGTTGATCCCGATAGATAGCATGCGATGTGCGCCACGCAAAGGCCTGTTGCGGATCAGCATTTTGCAGCGAGCTGGTGAGGGTGCCGGTGCGGTGTATGCCTTGCTGTCCAGCTTGCACGGTAAGGGCTTGGCTGCCGGCTGCAGCTGGCTTGAGGCTGACCATGCCGGATTTTACAGTCACCTGCACGGCTTCGTCCTGGCGCAGAACGTTGAATTCCGTGCCGATGTCGGTGATGCGCAGGTCTTCGGTGTCGAGCGTGAACGGACGGTGGGCATCGGCGGCGACTTCGACCGAAATTTCGCCGCGCGTCAGGGTAACTTCGCGGCGGCTGCGGCCCAGCGCGACCGAAACCTGACTGTCGGTGTTGAGCATCAGCTTGGTGCCGTCGGCCAGGGTGATGGCGCGGCGTTCGCCCTTGGCCGTGGTGTATGTCTCGCTTGGAACCGGCTGGGTCATATAGAGCGAGACGCCGACAACGGCGGCAATGCTGGCGGCGACGGCCCCGCCGACGCCCCAGCCCAGCAGGTTGCGGCGCTTAGGCGCAGGACGTGAATGCGAGGACAGGTGGATAACGTTATCGACGGGCGTGGCCGCTTCCGCGGCTTCGCCGGCGTCGATCCAGAGCCCCAAAGCACGGCGATAGGCATCGGCGTGCGTATCCGACGCCTCAAGCCACTCCGTCAAGGCAATGATATCCGCCTCACGGAAGCCGGTATTCTGGCTGCGCACTGCCCAAACGGCAGCCGCCAGCTCGATCACCGACGCATCTTCATGTTTTCCCGACATAGTGCTCTGTTTCGCCTTTTCTGCAATGAAGACACCGCGAACGCCCGTAACCCGTACTTTTGTTATCCCGGAGCATTTCCCGCCAAAGTGGCCGCCGGTTTGGCGCAGGAAATGCGACCTAATAACAAATGCATTTCCCGCCAAAGTGGCCGCCGGTTTGGCGCAGGAAATGCGACCAAATTTAAGTGCCCGCCCCGGGCGGCCGCAATCGGGCGGTAAGGTGCCGCAGCGCCGTCGCCAGATGCTTTTCGACGGAACTCAGGGACATATCCATCTTCGTCGCGACTTCGGTCTGGGTCAGGCTTTCGAAGCGATGCAGACGAAAGATGTTCTGCGTCTTTTCGGGCAGTTCGCCGAGCGCTGCCGTCAGCCTTTGCATCAATTGCCGGCCGTGGGCCTGGTCCTCCGCCGAGGGGCCATCATCTGCGGTCTCGTCGCCGACCCTGTGGCCGCTCAGTTCCTGCCAGGCGGCATCGCGCCCCCTGGAATTTCTGAGCGCCCGCAACTGATTGAGATGAATATTGTGCGCCATGCGGAACAAGAAGGCCGTAGGGTCACCGATCTGGGTGTCATACGTCATGCCCGACAGGCGGACATAAAGATCCTGGACAATATCTTCCGCCATGGCGGAATCGGCCGTCAGACGCGTGAAATAGCGGACGAGAAGCACGCGCTTCTCGAAATAGGCTTCCAGCAGTTGGGTCTGCGCGGCGGGTTTCACAGTCGGATTTCGGCTCCTGATAAGGGCTTTGTCGCATCTGAAAGCCTCACTGGCAAGCAGCCGCAGGCCACGCGACAGAAAGATGATTTTTTCGCAATATTTTTTTACGGGGTTTTCCCGAGGACGGTGTCATCTCATCGTAGGACGCGCGCGGCGGTGCGAGCCTGCATGAGCGCCGGGGAGGTCTGTAGACCGTCGGGACCCCGGCGCCCCTCTCTCAGAGGCCGGCGGACCTTGCGCACGATCCTGATATGTGCGCCAGTCCGCCGGTGTTGAGATTCCTCTATATAGATGAACACATGATGGTCGTGGATAAGCCCCACGGCCTTTTAAGCGTGCCTGGTAAAGGTCCGTCCGGCGAGGACTGCCTCAGTCGGCGTGTTCAGGCCGAATACCCGGATGCTTTGATCGTGCATCGGCTGGATATGGCGACGTCGGGCGTCATGGTTCTGGCGCGTGGGGCGGAGGCACACCGAACCCTGTCCATGGCCTTTGCCGATCGCCGCACGGATAAAGCCTATGTGGCCGTTGTGGCGGGGCAGATGGCCACCGACGCCGGCGAGGTCGACCTGCCGCTGATCACCGACTGGCCTAATCGTCCCAGACAGATGGTCGATCATGTAATCGGCAAACCGTCTTTGACGCGCTATTGCGTTCTGGCGCGTGGGGCTGGGACGACGCGCTTAGCGCTCGAGCCTGTAACGGGGCGGTCGCATCAGTTGCGTGTCCATATGCTGGCACTGGGGCATCCGATCGTGGGTGACGCGCTGTATGCGCCACCGGAAATTAACGCGAAAAGCCCGCGCCTGTTGCTGCATGCCGAACGGCTTGAGTTGCCGCATCCGGTGACAGGGGAGCGGATGGCATTTGTGTCACCGGCGCCATTCTGAATTGTGCCGAAGGCAGCGGACGGCTATGAAAACGCCATGACCAAGCCAAAGATTCTCCTGACCCGTCCGTGGCCCGAAGCGGCCGAAACCTGGATTTCCGAACGCTATGACGTAACCGTCAATCGTACCGGCCAGCCGCTCAGCCCGGACGAGCTGAAGGCGGCGATGCTGGCCTATGACGGCCTGTGCCCGACAGTGACGGACAAGCTTGACGCGGAAATCCTGGGCCAGCCGGGCGCGCGGGTAAAGGTCATTGCTAATTTTGGAGTCGGCTTCGAACATATCGACCTCCAGGCGGCGACATCCGCCGGCATTGTGGTTGCCAATACGCCTGACGTGCTGACCGACGCCACGGCCGATATCGCGCTGCTGCTGATGCTTATGACCAGCCGGCGTGGCGGCGAGGGCGAGCGCCAGGTGCGCGCCGACGGCTGGAAGGGCTGGGGGACTACGCATATGCTGGGGCAGTCGCTGCAGGGCAAGACGCTGGGCCTGTTCGGTTTTGGCCGGATTGCTCAGGCTGTGGCGCGCCGCGCCAGCCTGGCCCTGTCCATGAAGATTGCTTATGCCAGCCGCAGCCGCGTGGCGCCCGATATCGAAGCCGAGCTGGGCGCGACCTATGTCGAAAGCCTCGATGAGTTGGCGGCAATGTCGGATGTCTTGTCGATGCATTGCCCGGGCGGCGCAGCGACGCGGCATCTGGTCAATGCCCGCCTGCTGGGGCTGATGAAGCCGACAGCGATCCTGATCAATACGGCGCGCGGCTCGGTCGTCCATGAAGCCGAATTGGCCCAGGCCTTGCGCGACAACGTCATCTGGGCGGCGGGGCTCGACGTCTACGAAAAGGAGCCGGTCGTGCATCCGGATCTACTTGGGCTCGACAATGCCGTCCTGTTGCCGCACCTCGGCAGCGCGACGATCGAGACGCGCAACGAGATGGGCATGCGCGCCGCCACCAATATCGACGCCTTCTTCCGCGGCGAAGCCCCTCGTGACCGGATCGCTTGAGATCGTCGCGCCGGTAATTAAGGGCTGGCTGGAAGCGGCCAGGCCCTTGATTGTCGGCATCTGTGGATCGCAGGGCTCCGGCAAGTCGACTTTGTCTCGGCGTCTGGCGGAACATTTCGAAGAGGGGGGCGTGCGTGTCGCCGTCCTGTCACTGGATGATCTCTATTTGTCACGCGAGGCACGGGTGCGGCTGGCGGACAGCGTCAGCCCAATGTTCGCTACACGTGGCGTGCCCGGCACGCACGATGTCGCGCTGGGCGAGGCGGTGCTCGATGCCTTGAAAGCCGGCTGGCCGGTGCACCTGCCGCGCTTCGACAAGGCCAGTGATCAACCGGCGCCACAAGGCGATTGGCCATTGGTCGAAGGTGCCGATCTGATCCTGTTTGAAGGCTGGTGCATCGGAGCGATTCCGCAGGCCGATTACGAACTGCGCGAGCCGGTCAATAATTTGGAAGCGACACTGGATGCGCAGGGCGTCTGGCGCCGCCACGTCAATGACGCGCTGAAGGGGCCGTATCGGCAGTTGTTCAGCAAGATGGACCGTCTGATCCTGCTGGCTGCGCCCGATTTCACCGTTGTGACCGAATGGCGGACACAGGCCGAGCACGAGTTGCGCGACCGGTTGAAGCGCGAAGGCCGTACGGGCACGCGCGTTATGACCGATAGCGAGGTCGCACGCTTTGTCCTGCATTATGAGCGCCTGACTCAGGCTATCCTGCGCGAAATGCCGCCCCGCGCCGATCTGACTTTAAAGCTCGATGCGGGGCGGCGCGTGATCAGCCAAGCGCCACCCGCCGGGTGATGCCGATGGCGTCGAGAAATGCTTCGTCGTGGCTGACGACGATCAAAGCGCCGTCATAGGCTTTCAAACCGGCTTCAACAGCTTCGATCGAATCGATGTCGAGGTGGTTGGTCGGCTCGTCGAGACACAACAGCCAGGGCGGCGTGGCGCCCAGCACGCAGGCCAGTCCGGCGCGCAGACGCTGGCCGCCGCTCAAAGTGCCCACGGTTTGCAGGGCGGCATCGGCGCGGAACATGAAGCGTGCCAAAGCCGCCCGGCAGATGTTCTCATCGCTGTCGGGATGAAGGCGGCGAAAGTTGTCGCGGATGGGAAGGGAAGGATCGAGCAGACCGACCTGTTGATCCAGCAGTGCCAGGCGGTCAGTCATCTGGAGCACGCCATGTTGCGGGGCAAGTCCGCCGGTGATCAGGTTGAGAAGGGTGGTTTTGCCTGAACCATTTGGGCCGGTGATCGCGATGCGCTCCGGCCCCGTCATATGAAGATCGAAATCGCGGATAACCGGCAGATCGTAGCCGGCGGTGACGTTCTCAAGCCTCAGGACGGTTCGGCCCGACGGCAGGTTAGTCGCCGGCAGGGTGACGGCAAAAGGTTGCAGCACTTCGATACGCTGCCGTGCCGCAGTTATCGCGGTGTCAGCTTCGGCACGCTGGCGTTCGGCCAGCCGGGCATTGCCGCCGGACGTGTTCTCGCTGCGGTTCTTCATCATGCCCAGCAGGATTTTCGGGGCGTCACCTTTCGCAGCTTTCTTTCGCCCGACGCTGTCTTTTCGGGCCTTGCGCTCGGCGGTCACCTGCGCGGTGCGGGCGATATCGGCCGCATAGGCTTCCGCGTGTTCCAGGTCGTGCCGTGCAGCCGCGAGGTCCTGGGCGTTGCGCGTGCGATAGTGGCTCCAGTTGCCGCCGTAGGATGTCGCGCCGAGCGAGGTCAGTTCGACGATCGCATCCATGGTCTCCAGCAGTTCGCGGTCGTGGCTGACGACGACCGCGCCTTTGCGCCAGCCGCTTAACAGGTCAAGGACGGCCTGACGTCCCTGCCGATCGAGATGGTTTGTCGGTTCGTCAAGCAGCAGGATGTCCGGCGCATGGAAGGTTAGTGCCGCCAAAGCGGCACGCGTCTGCTGGCCGCCGGATAAACGATCGAGCGCGGTGTCGGGATCAACCTCCAGACCAAGACGCGCCAGGGCCTCTGCCAGACGGTCTTCCAGCGTCCAGTCGGCATTGCCGAGATCGTCTTCGGTGGCTTCGCCAGACTCGGCGCGGCGTAAGACGGCAAGGGCGTCGGTGACGCCGAACAGATCCGCCACGGTTGCGCCGGGGGGAGGGGATTGGCGTAAAGTCCCCAGCGTTCCGGCGATCGTGATGGTGCCGGACTGTGGCGGCAGATCGCCGTTGATCAGGCTGAGAAGCGTTGACTTACCCGTACCATTGCGGCCGATCAGGCCGGTACGGTGGGCGTCGAAGGTGAGATCAAGGTGGGAAAACAGCGCGCGGCCGTCCCGGAGCGACCACGACAGGTCACGAAGGATAATAGCAGACATGGAAATTCCTGAAGGAGAACAACAAAAGGGCGTGTCTCTGTCGGGAAAAATTACATGGTCTGCGGAACTCCGGTTGCGCTTCGAACCGCCACATAGTCACTGCGGATACAAATAGCAAGTTTGATTCAGATAACGGGCTTATCGATTCCTGATCTTTTGAAGTTTCTATTCGCATGGGAAGGTGATGCGACGTTGCGCTAAAACTTTCCCATGGTTTGGGCAGCGCCTCCCGGTTGCCCCCTATGATCGACGGCCTATCCCTACCGTGCGATCTCAAATTGGCCCTCCGGATGTCCATCCCGGAGGGCATTTTTTTTGCAGAATCTTTAATTGTGCACCTGCGCACGCCGGTCTAGAACGTGGCTCCCTTATCTTTTAGAAAAACAGGAGAGTCTCCGATGTTGCGTACGGCAAAGGCCCATTGGGCCGGTAATGGCATGCAAGGCGAAGGCACGGTGACGACCCAGTCGGGTGTGCTGAACAGCCAGCCCTATAGCTTCAAGCTGCGTTTTGAAAACGCTGACGGCAAGGCCGGCACGAACCCCGAAGAACTGATTGCTGCGGCCCATTCGAGCTGCTTCTCGATGGCCCTGGCGTTTGCGCTGGCCAATGCGGGCTTTACCGCCGACAGCATCGATACCGACGCGCAAGTGACACTGACACCGGGCGACGGTGGTTTCTCGATTACCGCGATTGCGCTCAAGCTGACGGCCAAGATCCCGAACATCGACCAGGCTCAGTTCGCCCAAATCGCCGATGGCGCCAAGGCCAACTGCCCGATTTCCAAGGCGCTGTCGGCTGTGCCGATCACGCTGGAAGCGACGCTGGCCTAGTTTTCGACGAGTTCGCAGCGGGCGGTTTTCAGCCGCCCGCTGTAGAGCCTGAAATCCGATTTCGGATTGGGCTTTTCAAGACGCGATACGGTTGCCAGTTCGCGCACATCCTCAAAACAGACATCCAGATTTATCGACCGCCGCGCCTGAACGATGATGAGCGCGGTTTGACCGGCTGTGTCCGATGTCGGCCAAGTGTAGCGTTCGCGCTCGACCATACCGACGACGGGGAGGTCATGCAGGTGGAAGCTCAGCTCGCCCTGGGTGTTGTAGTCGGTGGTGGCGATGAAGGTGGCGCCGGACTGGTTTTGTCGGACGCCTGCGGCGACCTTATCCCAGCCGATGCTTAAGCCTGCGGCACCCGGGAGTTTCAGCACACTGCTTAAAGACAGGATCGTCAGGGCTATCACACTGATCGTAATGCCCACGGGGGCAGTCCAACTGCGCAGGCGCGGCCAGTGTGTTTCGGCGGCATAGGCGGCCAATAGCACGAGACCGGGAAAGATCGGCGCTGGCCAATTGCCCTGAATGCGGTCATGGAAAACGTGCGTTAGCATGTAGACGATCAGTGGCAAGGGGAGGGCGATCAGCAGGGCCAGCCGGGTGTCGGACCGATCGCGCCACCACAGGCCTGCACCGGCGGCAGCAAAGGCGCAGATCAGCGGATTGAGAAGAAGGGGCTGCGACAGCAGGAATTCAACGAGGTAGCTCAGCGTAAACTGACCGGCTTCGATGCGGCCGAACTGCTTTTGCAAGGTGGCGAAGTCGTGCGCCAGATTCCACGCCAGGTTTGGAGCCATGCCGATCAGCGCGACGATGCCGCCGAGATAGGGCCAGGGCGTCAGCAGCCAGCGTCTCGCATCCTTGTTGATGGCGACCCAGACGGCGACGCCGACACCTAAGAACAGGTTGGTGTACTTGGCTTCGACGCCAAGCCCGGCAAACGCGCCGAAGATCAGCCACCAATATCCCTGGCCGGATGCGATCAGCCTTGCCAGCGCCCACAGGCCTGCGCCCCACATCAGCACCGATGGCGGATCGGGCGTGGCGATGACAGAGCCAATGCTGAGCAGCAGGCAAGCATTGAGCCACAGCAATGTCCGGCGTGCGACGGCTTCGTTGAGCAGGACGCGCGCCGCGTCGAACATCAGCCAGCTTAAGGCCAGGAAGCTGAGGATGAAGGGCAGGCGGACGGCGAAAGGTGTGTGGCCGAAAATGGCTGTGCTGACGGTGATCCACCACGCCACCATCGGTGGGTGGTCGTAGTATCCGGCTGCCGGATGCTGCGCCCATAGCCAGTAATAGGCTTCGTCCGGCACCAGTCCGCTGACACTGGCCGTGATGAGGCGCAGAACGGTCAGGCCGACAATGATTGGCAGATAGGGGATAGTTTTGAGGCGCTGCAGGATTTCAGGCACGGGCGTCTTTGGCAGAGAGGGGTTTGCAAGGAAGTAAGAAACCCCACCACCACATCTCACTCGCCATCTGCCGATGGCTCACTCGTGCGGTCCCCCTCCCCGGCAAAGCCAGGGAGGTATAAGAAAGCGGTCTCTCCCTTTATACCTTCCCAACTTGTTGGGGAGTGGGACCATCTGCGGAGCAGATGGTGGTGGGGTTTCTTACTTTAAGCCGTCTTCTTTTTCACCGGCGCCTTCTTGGCGGCGGCGGGTTTCTTCGCCGCCGTTGTCTTGGGCGCTGCTTTCTTTGCAGGCGCCTTTTTGCCGGCAGCCTTCTTGACGCCGCCCTTGGCGTTGATCAGGTCCAGCGCCTGTTCGATGGTCACGGTCTCGGGCGTCACGTCCTTGGGCAGGGTCGCATTGACCTTGCCGCACTTGATGTACGGCCCATAGCGGCCGGACATGACCTGGATCTTGTCGCCGCTGTCCGGATGCTCGCCCAGTTCACGCAGAGGCGCCACAGCCGAGGCGCGGCCCTTGCCGCCGCCACCGGCGCGCTTTTCCGCCAGCAGTGTCACTGCGCGGTTGATGCCGACTTCGAACACTTCATCAATTCCGGAAAGGTTCGCATAGGTGCCGGCGTGTTCGATAAAAGGCCCGAAGCGCCCCAGACCCGCCACGATCGGCTTGCTGTCTTCCGGATGCTGGCCGACCTGACGCGGCAGGGTCAGCAGCTTCAGCGCGCGATCGAGATCGATGCTGGCTGGCGGCCATGCTTTCGGCAGCGACGCGCGCTTGGGTTTGTCGTCTTTCGACTCGGCTTCACCCAGTTGTACGTAAGGCCCGAAGCGGCCGATCTTCATGGCAACGATCTTGCCGGTTTCCGGATCGGTGCCCAGTTCCTGATCGCCAGCGACGCCGTCGTCTCCCTGCGCATCGGGCGAGCCGACCTTGCGCGTGTACTTGCATTCCGGATAGTTCGAGCAGCCGATAAAGGCGCCGAAGCGCGACGTCTTCAGGCTCAGCAGGCCGTTTCCGCAGGTCGGGCAGGCGCGCGGATTGGTGCCGTCGCCCTTGTCCGGGAAGATGTGCGGGCCAAGCGCCTCGTTCAACGTATCCAGAACCTGGGAAACGCGAAGCTCGGTCATCCCTTCGGCAGCGGCGTGGAAATCATTCCAGAATTCCCGAAGCAATACCTTCCAGTCGAGCTTGCCGTCGGAGACCAGGTCGAGCTTTTCTTCCAGGTCGGCGGTGAAGTCGTACTGGACGTACTTCTTGAAGAACTGGTCGAGGAAGGCAGTGACCAGGCGGCCCTTGTCTTCCGGGATGAAACGGTTCTTGTCCATGCGGACATAGTCACGGTCGCGCAGCACGCTCAGGATAGAGGCGTAGGTCGAGGGACGGCCGATGCCGAGTTCTTCCATCTTCTTGACCAGGGTCGCTTCCGAATAGCGCGGGGGTGGCTCGGTGAAGTGCTGGGCTGGCTTGACCTCGTGCACTTGCGCAGCTGTGCCGGCCTTGACGGCGGGCAGGCGGCCGCCTTCCTCATCGCCGTCGTCGTCCTTACCTTCTTCGTAGACGGCCAGATAGCCGTCGAAGGTCACGACCTGACCCGTGGCGCGCAGGCCCGTCTGCTTGTCGGCGGACAGGATGTTGATGACGGTGTTTTCGACGCGCGCCGATTCCATCTGCGAAGCGATGGTCCGCTTCCAGATCAGCTCATAGAGGCGCGCTTGGTCGCCGTCGAGGCGCAGGGTTTCCGGGCGGCGATAGACCGAGGTCGGGCGGATGGCTTCGTGGGCTTCCTGGGCGTTCTTGGCCTTGGCCTTGTAGAAACGCGGCTCGGACGGCACGTAGGAGGCGCCGAAACGCTCGCCGATGGCCTTGCGCATCTCAGCGATGGCGCCGGGTTCGACGTAGACGCCGTCGGTACGCATATAGGTGATCAGGCCGGTCGTTTCGCCGCCGATATCGACGCCTTCGTAGAGTTTTTGGGCCGTCTGCATGGTGCGCGTGGCCGAGAAGCCGAGCTTGCGTGACGCTTCTTGTTGCAGGGTCGAGGTGGTGAAGGGCGGCGGTGGTGACTTCTTGCCGGGCTTCTGTTCGACGTCCTCGATGGCGAAGGTCGACTTTTGAATCGTATCGCGCGCGGCAAAGGCGGCGGCTTCGTTCGGCATGTCGAACTTGCCCAGCTTCTTGCCGTTCAGCTGGAACAGGCGCGCGGTGAACGGCGCCGTCGACGACGACACCTGGGTGTCGACCGTCCAGTATTCTTCGGTCTTGAACTTTTCGATCTCGATTTCGCGGTCGACGACGATCTTCAGTGCCACCGACTGGACGCGACCGGCAGAGCGGGCGCCCGGCAGCTTGCGCCACAAGACAGGCGACAGGGTGAAGCCGACGAGATAGTCGAGCGCGCGGCGGGCCAGATAGGCCTCGACCAGTTCCATGTCGAGCTGGCGCGGCGCCGCCATAGCTTCCTGCACCGCCGATTTGGTAATGGCGTTGAAGGTGACGCGCTCGATCTGCTTTTCCTTCAGAACGCGCTTTTTATTCAGCACCTCCAGGACGTGCCACGAGATGGCTTCACCTTCACGATCCGGGTCGGTCGCCAGAATCACGCGGTCGGCGTTCTTGACGGCGTCGGCGATGTCGCTGAGGCGCTTGTTCGCCTTGGCGTCGATCTCCCACGTCATGGCGAAGTCCTCATCGGGCTTCACCGAGCCGTCCTTGGACGGCAGGTCGCGGACGTGGCCGAAGCTGGCCAGCACGGTATAACCCTTGCCGAGATACTTGTTGATGGTTTTGGCCTTGGCAGGGCTCTCGACGATAACGACGGTCATGAAATCTCTTGGCAGGCGAACACAAACGTTCAAAGCTCGACACGAAACATTCGTGGGGGAGGCAAAACCGGCGGGGCGCAACAGCGGCGCACTGGTTTCGGAGCCCCGCATACATGCTAATCGATTCCGCCTATGTCAACGGCTTTACAAAAGTGTGCGCACAACTTTGGGTATGCAATTATTGAAATGCCCGCATGAATGTGATCTTCTCCGACTCAAAACGGAACCCCTTCATGACCGACCAACCCTCTGGCGACGCAACACTTTCCGACGCAGAAAAGCGCGAAATGCTTGACTATATCGCGCACATGTCCCTGGAGCTTGCAGAACTGGCGGAAAAGATCGAAGCCGATGATCTCAGCCAGGCCCTGCGCATGGCGGGAATCCGGGCGCTGGATCATCTAAACGCCGAAACCTAAGAACGAACGTAACCGCCGCCGGGAACGGAATCGATCTTGCCGGCGATTTCCAGTTCGCTCAGGGCGCACAGGGCGACAAAGGCCGGAAACCCCGACAGCCGTACCAGTTCATCACGCCCCATGGGCACGGGGCTTGTCAGTTGCAGCAAGACCTTGGTGGCGCTGGCTATATCTGTTTCGATACTGGGAGACGTTAGTGCGTCGTGCGTGAAGCGCGATCCCGGCGACTCAAAACCGATATGGGTATCGAGGGCGCGGATGACGTCTTCGGCATTTTCGCAGATATGGGCGCCCTGGCGCAGCAGGTCGTTACAGCCGCGGGCGCGGGGATCGAGCGGCGAACCGGGCACCGCAAACACATCGCGATTCTGTTCCGCCGCCAGTCGCGCCGTGATCAATGAGCCAGAGCGCAGTTCGGCTTCGACGACGATGGTGGCGAGACTGAGGCCGGAGATGATGCGGTTGCGGCGGGGAAAATCGCGCGCCTGCGCCGTATAGCTGACCGGACTTTCCGACAGGATCAGGCCTTGCTCACCGATAGTCTTGTAAAGCGCGGCGTTTTCCGGCGGATAGACGTCGTCGATCCCGCCGCCCAGAACCGCGACTGTGCCCGATGTCAGCGCGGCTGTGTGGGCGCGGGTGTCGATGCCGCGTGCCAGGCCTGAGACAATGGTAAAACCTGCCTCGCCAAGTTCGCGCGCCAACTGCTGCGCCAGGGTCTGGCCGGCGGCGGAGGCATTGCGTGCGCCGACAATGGCGGCGGCGCGGCGATTGAGCGGCAGGCCTGGGCCGAGACTCCACAGGACGGGCGGGGCGGCGTCGATCTGCGCCAGCAGGGAGGGGTAGTGCGAATCGCCCGCCAGCAACAGACGGGCGTGAATGGCTTCGCCGCGCTTGAGTTCTTCGTGGACCTTTGCTTCGGGCGCGGCAGTGAACTTGCCCCCCGATCGGCCGACAACGGCGGGCAGGGCGTCGAGTGCGGTCATGGCATTGCCGAAGCGCTGCATCAGGTTGGCGAAGTTGACTGGCCCCACGCGCTCGGTGCGCGCCAATCGCAAACGGGCGAAACGTTCGGTGTCGGTGGTGGCCGTGGTGATGCGGTCGAATGGCATGAGGTCCCTCTACCGGGAGGTTAGCAGGCCGCTATCAACCTCTCAAGCGCGTAAAAGCGGGAGACGTTTCCGCCTCCCGCTTTTGTCGTTTCTGCGCATGATTTACGCCGCCAGCTTCTGGATGCACACGCCTTCGTCGTGGATCGGGCAGGGGGCAATGGCTTCGTGATCGATCGTCCCACCGTTCAATTCGTTCGAGAAGGCGTGGTTGACGTCGCGGTGGTGGGCCTCATCGGCACGGACGACCAGGACGACGTCGCGCAGGGTGGCAGTGTCCGGCAGCTTCCAGTAGCGCTTGGCGATTTCGGGCGCCGGCACGTTGGGGCTGCGGCCTTCGTCGATCTCGGCCAGGTAATGGGTGTAGCTGATGACGGCCTCTTCCTCGAAATAGCCGACGATGCGGTGCGCGGTCTTTGGGGTGACCACGTAGAGCAGGAAGAAGGCGATGTAGAATACCCATTGCACGGCGACAATAACCAGGCGTTCGAACAGGGTTGGCTTGGCGACCTCGATAAAGGTCATCAGGTGCATGCGCTCGTTTTCGGCTTCCTCCATAAGCGTCCGGATCCAGCCGCGGTCGTCCTGCATGCGGCGAAGGCACTTCAGGTGGTTGAGCGTGGCGCCGACCATGCCCGGAACCGCCGCAACCGTTTCCAGCACGATGGCGCGGTGGCCGTAGCGCTTGGCAAAGAAGGTGTCCGCGCAGAAACGCAGCAGCTTGGTGAAGCCGAGCGCGAAACGGTCGGACAGGTTGACCGGCTTATGGTGGACGGTCAGGTCGATGGCGGGTTCGGTGTACATGGCGCAGGCCCTTTCAACTCACTGGGCCTCTTATAGTTCCGCTACGGCGCGGTTTCCTTGATCCGGATCAAATCGCGCTCACGCCTCGGATGCGGCCTCTTTCTTCTTGCCGATCTTCGGCTCTTCGCCCTTGAGCAGGCGTTTGATGTTGTCGGCGTGGCGGATGTAGATCAGCACCGCCATGAACAGAGCCATGCCGCAGAAGGCGTAGGGCGGGTCGATATAGGGGATAAGCAGGCTGACAGGCACAACCAGCGCCGCCGCGACCAGGGCCGACAGCGAACTGATACGGAAGGTGAAGGCAGTCAGCAGCCACAGGCCGCCGGCAACCAGCCCCATGGGCCAGCAGGCGGCAAACAAAGTCCCTAAGAAGGTCGCGACGCCCTTGCCGCCCTTGAACTTCAGCCAGACGGGGAAGAGGTGGCCCAGGAATGCGGCGGCGCCCGCCAGCGCCATGGCGATGCGGCGCGTCTCAAGGTCGGCCGACAGCAGCAGCGCGAAGGCCAGGCCTACGGCGGCCGCGCCCTTGCCGGTGTCGCCGACGAAGGTCATCAGCGCCAGGTCCTTGCGGCCGGTCCTCAGCACATTGGTGGCGCCGATATTACCCGAGCCGATGGAGCGGATATCGATGCCGGCCATGCGTGTCGCCAGAACCCCGAACGGGATCGAGCCCAGAAGATACCCGCCGATGACGGCCAGGGCATAGATGGCTGGGGCGGGGAAGGCGTTCACTGGGTGTCCAATCGCTTATGCCTGATAGACGATTCGGCCGTCGACCAGGGTTTTCAGCACCTTGCCCTGTAACGTGCGGTTTTCAAAGGGTGAGTTCTTAGATTTCGACAGGATGTCGCGCTCGCGCAACGCGAAGGGGGCGTCGATATCGACCAGAATCAGGTCGGCCGGGGCGCCCTTGGCGATGCGGCCGGCTTCGAGGCCCAGCAGTTGCGCTGGGTTCTGCGTCACGGCGCGCAGGATATCGATCAAGGGGATATCGTTTTCGAGGTGCAGGCCGATCAGCGCCGGCAGAAGCGTCTGCAGGCCAATGGCGCCAGGCGCGGCTTCGGAAAACGGCAGGCGCTTGTCTTCGGCGGGCGCTGGCGAATGGTTCGACACCACGACATCGATCAACCCGTTGGCCAGCGCATCAACGCAGGCCAGGCGATCGCGTTCGGCGCGCAAGGGGGGATCGAGGCGGTAGAAGGTGCGGTAGTCGCCGATATCGATCTCGTTGAACACCAGATGGTTGATGCTGGCTGAAGCGTAGACGTCCAGCCCCTTGGTCTTGGCGCGTTCCAGCGACGCCAGGCCTTCGGCGGTCGAGACCTGGTCGACCAGGAAACGTGCGCCGGTCAGTTCGACCAGGGCCAGGTCGCGCTCCATCATGATGCGTTCGCTGAGCGCCGAGACGCCGGCCAGGCCCATGCGCGCGGCCATCTCGCCCGAGGTGGCGACGGCGCCTTCGGACAGCCACGGCTCTTTCGGGCGATGGGCGATCAGGGCATTGAAGCCGTTGGCGTAGCTGAGCACGCGCGACAGGATCTTGGAATTGACGATCGGCTGGTCGGCGTCGGTGAAATAGAGCGCGCCCATTTCGGCCATCAGGCCGATCTCGGCCATCTGCTGGCCCTTGTTTTCCTTGGTGGCGGCGCCAGCGGGATAGACGTGGACCAGTTCGATGTCGCGTGCCCGGCGCAGGATGAAGTCGACCATAGCCGGTTCGTCGATTACCGGATGGGTGTCGGGCTGGACGACAAACGACGTCACGCCGCCGGCGGCTGCGGCCAGGCAGGCGGACTTCAGCGTTTCCTTGGGTTCCGAGCCGGGTTCGCCGGTGCGCACGCGCATGTCGATCAGGCCCGGCATCAGAGCGTTTTCATTACAGTCGATGACGGTAATGCCGGTGTGGCCCGACGGCACGTCGTGGCCGTGGATGACGTCGGCGATAACGCCTTCGACGACGATGACGGAGCCGGGGCCGTCATATTCGCTGGCCGGGTCGATCAGGCGGGCATTGACGAAGGCGAGGGCGGTGGTGTTTGTCATAAGCCTTGTCCGGAGATCATTGCGCCGTCAAAGGAAGGTCCCCCTTCCGTCATTTGCTCTGCAAAAGCCACCTTCCCCGTAAACGGGGAAGGAAAAGTCGTCCTTCTAATTCCCTCCCCGTTTACGGGGAGGGGGGACCGCGAAGCGGTGGGAGGGGGAACGCTGGTCATCAGTTATTCTCCAGCCGAGCCGCGAGCGATGCCAGCACAGCCATGCGCGCGGCGACACCCATTTCAACCTGGTCCTGGATCAGCGAGACGGAAAGATCGTCGGCGACGTCCGAATCGATCTCGACACCGCGGTTCATGGGGCCGGGGTGCATGACGCGGACATCCTTTGCGGCCACAGCCAGCTTTTCGCGATCGAGTCCGAAAAACCGGAAATATTCGCGCGTCGACGGAATAAAGGCGCCGTCCATGCGCTCCAGTTGAAGGCGCAGCATCATCACCACATTGGCGCCGGCAATGCCTTCGCGCATATTGTGATAGACCTCGGTGCCCCATTCATCGGCATCCCCAGGAATCAGCGTCGGCGGCCCGACCAGGCGAACATTGGCGCCCATGGCGTTGAGCAGGATGACGTTCGAGCGCGCCACTCGCGAATGGGTCACGTCGCCACAGATCGCAATCGTCAGCCCATCGACATGGCCAAAGGCGCGGCGGATCGACAACATGTCGAGCAGGGCCTGGGTCGGGTGTTGGTGCTGACCGTCGCCGGCATTGATGACTGAACAGCCGACCTTTTGCGACAGAAGCGCTGCCGCCCCCGAAGCCGAATGGCGCACAACCAGCAGGTCCGGCTTCATGGCGTTCAATGTCACCGCCGTATCGACCAGGGTCTCGCCCTTGGCCACCGAAGACGATTTCATGCTCATGTTTACGGTGTCGGCGCCCAGCCGCTTGCCGGCCAGTTCAAAGCTCGACTGCGTCCGCGTCGAGTTTTCGAAGAACATGTTGACCAGGGTCTTGCCCTTGAGCAGGTCCAGCTTCTTGGTCGCCTGCCGGTTCAGGTCGACGAAGACGTCGGCCAGGTCGAGCAGGTTCATGATATCGGGCGGATCGAGGTCCTGCGCGCCCAGGAAATGCCGCTTGGGGAAGGGCAGTAGGCGCGTGCGGATCAGGTCATTGACGTCAGTGGTCATCGGGGTCATGGAGAGGTTGGATGCAAGGCGTGCATGCTGACACGATTTGGCCGGTTTGTGGCGGAGAACGCCGCAAAGCACAAGCAGGAAGGACCGTTTTCATGAAAACCCAGGCGGAAAAGGCAACGGAATTCGCAGCCCTGCACGACAGCGGTTGCTTTGTGATCCCCAATCCATGGGAGCGCGGCACGGCACGAATGCTTGCGGCCTTGGGCTTCAAGGCGCTGACGACGACCAGTGCGGGGTATGCGCGCTCGCTGGGCGTGCCGGACTACAATGCCGGGCGCGATCACGTGCTGGCCCATATTCGCGATCTGGCGGACGCCACGGACCTGCCTCTCGCGGCCGATCTGGAGAACGGCTTCGGCCACACGCCCGAAATCTGCGCCGAAACGATTCGTCTGGGCGCAGAAGCCGGCCTGGTCGGCGGCTCGATTGAGGATTCGACCGGCGACGACCGCGTCATCTACGATATCGCGGAGGCTACCGACCGGATGCGCGCCGCCGTGGAGGCTGCCAAAGCCCTGCCGTTCAAATTCACGCTGGTCGGGCGGGCGGAAAACTACCTGCATGGCCGTCGCGATCTGAAGGACACGATTGCGCGTCTGCAGGCCTATCAGGAAGCCGGCGCGGATGTGCTTTATGCGCCGGGTCTGGCGACGGTCGCGGACATAGCTGCCGTCTGCCGCGAAGTTGATCGGCCCGTGAATGTCTTGGGTGGGCTGGGGCCTAAACCGCTTTCGGTCAGCGAACTGGCGGCCCTGGGCGTGCGGCGCGTGTCGCTGGGAAGCTGGCTGCATTCGGCGGCTATGACCGCCTTTATCACGGCGGCGAAGGACGAGAGCTTCGGCTATATTTCCGGCCTGATCGGCGGTGGTGACCACAATGCGCTGCTCAACGCCGGGGCGGCCAAATAAAAAAGGCGCCCTGCGGAACAGGGCGCCTTCATCTTTACTTGAGTGACGCCATGTCGATGACGAAGCGATAACGGACATCGGATTTTACGACGCGCTCCCACGCTTCATTGATCTGGTCGATTCCAATGACTTCGATATCCGAGACGATGTTGTGCTCGCCGCAGAAGTCGAGCATTTCCTGCGTTTCCTTGATCGAGCCGATGGCGGAGCCGCTTAGGGACCGGCGACCGCCGATCAGCGCGAAGGCGCTTACGGGAACGGGATTGTCCGGAATACCGACCAGCACCATGGCGCCATCGATTTTCAGCATGTTGAGATAGGCGTTCCAGTCGATCGCCGCGCTGACCGTATTGATGATCAGGTCGAAGCTGCTGGCCAGTTTCGCGAAGGTTTCCGGATCGCTGGAGGCGTAGTAATGGTCGGCGCCCATGGCCAGGGCGTCATCCTTCTTGGACAGGGACTGGCTGATGACCGTGACTTCGGCGCCAAGGGCTTTGGCGAACTTGACGCCCATGTGGCCGAGGCCGCCGAGGCCGACAATGGCGACCGACTTGCCGGGGCCGGCATTCCAGTGCTTCAGCGGCGAATAGAGGGTGATGCCGGCACACAGCAGGGGCGCGGAGGCGTCGAGCGGCAGGTTGTCAGGGATCGACAGGACGTAGCCTTCACGGACGACGATATGGTCGGCATAGCCGCCGTAGGTTGGCGTGCCATCGCGGTCCATGCCGTTATAGGTCGCCGCCATCTGGTCCATCATGTACTGCTCGCGATCGACGTCGCGTTGCTGGCACTTCAGGCAGGAATCGACGAAGCAGCCGACGCCGACGGTATCGCCTTCCTTGAAGCGGCTGACCTTGGAACCGACTTCGCGGACGCGACCAACGATTTCATGGCCCGGCACCATCGGGAACAGGCCGGGGAACCAGTCATTGTTCACTTGGTGGATGTCGGAATGACAGACGCCGGAATAGAGGATGTCGATCACCACGTCGTCCTCATTGGGGGCGCGGCGCTCGAAAGTAAAAGGCTGCAACTTTTCATTGGGCGCGAGCGCAGCCCAGGCTTTGGCGAGTGTCATGGCGCAGATCTCTTTTATTTATGGGAAGGGTTGCCGGTGGACGATGCGCATATGGGACCACACGCTGTGCGGTGTAAGGGGCCGTTGCGTGCCTTCCTGTGGGTAATTTGCGCTTAAACCAGATGAAACAGCCACAACAGCAGCGGCAGGCAGATGGCGCTTAAACAGGTGGTCATGGCGACGATGCCGGCCATCAGCGGCGCGTCTCCGCCCATATGGCGGGCCTGGACGTAGGCGGCTGCCGCGCACGGGGCCGCGCCGCACGCCAGCGCTACGCCCTGGGCCATCAGGTCGCCGCCCAGAGCCCGGCAGATCAGCCAGGCCAGGATCGGCATGACCAGCACCTTGAAAAGCGATACGGCGCCGACCAGGACGGGCTGACGGTAGACATAGGCAAAGCTGAGGCCTGCGCCGGCCAGGATCAGGCCAGTGGGGATGGCGGCTTCGCCCAGCATGCGCAGGGATTTCTCGACGAACGGGATCGACGGCACATTCAGGAAATTGAAGCTGAGACCGATCAGGCACGAGGCGAAGATCGGATTGGTCAGCAGGGTCTTGGCCATGCCGAGCGGCGATTTGTCGGGTTTGACATCGCCTTCGGGTTCGCCCCAGCGCGCCAGCACCAGGATGCAGATCATATTGGAGGCGGGTATGAGCGCGCTGACGGCAATCGCCGCCAGAGTCATGGCGTCGTCACCGAAAATCCCTGCAGCCACCGGAATGAAGACAAACGAATTGAAGCGCATCAGCCCCTGGAAAACGCTGGTAAAGGTCGGGCCGGGCAGGCGCAGTATCGGTTTCAGCCCAAAGCCGACCACACTCGCCACCGCGACTGAGCCGAGCACGCCCATTGATACCGGGCCGGTTGAAAAGCCCGTCAGGTCGGCGTGCCAGATGGTTGGGATCAGAAAGCCCGGATACAGGACGTAGACGGCGAACTTCTCGATCGGCGGCCAGACGGGCAGGGGCAGGAAGCCGGACTTCTTCAGGCCATAGCCCAGCGCGATCAGCAGAAAGACCGGAACGATGCCATTAAGAATAGTGTCGAAGCTCAAAGGCCCCCATCTCCTAAGCCTGTGTCTCCGAAGCTGGCGTCAAGCATCCGGTCCAGCGCGCCCTGGAGAATATAGGCGGCCGCATTCTTGTCGATCGCCTCTGCGCGTTTGGCGCGGCTGAGGTCGGCCTCTTCGATCAGGAAGCGGTTCATCACCGACGACGACCAGCGCTCATCCCAGAAGGCGATAGGAATGTCGCGAAGACGCAGGAGATTGCGCGCGAACGCCCGACACGACTGGGCGCGCGGGCCTTCGGTGCCGTCCATATTGAACGGCAGGCCGATGACGATGCCGGCGGCTTCGCGCTGCGCCATCAGTTTGAACAGGCGTTCGGCCTCCAGTGTGAACTTGCTCTTGCGGATCAGCTCCAGCGGCGAGGCCAGGGTCAGGGAAATGTCGGATATCGCGACGCCAATCGTCTTTTCGCCGAGGTCGAGGCCCAGCAGACCCTGGCGCGGCGGCAACGCGCTCTTCAGTTCTGTAATGTCAATGACAGCCATGGCCATGCAATGGCCCCGGACGGGCTCCGAGTCAACGCATGTTGGTTTCAATTGCACACGTCAAGAAAGTGTCATGTGTAATCGTATCAATTTCACCTTCATTACTCTTGATTACATACTTGTCATAAATTACGAAAAGTTAATATCTGTAGCAACTTTAATAAAATGACGCATATTTAACTTAAATATCAGGGGCGGTTGTTGTATTTCTGATGCTGCGCCTAATACACATTCTGACTTCCCAGGAGCTTTCCAATGTCCCGTCTTTTTTCGGCCGTCGCCGTGATCTCTGCCACCCTGATTGGCGCAGCTACCCTTGCTCCCGTATCGGCCCTTGCCGCTGACGGCGGCTGGAACGAGGTGAGCGTCGACACCCGCGAGGTCGATTTCAACAAACGGTCCGACGTGGCCATGCTTTACAACCGCATTCAGGCGGCGGCGCGCATCGTTTGCGAGAGCGAAGCCTCTACCGATGTCCTGCAAAAGAACGCGGACAAGGCGTGCGAGGCGCGTCAGGTCGAAGCCGCCGTCGCACAGGTCAACCGGCCGCAGCTGACCGAACTGTCCGACCGCAAGGCGGGCCGTTCGCCGACGCGCTTGGCCTGGAACGAAGCTTCCCGCTGACACCCGGAGAGCCTGTCAGAGGAAGATAATGGGCCGCGCGCTTCGAAAAGTCGGGCGGCCCATTTTTTACAACTGATGCACGGTATTAAGACACCATTTTCGACGTCTGAAGGCTCGTGAAGGGTCTTTATCAAGGAGATCATCATGCAACGTTTGTTTGCACCCGCGGCCCTGTGCCTGCTGCTCGCCGCCACCGCCGCTGCCGTGCCCGCCATGGCGCGTGAGGAGGTCGGTGAAACAACCAATGTTCGCACCGACGGTGTTGACTTCAACAATCTTAGTGATGTGAAGGCCTTCTACGGCCGCCTGGAAAAGGCTTCGCATAAGGTGTGCGACATCGCCGGCGGCAGCCTTCAGGTGCGCAAGGACAATGCCGAGTGTCGCGCCCGCGCCATTGATGGCGCCGTGGCCGACCTGAAAAAGTCCCGCCTGAGCGAAATTCACATTCAACGCACGGCCGCCGAACCGCAGTTGGCCGACGCCCGCCGGCAACGTACCTGGTAATTGATCCTTCTGTCCTTCCGGCTCCTCCCGCAGTCCGGAATAAACTGGCCGCGCCGGTCCTGACGGCGCGGCCTTTTCTTTGCTCTGTTGCTATACTTTTCGCCATATCGCTCTGGCAGCACTTGCCAAAACCGCTTGCAATCGGCTAACCCGGCTCCTTCGGAATAAAGGAGTTCGATGATGGCCATTGATGTGGCGACCGTCAAAAAGGTGGCGAGCCTGTCGCGCCTCAGGGAAAGCGACGAGCGCCTGGAGGCGCTGGCCAGTGAACTGAACGGCATACTGGGCTGGATCGAACAGCTGAACGAGGTCGATGTTTCCGGTGCCGAGCCCATGACCACGGCCGTCGAAACCGGCACGCCCTTGCGTGACGATGTCATCAGCGATGGCGATAAGGTCAAGGACGTCACCGCCAATGCACCGAAGTCGGTCGACGGCTTCTTCATCGTGCCGAAGGTGGTGGAATAGTATGAGTGACCTGACCAAACTGACGCTCAAGGCCGCCGTTGACGGTCTGAAGAGCAAGCAATTTTCCTCGGCCGAACTGACTGACGCCTTTATCGGCGCCATCGAGACCGCCAATCCGGCGCTGAACGCCTATGTCGAGACAACCTTCGACAGGGCGCGCCAGCAGGCCGCTGCGTCCGACGCCAAGCTGGCCAAGGGCGAGGGCGGGGTGCTGGAGGGCGCGCCGCTGGGCATCAAGGATCTCTATTGCACCGAAGGCGTGCGCACGACCGCGTGCTCGGGCATCTTGGCCAACTTCGTGCCGACCTACGAATCGACCGTCACGGCCAATCTGTGGCGCGATGGCGCGGTCATGCTGGGCAAGCTGAACATGGACGAATTCGCCATGGGCTCGTCCAACGAAACCTCGCACTGGGGGCCGGTCACCAATCCGTGGAAGTCGCGCGGCTCCAACGCGGCGCTGACGCCAGGCGGGTCTTCAGGTGGTTCGGCTTCGGCTGTTGCCGCCGATCTGTGCCTCGCCGCGACCGCTTCGGACACCGGCGGTTCGATCCGTCAGCCGGCAGCGTTCACAGGCACGGTCGGCATCAAGCCGACCTATGGCCGCTGTTCACGCTACGGCATGGTCGCCTTTGCCTCGTCGCTCGACCAGGCCGGCCCGATCACCAAGACAGTCGAGGATTCCGCCATAATGCTGCAATCCATGTGCAGCCACGACGCCAAGGACTCGACGTCGCTCGACATCCCCGTGCCGGATTTTTCCAGCTTCCTGGGGCAATCGCTGAAGGGCCTGCGCGTCGGTATCCCCGACGAATATCGCCTCGACGGCATTCCGGCCGAGATCGACGCCCTGTGGGAACAAGGCATCGCCTGGCTGAAAGACGCCGGCGCCGAGATCGTCCGGATCAGCCTGCCGCACACCAAGTACGCCCTGCCGTGCTACTACATCATCGCCCCGGCCGAAGCCTCTTCGAACCTGGCGCGTTATGACGGCATGCGTTTCGGCCATCGTACCGACAAGGCGCAATCCCTGACCGACGTCTATGAGCTGTCGCGCTCCGAAGGCTTTGGCAAGGAGGTCAAGCGCCGCATCATGATCGGCACCTACGTGTTGTCGGCCGGCTTCTACGACGCCTACTACGTCAAGGCCCTGAAAGTCCGCCGCCGCATCGCAGAGGATTTCACCAATGCCTGGAACAGCTGCGACGTCATCCTGACGCCGGCGACGCCATCGGCCGCCTTCCAGCTGGGCGATGCGCAAAAGGCTGCCGATCCGGTCGCCATGTACCTGAACGACGTCTTCACTGTCACGACCAACCTGGCCGGTCTTCCTGGCATGTCGGTGCCCGCCGGCCTCGATTCGACCGGCCTGCCGCTGGGTCTGCAGGTCATCGGCAAGGCGCTGGACGAAGGTTCGGTGCTCAAGGCCGGCTACGCGCTTGAAAAAGCCGCGGGTTTCAACGCCCGTCCGGACCGCTGGTGGTAACCTGACGGGAATAACGGATAAACCGTTCTCCCGATGCGCGAAAGCCTTGTGTTTTCAGACTTCGCCCGCGTAAACTAAGACGCGGGCGGGGCCTGAGAGACGGCGCAGGACGCGCGGAGGACATGGCGGATGCTGAAGACGGTTCAGGATATGGTGGCTTGGGGACTTCTGGTCCTGCCGCTGATCGTCATCGCGTGGGCCGCCATGTGGTTCGTGCTGCTTGAGGCCGAACGCAACCGCCATGAGCGCTACAAGCGCTTCTACGCCATCATGGAACAGCTGAGCCGCTCCGACAGCGAGACCGCGTCGAAGATGGCGGCGGCCTATGAGCTGCGCAATTATCGCGACTACAAGGATGTCGTTGAGAAGATTTTCGTCGACGGCCGCATCCGCCAGGACACCGGCAAGGCGCTGGATACGCAACTGCGCGACACGCTGAAGGATATTTCCAAGCCGAGCGCATGATGCGTTTTTGTCGAACCGACATCATTATGCGCTCTGAAAGCTGACGCGCACGGAAATTTTTGTTGAATTTGTATCGACCTCTTGCCAAAGCGGCGTAATGCGGCAGTAATGCGGGTAACAAATTGTTAAGTGCGGGCCGACCGCACACAAGAAAGTACCCCGGAGCCACGCCGAGATGTCCAGCGCCAAACCCGTCGAAATTACCCTCAGGGGCGTCATACTCGGCGTCCTGATCACCATGCTGTTTACGGCGTCCCAGGTCTATATGGGGTTGCAGGTCGGCCTGACCTTCGCGACGTCCATTCCCGCAGCGGTCATTTCCATGGCGCTGCTGCGCTTTTTCAAATCAGCGACCATCCAGGAAAACAATATCGTCCAGACGATCGCGTCTTCGGCGGGGACCCTGGCCTCGGTAGTGTTCACCCTGCCGGGCCTGCTGATCATCGGCTGGTGGGCGCGCATTCCGTTCTTCACCACCTTCGCGGCCTGCGCCCTGGGTGGCATCCTTGGGGTCATGTACACCATGCCGCTGCGCCGGGCGCTGGTTTCGCAATCCAGCCTGCCGTACCCCGAAGGCGTGGCGGCGGCCGAAGTGCTGAAAGTCGGCACCTCGTCGCGCGAAGGCGCCGCCGAAGGCTCGGCCGGCCTGATGGCGGTGGTGTGGGGCAGCCTGGCATCGGCGGCCTATGCTGCGGCGGCCGTCAGCACCTTCATGGCGGCGGAAATCTCCAAATTCTTCAAGTTCGGCAATGGCTCGGGTGCGACGGGTCTGGCCGGTTCCAGCTCGCTGGCCCTGATGGGCGCCGGGCACCTGATGGGGATTACGGTCGGCATCGCCATGGCGTTCGGCCTGTTCCTGGCCTGGGGCGTCGGCGTGCCTGTACTGACCTCGATCACGCCCATGCCCACTGGCATTGAGTTCGAAGCCCATGCGGTCGGTCTGTGGAAGAACGGTGTGCGTTATATGGGCGCCGGCGCCATCGGCGTCGCGGCCCTGTGGGCGATTGGCAAGCTGATTGTGCCTGTATGGAAGGGCCTCGTGTCGGCGCTGGAAGCCAACAGGGCACGCCAGTCGGGGCAGGGCGATCTGTTGCCGCGTTCGGAGCAGGACCTGCCGATCTGGATCGTCGGCCTGGTCATACTGCTGTCGATCATTCCGGCAGCGTGGCTGCTGTCCGCTTTTATTTCCGGCAGTCCGCTGGCGCAGGTCGGCCTGCCGCTGGTCGTTGCCGGTACAGCCTATATCATCATTGTCGGCATGCTGGCGGCAGGTGTCTGCGGCTATATGGCCGGCCTGATCGGCGCGTCCAATTCGCCGGTTTCGGGTGTCGCTATCCTGACCGTTCTGGGGGCCTCGGTCATTATCGGCCTGATCGGCTACAAGCTGACCGGTCCGAATGTCGAGCAGGCGCTGATCGCCTTTGCCCTGATGGTGACGACGGTCGTCCTGGCCGTCGCGGTTATCGGCAACGACAACCTGCAGGACCTGAAGACCGGCCAGCTGGTCGACGCCACGCCGTGGAAGCAGCAGGTGGCACTGATCATCGGTGTTGTCGCCGGTGCGGTCATGGTGCCGATCACGCTGAACCTGCTCAACGACGTCTATGGCTTTCAGGGCGATCCCAACTACCACGCGCTTAAGCCCGGCCGTGAGTTGAATGCCCCACAGGCGACGCTGATCTCGACCCTGGCCAGGGGCGCTATCGGTGGGCACTTGCCGCTGATGTATCTTGGGATTGGCGCCCTGGTCGGCGCGGCGCTGATCGTTATCGACGAGGTGCTGAAAGGCAGCAGCAAGGGCAAGTATTCCTTGCCGCCCCTGGGTGTCGGCCTGGCCATCTACCTGCCATCGGCGGTGACGGCGCCGGTGGTGATCGGCGCCCTGGCCGGCTGGATCTTCGAAGGCATGGTGTCGCGGGCCAAGGGGGCCGAGATTGCCAAGCGTCTTGGGGTGCTGGTGGCGTCGGGTTTCATCGTCGGCGAAAGCCTGTTGAACGTCGTGTTCGCGACCCTGGTGTCGTTGACGCAGAACCCGGACATTGTGTCGCAGTTCGTGACGCCGCTGGCCAAGCCGTGGGATATGATCGCAGCGCTTGTTGCGGGGGGTGCGATTGTCGTGGGGCTTTATGTCTGGGCGGCAGGGCAGGGGAAAAAGATCGAGACGGAGAACTGAGCGATTCTCAGTCTTTCCGTCTGCCGCAAACCCGTTTATTAGCAGCGCCATAGCGCCAGCCGCATACCGGAATTATGACCATGTCGAACACCGAAGACCTCCCCAAGATCAAGCCGATGCCCGCCGAAGGCATCACCTACTACCTGCATCCGCATCCGCGTTCGCCGTTTTCCGAAGCGGTCCAGGTCGGCAACGTTCTCTACCTCTCGGCCATGATCGGTCTCGATGAAAACGGCAAGCTGGCCGAAGGCTTCGAGAACGAAGTCAAATACATCATGGCCAACACCGCCGAAATCCTGAAGCGCTATGGTCTGGGCCTCGAGCATGTCTTCAAGGCCACGGTCATGCTGACGGATGCGACCAAGTGGAGCGACTTCAACCGCCTCTATAAGCCGTACTTCCACCCCAGCCGCCTGCCGGTCCGCACAGCCCTGGGCGTCAGCGGACTGGCCTATGGCGCCACGGTCGAAATCGAATTCTGGGCGCACGTCCCGGAAAAATAAGCGGTTTAAACCAAAAATTCAGAGGAAAAGGGTAGACTGGCGGGCCTGCGATAGAATTCGCTCAAAGCCGGCGGAAAACCCTTTGCTACGTACTGCCTTCCAGCGTTTTTGGAATTTGTTCAAGGTCGACACCGAGAACATGACGCTTGTACGGGCGCAGTATGCTGCCTTCTCGCGGCAAATTCCGCTGCTGTATTTTATCCTCGTCACCAATACCCTGTCAGGCATCCTCACGTTCGCGCACCAGGCGCCGGCATGGATAGCGGTCTGGGTGCCGCTGGCCATATGCGCCATCTGCGTTGTCCGCGCCATCTGGTTCATCCGCAACCGCGACAAGGTGTTCAGCGATGCAGAAGTCGTGCGCCTGATGCGCGTTACGACAAAGCTTTGCGGGCTTTTGACCCTGTCCTTTACGCTTTGGGGGCTGTTCCTCTTCCAGTACGGCGATCCTTACGCCCGCGGACAGATGGTCTTCTTCATCTCCATGAATGTCATCGGCGGCGCGGTCTGCCTGATGCATTTGCGGGCCGCGGCCATGTCGGTCATTTTCATCGCCAATGTGCCGTTTATCGCCTACTTTTTGTCGCGGCCTGAACAGACGCTATGGGCACTTGCGACCAATCTCGCCCTCGTGTCGTTTTCCATGGTGGTGGTCCTGCTGACTTACAACCGCGACTTCGCCAAGCTGGTCGCGTCGCAGACGGAAACGCGCCGGCTGTCCGACGAAAACTTCCGCATCGCCAATCTCGATCCCCTGACGCAACTGCCCAACCGCCGCTGGTTCTTTGACACCCTCGTGGCCCTGCATCAGCGCGCTCACTCTGGTTTCTTCCGGGGTGAGGAGGCGCAACTGGCCGTCGGCATTATCGACCTCGACGGCTTCAAGCCGGTCAACGACACCTACGGCCATGCGACGGGCGACCGGCTGCTGGTCGAAGTCGGCAAACGCCTGCAAGGCATCTGCGGCGATGGCATCAGTCTGGCGCGCCTGGGCGGCGACGAATTCGCCATCCTGGTCACCGGCCAGGTTTCGACCGAGGGCCTGAAGACCCTTGGCCGCCGTATCGCCACCGCCTTGCGCCTGCCTTACCAGATCGGCGCCGCCAAGGCCCAGATCGGCAGCTCCATCGGGTTTGCCCTCTATCCCGACAATGCCGGCACGCCGGACATGCTGTTCGAACGCGCCGACTACGCGCTCTATTACGCCAAGCGCCATCAGCGCGGCGGCACAGTCCTGTTCTCGGCCGAACACGAAGCCCAGATCCGCGACGACAGCAGCATCGAGCAGGCGCTCAAGGCTGCCGATTTCGAGCGCGAACTGTCGGTCGTCTTCCAGCCGATCGTCGAGCTTGGCAGCGAGCGTGTCGTCGGCATGGAAGCGCTGGCGCGTTGGCACAGCCCGACGCTGGGCCATGTGTCGCCGGGCATCTTCATCCCGGCCGCTGAACGGATCGGCCTGATCGTCACCCTGACCCGCACCCTGTTGCGCAAGGCGCTGGCCGAGGCCGCCCTGTGGCCCGAAGAGGTGCGCCTGTCGTTCAACCTGTCGGCCTATGACTTAAGCTCGTCCGAAAGCGTCATTTCGGTGCTGGCGGCCATCAACACCAGCCGCGTCGCGCCCAGCCGCATCGACCTGGAAATCACCGAAACCGCCGTGTCGCAGGACGCCGAAGCGGCGCGCGCCGCCGTCGATACCTTCAAGGCGCTGGGCGTGGGGATTTCGCTCGATGATTTCGGCACCGGCTTCTCGTCGCTGAGTCACCTGCACAGCCTGCCGCTTGACAAGCTGAAGATCGACCGCAGCTTCATCACCGACATCTGCAACAACCCTGCCAGCTTCAAGATCGTCAAGTCGCTGACCGCGCTGTGCGCCGACATGGGCCTGACCTGCATCGTCGAAGGCGTGGAGACAAGCGAGCAGCTCGAGCTGCTGAGCAGCCTGGGCGCGACCTTCGTGCAGGGCTATTACTTCGCCAAGCCGATGAGCGGGGAGGCGGCGCGCACCTATCTGGGCGTGGTCGCCGAGCCCGAGGAACCGACGATCCTCAGGCTCAAGTCTTAGGCGTGATGACTTTAGATCGCATTCTTGTCTAAGCACGGAAATCCCCCTTCCGTCAGCTCGCTGATGCTCGCTGCCCATGGCTGGCGAAAGCTATACTTTCGCCGGCGCCAAACCCGCGTAAACGGGGAAGGAATTAAGCAAGCCAATTCAACACCTTCCTTCCCCGTTTACGGGGAAGGTGGCATTTGCGGAGCAAATGACGGAAGGGGGGCTAATGTCATCGTTCTTTGGTTTTGTCGCGTTTCGGAAGCGCTCGCCTTTATTTAAGCGTCATCATCCCCGCGGTGCTGCCTGAGAAGAACGACCAGTCGCTGGGCAGGACGCTGACCTTGCCGATCTGCGCCTTGATCTCGCCGCTGGCCAGGCCGTTGGGGAAGTTGACCGTAAAGACGCCGGCGCCGCCGAAGACGACCGTGTCATTGGTCGTCGAGGTGATGCGGCTCTGGTCATCTGCGCCCAGCTTGCCGTCGGCCGAGGCCGTGGCATTGAACGGCGAATAGCCCGGCAGGACGGTGAGAGTCGTGACATTGGCGGTCTTCAGCGCGGTGCCGAGCTTCGCCCCCAGGGTCGCCGTGCCCGACTGTACGGCCAGGGCGGGATAGAACTTCTGGTTATCGGTCGCCGTGCATTCCCAGGCGATAACGCTGGCGCCAGGACGGGGCTCGAACTTCAGGATGTCCGCGCACGCGCCGGCGCGGTTGCGCAGCGTGCCTTCGCTGGTGAAGGCCCAGTCCTGCTCCGGCGTCCGGGCGCAGGCCGCCATCACAAGGGCCGATCCGTTCTGTTTGGCGGTCAGGCACTTGCCGCCCTGGACGATGGCGCCCGAACTGTCGCTGGCGAAGTTGAGCTTTTGTTCGTCCTTGCCGGTGCAGGACGCGGTTTCGATCTCACCATTGCCCTTGACCGACAGACACTGGCCGTGGACGAAGTAGGATGCGACGACCGGCTGGCCCTTGAGCGGCTCGACCGCGACGTCTGGCGATGCGGTGGAAGCGCTGGCGACTTTGCGGATATTGGTCAGGAAGAATTTCTGGTTGTCGGCCGCCGTGCAGTCCCAGGCGATGACGGCCGTGCCCGGATCGCGCTGGAAGTTCAGGATGTCGGCGCACAGGCCGGAATCGGTCTTGAGCGTGCCGTTCGCTTCGAACGTCCACAGCGCTTCGGCGGTGGTGGTGCAGGCGTGCAAGCTC
Organism: Asticcacaulis sp. P4_H10; assembly: GCF_056400965.1. Taxonomy (NCBI): domain Bacteria; kingdom Pseudomonadati; phylum Pseudomonadota; class Alphaproteobacteria; order Caulobacterales; family Caulobacteraceae; genus Asticcacaulis; species Asticcacaulis sp. P4_H10. The sequence goes on along the minus strand of NZ_JBFUKH010000011.1, from coordinate 173,210 downwards.
AGCGGCTGGCCCTTGGCGGGAGCGACGATACACTTGCCGTTCTGCAGGATTTGGCCGGTGTTTTCGTCGTAATTGATCGCCTGTGAGGCTTGCGCATTGCACTTGTTGATGACGACCTGTCCGTCAGATTGGCGCACATCGGCGCAGAAGCCGTCAACGAACCTGGTGCCGATCGACAGCTGCGTGACCGGCGGAGGGCTGGCGGTCTGGGCCTGGGCGCCGGTGGCAATACCGGCGGAAAGCGCGATCAGGCTGGCGGCAAACGCGCCGGACAAGCGGATGGACATGGCACTGTTCCCTGCAGATGTGGCTCTTGAGGCCGTTGGGTGCATTATTGTCAGACAAATTAATATTTGTAAACGGCTTGCTCTCACCTCTAATCCGGACGGCAGAAAAGGAAAAGAGGCCGCAGATTGAAAATGATTATTTTTGATCGATATTGTGGATTTTGTGCACTTGGCGGTGCCCGTCTTATTTAACGGGCTTATCTTCGCTAAACCTGTCATAAGCCTGTACACATCGGCAACAGGAGCGAGTCATGGCCAAAGGTCAGAAGAAAAGCACTAAAGAAGTCCGCAAGCCGAAGAAGTCCGCCGTCAAGGTCGAGACCGTCCAGGTCGGCTCGCGGTCAGAGGCGCAGACTCTGAACAACATCAAGAAGCCGGTTTAAGCTCTGCAAGCAAGAAACCCCACCACCACATCTCGCCGACGCAAGCGTCGTCTCGTGCGGTTCCCCTCCCCATGCTTCGCACAGGGAGGAGATACAGAGCGCGATCACCCCTCCCTGGCTTTGCCGGGGAGGGGGACCATCTGCGCAGCAGATGGTGGTGGGGTATCTTTCTTCCTTTTGAGACGCCTCCCTTGACTCTCGCTCACAATAAGAACAAAATGTGAACAAATAATCCGAGGGCAAGACAATGCAGGACTGGATCAAGCTTGTACTGGAGCGTTTCATTGCCGGTGAGGTGTCGGTGGCCGAGGCCAAAGCCGACCTTCTCTCCCGCTTCACGGACTTCTGGACGCCGCAGGGCGCGCAACGCGCAGCGGACTTTGTCGAGTGCATCCTGACCCGCGCCAAATACGCCGACCTGAGCCTCGACGACGCGGTGTTCAAGCTGCTCGATGCGATGGACGCAATGGCGGCATAATAGTCAGAGTAAATTAAGATATTATTTGAATTAAATTTGATAAACGGTACTTTATTGCGACCTCGTTATCTCAAAATACGTATTGCGGTTTTTTTTCTGCGTCGTTAATCCAAAATACTATTTCAGATTTATGTGCTTGAGATATATTGGGGCTGTTTATAATTTTTATGAGCTGTGCTCTTACATCAGGTATGTTTCCCAAGTACTTTGCTACATATAGAGCTCTGCTGGATATGTTGTGAAATTTAGCGTCTAATAGATGGTTTCTTAAGAATAATTTGAATTTCTCCCGGTTCATATTTGGCCCAAATAGGTCTATGTATAGAGCGTCTCCTAAAAGAGATTTGACTACGATATTGTTTGAATGTGATTTGTCTTTGTATATATTTTCTATGGCTCTCATCTTTTTTGGATTTTTCATTATAAATTCTATTATTATCGCAAGTCTTTCCGATTCATTTTTTATGCTAAGTATGTAATCTATATTTGCCTTTAGGGCTGCCTCTCCTGTATCTTCTTCTGGCTCTGAATATTCATCGAATTTTGTCGACTCATCATAAATGAGTGCCCTTTTTTCTTGGTCAGAGAAACGTATACCTGTTAAATCCTGCCCTTTGACGTCGACGTTGCGCATACTCGTGCCGACGTAAAAAAACTCAGGGTTTGCGCCAGCTATTTTTGCCAGCTCACGTAAATTGATAGTGTCAGCATTATAAATGTCTAAGACTTTGTCGAGCCAGTGGGGCATTTTAGTCTGATTCTGAGGTTATTCTGGCGATAACAATCGAACTATATGGGTCCGATAAATTCCCAAACTCAAGATCTTCTGAGCATAACCTATCCCGTATGCAAGCTTCTGCTGCAGCCTCTTTATTGCGGTTGCTCATGGTTGAAAAAGATTGCCAAACATTTTTGTCTTTAACTTCAATATTGGATATTAAAAGATCTTCACGCAAGCAACGAACCTCGATTCGGACAGATGGAGCAATTCCTTTGGTTCTGTCTAGGCGTTTGTCGATTACCTTCATTCGCGGTTCTTTTGTAGCATTCCAAGGGCGTCCATCGAGTAGCTGAGAGTTGCCGCTCGGAAGTAGTTGCCAACGGTAATGTCCTTCTGCGGTACGCGTTTGCTTAATTTCAAAATTGCTAACCTCCTCAAAAGTTTCAAGAGATTGAAGAGAGGCGAGGCTTACTTTTGCGCCAACTCCAGCTTGAGCTCGTGCGTTTACTCCCTTGGCACCCGCAACTATCTTAGCCGAAGCGGAGGCGTCAGTTTGCGAGTCGAAGGAATACTTATTTATTTTTGTACCTGAAAATTTCGGAGTGTCTCGGGAAACGGTTTTTTTATCTACAGATATAGGCTCAGTTTCTGGCAGAATTACTATCAGCTCAGCTCTTTTTACAGCTAACTTAAATCTGACTTTAGAAGTCTCCTCCCCCCCTAAACGTCCTTCGCTAAATACCACGTCGGCATGGAGAGACATTCGCATGGCTCCTTTACTGGTAGGTTTGTGCCAGGCGTCCAAGCTCACGACTTCAGAAAAAGCCCGTTTTCTATTGTCGTGATTTGGCTTCATATTTCCTGCCTCATAAGTCGTTATGCATTGCTATACCATTTATGGGGGATCGCCAACTTGGGTTTTGGTTTAGCCTAATCCTCAGATTTCTCTTTGCTGCCAAAAGCCAGACGGCTATATCCCTCCTATGACAAACGATCTCGATATTCGCCCCGCCGACCCTTCCAAATTTATCCAGGGCCGGACCGGGCCGTGGGAACTGATCATCGGGCTGGAAGTCCACGCCCAGGTCGCTTCCAATACCAAGCTGTTTTCCGGCGCCAAGGTCGGCTTTGGCGCAGGGCCGAACGAGCAGGTCTCGCTCGTCGATGCTGCCATGCCCGGCATGCTGCCCGTGCTGAACCGTTACTGCGTCGAGCAGGCGGTCAAGACGGGCCTCGGCCTCAAGGCGCAGATCAACCGCTTCTCGCGCTTCGACCGCAAGAACTACTTCTATCCCGACCTGCCGCAGGGCTATCAGATCTCGCAGCTCTATCACCCGATCGTCGGTGAGGGCGAGGTGCTGGTCGAGCCCGACAAGGACACGCCGGCGATCGTCGTGCGCATCGAGCGCCTGCACCTGGAACAGGACGCCGGCAAGTCGATCCACGACCTCGATCCCAATGCGACCTATGTCGACCTGAACCGCGCCGGCACCGCCTTGATGGAAATCGTCTCTAAGCCCGATATCCGCTCGTCGGACGAGGCGGTGGCCTATTTCAAGAAGCTGCGCACCATCCTGGTCTATCTGGGCACCTGCGACGGCGACATGGAAAAGGGCAATATGCGCGCTGACTGTAATGTGTCAGTCCGCCGTCCGGGGGAGCCGCTGGGCACGCGCTGCGAGATCAAGAACGTCAACTCGTTCCGCTTCATGCAGCAGGCCATCGAGTTCGAAGCGCGCCGCCAGATCGAAATTCTGGAAGACGGCGGCAAGATCGTGCAGGAGACCCGCCTGTTCGACGCCGTCAAGGTCGAGACGCGCTCGATGCGGTCCAAGGAAGAGGCGCACGACTATCGCTACTTCCCCGACCCCGACCTGCTGCCGCTCAATATCGAAGAGGCGTGGATCGAGGAGATTCGTCAACACCTGGTCGAACTGCCCGACGACAAGAAGGCGCGGTTCCAGAAGGATTACGGCCTGGGCTCGTATGACGCGCAGGTGCTGATTTCGGAACAGGCGCGGGCTGACTATTTCGAAAAGGCGGCGAAGGGCCGTGACGCCAAGCTGGTCGCCAACTGGGTGACCAACGAACTGTTGGCGCGGCTGTCGAAGGATGGCCACGAGATCGATGAGTCGCCGATCCCGCCCGAGCATATCGCTGGCCTGGTCGAGCTGATCGAGAACGGCACCATCTCGTCGAAGATCGCCAAGACTGTGTTCGAGCACATGTGGGACGAGAAGGGCATCATGACGCCTGCCGAGATCGTCGAAAAGCACGGCCTGAAGCAGGTGACTGATACTGGCGCTATTGAGAAGGCCGTCGATGAGATCATTGCTGCCAATCCGGACAAGGCTGCCGAGGTGGCGACCAAGCCGCAGGCGCTTGGCTGGTTCGTTGGCCAGGTCATGAAGGCGACCCAGGGCAAGGCCAATCCGGCGACGGTCAATGAACTGTTGAAGGCGAAGCTGGGACTTTAAGTAAGAGGCCCCACCCACCATTGGCTCCGCCAATGGTCCCTGCGCTTGCGAAAGCTATACTTTCGCTACGCTTACCCCATGAATGGGGAGGGCGAAGCCTGAGAGCGCATGGATGGTCTAAGCACAAAACAAGAAGCCCCGCAGGTGACTGCGGGGCTTCTTTACGACGTGACCTGAACTATTCGCCGGGCTTGGCGTTCGGATCTGTCGTCGTGGTCATGCCGGCGGCGGAATTGGTGTCGGCCACATCGGGCGTCAGCGTGCCGGTGGTACCGGAGGGAGCGCCGACAGCGCCCTCATTGTCCCGGCTGGCGATCGCGCCGGCATGATGGCCGGTGGCCGTCTTCAGGCCGGCGCAATAGGCCTTCTGGCCGGCGACCGTATCGGCCTGGACGATATAGGGTGAAGGATCGCCCATCTTCCATGAGGCCTTCGTCTCGGCGGATGCGCAGACCTTGGCGTCGGAGGCGGCTTCCGTCGTGGCGGACAGCACAGGCGCCGCGGTAGCGGCAAGCGCAAGCGAGGCGGCGGCGGCAATAAGAACGGTCTTCATGGCAAATCCTCTTTTGGTTATTGCTGATCTGTCATTTTCCGGCTGATCTGGGCGCAAAAGTGGCTGAAAAACCGTTCCGCATCCGATCTTTATGTGACAGAGATGCAAACCACAGCTCAAAAATATGCCGCATTGCGGCAACAAAATACCCCCGGAGGCAAGTCCGGGGGTATTTGCTTCAGGCAGTCTGGATAGGCTTATTGGGCGGGGGCGGGCTCTGCAGAAGCCGACACCGATTCAGAAGCAGACACGCTGGCGCCCGCGTCAACGGCGAGCTCTTCAGCCGTTTGCGGAGCCTTTGCATCTTCCAGAGCCGAAGACAGGACCGGCGTGGCGGCAACGGCTGCGATAGCAGCGATAGCGGCGGCCGTGACGGCGATTTCGGTAAAGCGCTTGTTCATTTGGAAATCCCTATGGAGTTGAGGAGGAGATAATCAGGGTACTCTTTGAGGGGATACTGGCACCGTGGGCGGCCCGGAGATGTACCGCTGCAGGTGCCTATCTATTAACGACAAGCTTGAAGGCCAAAAGGCGGCGGCTTTTGGTGCATTGCACAATCATAATTACATTTTTACATTTGAATTTTGCCCGCGAATACAACTCGCTACAGGGATGTTATCTGAAATAAGGCTACTTTGTGTTGCGTGTGCGGCGAAATGACGGTTTTCGTGTTAACCGCCTGCTATGCGCCTGCCTTATTTTCCGATTCCCCTTGGACGAGATGGCGGATAAGATGACGCCACCAGACGGTTGAGGGGGAAGAGTTCATGTCCAGCGATGCGGCCCTCGTGCTTGACGGGGTTTCGAAAGCCTATGGCGACTTCCACGCCGTGCGCGACCTGAGCTTTTCCGTCCGGAAAGGCTCGATCTGCGGCTTCCTGGGGCCCAATGGTGCCGGCAAGACGTCGAGCGTGCGCATGATTCTGGGCATGTCGGCGCCGACCGCCGGCAAGATCACCGTTCTGGGCGGGGCCGGCGAAAAGATGCTCGACCGAATCGGCTTCCTGCCGGAAGAGCGCGGCCTGTATCGCAAGATGACGGCGATCGACGTGATCGTCTTCCTGGCGGGCCTGAAGGGCGTCAAGGCGTCGGTGGCGCGCCGGCGCGGCAAGGACATGCTGACACAGCACGGCCTGGGCGAGGCGATCAACAAGAAGATCAGCGCACTTTCAAAAGGCATGTCGCAGAAGGTGCAACTGATCTCCTGTCTGGTTCACGAACCCGAACTGGTCATCCTCGATGAGCCGTTTTCAGGCCTCGATCCGGTCAACCAGCAGAGCCTGGAAGAGGTTATCAAGGACATCGCCAAACGTGGCGGGACGGTCCTGTTCTCGACCCACGTCATGGCCCACGCCGAACGCCTGTGCCAGGACGTCGTCATGCTGTCCAAGGGGCGCAAGGTGTTCGATGGCACGCTGAAACAGGCGCGCGGCGCGGCACTCCGGTCGCTGGAACTGGAAGGCCACGTGTCGGAAGCCGACGTTCGCGCGCTTCCCGGCATTCGCCATGTCGAAGTGGCCGGGCCGGGCGAAGCGGGGGCCACGCTCTGGCACTGCGAACTCGAGCCGGGGGCCAGTCCCCACGCCGCACTCAAGGCCGCCTTTCAGAAGGGGCTCGACATCACCCGTTTCGAAGCGCGCGAACCCAGCCTGCATGACGCCTTCATCGTCCTGACCGGAGGCAGCCATGTCTAAAACCTTCCTGATTGCCCGGCGCGAATACCTGGCCTTTGTGCGGACGGTCGGCTTCTGGCTGTCGCTGTTCACCCTGCCGACCATCTTCGCCGCCAGCGTCTTCATTCCAATGATGATGCGCCAGTCCGAACCGGTGCAGACCGTGGCCGTGCTCGACCTCAGCGGCGACAATATTCGCAGCGACATGGAGGCGCTGATCACTGCCCGCGCGCCCAAGGGCAAGGACCGCGGCATGTTCGACAGCGGCGGGCTCAAGCTGGTTGCCACGCCACCGCAGCTGAGCGGCGTCACGACGCTTGCCGAGGCCGAGGCGAAGATGCCTGAGGTGCTGGCGTCCGGCCGCGCCGACACGGTGCTGATCGCCAGCGACACCGGCGACAGGCTGACCTTCCGTATCTGGTCGATCAGCGCCCGCAAGGGCAGCGTTCAGGACCAGCTGCAATGGGACCTGCACGGCCTGCAATATTATAAGATGGCGCGGACGAACGGCATCGACCCGAAGCTGGCGCACGATATGCGTGAGTCGCGCGCCGAACTGGTCAGCCTGACGCCGCAAAGCGCCGCAGAGCCTAAGAAAAAGGACAGCCTGGCCGAAGGTTTCCGCGACAATGGCGGCAAGTTCATCGGCATCGCCTTCAGCTACATCACCTGGATTTCGATCTTCTCGTCGTCGATGATCCTGCTGGGCTCGGTCATCGAGGAAAAGTCGAGCAAGGTGCTTGAGGTCCTTCTGTCCTCGGCCTCGGCCGAAGCGATCCTGCTGGGCAAGGTGCTGGGCGTGGCCGGCGTCATGCTGACGGTGGCGGCGCTGTGGGCGGCGACGGCCGCGACGCTCAGCTATTATGGCTTCAGCGTCATGCCGGCGGAAACGGCAAAGGAGGTCTCGGCAGTGCTGACGGGCCTGTTCTCTCCGGCCCATATCGTCCTGCTGCTGGCCTATTTCTTCGGCGGCTACCTGATGTTCGGTGTCTTCTTCGCCGCGGTTGGCGCCTTCTGTGAGACGCAGAAGGACGCCCAGGCGATCATTGGCCCGGTGACCATCGTACTGATGATCCCGATGATGACCATGCAGGTCGCCTTTACCTCGCCGGACCTGCCCATGCTGAAATACATGTCGTGGTTCCCGCTGTTTACGCCCTTCCTGATGCCGCTGCGCTTAAGCCAGCCCCTGCCGTGGTGGGAAATCGCCGCGACGCTGGCCGGCATGGGCGTAGTCGGGCTGTTCATGATCAATATGGGCCGCCGCGCCTTCCGCCATGGCGCACTGTCGGGCGCCAAGCTGTCGTGGGGCAACCTGCTGGGGCTGGGCAAGCGGGAGGTTTAAGGCCGAGTGCTTTCCAAAAAGTGTGAAGCAGTTTTTGGATTAAAGGCGCGACAAGGCTTAAGGCAAGCGTCTCGCCGCTACGCCTTCCTTTGTCATCACCACCGGTTTGATCGTTCCATCGGCGTTGAAATAAAGGTGCTCGATCGCGACTTCGCGGTGGTTGCCGTTGTCGGTGCCAAGCGGGCGGCGGTGGTAGACGATGTACCAGTCGTCGGTGCCGGGAATATTGACGACCGAATGGTGGCCGGCGCCCCTGGCGATGTGCGTATCCTGCTCCAGGATCGTGCCGATCCGCTTGAACGGGCCGAATGGTGACGGGCTCATGGCGTAGGCGACCTTGTAATCCGGCCCCGTCCATTCGCCTTCCGACCACATCAGGTAATAGACGCCCTTGCGCTTGACCATGAAAGAGCCTTCGACATAGGCCGGGTCGGGCGTGATCTCCTTGTAGGTCTCGCCATCGGGAAAGGGGACAACGCTGAGCAGGTCGGGCGCCAGGCGGACGACATTGGCGTGCTTCCAGCCGCCGTAATACATGTAGATTTCGCCGTCATCGTCCTTGAAGACCATCTGGTCGATCGGCTGGGCGCCATTGTGTATCTGGCCGATCAGGGGGCGACCGAGCGCATCCTTGAACGGCCCTTGCGGCGTATCGCTGACCGCCACGCCGATGCCACCCAGTTGGTTGTTGGTCTTGATGTCGTTGGCGCCGAAGAACAGATAGTATTTGCCATTGTGCGCGATGGCCGACGGCGCCCAGACCGCATAGGCCGCCCAGGACACGTCCTTCACATCCAGCACGAAGTCATGACGCTGCCAGTGGACCAGGTCGTCGCTGGAGAAGGCATCGAGGAAGGTCTGCGGCAGGAAGGGCGGGTAGATGTCCTGCGCGCGCTGCCATTTCTGGCCGGCGGTCAGCGTCTTCGAGGCGCGCGGCGCACCATAGTGATCGGAATAGGTGGGGTAGATCCAGTACTGGCCGTTAAAAATCCGGACCTCCGGATCGGCGTACCAGCCTTCAATGACCGGATTGGCTGCCTGCGCTTCGGCAGTAAAGGACAGCAGTGCGAGAAGCGCCGTCACGGCAGGTTTGAACATGGGCCACCTCCTGATCATGGCCAATGCTATGCCATCTCTTCAATGACAAAAAGCCTCCCGCGTGAGCGGGAGGCTTTTTGTGAGATCGAAGCCCGGATTTACTGGACTTCGGGCTTGTCGCCTGCGTCGGTCGGGTTGGTATTGCTGCCCGGCTTGCCTTCCTCGGGGAGCGACTCGACTGTGCTGTTCGGCAGGGCAGGCGTTTGGGTCTGTGACGGCGGCAGGGTCGAATCGTCTGTTGGTGCAACCGTATCGCCCGTCGCCGTCGACGGGGTCGGCGAGGCCATCGAACCGGCAGCGACCGAGCTGTTGTCAGTGGTCCGCAGACCGGTATCGGTCGAGGCCGCCAGACTGTTCGACGGCAGGCCCTGCAACTGCTGCTGGTTCAGATCGGCAGTGATCTTGTTGGCGGCGGTGCGGGTCATGCGGTTGTTTTCGGCCTTGCTGCGGACCGGGGCCGAAGCTTCGTCAGCAGAAGCGACGGTTGTAACGCCGGTGCTGGCCGGAGCCGGTTCGGCGGTGGTTGCGCTGGCGTCAGCTTGTGCTGTCGCAGAAGCGTCAGGGTGCGCGGAGACATCGGGTGTCGCCTGAGCATGGGCAGCGCCGGCGACGGTCAGGGTCAGTACGGCTGCGGCCGTCATCAATTGGGTCTTGAACATGATCTTACCTCTATTATGCGCAGTTCGAATGCCACAGGGGAGGCGGTGGAACTCGGGAGAGGGCTGCGCGACAAAAGAAAAACTCAAAATTTGCCCCGCCATGACGGCATGCCAGCCGGGGCTCTACACTGCCCGCCAATTGCCAGCAGGAGTGGTCACAGTCTCTCCGGTCGCGGATAAAGAGTTAAGCCGCATCGCGCCGGGCGAGACAAAATCCGGGTAAAGAAAAGCCCCGGCGCCATGGAGGCGCCGGGGCTAGGGATCCAGAGACTTTGGCAATCACCAGACGTCGTAGATGACGTCGAGGATTTCGCCACTGCGGAGGTCGATCAGGACCGCGTCCTGGCCGACGAAGAACCATCCGCACCCGTAAGGCGGGCTGGGTAGGCCGTAATAGTCCCAGTCATAGATGCGGTAGCTGTAGAAGTAGCTGGGCAGGACATCGCCGCGCGACCAACGCTGGTTGTAATAGCTGTCGGGCACCCGGTAATAGCCACGGCCCGGGAAGAAGTAGAAGCCCAGGCGGATGCCGGTGTACGACCGCCAGCGGTTGTCGTTGCGGTAGTCGAAGCGCCGGCCGCCATGGTTGCTGCCACCGCTCCAGCCGCCGCGATCACGGTCGCGGTTCCAGCCATCGTTATTGCGGCCTCCGCGGTCCCGGTCGCGTCCGTAGTCGTTGCGGCCATTGTTGTCACGATCATGCCGGTCGCGGCCATTGTTGTCGCGTCCACCGTTATTGCCGCGACCGTCGTTGTCGCCGCGATTGCCTTGCCAGCCACCGTTGGGCCGGCCATCGGGCCGTCCGTCATTGTTACGGTCGCGGCCGCCGGCATTGCCACGGCCATCATTATCGCCGCGGTTACCTTGCCATCCGCCACGGTTTCCGCCATCGGGCCGTCCGTCATTATTACGGTCGCGTCCGCCGCCGGAATTGGCGCCGCTATTGCCGCCGGGGGTGGGAACAGCCACGGGCGGGGTATTGTCGTTGCCGCGATTGCCGCGCCAGCCGCCGTCCGGCCGGCCACCGCCATTATTGTCGCCACGGCCTCCACCGCCGTTGTCGCCGCCGCGATTGCCCTGCCAGCCACCACGGCTTCCGCCATTGCCGTCACCACGCGACGGGCGGTCACCCGAATCAGCGCGGCGTGATGGTCGTCCGCCATCCGAATTGCCTTCCGACCGTGACGGCGCCAGCTGCGATGGGGGAGGGGTATAGGTGTTGCTGCTGTCGCGCGCGGTCTCGCTGCGCCGTGGGGAGCCCTGGCCGCCGTGCGGACGGCGTTCGCGCTCCTGGGCAAAGCTGTAGGACGGCGGGACCGCCAGGGTCATCATCAGGATGAATGCCAGTCCGGGCGCGGCCAATTTGGCCTTTTTTCCGTTCATAGGTTTCCTCATTGTCCAGCCAGGTCACCGGAATTACCGGTTTTACGCGTACCTGGGACGCTGGGCGATAACCATTATCGTCTTACGGTCTTTTATGACTCTGGTGATGTGAACCGAAGCTGAACGGATTGCGGCGGGTTTTCGGCGGTTAAGCAAGGATTGATTTTGCCGTTGTTGTTGGTCGAGGAGGGGATTCAATTGCGCTATTAACGATGCCCTTAACCCCGAGGCTCGCGACACGTCGTGTATAAATGTGTGTATTGACGTTTCATAAGTAATTTATACTGGAAAATTCATAGGAAAGTAATAAATATTGATCCAATTATTAATCTTAATTTTAATATTAATCATCAGTTTACATAAAAAATTCAGTGTAAATTCCGCTGTTAACTTTAATTTCATGAGGGGGTGTTGAAATCGTCGTTATCAACTCTTGTGGAGACGCGCCAGAACGGCGCGGCATCAAAACGATGAATACGACCGAAGTCCAAACCCTTCCCCTGCCGACCCCTGACATGTCGGGCGATGATCTTTTCCGTCTGGGCATGATGTACTCGACCGGCCAGGGCGGCGCCCCCGTCGATATGATCTCGGCGCATATGATGTTCAACCTGGCGGCCATGCGCGGATCGATGGAAGCCAGCGTCTATCGCCGTGAACTGTCGCGTGAAATGGATCGCGAAGACATCGCCGAAGCCCAGAAGGCTGCCCGCCAGTGGATCGACGCCGGCCGCATCGGCCTGGCCGCTTAATAGCGATCAAGGATCGCTATTAAGTCTTTTTTGCTTGGCGCTCAATCGCCGCGCAGACTTTCCTCGCATGAGCTCGGGCGCGCAGTCGCGCTTGCCAAGCCGCTTCGCGGCTTGGAGATCAGAGTTTGAATGATAGGAATGCTGGCGTTCTTAATTGAACGTGCGGTACATAAAGTAGTTCAGAATCCCGCCGGGGATCAGCTGGTTGACCCACTGGTCGACGAACAGGCCCGCCTCGGCGATGCTGGTGCGCGGGACGAACAGGATATCGAAACGGCGCAGCGCCGTCATCTGGCTGCGCTGTCCGGACAGAATCGATTTCAGGTCGATCGTCCGGCGCATGGCCCGGCCGTCATGGCCGCGTCGGATAATCACAACCTTCTTTGACCGTGCCGATGGCATGAAGCCGCCTGCCGCCATGATGGCCTGCAGCGCATCGATGTCGCCCTGGATCTCGACCCAGCCGGGCGTGCGCACCTCGCCGCCGACCAGGACGCGCGTCGGCGCCGTGTCGCCGGGAAATACCGTCACGTCCGGATAGCGCAGCACCTGCGCGTAACGTCCCGAAATCTCCGCCTGAAGCTGCGGCACGGATTTATAGGCGGCCATGACCTGGCCGATCTGGGGCAGGGTAATGCGCCCGTCCGTGCCGACCTGGGTCTGGCGGTTCAGCTCGGGCGCCGAGGTCACGCTGACCTCCAGCTTGTCGCCGGGAAAGAACAGATAGAGCGGTTCGTCGTCCTGCCAGTCCGAGAATTCGATCAGCGGCGCCTCTTGTTGACGCTGCGCAGCGCGCGTCACCGCTGGCGCCAGGGCCATGGCGGTCACGAAGGACATAAGAGTACGGCGCGTCAGCATGGCGGGAAGCTAATGCCAGTCGTTCGATCGGAAAAGCAAAATTGCTCGGTAGGAATGCTAAACCGGTAAAGTGGTAAAGATTCATTAATCGCGACCAAGATAAGGTTAACAACACTCCGGAATCGGTGGTGAAGCGATTGAACAGGCCCCCAGACTCACGGCATCAGGAACGAGAGCGGAGGGCCCAAGGAAGCGTATGGCGAGCGTAAAACGACAGCTGCGGCTCGATCCGGCCGACATCCTCCCGCGCCTCAGGCGCGAGGTGTGGCTGATGCTGCTTGTCTTCGTCGTCCTGTTTGGCCTGGGGATGGCTGTCGCCATGTCCATGCCGTCAACCTATACCGCCAATGCCAGCCTGCTGATGCAGGTCAGCAAGGACTATGTCTACGATCCGCTGGCGGGCGACGCCGCGCGCGGCGCCATTGCCGATATCGACCAGGTCGTCCAGTCCGAGGTCGAAATCCTCAACTCGAATGAACTCAAAAAGCGTGTCATCGCCAAGGTCGGTTACCGCACCGTCCTGCCCGATGCGCCGGAACTGTGGTCCCCGAAGGGCGACGCCCAGGTGCGTGCAGCCGATGCCGCGGCGCTCAAGGTCCTGCAGGGCGGTTTCGAGGCCCAGACAGCGCCCGACAACAATGTTGTCCGCCTGTTGTTCAAACACTCCGACGCCATGTCGGCGGCCCTGATCCTCAACGCGATCATCGATGAATATCAGGTCTACCGGCTTGAGGTCTATCCCGACACCATCGGTCCGGCCCTGCAAAAGCAGAAGACCGACTTCGACCAGAAGCTGGCCGATACCGACATGGCCTATCAGAACTTCCTGACCCAGCATGGCGTCGGCGACTTCGCCAGCGCGAAGGCAACCTGGTCGAAGATTTACGATAATGTCGTGGCCGACCTCTACGCCACGCGCTCGCAGATGGCGACCAATCGCGCCAAGCTGGCCGAGGTCAGTTCGAACCTGAAACGCCTCAGCCCCGAAATGAGCGTCGAGCGCAATCTCGACCTGTCGGTGCCGACGCGTATCCTGGCGCTTCAACAACAACGGCAGGAGATGCTGGCGCGTTACCTGCCCGAATCTCAGCCGATCCGCGATCTCGACCAGCAGATTGCCTCGCTGCAGGCCCTGATGAAGTCGGGCGCCGGCGTCGGCGAGAAGGATCACCGCATCGGCGTCAATCCGATCTACCAGGACCTGGTCACCCAGCGCCTTAATCTCGAGGCAGAAACGGCGTCGCTGTCGGCGCGTGCCGCCCAGCTCCAAGCCCAGGCCGATGAGGCGACGCATAAGATGCAGGAGCTTTTGAGCATCGAAGCGCGCTTCACGACCCTGTCGACCGAGCGTGACGCGCTGCAGAACAACATCAAGAACTTCACCCAGCGCATCCAGGAAAACGAAGCCCAGCGCCAGATGACCAAGAACAGCGACGAGGCCGTACGCGTCGTCGAAATGGCCTCGCTGCCCGACAAGCCCAAGAGCCTGAAGCGCATCGTCATGATCATGGCCTTCCTGTTCGCCGCCTTTACCGCCCTGTGCGCCGGCCTGTTGCGCACCGTGACGCGCCGGGGCTTTGTCGATGCCGACATGGCCGGCCGGTCGCTGGGCCTGCCCGTGCTGGCGCGCGCCGAGAACAAGATCGCCTGATGATCGACCTCACCCGCGAAATGGCTGAACTGATGTCGGCGCTGGGGCGTCCGTCGGGGCGTGGCCGCGCGCTGATGTTCGTGTCGGCCTTGTCCGGCGAAGGGGTATCGACCGTCGCACGCGAATATGCCCGCTGCGAAGCGGCCTTTGCCGCTAGGCCGGTCTGGCTGGTCGACGCGGATCTGCGCGAACAGTCACAGATGGATGCCATGGGACGCGAACCCGGGCGATTCGGCCCGCCGGGTGCTTTGAGCCAGGCGTCACCTGACGGCTCAGCCTTCTTCACCCTGGCGCCGCCGTCGCGTGACGCCCAGGGCCGGCCTGTTGGCGACGACCGCTACCTGGTGGCGCAGCCCTTCCTCGACAAGCGTCTGTGGGTGACGCGTTTCTGCGCCGAGAAGCTGGCGCCGGGGCAACGCGTCAAGCTGTTCGAACAGACCGGCTACTGGACCGCGCTGAAGAGCCACGCCGACACCATCGTCGTCGATGCACCGGCAGCGGACCGGTCTGTGCACGCCCTGCAACTGGCGGGGCTGATGGATGGCATCATCATGGTCGTCAGCGAAGGCGAGGGCGACACACAAAGCCGCCTGGCGCTCAAGACCGAGCTTGAACAGGCCGGCGGCAAGGTGCTGGGCATCGTCTATAATCGCGCCCGGCCCAAAGGCCACTGGACGCCGCCGTGGACGGCCGGCGCACGCGCGTCGTGAAAAACTTCACGGACGACTGGCGCGGCAACTGGTTGTCGCTGTTCTGCGCCGTCGCTGTTCTGCTCGTCTTTTCGCAGGCCTGGCAGGCGCCTCTGTTCGGCTACACGACCGGCAATACCGAAGCCGGGATGCTGATTCGAAACTTCTACTATCCCTTCTATCTGCTGGGCTTCGTTCTGTGCGCCATCTGCTGGCGGCCCTTGCTCGACGCGACCTGGCGGACGGCGCTGCTGATGACGCTGCTGACCCTGTGCTGCGTCTCGGTCCTGTGGTCGATCGATCCATCGGGCACGATGCGGCGCTGCGTCGCCATGCTGGTCACCGTCCTGTGCGGCTATGCCATCGCTGCGCGCTTCAGTTGGAAGCGCCTGTCGGAAGTTCTGGCCATTACCTTCACCATCGCCATGCTGGCCTCATATTTCCTGGCCGTGTTTGTGCCGCAGATGGGCAGGATGCAGGAGCTGTTTCCCGGCGCGTGGCGTGGCGTCTGGCTGGAAAAAAACAATCTCGGCGCCATCATGGCCATCGGCTTCGTCTCATCGGTTGCGGCGGCGATGCACAATCCGTCGCGGCGCGTCTTGTGGTGCGGGATCGCTGTGGCCATGGTCGGACTGGTGATCATGTCGCAGTCCAAGACCGCGCTGGTGTCGCTGATGCTGGGCGGCGCGGGGATCGTCTTTGTGTATTTGACCCAGCGCGGACCGGTTCTGGGGATCCTGCTGACCTGGGTGGCGGTGACGCTCCTGCTGTGCCTGGCGGGGTTCATGTGGTTCGCACCTGAAAAGATATTCCTGCTGCTGGGCAAGGACCCGACGCTGACCGGGCGGACCTTCATCTGGGATGGTATTGAGCGTGTGGTCCGGGCGCGGCCGTTGCTGGGCTACGGTTATGGCGTCGTCTGGACCGATGAGAGCGCCTATGCGCCGCTGGCCAAGATCACCAAGGTGGCGGGCTTCCGCGCCTATCACGCCCACTCCTGCTGGTTCGAAGTGTGGGTGGGGCTGGGCCGGGTCGGTCTGATCCTGTGGGCCTGTGTCTTTGCAGAGGCCTGGGGCAAGGGGCTGTGGCGCACCTGGCGTGGAGATTCCGGTTATTTCGCCTTGCCGATGTTGGCCATTTACAGCCTGTCCAGTATCACCGAAAGCATGGCGCTGGGCTGGAACGACCTGCGCTGGGCGCTGTTCGTCATGGTCATCGTCAAGCTATCGTTGCCAAAGGACCGGGACAGTACCCAAGGTTGACGTTACGTTTGGTTAAATGTCGGCCAAAGGTTGCAAACGATTGGAATACGCCTCGATATGAGGTATTTATGACGCTTGTCATGTGAAGGAGTTGCGTGTGAGTACCGAAGACAGCCATCCTGTAGACGTCAAGGTTGGGGCCAATATCCGCAAGCGCCGCAAGGAAATGGGCCTGACTCAACAAAACCTGGCCGAATCCATCGGCCTGACGTTTCAGCAGGTGCAGAAATACGAACGTGGCAGCAATCGCGTCAGCGCGTCCATGCTGTTCGAAATCGCCCGGACACTGAAAATGCCGCCGGCCTATTTCTTTGAGGAAGTGGCGACGGATGCCGAGGATATCGGGCCGCTGGAAGCCGGTGTCGGCAAGTTCCTGCAATCGGGCGAAGGCATCGAACTGGCGCAGTGGTTCCCCAAGCTGACGCCTTCCCGGCGCCGTGCAGTGGTTACCCTGGTACGCTCGATGCTGCCGGAGCAGGACTGAGTCTCCGGCGCTTCAGGGTCGACTGGTAATCCAAGATGCCGAAGGCCAGGCAGATGAGCTGGGCGTAGCCCAGCCAGAAGCCGATCGCGGTCATGAAGGCATACAGACCGAACACCTTGTGGCTTATCGCGAAATAGGTGACGAGGCCGTTCAGCATGCACATGCACAGGACGAAGACCCAAAGTCGCCGTGAATGCAGCGCCAGGCCAACCCAAATGAAAAAAGTCACGACATCAAGCGTCTGGACGTAGATACCTGGGCCTGGGCCGTCGTACCGTGTCAGGATAGGGGACAGTATCCAGCCAAATGCAAGGAGGGCGGCGCCTTGTTTTTCGGTCGGCCCGCCCTTCCAGATTGCCCATATCCCGCACAGGATGCCAGCCAGATAGCCGGCATATACATATACGAGGTGTGCCAGATACCAGTACCATCCTCCCGTCATATAGCTACGGCGGATTGCGTTTTCTGGCGCTTCAATGTGTTCTGATAATCGATGATACCTGCGCTCAGGCAAATCAGCTGAGCGTAGCCAAGCCAGAATGTGGTCGCTGTGACGAAGGCGTACAGCCCGAACACCTTGTAACTGGTAACGAAGTAGGTAATGAGGCCATTGAGCGCGCACATACAGAGGGCAAAAACCCATAGACGACGCGATTGCAGCGCCAAGGCGACAAAAGCAAAAAATATAAGGATATCCAAGGCCTTGACGTAGGCACCGGGGCCAGGGCCATCAAACTGAGATACGATTGGAGAGAATATCCATGTCGTAGCAATAAGGGCGGCCCCCGCCTTTTCAGTCGGCCCACCCTTCCAGATGGCCCATATACCGCAAAGGATGCCGGCAATAATGCCGGCATATACCCATACGAGATGCGCCAGATACCAGTACCAGCCCATCAAGCCGCTTCGTTACTTCCAACGACGTGTAAAAATCCGGTCACTGGAGGGGGGGATCCCTTGTCTTCCACCGGTCCACCCATAAACGTGCCGCAGCCGATGCGTGTCTTGACGTCATCCAGGTGACTATGGACGCGGATGATCGAGGCGCGGGCGCCCGTCAAAATCGTCAAGGTCTGAGCCAGCTCTGTCATAGCCTCTTGACCTATCACGGCTGAGAGTTTGGAGTCCATGCGCATTCGTTCCAGCATGCTCATCAGATTCGCGGTCTCGCAGATGCCGCTCGCAATCATGTTTTCGGTCGCACGCAGTTGCTCGGTGCCACGGAGCACCAGTTCCGTTCGCTTCATTTCGATATTCCCGCCAGGTAAAAAGGTTGGTTTGCCAACCCCTAAACGGCTAATAGGGTTGGCCGGTTATATTATGAATGGCCTGCACCATCGTCATGGCCGTGATAATCATCAGGGTAACGGCAAATCCCAGAACTGCGGTGCCGCCAATGATGAAGATCAGGCATTGTACGATCGTCAGGCTTTTCAGCCGTCCGCTGACCCAGTCCCATCGTCCGTTAGCCACGCTACGGCTGTCACCAGGTTGAACAGCGCCTTTTCCGGTCCATCCGTCCGGTAATGGTGCTGTATCCCCGCGACTGCGTCCGTCACGTGCGGTTGTTTCACTGAGGCCGCCATCATTTTCAGGACTGTCTCCAGTTGGTTCCAGCTGATCATCATGACGTGTTGATTTGATAAGGTTTGCTCGGTCATGTTGCGGAATTTGCTCCGTTTTTTTGGGCTCCGCTATCACCTCCGTCGGGGGTCCCCCCTGAGGCGTTTGATCTATTTGCGCTTCGTATGACACAAGCGTTTGCGCGGCGTCGCGCATGGTCGGTGCATTCAGCCGCCGCCGGGCTTCGTCGACATGCGTCTTGACCGTGTGCTCGCTGATTTTCAGGATGCGCGCGATTTCTTTCGCCTGGTACTGGCGGGCAGCCAGGCGCAGAATCTCTTTTTGGCGCTTTGACAATGTCTCGACGGCGGACATGGGCGAGGAATCCCCCTCTCACTCAACTCGGTGCCATGTTAACAAGGGTAGCCAGAGGTGCAATCGATATTATGCGCGACTTCGGCGTGCATATACTAATGTATCTATGACGACAGATCAGGCGGCCCGGGCGGTACCGGCGTCCAGCGCGCGACGGGCGCCGTCTTCAAAAGTGACGATTTCAAAGCCCTTTGCCACGGCATCGCGCACCAGCCGTTCGAGAACCTGCGGCGTGCAGCCCCAGCTCGACGGTGTTTCGCGGACATCATGTGTGTAGAGAATCAGCCAGCTGTCGGGCGTGGCGGTGGCGCGATCC
Source organism: Asticcacaulis sp. P4_H10 (assembly GCF_056400965.1). Classification (NCBI taxonomy): domain Bacteria; kingdom Pseudomonadati; phylum Pseudomonadota; class Alphaproteobacteria; order Caulobacterales; family Caulobacteraceae; genus Asticcacaulis; species Asticcacaulis sp. P4_H10. The sequence goes on along the minus strand of NZ_JBFUKH010000011.1, from coordinate 154,203 downwards.
AGCCACTGGTGCGCGACAGCTTCGCCATCTTCCCCTTCGATGCCGACGGCCGGCGCCTGGTTGAGGTCGGTGCCGGTGGTGATCAGGCCGTGGTGCAGGGCGCGTGAGGCGATAAAGCGATTATCGAGTGCCGTTTTCGCCGCCGGCGAGACATCGCCATAGGGATAGGCAAAGGTACGCGGGGCGGGGACGCCAAGCCGCAGCAGTGCTTCGCGGTTGCGATCAAGCTCGGCGGTGATCGCGGGGCCGCTGGCGCGGCCGCAGTCGAGATGGCTCAGGGTATGGCAGGCGATTTCGTGGCCGGACTTGGCCAGCGCCTGGATGTCGGCGCCTTCGGTGTAGCGGCCGAGATGGCTTTCCTGGCCGCTGAGCCCCGCCGATATGAAATAGGTGCCGCGTACGCCGTGGCGTTCCAGGATGGCGGCGCCTTCATGGGCGGCGGACACGGGTGCGTCGTCGAAGCTTATGGTCAGCAGCGGCTGGACCAGGCCATTCAGGCGCGCAGGTTTCGTCGTCATCAGCCTGGCAAGGCGGCGGCGCAGTTTCCCATACAGCGAGCGGTCGGCGCTATAGGGCTCCATCAGACCACCTGTGCATAAAGGGCGGCGCGATAGACGCGAAGCGCACCGGCGCGCAGGCGGGCAGGCAGGGCGCTGTTGAGTGCGGCGGCCTTGAGAACCGAACGCGCGACCGAAAGCAGCGGGACGAACTTCAGAAGTTTCGCCGCCTTATAGCTGGCATATTGCGACACGACCTGGGGATGCTTTTTGATCACCCGGGCGAAATTGCCGACCGATTGTTCGTACTTGCGCGCCAGGGTTTCGGGGCGGTCGAGGCCCATATGGGTGGCGGTATTGTCGATATGCTCGACCGGGAAGCGGCCGGCGACGCGCATAGCCCATTCGACGTCCTCCCAGCCCCAGCCGGTGAATTCCGGGTCCAGGCCTTCGGCGGCGAAGACATCACGGCGGATCAGCAGGTTGGAGGTAAAGACGTATTTTTCTGGCATCAGGGCGCGGTCGGCGGCGTTCAGGCAATCGCTGTGACCGGCCAGGGCGCGATGAACATCGAAAGCCGGATCGGCCGGCGCCTGATCGAGTGAAAAGCCGCCGAAGACGACGGCCGCGCCACGGCGGGCGGTATCAAGCCAGGTGTCGAGAAAGCCGGCAGAGTCCGGCAGCATGTCGGAATCGAGGAATAGGAAGTATTCACCGCGCGCCGCCTCAGTGAGGCGATTGCGGCCGCGCGACCGGCCCTGGTTCTGGATCAGGGTGATCAGTTCGCAGGCCAGCGGCGAAGCATCGATGAAGGTCCGGATTTCGGCGGTGATATCGGGGCGGCGTGAGCCGTCGTCGATCAGTATGACCTCGATCTCATGGGGATCGCGCGTCTGGAGCGCCTGTAAAAGCGCCAGCGGGCTTTCGTTATAGAACGGGATCAGCACCGACAGGCGTGGTGCCGCCGTTTCAAATGCGGCATTGTGGAAGGGCGAGGCCTCGGTCATGCGGCAACCCTTTCTCTCAGCCTTTGGTAGACGCGCGCCGAGAGGTCCCGGACATTGTTGAGATTGAGCAGCCACGCCAGGCCGGCATACACGATGCCACCGCAGGCCGACTGTGTGATCAGGTCGATCGGCTGACCCGTCGTCGGGATCAGCGAGACCACGGCCATCATGAACAGGGCGCAGGCGGCGGTCATGAACAGATCGAGCCACGGCATGGGCAGGGCCAGCGCCTTGTGGCCAAGCAGCCACGAGGCGACAATGCCGAGCCCGAAGCTGAGCGTGCTGGCAAGCGCCGCGCCGGTCAGCCCCATGCCTGGGATAAGCAGGAGGTTGAGCGCGATATTGCTGACCGCCGGCACCGCCATGGCGGCAACCAGCAGGCGTGTGCTCTTGGCCAGGGTAAAGGCCTGCAGGAAGTAATAGCTGTTGAGACCCGAGAAGAGCGCGCCGAGGCTGATCAGGGCGGTGACGCTGAGCGCGTCCTGACGCAGGGCCTCGCCGATCATCAGCGTGCCGAAGGCGGGGGCGACCATGATCAGGCCGGCGGTGGCCGGGAACATAACAAAGGCCATGGTCTTGATCTGCTGACGGGCATTGTCGCGCAAGGCGGCCGCGCCGCCGGTTTCCAGGGCGTGGACCATGGCGGGGCCACCCGCGGCGCCCAGCCAGATGAACAGGACGTCGAGGATGCGCGAGGCCAGGCTATAGCCGGCATGATAGGCGCCGGCCTCGGCCTCATTGAGGAAGCCGGCAATGAGAAAGCGGTCGACCGTATAGAGCGCGAGCGTCAGGATCAGGCTGAGCGATACCGGAATGCCGTACTGGGCATAGGCGCGGGCGCGGACAGGATCGAAGGTGCCGCGCATCGCCCGGCCGAGGTCTTCGCGGGCAAACAGGGGCAGGGTCAGAAGCGCGATCAGGCCGACACCGAGTACGGGGGATCCGCCGCCGAGGCCAGCGAAGGCGCAGATGACGCCGATAGCGAAACCGCCGGCCGTCTGGGCCATGTCGATCATCGATGCCTGGCCAACGCGGCCTTCGGCGCGGCGCTGCTCCTGCACGGCCTTGATCAGCGATTTGAACACGGTCGTCGCCAGGCCGAAGCCGATGGCGAGTTTAAGCGCGCCATTGCCCGGCCACATCCACAGGCCGACGGCGCAGAGAACGGCGAAGGCCGCGAACACCCAGGCATAGAGTCGCCACAGCGTGCCATAGAGTTGCGGGGCGTCGGGATTGTCGCGCGATTCCGAGACATAGAAGCGCGCCATGGCGGCTTCGATCCAGGTGAAAAAGATCGTCTGGGCCAGGGTGGTGATGCCGAAGGCCAGGGCATACTGGCCGTACTGTTCGGGCGTCAGCAGGCGCGTAAAGACCATGAGGGTCGCGAAACCGACGACACCCTGCAGGATATTCGCAGGGAGATATCCCCATAAGCCTCTGAAAAACATTTACGAAACTGTCCTTGATTACGGGCCTGCCTGCGGGTCGGCGGGCAGGGCATTCGGCATAATCAACGCACCGTCTTGGCGTCGCCAAGCAGGCAGGGAATTGTCATGGCCATGATGCGCAGGTCAAGCCACAGCGACTGGCGCTCAATATATTCGACATCGAGCGCGATGCGGCGTTTGACGTCTTCGGCCGAGTCCATCGGACCGCGCGAACCGTGGATGGCGGCCCAGCCGGTGACGCCCGGCTTCATGCGGTGGCGCCAGGCGTATTCGGCGACCAGTTGCGCGCTTTCCTCAGAGCCCGTCTTCATGCCGATGGCGTGAGGGCGGGGGCCGACCAGCGACATTTCGCCCATCAGCACATTGAACAGTTGCGGCAATTCGTCGATCGAGGTCTTGCGGATAAAACGGCCGATTTTGGTGACACGCGGGTCGCCCCTGGTCACCTGCTGGGACGCGGTGTGGTCGGTCAGGTGGGTGTACATCGACCGGAACTTCCAGACCATGATGGCTTCGTTGTTAAAGCCGTGGCGGCGCTGGCGGAAGAAGATCGGGCCGGGGCTGTCCATCTTGATCATGATGGCGACGGCCAGCATGATAGGCGAGAAGACAATCAGCGCGACCGTGCCGATAATGAGGTCGGCGATGCGCTTGACCAGGGCCTTGCGGCTGTCACTGGCGACGCCAGAAACGCGCGCCAGTGGCATGTCGGCGACGCGCGACCAGGCGGTCTTGACGTCTTTTTCGGTCTCGACATCGACGAAGAGGGCGACTTCGTTGGGCAGGGCGCGCAGCTTTTCGACTATGGCACGGACGCGGGTGCGGGCGGTGGTGTCGAGCGCGACGACAATCTGGTCGACGTAAGGTGTGATCTTGTGACCCAGCAGCGACTGGACGTCACCCAGCACCGGCACGCCCGCAATGGCGTCCGGATTGCGCGCCAGGCGGTCGTCGAAGATGCCGAGCACATTGACGTCGCCTTCGGCCTTGGCCGCTTCGATCAGCTTGTGGGCGTGCTTGGTGGCGCCGACGATGACGATCGATGGCGTGAGCTTGCCGAGGCGGCGCCAGCGCTGGATGAAGCTCCACCAGACGATGTGCAGGCCGGCGACGACGGCCAGGGCCAGTCCAACCCAGCCCGGCAGGAGGGCGGTGACGGCCGGATCAGGCGCCAGGAAGCTGAGGGCCCAGGCCGCGATAAAGGCGGCGGCAAAGGCGCCGGCCAGGCGGGCCAGATGGACCGGCAGGCCTTCCTTGCGGCCAAAGCGATAGAGGCTGAGCGCGGGCAGGGCCCAGGCCAGGACCAGCACACCTGCAACGAATGGCAGGACATTGCCAAGCGGCGCGGCCAGCAGGCCCGAGGGCAGTACCGTCGCGGCACATATGGCTGTCGCGGCCAGTACCGCCAGGCCGTCGACGGCGCGGAACAGGCGGACATACATGTCGCCATCGCCGCGCTGGCGCGCTGATAAAAGCTTTTCGGGACGGAAGGGGCCGCGACGGTCGCGGCCTGTCTTCGGCAGCACGGCGTCAGCTGTGGAATCGGCGAGGATGGCTTGGGCGAGCCTGTCGGGGGGTACGGCGGCGTTCATTCTGGTTTTGCTCTTAAGGGCGTTCTGTCCTGAGCCTCAGCATAACCGAATGCATTTAGGGGCCGGTTAACAGCCGGTCTTTTTTATGGCGGAGTTGGGGCTTTTCCGGGGTTTGGTACGGAATTTTCGGAAATGACAGCCAATTCGAACGCCGTTCTTATGCGCGACACCGTAGTCTTACGCTAACGTCAACAGCATGATGGGGTGCGCGTGAGCACATTCGAAACGGACGACGAACCGGCCTTTGCGCCGACGCTTCACAATATTTTTGACCGCTATCGTCACGCGGCAGTCGACCGGCTGAATGCCGTCAAAGCGCTGACCGGAATCACACTGGCCCTGGCGCCGGAGGCGTTGTTTGGTGACGGCGCAGAAATCCTGCTAAGCAACTTCTTTGAGGAACAGCTTGATCTCTATCGCGTCGCCGATGGTGAGGGCGAGGAGATCCGCGACGGTGTCGTGGCCTTTATCTGGGCGGCGGCTCAGGGTGAAAGCGATGTGCGTAGGATACTGGACGGGCAGGATAAGCCGGGGCTGTGAACATTTTCGCCTTCGGCGTTGCGTTTCAAAGCGGAATTGGCTAAGCAAACCCCGGATGGAGACGTGACCGAGAGGCCGAAGGTACTCGTTTGCTAAATGAGCGTACCCCAAAAGGGTACCGTGGGTTCGAATCCCACCGTCTCCGCCATTTAAAAAGCCAGGCATCCTTGGGATGCCTGGCTTTTTAAATTCCGGGCCGGTGCGGCTTCTCACCCACCGGGTTCGAAACGAGTGACATGTGGAACATGTCGCGAGTTCGGCGGAGCGCAGCGTAGCCAATCCCACCGTCTCCGCCACCTTCATTTCCCCTTTGTTCTTTATATGATCGCAACCCCTCCGGGGGGGCAAAGCGATGCGCATTTTACCCTTGCTGCTCTTATCTGATCGCGCCCATAGTAGGGGGAAGGGGTAGGGGAAGCGTTGCGAATCGATAGCCTGGCCGGCATTATGTTAGCTTCCGAGCCACATAGCTGACTACCCAGATAGGGGGCTGCGCCGTTTGCCCGGCCTGCCTACTGCTTCAACCAAATAGGCGCGGATGTCTGAAATCTGAACGTCGGATAGCACCCGTTTCGGCAGGTAGAAGTACGCCCGGTCGCTTTGCCAAAGCAACAGCCCGGCCGGACTCTCTTGCCATCGACGGAAGTCCCCCCAAGGCCACCGGACTTCGCCATGGACGGCCTTAAAGACAATACGCTGGGCGTCCCAAGATACCACTTTTTCGCCTTGAAGGCTTTTGTCCTGTGCCAGCTGTTTGCGTACCGAAGGCGGCAGCAGCCAAAGATTGCCTACGACGGACCAAATGGCCAGTCCCAGGTCAACCAATAACCAGCCGCCCAAGCTGATCATGCCGTTCCAATCCTTATGGAACGCCAGATAAACTTCGCCCAAGATGCATCCCGCCAGTACTATAAATATTGCAAGCTTGATCATTTTTACGAACGGCATGCTGCTATGAACGTAGCCACGGGCGTCGACCAGATCGTTGACTGAGAAATGATAACTCACGGTATGCATCTGCCCCCTCTGTTAACAAAGCTTGACCGTATCTCGCCCACCAGTGGAACTTAACTGCCCGGATAACCACTGTCCAGCAGCCTCAGACGTTCCCAACGTCAGCGCTTTGGCTGGTCAGGCCGGTCGCGCCTATGGAGGCCTAATGAACTGGAAGGCCACCAGCTCGTTAGCCAATTTGGGTATGCCGAACTTGGTCTATCATGACCCCCTAGCCAAAAATATCGCCCGCTGCCGGTCACTATTGAGCAGCGGCACCAATGTGCGGAAACGCGTATGGGGGACGTAAGGATCTTTGGGTCCCTGAATTCGATCCCAACCCCGTTTTCCATGCGCGCGCCGTAGCGTCTTAGTCCACAAACGGGCCAGGGAAGAATTGGGGGAAACCATGCAGCAATCTTATTAAAATGCATGTAATTCAAAGCGTAAGGTTTATTTTTCGGGAGTCCACCGTCTCCGCCATTTTAAAAAGCCAGGCATCCTTGGGATGCCTGGCTTTTTAAATTCCGGAACCGGCGGGTGTTCGAACCCACGGGTTCGAAACGAGTGACATGCGAAAGCATGTCGCGAGTTCGGCGGAGCGCAGCGGAGCCAATCCCGCCGTCGTGCCGCAGGGCCGAGAAAGGGGGCACTCAAACACGGATATGAATGGTCAAGCCCTGACGGATCAGACTATGCTGTCGTCTGCCCGCGCTTGCTCACCATCTCGCGCACGCCCAAGAAAAGCGCAAGAACAAGAGCCAGGGGCAGGAGCGCCATGCCGCGCGCAATATCCAGTACCGTTGTCATTTCTGTTTTCCTCCACGGTGGTGCGGAGACACACAGCAAGTTCTACGCCAGCTCGGACTCGAGGGTCCGGCGAGGCTGATGAGGCTCCTGCCGCGCTACGCGCGCCTTCGGCCGTTTGGGCACCCGCAAACGGATGCGGTCAAACGGTTCCATTATAAGCAAACCCACCAGAACAAACGGCAGGAGTGCCAGTACGGCCACGACCTGAGTGGTTTCGACAATAGACGTCATTTTCACATTCCAACCCTGAACATACACTATGCTGATGTCTGTCATCAGCACCATGGCCACCTTGTTTTGCGGCATTTTCGCTCTGTGAGCGGCAACCTTGTACCATTCTGGTGCAAATGGGCGGACGGGTTTGGATTGCCGGTAAGACATAAGCCCGTCCGCCAGGAAGATTGCCTTGCAGAGCTCCGGATTGATGCGCCTAAACTTATAAGAGAGCGATGTGGTTTGACCCATTTTGGGCTAACTTTTGCCATAATGACGCAGTTTGACACGCGTCATGTGATCACGATTGACGTCGCTGAAGTGCGTTAATGTGCTTATGGGATAGGTTTTTCTTCAAAACTGTAGCTTGCCAGTCCCTGCGCAGTCATATGTTCTGAAGCTGGTGAATTGCGGCTAAATCGCGGGTAAATTGTGGACAGACAGATCGCGGTCCATGTATCGACACAGCCACTGATTGTGTGCGCAACCCTACCGTTTCCGCGACAGGATCGGGACAATTCTCCCTTGAGGCGCGATAGCTTTCGTAAGCCGAGGGAATCCGGGTAAAATACAAGGGTTTGCAAACGTACCAGGTCAACAGCTTGCCGCTTAAGTCCTATTTCCCGAACGATTCGAGCGCATTCCGCCCAGAAGGCGGAGGCGTGGGCGCGGCCGTGATCGCCTGGCACCTCGGCTGGTCGGGATGCCTGCTGCTGGGACTGGTCGGGCTTTTGTTCCTGCCGGCGTCATTGTTCGTCCTGGCGGCGATTGTCGTCATGGCTTTTCCGGGCATCGGCGCCATTGCGCTTTTGAGTCGCGACACGCCTTTGACCCGGCGCGTGCTGCTCTGGGGCTGGAGCCTGGCTTCGCTGACCGCGGTGTCGATCACCGGCGGCATCTCCGGACCGCTGGCTGTCTGGGTCGCCATGCCCATGGCGGCCGCCATCGTCCTCAATCAACGCTCCTTGATTTCGCTCGGCGTGGCTCTGTCGCTGATGGCCGGGCTGTTCTCCGCCCTGGTCAGTCTGTCGGGGGCGGTGCACATGCCCGACGAACAGGAAGGTTTCTGGCTGTCGCTGATCGCGGTATTGCTTACGCTGACGGCGCTGGGGATTGGCCTGCTGCCGGCGCTGCGGGTGCGTACCGAGCGTGCCGTCGACAGCGAGGAGGCGCGGGCGCGCCTGCTCAAGGTCCTGACCGAACAGCCGCATCTGATTGTCAGCGTGGATGAAGCCGGGCGTGTCCAGTCGGCCTATGGCGAGGCCCCCCCGGGCCTGGACCTCAACCAGTTGATGCAGAACGGTCTGACCGGCGCGGTCCATGTTCCGGATCGTCCGGCCGTTCTGGGCGCCATCGAAACTGCCCTGACCCGGGGCCGGGCCGATGTCGGCTTCATGCCGCACGCCGCGCTCGACCACTACCTGCTGCTGTCGTTGCGCCGGGCGTCTGACGACCGGCTTTATGGCGTTCTTTACGATGGTTCATTACAGCACGCCCGCGAAGCCGCGCTGGAAGCCGCGCGCGCCGAAGCCGAGCATTCGAGCCACGGCAAGACGCGCTTTCTGGCCAGCATGAGCCATGAACTGCGCACGCCGCTGAATGCCGTTATCGGCTTTTCCGACATCATGCGTCTGCAGATGTTCGGGCCACTGCCGACGAAATACGCCGAATATGCCCAACTGATCTGGGAGTCTGGCCAGCATGTGCTGGACATGATCAACGACGTGCTCGACATGTCGAAGATCGAGGCCCAGAAGTACGAATTGCAGTTAGAGACCTTCGATATCCGCGAGCCGGTCTCGCAGGCCCTGCGTCTGATGCGCGGACAGGCGCACGACAAGGGCATCGAGATATTCAGCCAGTTACCGCAGCAAGGCGTGCCGGTCACGGCCGACAAGCGCGCCATCAAGCAGATCGCACTGAACCTGCTGTCGAACGCCGTCAAGTTCACGCCGCGCGGCGGCGACGTCCGGTTGACGCTCGAGCCGGGCGAAGAGGCGGTGACGCTGATCGTCGCTGACACCGGCATCGGCATCGCACCCGATGACGTCCACCGCATGGGCCTGCCTTATGAGCAGGCAGGCGCCGCCGATATGAAGGCGCAGGGAACGGGCCTTGGCCTGTCGATCGTCAAGGCGATGACGCATCTGCACGGCGGGGCCGTCGCGATCCATTCCGATGTCGGCGAAGGCACGACGGTGACGATACGCTTGCCCGTTGTGGCGCAGCAATTGTTGCTTGAACTGCCCGAGGCTGAGCCGGCTGCGCGGACAGCGGCGGAACCCCCGCAGGCGCCATTGGCCCGCGCCGCCGATCCTCTGGCGGATTATAACGCCACGCCGGAAGCGCTGCGGCACTTCGGCGATTTTGTCGTCCGGCCGCCGAAGAGTTAGCCGCGCGCTCGGGCTTAGAAGCGCGACAAGCAAAACCTACAAGGGTTTGCCGTAGACCGACGGCATGCGGACATAGCCGAGGCCGGTGATGAAATCACCGACTTCGAAGCGCGCGTATCTGGTGCCATCACGGAAGTCGAAGGCGATGACAATGTCCTCGCGCGGGTCGAGCGGGGCGATGGCCCGCCAGGCGCGGCTGGGGAAGTCGAAGCGCTTGACCGACACCGGCCCCTGGTCGCCGACATAGGCGCCGCTGGCCGATACGCCCAATAGATTGGCCTTGACGCGCGGCTTGAGCTCGGCCTCGGTCTCGAGGCTGTCGCTGGCCAGGTAGGTCAGGACGCCGGAGCCAAAGCCAAGCGGAATCGTATTGTTCAGGCTCTCGGTGGTGCGGCCGATCAGGCCGTTCGTGGCGATCTGCGGGTCGCGGACGATCAGGCGGGCCGCGTAAGGCATTTCGCCGTCGTGGAAATTGGCCATGACGGTAAAGCGATTGTCGTTCAGCGTGCCGTAGAGCCCGAGCGCCAGATAGGCGTCGGCGTTCGATTGATACTGGGCCAGCCGCCAGTCGATGTCCTCGCCATGGGCGCGGGTGCCGATCCATTCGGCGCGGGCTCCGGGCAGGCTCAGCCGCGTTTGGGTGGCGAAGGTGCGGTAGGCATTGGCGGCGGCGGCGGCTTCATTCAGCAGTTGCGGCGCATCGCAGGCGACGGACTGGGCGGCGGCGCGCGCCTCATCCAGATAGGGCGTCAGGCTCTGCATGCCGCCGGTTGAACGGATCAGGGTGTTGCGCGCCTGGACATAGCCCGAGGTCACGGCCATGGCGGTCGCGCTGTCCAGCAGATGGCAGCGGGCATTGGCCTCGGCCAGGAAGTAGCGCTTGACGGCGGTGGTGGTCAGGTCATCGGAGCCGGCGCCGGCAGGAAGCGCGCAGAGAAGCGCTGCACTGACAAGCGCGCCGATCCTTATGCCCCGCAACCGTTCCATTCGCGCCTTCTGCCCGGAAATTGATAAGCCGGTTATAAGGCAACAGGGTTGAGAGGCAGTGTCCAGACAGGGTTAAAAGCTTATAAACCCGTCAGAACGGCCTTCATTTTCTTGAGATGGCCGGTAAAAGCGCCAAGCTCGGCATCATCCAGGCACTCAAAGGCGGCTTCGACAGCCGGGTAGCTGGCCTTGCGCGCTGCATCCAGCGCCGCCAGGCCCTCAGCCGTAATTTTAACCCGTTTGACGCGCGCATCGCCGCCGGCCTCGATCTTTCGCAGCAGGCCTTTCTCAAGCAAACCGGCGACCGCCTTGGTGACGCCCGGCTGGTTGATGGCCATGACGCTTGTCAGTTCGGTAATGCTGGCGGCCGTCTCGGGCTGCCACGCAAAGTGATTGAGCAGGCTCATCTGGGTGAGGGTGAGGCCAAGTGGCCGCAGCGCCGTCTCCAGTTGGAAGCGCAGCAGGTCGGTCGTGATCATGAAATCAACGATGCCGCGCTGGATCAGGGGCGCCCGGGCAGGGTGGGTCATTTGCTTTTCCGGTAGGCGAAGTGATTCCGGCGAAGATAGCATGCCTAGCTTGACATAATATTCCTCAGAATATAATTAAACATTCCTGGGAATAAAAATCAGGAAAGAAACATATGTCAAAGCCATCCTTCGTATCGTCACTAGCGTCCCGGTTTCCGCTTGCCGTGTGGTGGCTGTTGGCCATCGCCCTGGTGGCCTTAAGCCAACTAACCCAGAATCTCCTCGGTGAGTTCTACGCCGCTACGCAGTTTCCGGTATCGTTCTTCGAAGGGCAGACCGCCTTCGATGCAATCAAGATCAAGTCCTGGTACGCTTTCCTGGTCGAGCGCGGCACACTGGACCGCTATGTCTGGGTGCAGATCGCCGACTATGGTTATATGGCAACCGTCCTCGCGGGTTTCTTCGCGCTGACCGCCGCCATCTACCGCAGCCTGCCGGCCGGGCACTGGCTGAAGGGCGCAGCCTACGTCATGATCTTCGTGGCCTGCACGGCGCCTGCCTTTGACGCGTTGGAAAACGCTGTGTCGTTTGTCATGCTGGCCGATCCGCAGGGCTTCGCCGACTGGCTGGTCTATCCCTATTCGGGTTTCGCCTCCGCCAAGTTCTGCGTCTATGCCGTGACCTATCTGTGGGCACCGTTTGCCGTCGTCGTCGCTGTTCTATCCTGGCTGATCGGTCTGGTCCGGCCGCGCGTCCGTCAGGCAGGGTGAGATTGTCATTATCCTGAATAATGCAGCGGATCTTGCGGCCCGTTGTCGCCGTTGAAAAAACGGCAATATGCGGATATCGTGAACGCAACGCTTCGGGGGAGGGGATTATGCGATTTTCGGTGTTTGGGGCAGTTGCGGCAGCCGTCATGCTGTTTGCCGGACCCGTGGCGGCGCAGACGTCTCCCTCAACGCTCAAGCCGGAATTTTTCACCCGCGACGCCTATGCCAGCGCGCCGCAGATTTCGCCGGACGGCACGCACCTGGCCTGGGTGCGGGGCAACCAGGTCGTCGTGCTCGATCTGGCCGACGAAAGCGAAAAGACCATGGCCGGCGGCGTCCTCGACCTGGAAGGCGTCGACTGGATCAATAACGACTACCTGGCGGTCTACGTAAAGTCGCAGGAACTGGAACGGAACACCTATGTCCGTGTCATGGACTATTCGCCCATGGTCGTGACCAAGGATGCGATCTACGTCCGGCCGCTGCTGGCGCGCGGCGGCGATACCATCGAAGCCGCCGACATGATGCCGATCATCCGCTTTGTCGATGCGCCGGAACCCTATGTCATCACCTTCGGCGGCAAGACAACCTACCTGACCGAAGTCCGCACCGGCAAGTGGAAGGTCGGCCCGGTCCTGCTCGACGGCAGCCTGCACTTTTTCGACAGCAAAGGGCGCGAACGCATGTCGGCCGACGCGCCGGACGGCAAGGTCAGCTACGGCGCCACCAACATAATCTTCCGTTACCGCGCCGAGCCCGGCGGGAAGGTCCAGACGCTGAGGCTGCCCAAACAGGACAAGCTCTACTACGTCAATTTCGACTATTCGGAGTTTGAAAACGCCCTTTACTGGAGCCAGTTCGACTACAGCAAGGGCGAGGGGGCGATCTACAAGTACGACTTTGTGACGGGGGCAACGACGCTGTTTCGCACCGGCACCAACAAGGACATGGACATCCGTTTCGACAGGACAGGGCGTGTCATCGGCATTACCACGGTGACCGATCGCGTCCATACCGAATGGATCGATCCGTACCGGCTCAAGGTCACGGCGGCTGTCGAAAAGGCCTTCCCCAAGGCGACGGTCAGCATTGTCGACGTGTCACAGGATGAAAAGAGCGTCGTGCTGATGGTGTCGGCGCCGGATGCGCCCGACAGCTACTATTACTACAGCGCCGAGGCAAAGGATCTGGCCCAGATCGAGGTCAATTACCCTGAACTCGAAGGCCAGCCTTTGGCGGAAATGACCTATGTGACCTACAAGGCGCGTGACGGTCTGGATATTCCGGCCTATGTGACGAAGCGCAAGGATACGCCGTCCAATGCGCCGTTGATCGTCTTGCCGCATGGCGGGCCAGCGGCGCGCGACGTTTATGGCTTCAACTATGAAGCCCAATACCTGGCCTCGCGCGGATATGTCGTGCTTCAGCCGCAGTATCGCGGATCAGCGGGCTTCGGGGACGCTTTCCAACGCGCCGGCAACAAGAACCTCGACAAGATGACGACCGACCTGGAAGACGGCGTGCGCTACCTTAACGCCCAGGGCCTGATCGATCCTAAGAAGGTGTGCATCGTCGGCTGGTCGTGGGGCGGATACCTGGCCCAGGCCTCGCTGGCCTTTGCGCCGGACACCTATACCTGCGGCGTGTCGGGCGCCGGGATCTCGGACTTGGCCCAGCAACTGGAAGACGCCAACGACTTCTGGTGGGGCGGTTACACCATCGAATACTGGCGCGAGGTGATCGGCCAGCCTTTGATGGACGCGAAGATCATCCACGCGACCTCGCCGATCAAGCATATCGACGCCATCAAGGCGCCGCTGTTCCTCATCCATGGTGAGGCGGACCCGATCATCAGCTACCGCCAGAGCGAGAAGATGAACGACGCGATGAAGAAGGCCGGCAAGACGGTCAGCTATATGCCGATCAAATTCATGCCGCACGGCCCCCGCAATGCCGAACAAAAGCTGGCCATTCTCAAGGCGATCGACGAATTCGTGGCAAAATCGTTCGCTGCGAAGACGAACTAGGCGGTTTGTTGACTCAAGGGCCATGGCCGTTACTTTAAACGCCTAAGCGATTCCGGGAGCGTGTCATGGACCCAGTGCATACTTTTGAACTGGTCATAGCGATGCTGCTGGCCATCATCGCCCTGCATTATGCCGCGCATAAGCTCAAACTGCCGCCGGCTGTGGCGCTCCTGACCGGGGGCGCCCTTCTGGCCTTCGTGCCGGGCCTGCCAGTCATTTCGCTCAATCCGGAACTGGTGCTGGTGATCTTCCTGCCGCCGCTATTGATGGACGGGGCGTGGTTCATCGCCATCTCCCAGCTCAAGCGGCACATGATCGGCATCATCTCGCTGTCGGTCGGGGCGGTGATCTTCACGACTGTGGTCGTGGCGGTGGTGACGCACATGCTGCTGCCCGGATTGCCGTGGGCGGCGTGTGCGGCCTTGGGCGCCATCGTGTCGCCGCCCGACGCCGTGTCGGCGCGCGCCATCCTTCAGACCGTGAAGCTGCCGCGCCGCCTGTCGATCCTGCTGGAGGGCGAAAGCCTGCTCAATGACGCCACGGGCCTGGTCCTGTTCCGCTTTGCGATTGCCGCCGGCATAACCGGGGCGTTCAGCGCGGTCGACGCGGTCGGCAACTTCGCCATGCTGGCCGCCGGCGGCGCCGTGGCGGGCGTGATCATCGCCGCTGCCTGGGTGCTGCTGGTCAAGCGGCTGGGCGATGACTACCTGATGATCTCGGCGTCGATCCTGGCGCCATGGGCCGCCTATCTGCTGGCCGAAATGTTCCACGTCTCGGGTGTCATTGCCACCGTAGTGACGGGCCTGATCTGCGGCTGGTACCAACACACGGTTTTTACCGCCGCAGTACGCATGCGCGGCGTCTCTTTCTGGCAGGTCATGATCTTCCTCATGGAAGCGTTCGTCTTCCTGTTGATCGGCTCATCCCTGCGCGATGTCGTCGATCGCGCCGGCGGCTTCGGCGTCATTCTCAACACTATGGCCGTGCCGATCCTGCTCATTATCCTGGCTATGACGCTGGCGCGCTTTGCCTGGGTGTTCGGCGCCGACGCCATCACTGCGCTGATCCGCGCCCTGGGCATCAAACGGTACTCGCCGATCGGCCCCAAGTGCGCGACGGTCCTGAGCTGGGCCGGGATGCGCGGCGTGGTGACTCTGGCCGTAGCCTTGAGCGTGCCGGCAACCTTTCCCGGCCGCGACTTCATGGTGGTGGCGGCTTTTGCCGTTATCCTGGCGACTGTACTCATTCAGGGCATGAGCCTGGGCAGCGTGATCCGGTGGGCCAACATAACTGACGGCGCGGGCGAGGCGGCGCGTTTGAGCATGAGCCAGGCCGAGGCGTCGATGGCCCAGGTCCAGGTCAGGATTATCGAGGCCCGCGCCTATGACGACAAGGGTGAGCTGATCCATCCGCGCCTGCTCGACCGCTATCAGCGCAAGGCAGCCATGTCCACGAAGTACGCAGCCGAGGAAGAAGAGCACCGGCCGATGCTGCACGCCCACTTCGACCTGGTGCTGGAAGCCGTGACGGCGGGGCGGGCGGAACTGATCCGCCTGCACCGCGCCGGCGAGATCGACGACGAGACCCTGCATGAACTTGAGCGCGACCTCGATCTTGAGGAGCTGAGTGCCATCTCAGCCATGGCGTAACGAAAATGCTTCTGTCCTCCGACATCTGGGTCAGCGCTCTGATACGCCGGGTCGAACAGGCCGGGTCGTTTGCCTTCATCGCACGCAAGGGCCACGCGCAGTTCGGCGCTGTCCTGGTCAAGGTCCTGAACCTGCGGACCCGCGACGCCTATGTGCTGCGCGAGGTCCAGACAGGCGAAGGCGACGAGGGCGGCAGCAAGTGGATGCGGCCGGTCGAGACGCTCAATGAACCCGATATCGACGCCTGGATCGCGCGCCAGGTCAAGTACGATCCCGACCTGTGGGTGGTCGAGATCGAGGACGTCGAAGGGCGTCATTTTCTGACCGAGCCCGTCGTGTAGACCGCAACATGGTCAACGCGGGTTAACTGTCTTCCTTGACGGAATCCACAACCCTTTGTGTCATTATGGCGTCCTGTTCACGCTTTCAGGGTGCCGCTTTGTACTTTCTTCTCAACGACCACATCTTCGATATCGACTCCAACCGCATGATCCAGCCGTTGGACGCCGAACGTTTCCAGGCCCTCAGCCCGGAATATATCGCGCTGCTGGGCCGCGAGATGTTTGCCGAAGACCCGCAGGTTCATAAACGCAATCCGGAACGCGCCCGCCGTCTGGCATTGCTGATCCACCTCAAGATGCCGCGCATCAATGCCGCGCAGTTCTTCGTCCTGAAGGCTGACGGCAATCCCAACAGCGTCGACGCGGACTTCAAGTCGGTCAATCCCGACGATGTCGGCGCCCTGTACCAGCAACAGATGGCCGGCATGCTGAGTGCCTCCAAGGTCGACCAGGAAGTCTGGCACAGGATGGCAGCCTAAGTCTTACGGCGCGCCGAACCAGGCCGCCAGGGCGTCATGCAGGCTGTTCGGCTGCCCGTCATCGACCCACGCCACATAGCCGTCGGGCCGGATGAGTACGGCGGTGGGGGCAGCAACCTCGCCAATCGCCGGCAATTCCCACGACCCGTCATATGTCGCGTAAACGTGTGGAACCCGATCCGCCCATGGCGTAATATCGAAACGGCCAGGCGCACCAAGGTCCAGCAAGACCGGCCGCGCAGTCTCTAAAAACGTAAAGACGCGCACAGGCCCGCCGGGCGTGACCAGGTCGAGATCCGGCATGCGCCGTCCGACCAACGGATGCTCGCCGCCCAGATCGTAACGGATGCCCAGTCCGGACATTTCAGCGGCCACCGATTTGCGAAGCACGTCCATGCCGAGCCATTCCGTCACGATGTCGCGGAGGGCTTCGGTACGATCGTCTGTCCGTTGCAGCGCCACCTGCGCCATGGTCGTGCGCAGCACACGCGCCGCGACCGGATGCCGCTCGGCGTGATAGGTGTCGAGGAGGCTGTCGGGCGAAACACCTTTCACCACCTGGGCCAGCTTCCAGCCGAGGTTGACCGCGTCCTGCACACCGGTATTGAGGCCTTGCCCGCCAACTGGCGAATGGATGTGCGCGGCGTCGCCGGCCAGCAGGACCCGGCCCTGGCGATAGGTCTCCGCCTGGCGCGACATGTCAGTGAAGCGCGATATCCAGGTCAGGTTATGAATACCGTAATCCGTTCCGCAGGCGGCGATGAGCTCTTCGCGAAGATCGTCCAATGTCGGCTCGGCCGTGGCGCCGGGTGTTTTCTCGGTCACCATGATGCCGACGGGGCCTTCGCTGGCATAGACGACCTGGCCGTCACGGATTTCGTATGCCTCCCGGCCGAAAGCATGGATGCCATGCGCTGTGCGGTGAACGCCGAGCGGTGGTTCCTGCGTCATCTCGGCTTCCGCCAGGATATTGCTGGTCATCGCTTCCCAGCCGGGAAAGGCAATGCCGGCGATTTTCCGGACCAGGCTGCGGCCGCCGTCACAGCCGACAATGTAGCGGGCGCGTAAATGCCCGCCATCGGACAGGGTGACGGTGACGCCGTCGTCGTCTTGCGCGAAAGACGTGACGTCATGGCCGCGATAGACCGGCACGTTCAGTTCGCTGACCCAGCCGGCGAGGATGCGCTCGATATGCTTTTGCCGCAGGGCCAGGCCGTAATTGTGTCGGGTCGGAAAGTCGCTGATGTCGAGGCGTGTCACGGCAAAACCCGTGACCTGGGCGATCTGGCCTTCGGCCAGGAAGCGATCGGCAATGCCGCGCTGGTCGAGCACTTCCAGCGTGCAGGCGCTTAAGCCCCCGGCGCGCGACCCGATAAGCGTCTGGTCCGGACGGCGTTCGACTATCGCGGCGTCGATGCCGGCCAGGGCCAGTTCCCCCGCCAGCATCAGGCCTGTCGGGCCTGCGCCGGCGATCAGAACATCGTGCCTACCCATGTTCATCTCCCTGTTTGGACAATTCTTTCAAGCAAGGCATTGTTATTTAAGGGAAAGATTTTTGGCGGGCAATTCTTGTAATGAATAAGTTCAACCCCAGATAAGAACTGTGGGCATGGGCACGGTTTTAATCGTCGCGCGCCACGACGCCCTCCAGTTTCTCCAGCATTTGCCGCCAGCCGTGCATCGCGCCGCCAAAGGCCTGCGGCTGGTTCGGCCGGAAGCCCGCTTGCTCGACGCGGAGGTGCGTGCCCGTATCGGTCGGCGTCAGCGTGAAGGTCACCACGCTGTCGAGATTATAGGCCGGATCGTCGTGGGCGAAGTTCCACGTATAGGACAGCGCCTTGCCGGGCTCGATCGTCAGGACTTCGCAGTCCAGCACGCCGCCCCAGTCGCCGCGCAGATTGAAGCGGTGCCCGACGCTGGGCTGAAAATCGTTCTTCATCAGCCATTCCTCCATCAGGTGGGGCTGGGTGAGGGCGCGCCACAAGCGCTCCGGAGGATGCGGAAATTCGCGCTCGACGGTGACGGTCTTGGTTTCGGTCATTTGCTCTTCTTTTTCGCGGGCGGGTTGGCGGCGTTAAGCACCGCAGCGGCGCGGACCAGCGCCTTGAAGGCGTCGGCATTGATTGCTTCGCCCCGTTTGAAGTCGATGGCGCGGCGGGCATTGCCTTCCAGGCTGGAATTGAACAGGCCGTGCGGATCTTCGAGCGACGCCCCCTTTGGGAAGGTCGCCTTGACCGCGGCCTTGTAGGTCTCGCCGGTGCACAGGATGCCGTCGTGCGACCAGACAGGGATGCCCCATTTCCATTCTTCGACCACGTCGGGATCAGCTTCATGGATCAGGGCGCGGACGCGCGCCAGGGTTTCGCCGCGCCAGTCGGCCAGGTCGCCTATGGCGGCATCGATCTTTTCGGGAACACTGAGATGGTCTCGACCAGGAACAGGCTGTTTCATGAGGAAGTCCCTTCTTCATTATGGTTTGCCGCAAGGACATGCGGAAAATATTTGAGATCCCATTCGTCCGGGCGCAGCAGGATTTTGCCGTACTCGAGGATCTTGTCGTCGGCGCGGTAGGGGATGCCTGACAGGGCGACATCCGTGTCCAGGTCCGGATCGTCGTAGTGGTCGAGGTGAAAATGGTCGTTGTGATGATTGAGCCGCTGCATTTCCTCGACCATGAGATCGCGTCCGGCTTCGTTCATCAGGATTTCAAAACTGCCGTCGGCAAGGACGCAGACCGTGACTCTGGGTTTCATGGCTACAGCTTCTCGCCGGGCAATTGGCTGGCCTGTCTGATCCAGTCGGCAAACTGTGCTTCGTCGAATTGGCCTTCATGGATATCGTAATAACGCACGGCCGGGTATTTCGACTTTCCCTTGGGCGCCGGTTTCAGCGACGCGCCCTGGAAGAAGGTCACCTTGATGTATTTGGTGAAGCAGTGGAACGAGGCGAACCACAGGTCGTCCTCAAGGCCGTAGAACGGTGTGTTCCACTTCACTGCCTTTTTCACGCCGGGCACTGTGTCTGCGATAATGGCGTCGATCCGGCAGCCGACAGCGCGTTTCCAGTCCGGCATGGCGGCGATATAGGCTTGTACGACCGCATCGCCATATCCCTTGGCGATCTGCGGATTGCCGCCGGACAGAAGCTTGGGGGCGGACATCGCTATTGCGCCCGGGCGGCTCGCCCCTTGGCCATATAGGGCAGGGCAAACATGTACAGGCCGGTGAACAGCAGCAGGAACAAAGGCGGCAGCGGCGCGTAAGTGACCCACATGATCTGGTGGCCGAAGCCCATGACGACGAAGTTGGCGGCGACGGTCAGGGTGAAGATGATCGACACCCAGCGATGAAACTGGCGTATTCCGTTGGTCATTGGTCCATCCTTTTCAGCAGGTCATCCAGGTCGTCGAAACGATTCTCCCAGAATCCGGTCATTTGTTGCGCCCAGTCGGTGAGCGGTGACAGCGCGCCGGGCAGGGCGCTGTAATGGGTCTGGCGGCCTTCCTGGCGATCGCGCACCAGTCCGGCCTCTCTCAGCACACCCAGGTGTTTCGAGACGGCCGGCTGCGAGACACCGGCCTGCGCCGTCAGCGCCGCGACGGTCTGTTCTCCGTTGCGGCACAGCCGTTCGAAGATGGCGCGCCGGGTGGGATCACCCAGTGTGCGAAACAGAATTTCGGGTCCGGAAGGCAACAACTCATAACTCCTCGGTTATGAGTTGACATATAACTGACGAGTTATGAGTTCGTCAATAGCTAATTTCGCACAAAAAAGGCCGCCCCTTGCGAGGCGGCCTTTCCGTTGGAAATACTCGGGAGCTTAGTACTTGTAGTTGACGCCGAAGGTGATCGTGCGGCCGTTACGCAGCTCGAACAGGGTGTCTTCGCGGACGCTGTCGATGAACAGGCGGTTCTGTTCGTCGGTCAGGTTCTGCGCTTCCAGGATCAGCTTCAGGCGGTCGCTGAGGTTCCACGATGCCGACAGGTCGACATAGAGGGTGTCGTCATTGCCTTGCAGGTTGGAGCCTGCCGACGCCGGAATGCCGCGGATATACTTGCTGCGGTAATTGGCCGTCGTGCGGACGCTGAAGGTATCGTTTTCCCAGTAAACAGTACCACTGGCCGAGTCGCGCGACAGGCCGATCAGGTCCGCCGTCGTGGTCGCCGTGGCGCTCAGCACGTAGTCGATTTCGGATTCGACGTGCGTGTAGTTGGCCAGGACGCCGAAGTGGCTCCAGAAGCCCGGCAGGAAGTCGAGCTCAGCCTGAACATTGGCTTCGAAGCCCTTCAGAGGACCGCCCGGCGTGTTCTGGAAGCGGCCGACGGTGAAGATTTCGGTCGGCAGGGTGTTGGTGTTGTCCAGCAGCGAGTCCGGCAGGCCCAGCGAACGATACGGGACCTGTTCGGTCACGCGCTGGATGTAGGACTCGATGTCCTTGTAGAAGTAGCCGATCGAGACGACCGAGCCCGGACGGTAGTACCACTCAAGGCCGGCATCGAAGGTCTTGGCCTTGATCGGATCCAGGAACGGGTTGTTGACGTTGCCGGTACGGGTGGTGGCGGTAATGCCGCTGCTCGGGATCAGGTTACCCAGTTCCGGACGCGACATGACCTTCGCGGCGGAGACGCGTGCCAGCAGGTTGGGTGTTATTTCCACAACGACATTGGCTGACGGCAGGATATCGTCATAGGAGCGCTCGACGACGTTCCGCTTGCCCATCTGGGCGTATTGCGATCCGGCAGGCGCGGCGACGGCGATATGGCCGACGGCCAGCTGATCTGTCTTGTAGTAGCGGAAGCCGACGTCGCCGCGAACCGGCAGGCCCAGGCGTTCGGTGTCGAACTCGGCCATCAGGTACGCGCTGCGGGTGGTTTCCTTGATCTGGGATTTGGCCGCGCCGCATTCGACGCCGCAATAGGTGAAGCTGTCGAAATTGACGGCTTCACGCCACTTGGCGGAATCGATGGCGACCCAGCTTCCCGGAGCGCCCTGGCCCCACAGGTCGTCAAGACCATCGATCGTCCGGCTGATGCTGGCGACCGTGGTGCCGGCTGGCAGCGGCTTGAAGGCCGATGTCGCCGGCGTCGGGCTGAGGTTGTAGGACTGGAAGTCGATGACGCGCGACTGCACGCCGGCCTTCAACGTCAGTTCGTCCGTCGCGTGCCACTTCGCATCCAGATTGACGGTGTCGTTGGTCGTCGTGTTGTTGGCCGGCTTGCCTTGCAGCGAGAAACCGCCGTAGACGGTCGTCCAGTTGAGCGGCGCCGTGCCCTGCGTCACGCTCGGTGCGTAAGACCAGTTGGCGGGATTGGAAACATCGACGCCGAAGTTGATTTGAGGTGTCGTCTCGCCACCCCGGAAGTCGATCGAGAAATTGTCGGCGTCGATGATGTCCAGGAAGGTCTGCAGGCGCATCGGGTCGTCGCGGACCGACTTCGATGTGCCGAAGTAACCCGACACTTCGAACTTGTCGTTGAACTTGTGCGTCACAGCGACATTGACCTGATTGTAGGTCGTGGTGAACTGGTCGACCAGGCCTTCCGAGCGCAGATCGACGCCGTCGAACAGGCCGTAGACCAGCGAGCCATTGGAATCGAATTCGATATCCTTGACGGAGACCATCGGCTGGCCAAGGTTGCTGGCCGAGCGGGCGAAGGACAGGCCGGCGATATAGTTGTCGCGGCGCTCAACTTCGAACTGCGAGTAGATGTAGTCGACAGCGATGTTGGTATCGTCTGTCTTCCACTGCAGGCTCAGCGTGCCGCCGAAACGCTGCGAATCCTGTTCGGAGTTCACGTAGCGCGGGATACGCGGCAGGAAGGCGCCGGAACCGGCAACGGTCGGTGCGTCCGCGCGGCGCAGATTGATGATCTTGTTCCAGGCCGCGACCGTGCCGGTGCGCGGGTTGTTGGTCGAACAATTCGTGCTGGATGCACCATGCGCAGCGTGCGTTGTGGAAGAGGGCGATTCCGGCGTTACGCCGATCGGCGTACAGAACGGGTTGCCGTTCAGGCCGTTGGTGTTTGACGACAGGATGTCCACGGCCGAATAGCCCACTTCGCGCAGGTTGCGATCGGCATAGGACAGCGAGCCGACAACCCCAAAAGTACCATCTTCCGACTTCCAGCCGGTGACCATCGAGACGCGTGGATCGACCGACTTGGAGATTTCGTTATAGACGCCGCGCGCCGTGACCGAGAACAGGGTCTTTTGACGGAAGTCGAACGGGCGCGGGGCGCGCAGGTCGACGGTTGCGCCCAGGCTACCTTCTTCGATATCGGCCGAGGCCGTCTTGCGGGCGCTTAGCGACGAGAAGATTTCCGTCGGGAAGGCGCTGAAGTCGAAGCTGCGGCCGCTGTTGCCGGCGCCGTAGATGTCGGAAGAGCCGGTTTGCGATGCGCCTTCCAGGCCGTTCACGCGGACGCGGGTGAACTGGGCGCTGAGGCCGCGGACCGAGACGTTACGGCCTTCACCGCCGTCGCCGCGCGACAGGGTGACGCCGGGGATGCGCTGCATCGATTCGGCCAGGTTGCTGTCTGGGAACTTGCCGATGTCTTCACCGACGATCGCATCGACCGTACCGGCACTGCGCTTCTTGATAGCCAGGGCGCTCTGCAAGCTGCCACGGAAGCCCTTGACGACAACCACCTGGCTATCGTCGCCGGCTGGTTCAGCCGCGGGCGCCGCATCCTGGGCGAAGGCCGCGCCGGCCATGGCAGTAAGAAGAACGGCCGCCGCCGTTGTCGCGCACAGATGCGCTCTCTTCGAGAGTAAAAGTTTCCTGGTCATTGTCTTCCCTGACATTTGTAATTGCCGCCGGCGCATACGCGACGCATGTATGGAGATTGAAAGTGAACGAGGCCGGCGAGTCGTTCCCTTTTCAGACGGTAAATTTGTCAGACAACCCCGTTATGCGCAATATTAATCGTACAAATTTGATCCATTGTGACCTTTCCACGTCATTTTCGATCAATTGTGACAAAATGTGCTGGTTTAGATAATCATGGCTCACGAACATTCTCATGCGCACGGCCCATCCGGCGGCCATTCCCACACGAAGGGACACGACCATGGTCACGGCCATAATCATCCTGCGCCGACGTCCTTCGGTGCGCGGTTTCTATGGGCGGCGGGCCTCAATGCAGCCTTCATAGGCTTCGAAGTAATCTACGGCCTGAAGGCCAATTCCTTATCCCTGCTGGCGGACGCCGGACATAATGTCAGCGACGTGCTTGGTTTGCTGATGGCGTGGGGCGCCTGGGCGCTGGCACAACGAAAGCCAAACGCCTCCTTCACCTACGGCCTGCGCGGCGCGTCTATCCTGGCAGCGCTGTTCAATGCCCTTCTGCTGATGGTCGCGGTCGGCGGCATTGTCTGGGAAGCAGCCCAGCGCTTTACGCTGATCGAGGCGGTCGAGGGCGGAATCGTTATGTGGGTGGCAGCGCTCGGCATCCTCGTCAACGGCTTTACCGCCTGGCTGTTCGCCGGCGGGCAGGGCGACCTGAATGTCCGGGGCGCCTTCCTGCACCTGGCCGCCGACGCAGCCGTATCGGCGGCTGTCGTGATCAGCGGCCTGGTTATCGTCCGGACGGGTTGGCTGTGGGTCGATCCTGCATTGTCGATCGCTGTGTCGGTCGTCATCGTCTGGGGGACGTGGGGGTTGATGCGAGAATCGATCCGCCTGGCGCTGCAAGGCGTACCCAGAGGTATCGACCTGGCCGCCGTGAAATCCTATATAGCCGGACTTCCCGGTGTAAGTGACGTTCACGACCTGCACATCTGGGGGATGTCGACTACCGAGGTGGCGCTGACGGCGCACATTACCGTCCCCGACGGCCATCCCGGCGATGGTTTCCTGCATGAGGCCGCGGAGGAACTGGCGCACATCTTTGGCATCGAGCATGTGACGATCCAGGTCGAGACCGGCGATGGCGCGCACGCCTGTTCCCTGTCCTCCAGCGACAGTCTTTGAGGTTTGCCGTTATCGCGTTTCCGCGCGGCAAGAGGATGGCCTTCGGCGGGAAGTGCTTCAGCCTTCCCTTACGGACATTTTTGTTACTTGACGTTCACGTAAGTTGAATTGGATTTCTCACATCCGCGACTATATTGGCGACATGACCGAAACACCCGCTCACTATCCGTCCCTTGGCGCGCGTTATGCCGATCTCGTCGTGCATATTGTCGGCCTGGCCATGGCACTGTTCGGCGGTGGCCTGGCTCTGGGCCTGGCCGTCAGTCAGGGCCTGCTGGGACAGGTCGCAGCGGTGACGGTCTATGCCCTGGGCTTCATTGCCATGCTGGCATTCTCGTTAGCCTACAATTTCGCCAAACCGAGCTGGCAACCGTTTTTGCGGCGCCTCGATCACGCGGGTATCTTCCTGATGATCGCCGCCTCCTACACGCCGTTTACGACCCAGGCGCTGACGGGTGGCTGGGCTTGGGGCATGAGCATCGCCGTATGGTCGCTGGCCGGCCTGGGTATGCTTGGTAAGCTATTCCTGCCGGGATTGGGCAAGATCTTCTGGATCCCGCTTTATCTCGTTCTGGGCTGGCTGATCATCATCGCCATTCGTCCCATGGTTCGTGAAGTGCCGATGGCGGCCATGATCCTGTTGGCAGCGGGTGGCGTGGTCTACAGCGTAGGGACCATCTTCTATATGATGAAGACGCTCAAGTTCCGCCGCGCCATCTGGCACGGTCACGTACTGGCCGGCGCCGCGACCCACTATGCCGCCGTACTGGTCGGCGTGGTACTGGCCACTTCGCATTAGGTTTTCGAACGTGGCTTAACCGCCGTTCTCGATCTTGTGGATCAGCGCCGCCTTGCGCGCCTCTTCCGGCGTGCGAATCAGCGACGCGCCGTCGCCTAAGGTGTCGGCGACCTTGTCTTTCAGCGCCCGGGCGCTATCGATATCCTGGGTGTTCACCGGTTCCTGTTCAGCCATGACGGCCTCCTTTGCAATAAGAGGTGATTGTGCGCGTGTCGCCGTGCCAATGTCGATAAGGAATGGACCGTCACGGATAAGGGAAGGATAGCGCGCGTCCTTACCGGAAACTGACACGTGGGCCCAGGCGTCCGCATTGCGGCGAAACCCTGCGTTAACCGAATGTCGGTCCGGGGCAAAAACGCATCGGCATCCCTATGGACGACAGGCAAGAGCAGCATTCCGGTGACCCGGCGGGACGCATTTCCTGCATCATTTGCGCCTACAACGAAGCCGATAAAATCAACGACATCCTCAAGGCTGTGCACGGTCATCCGCTGCTGTCCGAAATCATCGTCGTCAATGACGGGTCGACCGATGATACCGCCGTATTGGCGCAGGCCTTTCCAGACGTCACGCTGATCTCCTACCCGCACAACCGGGGAAAGACCTATGCGCTAAGCCAGGGCATGGCCGCGGCGCGCGGTGACTATTTCATGCTGATCGACGCCGACCTGGCCGGACTGACGGCAGCCGACATATTCGCCCTGGCCGCACCGGTCAGGAGCGGGACCGCTGGGATCAGCATCAGCCTGCGTGCCAACAGTCTGGCGCTTTACCGGGCGCTTGGCCTCGACTTCGTGTCGGGTGAGCGGCTCATCCCGGCCTGGCTGGTCAAGCCGCATCTGGAGCAAATGACCCGCCTTCCGCGCTGGGGCGGTGAAGTCTTCATCAACAACCTGATCACCGATGCCCGCCTGGCGGTCGCTGTGGTCGACTGGCCTGCCGTATTCAATATCCGCAAGGCCCAGAAGGTCGGGGCGTGGCGCGGTCTCCTGGCCGAACTGACGATGACTGCGGATGTTTTTCGCGTCTTGTCGCCGGTCATGGTTGTCCGGCAGAACCTGGCTCTGCTGTCGCTTGTGCGGCGCCCGGTTCGGCGCATCAGCCTGCGTTTCGACATGCCGTGGAGCGGTGTGCGCGGTCTCTTTTCGCGCGGCCGGCCGGTAGCCTGATAGCGCTCACATTATTGTCTGACGATTGTAACATGAGTTGACATAAAAACCCGCAAAAGGCTTTGAATTGTGCTGCATTGCAGCATATATTGAGGGTGTTCGGCGCTTTCGCGCTGATTGCCCTTCCTGGGCGTTTCCTCCCTGTAAAACTTTTAGCCGCGCCGCAATGCGCGGCTTTTTTTTGCCTTCGCTGTCCGGGGGCGAGGACGGTGCCCGAACCATGTCGAAACTGATATAATCGTGTTAAGCGGGCATCTTTTCCCGCTTTTATGATTCATGGCGTGAGGTTCCCCGGATGCAAGTCAGTGTTTATAAGGGGAAGGCCTTCATCGGTACGGCAATGCTTGAGCATCTGGATGCGTCAATGGGCGTTGCTTTCGGTCCCTTTGTGCCGGCGGACCGATACGATCGCCGAAAGCACGCAAATACGATTGATGGGTTGGATGCCGGTGACAACGGGAAGTCACTGTCTGTACGTGTTGGCCAAAATGAAATTCTGGAAAATGCTGCAATCGCGATCCAGGATTGGGATGACCCTGAGGTTGGTCAGCACCTAACCCTCTTCTTTAGCGATAGCGCTGACTTTAAGGCGCGTTTTTCCAATCACAGCGATTACAGGGAGTAATCAGAAGCGCAGGAACAGGTTCTTAAGCCACAGCGGGCCGCTGCGTGACACGTCCTGCCAGTCGGCTTCGGCATCCTCGTCTTCGGCCGTGTATCCCCAGGGATTGAACAGCTTGACCTTCGAAAAGCGATAGGCCGACAGGCTGCGCGTCACTATAGTCAGGCCGTGCGTCAGGGCGGTGGCCGCCAGCAGCGCGTCGCGGTCCTTGCCTTCGGCGAACGACAAGGCCGCACGCCGTTTCGTCACCGCCAGGTCGACGCTCAATATCCGGCCTTCGAAGGCCGCAGGTACCGTCTCGTCGATCCAGGTGCGCAGGGCGGCCCCCAAAACCTTGTCCTTGCGCTGGACCTCGGCGATACCGCCTTCCAATTCCAAAAGGCTCATCACCGAGATGAAGAGATTTTGCGCGGGAACGTTCGACGCCCAGCGCGTAACGTGTTCGTCGGCGCGCCCGGATTTTGCGCTGCGCAGTTCGGCAATAACAGGGGTGTCGAGCAAATACATACCTAGAAACCTTCCTCGCGGCGATCCCAACTGCCGCCGCGTCCCGTATCCAGGTCGACCACCTCCGCGCCCGGCTCGGGCATGGCCAGCAGATCGACAATCGACTCGGTCCGGCCTGTCAACTGGCGAAAGGCATCGAAGCTCATCAGTACATGGGTCGGTCGGCCGCGGTCAGTGACGAAGACCGGCTCAAGCCTGGCATCGCGTTTGGCCTTGCCGACATCCTGGTTGAATTCGCGGCTCGTCATGGTGCTCATTTGATGCTAGGTTCCTACAATTGCTCACTCAAATTACTTTTCTACATTACTACAGTGTTGTCTGTCGGCAACAAAAAAAATCCTAAGCAAAATAAAAGGGTTGGTATGTACCCTTGTTGAAAATTTATGCTTGCCATAACGAAAATATCAACACAACGCTCGGGCCAAGACGGCGAAAATAGTCCGTCCTTCTGAAATCAGAGTCCGGGAGAATTCATGATTACCGCAACGACGGCGCCCAGTATATGGGACGCCACTCTTCACGAAATCACCAACGTGTTGTCGCCGCACGGCGCTTTAGGCCCCGACGGCATAACAAAGCTGTACGCGCCGAGTGACTTTTCGATCCACTTTTTCCTGCAGTTGGCGGTGATTATCGTGACCTGCCGCGTCGTGGGCTGGCTGGGTCAGAAGCTTTTGCACCAGCCGCAGGTCGTCGGTGAAATGATCGCGGGCGTCATCCTCGGGCCATCGCTGTTCGGCCTGTTCCTTCCCGAAATCCAGGGCGCAATCTTCCCCAAGGAGATGAAGAATGTCCTTTATACCGGCGCGCAGTTTGGCGTCGGCCTCTACATGTTCATGGTGGGCTGCACCTTCCGCGCCGACCACTTCAAGAGCAAGGGCAAGAGCGCGATGATGGTGTCAATGGCCGGTATTGCCGCGCCGTTCGCGCTGGCCATCCTGATCACGCCGTGGCTGCTGACCGTGCCGGGCTTGTTTACACCAGGTATTTCACGGTTCAATGCGACCCTGTTCATGGGCGCCTGTATCGCCCTGACCGCCTTCCCGATGCTGGCGCGCATTATCAATGAACGCGGCCTGGCCAACTCGTCGCTGGGCACCCTGTCCCTGACCGCCGGCGCCTTTGACGACGCCGTGTCGTGGTGCGTCCTGGCTGTTGTGCTGGCGACCTTCGGCGCCGGTCCTGGCGTGGCTGTGCTGGCGATCGTCGGTGGTGTGGGCTTCGCCCTGTTCGTCATTTTCTTCGGCTCAAAACTGCTGGCGCCGCTTGGCCGCATGGTCGAGAAAAAGGGCGAGATGACCTACACGGTCCTGGCCATCACCATGATCTGCTTCTTCCTTTCCGCCTTTATCATGGACGCCGTCGGCATCCACGCCATCTTCGGCGGCTTCATCCTCGGCACGGCGATGCCGCGCGGCAAGTTCGTCGAAGAACTGAAGCTTAAGGTCGAACCGTTCGCGGTCATCGTTCTGCTGCCGATGTTCTTCACCTATTCCGGCCTGAACACGCGGATGGATATGGTCAATTCATGGTCGATGCTGCTGGTGGCCGGCGCAGTCCTGGCGGCTTCGGTCGTGGCCAAGTTCGGCGCCTGCTACCTGGCGGCCCGCGCGACCGGCGAAGACAACCGCACGGCTCTGGGTATCGGCGCCCTGATGAACTCGCGTGGTCTGATGGAACTGATCATCATCAATATCGGCCTGCAGAAGGGCATTATCGGCCTGCCTCTGTTCGCTATGCTGGTCATGATGGCCATCATCACCACGGTCATGGCCTCTCCGATCTTCGAAATGGTCTACGGCAAGAAGGCCCGTGAAAGCGGCGAGCTGGACGCCGTGCCCGACAATACCACTGCCTGATCCCCCTTGGCCGGGCTGCTTCATCCCTAAGGCAGCCCGGCTTTTTTTTCTTCCGGACAACCTAATTTTGGGCGCGGGATTTCCGCGAAAGCCTTTCTGCGCGGCAGCCTCTGTTATCACGACTACACTTCGGCGCGCCTCGATCAGGACCTCGGCAAGGAACGCGACGTCGTGACCACGGAGGCCTTGACGTCCAATGAATCTGACTCTGAAACACGCCGATTTCGGTCGCTGCATCGCCTGCCTTCCCGACCAAGATCTCAAGCGTGCTACAACATGAGCTTTAGCTTTTTACCTGTCCCTGGTGCCTCTCCCATGTCCGTCCCCGCGGGCATGGGATTTTTTGTGTGCCCTTGCCCGCGAGGCCAGGATGGATTCTTTTGTTGTCATGTTGCGATGCGGCGTGACATAAGATGTAGACATTGAAGGGGAAGAGGGCATGAAGCGAAGCCTTTTCGTCACGGGCGTAGTCAGCACGTGGATGGCGGCAGGCCTGGTCCTTGCCCAGACGCCCACCGTTATCCCGAATTCCACCGCAACCACCAGCTACGACTCCGGTGCGGGCTTTCCCGATCGCAACGGGCCGTTTTCAGCCATATTGATCGTCATCCCGGAGACCGAGCTTGCGGAATTCGCCAAGCCCGCGACCGCCAATCGCAGCCTGAGCCGCGTCGCCCGCGCCGAGCCGGGCGCCAAGCTGGCCATCAAGGTACTGTTTACAGGGCCTGCGGGTGATCTCAATTCCGTCGGCAAGGTGACAATGGACCTGAAGATCCTGGCGCCCGACGGCAATATCTACGCCAACAGCGATTACAAGGACCTGCCGGTCTGGTTGGGCAGTATCGGCCAGGGCAGGGGCGTGTTCGATAACCGCGACCGCGTGCCGGTGGTGACCTTCGAGTCCAAGGACGCGCCAGGCGTCTATACGATCAAGGCGACGCTGCGCGACCGTTTCTCCCAGCGTGACATCGCGCTTCAGCAGACTGTCGAGCTTCTGCCCGTGCCGGTGGCCGGCGCGCCCGCTGGACCAACCCAGGCGGCGGCAGCCGAAGAGGCGCCCAAGGCGGACGCGCCGGTCAAAAGCAAGAAAAAGTCGCGCCGCAAGCGCCGCAGATAATATGATCGCCCAACACTAATCCGGAGACTTTGAATGCGCGAATTGGAACTGCCGGCTTCGATTTCAATGGTCATTCCGGCGCGGGAAAAGGATCTGGGCGGATTTCACGTCCGCCGCCTGCTGCCGTTCGCCAAGCGGCGCATGGTCGGGCCATGGATATTCTTCGACCATATGGGACCAGCGGTGTTTCAGCCCGGCATTGGTGTAAATGTCCGGCCGCACCCGCACATCAACCTGGCGACCGTCACCTATTTGTTCGAAGGCAATATCCTGCATCGCGACAGCCTGGGCACACGCTCTGTCATCGCGCCCGGGGACATCAACCTGATGGTGGCGGGCAAGGGCATCGTCCATTCCGAGCGTGAGGAGGACGAAGCCCTGGCGCGCAAGCGCAATCTCGACGGGCTTCAGCTTTGGCTGGCCCTCCCGGAAGCCGATGAGGAGATCGACCCGGCGTTTTACCATTATCCGTCAGACGTCATTCCCGGGATCAACGACAATGGCGCCCGCATCCGGGTCATGATGGGCGACGCCTACGGCCTGACGTCACCGGTGAAGACCTATGCCCGGACGCTTTATGTCGAGGTGCACCTGAAGGCCGGTCATGTCCTGGAGGCGCCCGACACCGCCGAAGAGCGCGCGCTCTATGTTTGCGACGGCGAGGTAACAATCGACCGGCTGCGCATTCCCGCCCATACCATGGTTATCCTGACGCCCGGCGCCGAGGTCAGGATGCAGGCCGGCGAGGATGCTCACCTTGTTATCATTGGCGGCGAGCATTTCAGCGAGCGGCACCTCTACTGGAACTTCGTGTCGTCCGATCCGGCACGTATCGAAAAGGCCAAGGAAGACTGGAAAGCGCAGCGCTTCGCCAAGGTTCCCGGCGACGAAGTCGAGTTCATTCCACTGCCAGAGTAGCCGGTCTGGCCAAGCCCTCTAACTGTGTTACAGTGAACACAGGGGTTTTGGCAGGCTTGGGGCTTGGGCATGAAATGCGCGATCGTTTCGGCGATGATGGGAATGGCGGCGGCCTCAGTGCTCTTGGTCGCACCCGTCGGTGCATCCGCCGAAATCGTCAAGACCACCATGCTCGACAATCCCAAATGCGCTGGCCTGTGCCTGCGGTGGTGGCCCAAGGTGACGCCGCCACCGAAATGGGTGCAGGATACCCGTCTCAGCCAGACCTATAATGTCGCCTTCCTGGTACCGAAGGACGGCCGCGACGACGTCTTCATATACGCCAATGCCCAGCCGCTGAAGGGACAGGCCGTGACGGCGGCCGGCTTCATGGCTGACGACCAGGTGACCTTCGAGCGCGCCCACCCCGGCCTCAGGGTTCGCGCCGGCGGCGATTTGATCACGGCTGACGGTCAGGTGCTGCGCAGCCGCGTCTTCGACCCGGCCCCGCAGGACACGAACGGCATATGGGAGACGGTGGCCTATGGCGAGGAGGCCGATGGCGACGGTGTGAAATACTACCTCGTCTTCATCCTGGGCGCGCGGACCCAGGCGGCGCGCGAGGAATTCCAGCCGGCTTTTCAGTCGCTTGTGGCGAGTTATCGCCAATAAACGCCTGATACGGGTGTCGTTTCCATCTTTACAATGGTGACATTCTGGGCTTGGCTGCTCTGCCGGATAGCGTACCCAAGGATCTTTCATGCGTCTTCTTCGTTTCGCCAATGCCGCCGCGCTGGCTGCCTGCCTGTCTTCGCAAGTTTTGGCCTTCCAGGCTTTTGCCCAGGCCCCGGCCGTTCAGCCTATTCCGGTCTCGCAGGACATTGCCTATCCCGGCACCTTAAAGGTCTTTGTCGACGCTACCGACACCCAGCAGCGCGTCCTGCGCGTTCGCCAGACCGTCCCTGTGGCCAAGGCCGGCGACCTGGTTCTGGTCATGCCGCGCTGGATGCCTGGCAAGCACGCGCCGCGSCCGCAAGCCGACAAGATCGCCAATGTCCGGTTTTCGGCGGGCGGCAAGACGCTGACATGGCTGCGTGACCCGGTCGAGGTCACGGCCTTCCACGTCACCGTACCCGACGGCGTGACCGAAGTGACGGCAGAGTTCGACTTCCTGTCGCCGATGACGACGACGGCCGGGCGGGTGGTCGTGACTGACGTCATGGCCAACCTGCAGTGGGAAAACCTGTCCATGTATCCGGCGGGCTATTACACAAGCCGTATTCCTGTAGAGCTGTCGCTGAAACTGCCGGAGGGCTGGAAGCACGCCTCGGCGCTGGATGTGGCGGGGCAAGGGCCGGACGGCGCCGTGAGCTTCAAGCCGCTGTCCTATGAGGCCTTTGTCGATTCGCCGATGTTCGCCGGCAAGTATTATCGCCTGATCGACTTAACACCTCAGGGTGGGGCCCCGGGCGCCGCAACGCCCGTTCGTCTCAATGTCTTTGCCGACAAGCCGGGCGATCTGGCGGCGACCGACGATCAGGTCGCCATCCACCGCAAGCTGGTGACCCAGGCGCTGAAGCTCTACAAGTCGCAGCACTACGACCATTACGACTTCCTGCTCCACCTGTCGGAAGAACTAGGCGATATCGGCCTTGAGCACCATCGCTCGTCGGAAAACGGCCACGTCTCGAACTATTTCACCGACTGGCCGACGGAATATGTGGGTCGCGACCTGCTGGCCCACGAATATACCCATTCGTGGGACGGCAAGTTCCGCTGGGGCGCAGATTCCTACAAACCCGACTTCCTGCAGCCCATGCAGAACAGCCTGCTGTGGGTCTACGAAGGCCAGACGCAATACTGGGGTTATGTGCTGTCGGCGCGTTCGGGCCTGTACACGGCCGACATGACGAAGGAGTCGCTGGCCCTGACAGCGGCGCTTTACGACAATTATACCGCGTCGAAGTGGCGACCGGTGCTCGACACCACCAACGACCCGATCCTGTCGGCGCGGGCGCCCAAGAACTGGACCAGCCAGCAGCGCAATGAAGACTATTACAGCGTCGGCTTGCTGATCTGGCTCGATGCCGACACGCTGATCCGTGAGAAGACCG
Organism: Asticcacaulis sp. P4_H10; assembly: GCF_056400965.1. NCBI lineage: Bacteria > Pseudomonadati > Pseudomonadota > Alphaproteobacteria > Caulobacterales > Caulobacteraceae > Asticcacaulis > Asticcacaulis sp. P4_H10. The sequence goes on along the minus strand of NZ_JBFUKH010000011.1, from coordinate 120,932 downwards.
GCAACAAGAAGTCGCTCGATGACTTCGCCTCTGCCTTCTACGGCATCAAGGACGGTCAGTTCACGCCCGAAACCTATACCTTCGAAGACGTCGTCGCGGTGCTCAACAGCGTCTATCCGTACGACTGGTCCAGCTTCCTGAAAAAGCGCGTCGGCGAGACATCCGAAGGCACCTTCCTCGACGGCTTCGAGCGCGGTGGCTACAAGCTGGTCTACAAGGACAAGCCGACCAACTGGTTCAAGGCGCGCGAAAAGAAGCTGAAGATCGTCGACCTTACCTATTCGCTGGGGTTGACCGTCAACGCATCGACAAATGACATCTCCAGCGTCTTCTGGGACAGCGCGGCCTTCAAGGCAGGGCTGGGGCAGGGGATGACCGTCGTCGCCGTCAATGGCGAGGCCTTCGATGCCGACGGCATCAAGGCGGCGGTCACGGAGGCGGCGAAACCCGACGGCAAACCGGTCGAACTGCTGATCAAGCGCGGCAAGACCTATAAGACTTACACGATCGACTATAGGGGCGGCCTGCGCTATCCGCAGTTGGAACGCATCGAGGGCAAGCCGGCCTTGCTCGACGCCATTCTGGCCGAGAAGAAGTAGGTTACGATAAGGGCGGTTCGCTCTTAACCACACCCCACGGCGCCGCGTGGCCAGGGGGCGTGGAAGCTGCCCGCGATCTTGCGGCCCCCTATCTTGCGGTTCTCTGGCGCCGTCAGATCGTAGCGGCCGGACAGGTGATCGCCGGGTACGACTTCGCTCAAGGCCAGGGTGCCGGACAAGACCGTGCGCCCACCACCGCCCACCCACGCCGCGCGAGCCAGATAGGGGGCACCGGGTGTCCTCCGCCCCGTCGTCATACGCAATACCGGCGGCACCTGCCCGCTGCCCAGCCCGGTGACTTCGAACTCGACCTTTGGTTCGCCGCCCTCGGACACGGTGATGATGGTGGCCGGCAGGTCCTCCTGCGAACAGCCAGCCTCTGCGCGTGCCTGGAGAACGTCCACGCTGGCGCAGGCGGCTGGGGTCGCTGCCAGCGCAAGAAGCGCCAGCAGAGCGATATGTCGAAAAGTGTGAAGCGGTTTTCGACAAAATATCGCGACAAAGCCAGAACTTGGATCGGAATGGTGTTTCCATCTAAACTCATTCCGATCCAGCGGAGGCAAGACCTTACGGCTTCGGTTGCACCACGGCGGTCTTGGCCACGGTCTTGGGGAGGGTCGTTGTCGCGACCGGTATGCGGCGCTTACGTTGAGCAGCATCGATGACCCTGTCCTTGTTGGCGTCGAGGCGCGGATTTTGCGCGATCTCGACGAAATCGTCGATACGGTTCTTGTTCAGGTCCGGATGGATGCCGGCGACCTGATAGAAGATGCGGCTTTCGACGGGCCCTACAGCATAGGCCTTCTTCTCCGCGTCCCAGTGCCTGGCCTGGGGATCGATGATCGTGGCCGCCATATAGGTCGTGGTCGACGGGAACAGCGACGCCACTGTGCCGGCGCGGCAGCCTGCCGTGTCGGGATGGTCGTCGTTGCGGTCGGCGCGCTGCCCGCGCTGGCCTTTGCAGTCCGCCTCGGTCAGGGTTTCGACGAAGTGCGGGCGATCCGACAGTTTCGCGATTGGGATGCGGACGGCCTGGCCGCGCTTGAGTGTCGTCTTGGTGACGCCGATGCGGGCCTCGCGCCACGGCTTCAGCGGCTGGCCGAAGATGTCGGTCAGCTTCTGTTCGCCCGGCAGCATGGCGTCGATCGACAGCAGGCGCGGCAGGAAGACCGCCCGGATATCCGCGAGGATCAGAGGCGCAGCTTCGAAGTTGATCGCCTGGAAGGCGAAACTGCCGTCGCTGGCGTCGAGCGCGCCGGTATCGAAACCAGTGATGCGCGGGTGCAGGGTCAGGACGTTGTTCGACGCGTCGATCAGGTCGACGCTGGTGATGATGATCGGGTTGGTGGTGTTGTAATTGACGCCTGAAAATCCGGTGCCGACGTGGAAGACCTGGCCGCCGGCGACCTCGCCGGCCGCTCCGCCCGTCCACGCCTTGGCTGTCGACCAGGTGACGGAGAATTTGTTGTACGACGTCCCCTGGAAGCTCTGTGAGCCCAGAACGCCCGATACGGTTGGCGTGTTCCACGGCGAACGGTCACCCAGATATGGTCCGTTTACGGTCATCGACGCCTGGCTGCTGAGGAAGTTGATGCGGACCTTGACCGCCGTTTCGGCATTGGGATTGACGAAGTCCCAGTTCCACATGGTTTGGACCGACAGGCCGACATTGGCCGCCAGGACCTCGTATTCGTGGTTGCTGAAGTGGCGGCGATAGGCGGCGCGCTGCTCATCCGAGTAGTTCGAACCCTTTGCCATCAGGTGGTGCGTAAGCACGTCTTCGCCGGCCGCCACGGGCAGGCCGTCATTGTGGCTGAGGCCGTAATTGTGGCCGGCTTCGTGGGCCGCCGTGCCGCCGATCGAATGCGCCCAGCGTTCCAGGGTCGAATTGGCGCCGTTCAGCGCTCCACCCGCGCCGCCGGCCGTAAACTGATAGGTGCCCGCCCAGACTTTAGAGTAATCGATTGCCGTGGCGTCGCCGGTATCGACGTCCTGGGCCAGACCCCAGGCCCAATGAGAGCCCTCTGCGTCCGTCCATTCCGCCGTATCGGTGCCGATGGACACGACGTTACGCCGCGCCGGCCCGCTGGTCGGCCGCGTCGTCGTTTGCAGGACCTCGACATTGAACTCGCAATAGTCATCGCTGACGACGTCGAAGATGGCATTCTTCAGGGCCGTCGCCGTGCCCGTGTAGCTTGTCAGTTCGCTGACATCGAAACGGTGCGCTGGCTGGGTTGGCGTATTGCTGTCACCGAAGCTGGGATAGGTGGCGTCATCGGTCGTCGGGAAATAGAGATAGAGCTTGTTGCCCTTGGCGCCCGGCAGGCTGCCATAACCCAGGTCGACGCATTGCGGCGTCGCCATGGCTGCGGTTGCGGCCAAGGACGACAGGGCCGTGGCCAATAGCAGGCTTCGCATGAGTGTCATGAGGATATCCCTTTAGGACGGAACGTCGCGGCCGCCCGGCGCGGCCGGCTCAAACGTCCGGTCATATCGATAGTTAGGTACAGGGGGACGCAATCCGCATCACATTATGATGCAGGTATTTTGAGAAATGACATAAGAAATACATGACCGGTTCACGTGGGCCGTGCCGGAATACTCACCGTGATATTTTTTGAACTGAATTTACAAGGTACACAAAAGCACTTCGACTTTACGCGTACATCCGGCGATTATACGGAGGCCGATTTTTTACCAAAATTGACCAGAACCACCATACATCAATGGTGTCACTTTGAAAATATAATCTTTTATGAATCACACGTTACTGGCGACTTGTCCTTAATGCCGCGTTACCATATGGCCTGATCGCACCCCGACGCGGCGCGGGCCGGCCAAGCCCGCCAACATGCAGTGGAACAAAGGGTCCGATCTACTCCGAACGGACAAACTGGCTGGCGAATTTCACATTGTAGGCGTGGAATTCGCCATCAGGCGTGAGGAACAGTCCGGTGACATTGGCGCGTTTAAACGCATCTTCGGTGGAAGGATCATTGACCTTCAAACTGACCGCCAGCGCGCCGTCAATGGTTTCCACCAGCTTATAGTCGTAAGCGACCGTCGCGCCAAAGCAGGTGATTTCGCCGCCGTGGATGACCAGTTCTGCGTCGGGGTGATCCATCTCGATCCATCACCCCTGCATTCCGGCGGGCAGGGGGGCGTCGCGTTCAAGCCGTTCCATGGTTCACCGTCGGGATCTGTCAGATAGCGATTTTTGCATTTGAACACCTGAGGGGTCAACCTATGGTTCAATAACGATCAGGACGATACGGCCCCATTGAACGCGAGGTTGGCGATGGCCCGGGACTGTGCTCCATATCGGACGATCAGCACGAGGAACAAGCCAAATTCATTTTTACTTTCACAGGTAAAATTTAGTTTCACAACTTCTTGTAAATGCCGTCTGAGGTGGTATTAACGCACAAAAAGGGATGAATCACGCTTGGTCAAAATCGTCTGCGATCGTTATTCGGCATAGTGTCATGCCCGGCGCCAGGTTTCGCGCAGACAGGAGACGCCGTCACCGCGGCCGAACACGGCAGTAGCTGAACACCGGCAAACGCTCACGCGTTAAAGAATTACGTTGTTTCACCTGCGACGTGGCAGGAGATAGCCGCGTAATTTTTATAACCCGGTCTCCTGAAAACCCAAGCAATTCAACCCGGCAAGTCGCGACAGGAGCATCGAATGATTAACCGGATGAAATCGAACCGAAGGCAATTCCTCCTGGCGACAACCAGTGCATTCATTGCTTCGGTCGGCATTTCACACGCTGCGCCAGCGGCATTGCCCGCGCTTCGTGAACCCCGTCCGCGTCTGGTGCCTTTCCGCCTCGATCAGGTGCGGCTTGGGGACGGGCCGTTTAAGGATGCGGAGACCTGGAATCGCGCCTTCATGTTGCGCATTGCGCCCGATCGGCTCCTGCACACCTTCAGGATAAATGCCGGCCTGCCGTCGACGGCGCAGCCCTATGGCGGGTGGGAAGCACCGGACTGCGAACTGCGTGGACATTTCACGGGGCACTATCTTTCCGCATGTGCGCTCGCTTTTGCCAGCCGTGGCGATAGCGAACTGAAGACGCGGGGCGATTACCTTGTCAAAAGCCTGGCCGAATGCCAGGCAGCCTTGAACCAGAAGGGATATCTGAGCGCATTTCCGCAGAGCCTTTTCGTCCGGCTCGACGCGCGCCAACCGGTTTGGGCGCCCTTCTATACCTACCATAAGATCATGGCGGGTCTGCTCGATATGCACGTACACGCGGGTAATGCGCAGGCCCTTTTGATTGTCACGGCAATGGCGGAATGGGTCGATACATGGACCGCCGCCCGCACGCCTGCGCATATGCAGAATATCCTCGACGAAGAATTCGGGGGCATGAACGATCTCTTCTTCAGGCTGGCGGCGGTAACGAAAGACCCGCGTTGGATCGCGACGGGAGACCGGTTCAACAAGGAACGGCTTTTCACGCCTTTGGCGGCCCGGTTCGACGCCTTGCGCGGCTTGCATATGAATACCCATGTCGCCCAGGTCCTCGGCGCGATGCAACGTTACGAAGTCTCCGGAGACCTGCGTTATCGCGAGATCGCCGAGTTTTTCTGGGACACAGTCACGACGTCCCGGACCTACGCTACAGGCGGGTCGAGCAATAGCGAGCATTGGAAGACCGAGCCCTACAAGCTCGCCGAAGAATGGAAGCAGGTGCCGTTCCATCAGGAATGCTGCTGCTCCTATAATATGCTCAAGCTTACGCGCCAGCTGTTCGCCCAGCAGCCAGACGCGCGCTACATGGACTATTACGAGCGTAACCTGATCAACCATCGGCTCGGCACCATAGAGCCTGAGACCGGCCAGACGACCTATTTCCTGTCGCTGGCGCCGGGAACGTGGAAATCGCTGGGGACTGACGATAGCACCTTCTGGTGCTGCAACGGCTCGGCCACCGAAGAGTTTTCCAAGCTCGGCGATACCATCTACTATCACGACGACAAGGGGATTTACGTCAATCTCTTCATCGCGTCGGCCCTGGACTGGTCGGAGCGTGGTATTCGTCTCCGCCAGGTGACGGCCTTCCCGAAATCGGCTGAAACCACGCTGACGGTTGAGGCGGCACCCGGCGGAGAATGGCCAATCCATATTCGCATTCCAGGCTGGACGACCGGCGACACCAAGGTGCGTGTCAACGGCAAGGTATTGGAGGCAAGCGCCGATCCGGGGGGGTATCTGCGGATTTCGCGGGCGTGGAAAGCCGGCGACCGCATCAGCCTAAGCCTGCCCATGCCACTCCACGTCGATCGTTTCCCGGACGCACCGCAAATCCAGGCCCTGATGGTTGGGCCCGTGGTCCTGGCCGCGCAGCACCCGCGCGGCGACCTGCCTCCGGCGCTGCTGAACAATAACTGGGTGGCACTGGACAAGGCGCCCCTGACGCTGCCCGTGATCCAGACGGACGGCAAGTCCCTTGACGAGGCTGTTCGCCCCGTGACCGGAAAGCCATTCGATTATGAGGCTGTCGCCACGGATGGCAGTACGGTTAGGTTTCAGCCGCTTAATATGAGTTGGGACCGATATAGCGTGTACTTTAACCTGTCCTCGTGACGCCAAAGCGCGAAAGCCGAACCAAATAATTGGGCTTTGTTATCAATTCCTGTGGTCGAGCTTGCGGTTCAGCACGCTTCTGATCTTGCGCGCCAGTTCGTCGGGCATATAGGGCTTGTAGATCGTTTCGAAGGCCGCCGAATTGGTGTGGCCGTGCACGTCGTCGGCAAAGCCCGTGGTAATCAGCACAGCGATGTCCGGCACCTTCTGCTTGATCTCTTTCGCCAGGGTGACGCCGTTCATATGGCCCGGCATGATGATGTCGGTGAACAGCATGTCGAAGCGGTCGGGGTGGTCATCCAGGACGGCCAGGGCCTCGGTCGCATTGGCGGCCTCGACGACGGTATAGCCTTCCTGCTCCAGAATGGCCGAGGCCAGTTCGCGGACCTCGCGGTTGTCCTCGACGATCAGCACGCGCTCGCCCTTGCCCTGGCCGCGGACGACCTCGTCGGCGGGGCGTTCGTTGTGCGGATCGGCCAGGCCATCGTTGACCGGAAAGGTCATACGGATCGTCGTGCCCTTATCGACCTCGCTGTCGACGCCAAAGCCGCCTTCGGACTGTTTGACGAAGCCATAGACCTGGGCCAGGCCAAGCCCGGTGCCCTTGCCGACCTCCTTGGTGGTGAAGAAGGGCTCGGTGATATGCGCCAGAACGTCCTGCGTCATGCCCTCGCCATTGTCGCGCACCGCCAGTTCGACATAGCGGCCGCTGCGGGCGTTGACGCCGCCTTGGACGACGGTGACATTGCTGGTGGCGATCGTCACCTTGCCGCCGTTCGGCATGGCGTCGCGCGCATTGGCCAGGATATTGATCAGGGCCATCTCAAGCTGGACGATGTCGATCTGGGCGTTGGCGAGGTCAGGCGCCAGGTCAAGCGCGATTTCGACATGTGCGCCCAGTGTCTTGGACAGCAGTTCGCGCAGGTCGGTAATGATGCGGTTGAGATTGACGACGCGCGCCTCCAGCGGCTGCTGGCGCGAAAAGGCAAGCAGTTGCTGGGTCAGGGTGCGGGCCTTCTGGGCGGCAGACATGACGGCGTCGTGATAGCGGCCGATCCTGTGGGGCTTGTCGACCACCGTCCGCGCCATCTGCAGATTGCCGATAATGACCTGGAGCAGGTTGTTAAAATCGTGGGCAATGCCACCGGTCAGTTGGCCGATCGCTTCCATCTTTTGCGCACGCCTGAGCGCCGTTTCGGCCTCACGCCTGCGCGTAATGTCGAGTTGGGAGCCGAAGAAGTAGAGCAGCTTGCCGTTTCGGTCGAAGATCGGGCTGACAAACAGCGCGTTCCAGAACATGGTGCCGTCCTTGCGGTAGTTCTGGATTTCGACGGCGATATCGGTCTGTTCAGCGATCGCGCGGCGGACATTGCTGATCGCGTCGCGGTCGGTGTCCGGCCCCTGCAGGAAACGGCAGTTGCGGCCGACGATCTCGTTCATCTCATAGCCGGTGGTATTGAGAAAGGCCTGGTTGGCGAAGATGATCGGATTGTCGGGCTTGTTCGGATCGGTAACGACCATGGGCATGCGCGTCATTTCGATCGCGGCGAAGAACAGGTCATGGCGGTCGTCGCTGTCGGTGATGACGGCGTGGCCATGGTCGCTGCGAAGACCGGGGGCAAAAGCGGGCTGAGCGGGGGCGCCGCGCCGCGTGCGATAGGCGACAGCCAGGTAGTCGCGGATATTGTTGACGCTGGTGAGCGAGCTTGAGACGATCTCCTGCGTCTTCAGGTCGTCGCGATAGCGCATGCTGAGCAGTTGCAGGCCGCCGATGACCGAGGCGAACATGTTGTTGAGATCGTGAAGCGTGACCGCTTCGTCCCTGGGCTTTTCCGGAATCTTTTCCTGGATTTTTTCAGGGGTCTTGTCGGGTGGGGTGTCGAGGCCGCCGCTTTTTTTGCTCACGCCGTGATCCTTGTGTGGATGGAGCATGATAAAAAATCGCACATAAAAAAGTGATTGGTTTGCGTGTGTCCTTGTACAACCTTGGCGTTGGCCGGCTGTGGTGACGCTATTCAACCGGGCGTACGGCGGCGATGCCCAGCCTGGCGTGGCATCCAGTTTTGAGCGTGACGGCTTCGCGCGGCCTGATCTTTGCCATTGAGACAAGAGCCTTTTCGAAAGCTTTGCGGGCGTGGACTTGCGGTAAGGGCCACAGACGCCTAAACGCAACCTCATGATCCGCCTTTACCTTTCCGACAGTCCCGACCTGACGCCCGGCTTAGGACTCACCCTGCCGCCCGAGCAAGGCCGTTATCTTGCTGCCGTGATGCGCAAGGTTGTGGGCGATGAAATCAACGTCTTCAATGGCCGTAACGGCGAATGGAAGGCGACGCTGATCGAAGTCGGCAAGAAGACGGTGCGCCTCGCCCTGATCGAGCAGACGCGGCCACAGCCGGCAGGGCAGGGGCCGGTGCTCCTGATTGCGCTCATCAAGCGCTCGCGGCTGGAAACCATCATCGAGAAAGCCACCGAACTGGGCGCGGCGAAGATCCAGTTGCTGATTACCCGCCGCTCGAACGCCGATCATACCAATGTCGACCGGCTGCGGTTGATCGCCCAGGAAGCCGCCGAACAGACCGAGCGGCTGGACGTGCCGGAAATCCTGGCGCCGGTGAAGCTTGAAAAGCTGCTGGCGGACATGCCCTATGATGCGGTATTCTTCGGTGACGAGGATTCGACGCACGAGACGGACAAGGCCACGCGGCCAATGCTGGAGACGCTTACCTCAGTCGGGAGTTCTAATCCCTCTCTGTCCGCCATTTTGGTTGGACCGGAGGGCGGTTTCGATGAGGTCGAACGCAACGCACTGCGCGGCTTCGCCAATGTCCATCCCGTCAATCTGGGGCCACGCATTTTGCGCGCCGATACGGCCGCGATCAGCGCGTTGACATTATACCAAGCTCTAATTGGGGATTGGCGTTAAATGGGGGAGAGCTGTCGTCTGTGACGCTGACGGCAATGCCCCTCACCCTGGCCCTCTCCCCGCAAGCGGAGAGAGGGGATTAGAATTTAGTATTGCTGACTTGTTTGTGCGCTGGGGCCGTCCCATATAGGCGGCGGATTGTTTAGACTGTAACAGGGACTGAGACGGATGGCTTATAATTCAGAAGCGGAGCCCGTTCAGTCATTTAGCGAGCTGGTCGGCTATTTCGAAAAGGGCAACAAGCCCAAAGACCAGTGGCGTATCGGCGCCGAGCACGAGAAGTTCGCCTTCCATCTCGATACCCTGCGCCGCCCGGCCTATGAAGGCCCGAACGGCATCGAGGCCATGCTCAACGGCATGACGCGCTTTGGCTGGGCGCCGGTCTACGAGAAGGACAAGGTCATTGCCCTGAGCCGAAAGGGCGCCTCGGTGTCGCTCGAGCCCGGCGGTCAGTTCGAACTGTCGGGTGCGCCACTCGAGACCATCCACGACATCTGCGACGAGACAGGCCAGCATCTTACGGAGGTCAAGACCGTCGCCTCTGAACTGGGTCTGGGCTTTGTCGGTGTCGGGTTTTCACCGCTGTGGACACGCGAAGAAACGCCGGTCATGCCCAAGGGCCGCTACAACATCATGCGGTCGTACATGCCGAAAGTCGGCAATCTCGGCCTCGACATGATGCTGCGCACCTGCACCGTTCAGGCCAATCTCGACTATGAGTCGGAGGCCGACATGGTGCTGAAGTTCCGCGTGTCGCTGGCCCTGCAACCGATCGCCACGGCCCTGTTCGCCAACTCGCCGTTCACAGAAGGCAAGCCGAACGGTTTTGTGTCGGCACGCGCCAATGTCTGGACCGACACTGATCCCGACCGTACCGGCATGCTCGATTTCGTCTTCCAGGACGGTTTCGGCTTCGAGCGCTATGCCCGCTATGCGCTTGATGTGCCGATGTATTTCGTCAAGCGCAATGTGCCGGCCAATGGCGGCTATATCGACGCTTCGGGCCAGGATTTCAAAGCCTTCCTCAAGGGGGACCTGCCGGCGCTTCAGGGCCAGCGCCCGACCATGGACGACTGGGCCGATCACCTGACGACCCTGTTCCCGGAAGTCCGTCTCAAGAAGTATCTCGAAATGCGCGGCGCCGATGCCGGGCCGTGGAGCCGCCTGTGTGCGCTTCCGGCGCTGTGGGCCGGCCTGCTGTACGATCAGACCGCGCTCGAAGCCGCCTGGGAACTGGTCAAGGACTGGACCGTCGACGACCACAACACCCTGCGTGGCATGGCGGCTAAAACCGGCCTGAAGGGCGAGATCGCCGGCCGTCCGGTCAAGGACTGGACGATGGACGTGCTCAACATCGCTCGCGAAGGCCTGAAGGCGCGGGGACGCCTGTCCGGGGGCTTCGTTGATGAAACCGGCTATCTCGGTGAGCTGTTCGATATCGCCGATTCGGGGCTTACGCCGGCCGATCGCCTGCTCGAAAAATACCACGGCGAATGGCAGGGCGACCTGAGCAAACTCTACGCCCAGGAAGCCTATTAATCGGCCATGGGAAGGCTGGTTGCATTCGCAACCGCACGAGTGTCGTGATTTTGAAGTCCGTGCGATTTTGATATCACGCTCCGAGACGAACTTCGAAATCGAGAACGACACTAGAATCAATAAGTTGCTAGTGTCCTTTCGATTCTGAAATTCGCCTTGAGGCGATATCAAAAGCGCGCGAATTTCAGAATCGGGACACTAGAGATCGTTGCTTGCAAAACGATCCAATTGCTGATCTTCTCGCAAAAAAGTCGCGCGCCCGACAGCGCGACGCAATGCCCTTTGCGAGATCAGTATGCTCAATATCGTCCTCTGTGCCGGGATCCTCGTCACGATCCTGACCGCTATCCCTGTGCTCCTGCAGATGCGAAAACACCCCAAGGGGCTGTATGTCTGCTTCTTCGCTGAGTTCTGGGAGCGGTTTTCCTACTACGGCATGCGCGCCCTGCTGATCTACTACATGGTCAGGCATTTCCTGTTCAGCGATGAACGCGCCAATTCCGAGTACGGCTCCTATACGACGATGATCTACCTGATGCCCCTGCTCGGCGGCCTGATCGCCGATCGGTGGCTGGGCACGCGCAAGGCGGTCATGCTGGGCGCCGTCCTGCTGGTCCTGGGGCATTTCGGCATGACCTTCGAAGGCAAGCCGCATATCCAGACTCTGACCTATCAGGGCGCGACCTATGAGTTTGTCACCGAAGGCATCGGCCAGTCGCGTGTGGTCAAGCTGGATGTCGGCGGCAAGCAGTATGTCACCATCGGCCGTTCCGATGGCGGCCAGAGCATTCAGGGCCTGCCTGCAGACGCGCCTCTGCCGGCCGAGTTACCGGCGGGCACGTTCGAAAAGGGCGTCAAGAAGGTAACGCCGTGGGCCGAACAGGCCTTCTATCTGTCGCTGTCGCTGATCATCATGGGTGTCGGCTTCATGAAGCCCAATATTTCATCGATCGTTGGCCAGCTCTATCCGGACAAGGACCCGCGCCGCGACGCCGGCTTCCAGTTCTACTATTACGGCATCAATCTCGGTTCTTTCTGGGCGGCGGTCGTGTGCGGCCTGGTGGGGGAAACGGTCGGTTGGTGGGCTGGCTTCGGTCTTGCCGGTATCGGCATGCTGGCCGGGTTGATCTTCTTCACCCTGGGCAAGCCGTGGCTGGCGGGAAAGGGCGAGCCGCCGTCGCCTGAGACGCTGAAGGAAAAGGTCGGGCCGGTCAGCAAGGAATGGCTGATCTACCTGTTCGCCTTTGCCTGCGTGCCGGTCGTCTTCCTGATGGTCCAGCGCAACGCCATCGTCGGCACGACTCTCACCGTCGGGACAGTGGCGATCATCGGCTATGTCATTTGGCAGATGTTCACCAAGTACAATGTCCAGGAAAGATTCCGGCTGCTGCTGGCCATGACGCTGTCGGCCTCGTCCGCCGTCTTCTATGCCATATTCGAGCAGTCCGGCTCGTCGCTTAGCCTGTTCGCCGAACGCAACACCAATCTCAATATCCTGAGCGCGCCGGTGATCATCGGCAACTGGGTCCTGGCGTCGCGTGACCAGCTGGCGGCCATGACCCTGCCGGCCAATCATATCTGGGTCGACATGGGGCTGACGCCATCTCAGACCCAGACCTTCAATGCCGGCTTCATCCTGATCGTGGCGCCGATCTTTGCCTGGCTTTTCACCTTCCTGGGGCGGCGCGGGCAGGACCCGGATCCGTTGAAGAAATTCGGCTTTGGCCTGGTCAATGTCGGGCTTGGCTTCCTGGTGCTCGTCTGGTTCGCCGGCATGGCGGACGCGCAATGGCGGATGCCGATCTACTTCCTCATGCTGACCTACTTCTTCCACACGATCGGGGAGCTGACCCTGTCGCCGATCGGCCTGTCGCAGCAGACCAAGCTGTCGCCGCCGACGATCGTTGCGACCATGATGGCCATCTGGTTCCTGGGACAGTCGAACGGCCAGTACGTCGCCGCCATCATCGCGCGGTTCGCATCGACCGAGACCGTTGGCGGCGTGGTGCTCGACAACAAGGCGGCGCTGATGTCGTCGCTGAATGTCTTCAACTATATCGGCTGGCTGGGTGTCGTCGTTGGTGTGCTTCTATTCGGGCTCAGCTTCGTTATCGGCAAGTGGGCCTATGGCGCGAACGACACGACGGTTGATGAGGCGGTGACGAAAGAGCACTGAAAAACTTATGGGGTGTGGGGTCCGTGACCCCACGTCTTCCCTGATCCAATAAAAAAAGCCCGCCCCTAAAAGGGCGAGGCTTTTTTATTGGAAAAGAAAGGCTTGCGGGGGCACAGCCCCCACACCCCATAAGTTTACAGGTCCTTGCGTACGCGCACGATCACCCACGGCTTCTGTTCGTAGTGCGTATACTGCTGCTGCTCGACCGCGCTCTTCTCGCGCAGGTCCGCCCAGGTCGTCCGGTACTGCTCATAATGGCGGCGCTGCGGGTTCTGCAGCACAATGCCATAGGTCAGGCCGTTGGTCGTCTTATACTCGGCCCACCAGGCATACCAGGGTGTCGACCTGTTACGGTACAGCTCACGCGCATGGTACTGCGACGCGTTGTTCATGCTGTTGATTTCAACACCCCAGCTGGTCCGGTACTTCACCAGGTTCTGGCTGAAATTGATGTTGTAGTTGTCCGGGTTGATGTTCGAGATTGGCCGGCCGGCCCCCGTGATCGGATCGGTGACCTGCGTCCAGCGCCGCGTATAGTCGAGCTTGAGCAGGCCGCCCTTGATCTTCAGCTTGTCGAGCGGCAGGTTCAGGGTCGTTGACACCGCGTCGATCCGGCCGTTGCCGATATTGCCGCGGGCATCATAGACGCCGTCAGCCGTGACGATGGCCAGCCGGTCGAGCGTGTCCTCAAGGTCATTGCGCTCGAACGTCACCGAGATCGCGCCCTTGTCCCAGAACTTGTAATCGAAGGTCAGGGCGTGCTGCCATTGCTTCTGCGGCACGACGCCGGGATTGCCGGCCTTGATGACCTGGTCCAGCAGCGACACGGACGACGCGAAGTCGCCAAAATCGAGCTGGCCCAGGATACGTTCCGACCGCCAGGTCAGTTTCCACTTGTCGTTCGGTGACCACACCGCCTGGATCTTCGGCTTGGGGTAAACGAAGGACTCGGACCGGTTTTCCTGTTTCACCGAAATGGTCGAGGTCTCGACCTTCAGGGCCGCCTCGATATTCAGTTTCGGTGTGGCCTGCCAGTTGGAGACGACGAAATATTCGTTGCGGTCTTCCTCGACGGTCACGACGTCGGAGGGCACATTCTGTTCATTGCCATCCTCGGTATAGAGCGAGGCGTTGTCGAGGCTGTTATAGACGCTCTCGGCGCCGAACTTGAAACTCAAGCGTTGGTTCAGCTGCCAACTCAGCTTGGCGGAAAAGATATGCTCGTCTGTCAGGGCCAGGGCGGTGTAGGTCGCCTCGAAACCCGGTTGGCTATAGACGTCGGTCTGGCTTTCGCGCTCGTGCGTGCGCAGTGCGTTGAGTTCCAGGGTCAGCGACTTGGTCAGCTTGCGTTCCCATTGCACGCCGATCTCGCTGTCGATCTCCTTGAAATCGAGGTGCTCGGTACCGTCATTGGTCGAATCGTACCGCGAATCCATGTCGTAATAGATCGGGTTATAATTGCCGTTGAAGGCCAGCTTGCCGCCCATGAAGGGCCGCGAATGTTCAGCCTTGATCATGTTGCCCTGGCCACCGCCGATCTGGTCGATATACATGTACTCCGGCATCGTATCCGACATGTCGGGCGTATAGGTGTAGCGGTGGCCGTTGAAGACGCCGTTGTCATTGAAACGGAAGGCTTCGACGTAGATATCCGTCGTCTTGCCGTCGCGATTGCGGCTGTACGAAAAGAAGCCCGCGGGCAGTTCGTCGTGCGGATAGAACTTGACGTTGCCGCCGAAATTGATCGTCGCCTTGCCGTCCTTCTTGCGGACGATATTCACGACCTTGCCGTAGCCTTGCATGTCGATGCCGGGGGCGCCGCCGCTGATCAGCTCGATATACTCGACCTGGCTGGCGCTGATCGTGTTCAGCGTCGTGTCGAGACCGCCCTTGCTCACCGGACGCTGGCCGTCGACCAGCACATTGCCCGCCGCGCCGGCGAAGCCGCGAACTTCCTGTCCCGACGAAAAGCTGAAGCCCGGCACGTAAAAGACCATGTCGAGCGCAGTGGTGACCTGGAATGGCTTGAAATAGTCGGGTTCGTAGCGGACGACCTGATTTTCCCCGGCAACCGGCTGAGCGGTTTGCGCACTGACAGTGGCGCAGGCCGCGAAAGCGGGAAACGCCACGCAGGCAAACAGGATGGCTTTTCGCAAAGACGAACGCATACGGCGAGGACTTCCAGGATGGACGGCGGTGGGAAGCCCGGTGCCCCCACGTGCTCAGGGATTATGTTTCAACAGCAATTACACAAGTTAAATGGCTGTAATGTTAATGCCCGGCCATTGATGCAAATTGCACGGCTGAAACAAAAAACACCGATTTTCTGAATATTATTCAGGCGTTCCTACGGCGCTCTTCGTAGAGGAAAATCGTATATGATGACAAAGATTTAATGTGAAATCGTGTGGGTATTAGCGGCGCCTGCGGAATGTGCTGCGCGTCGAGCGCATATCGTTCGTAGCCGTGGCGTGCAGCTCATAGGCGTCGCGCGCCTCCGAAAAGTCGAAGCGGGGCGGCGCCTCGACCGGCGCAGGTTCGGTACGCCACAGGCGGCGGGCGAGGTTGCCGAGTATCATCATGGCAGGAAACATGTTGTCCTCCGTTCGATCATTACGAACGGTAACAGCAAGCCGCGTGCCACACCCCTTATTGTATCAGGCGCTCGTGCCGCCGACCGTTAAGCCTCTGATGCGCAAACTCGGTTGGCCGATGCCGACAGGCAGGGACTGACCCGCCTTGCCGCAGGTGCCGACGCCTGGGTCGAACTTGAAGTCGTCGCCAATCATATCGACTTCGCGCATCGCCGCCGGACCGTCGCCGATCAGGGTGGCGCCCTTGACCGGCGCGCCGATCTTGCCGTCCTCGATCAGGTAGGCCTCGGTGCACTGGAAGACGAACTTGCCATTGGTGATATCAACCTGGCCACCGCCGA
This sequence comes from Asticcacaulis sp. P4_H10, assembly GCF_056400965.1. NCBI lineage: Bacteria > Pseudomonadati > Pseudomonadota > Alphaproteobacteria > Caulobacterales > Caulobacteraceae > Asticcacaulis > Asticcacaulis sp. P4_H10. Next base: position 105,159 of record NZ_JBFUKH010000011.1, on the reverse strand, counting down.
AATTGACGGCATAAAGCCCGCTTTTGGTGTTGGCGATCATGTCGGCCAGCTTGTCCGAACCGCCGCGCATGAAGGTGTTGGTCATGCGCGGCAGGGGCTGGTGGGCATAGGACTGGCGGCGGCCATTGCCGGTCGCCTTGACGCCCATTTGCCGCGCCGACAGCCGGTCGTGCATGTAGCCGACGAGCGTACCGTCCTCGATCAGTGTGGTGCACGAGGTTGGCGTGCCTTCGTCGTCGATATTCAGCGAGCCGCGCGCGTCGACAACCGTGCCGTCATCGACAATCGTGACGCCGCGTGCTGCCACCTGGGTGCCCATCTTGCCAGAAAAGGCCGAGGTGCCCTTGCGGTTGAAGTCGCCTTCGAGGCCGTGCCCGACGGCTTCGTGCAGCAGGACGCCCGGCCAGCCTGGCCCAAGCACGATATCCATCTCGCCGGCAGGGGCCGGCACGGCCTCGAGATTGACCAGGGCCTGGCGAATGGCCTCATCGACCTGGGCCTGCCACTTTTCCGGCGCGGTGACGTCGAGCCACGAGATGCGCCCACCGCCGCCGCTCGAGGCGGTTTCGCGCCGGCCATTCTTCTCAAGCGATACGCTGACATTGATGCGCACCAGCGGGCGATAGTCGTGATAAAGCTCGCCGTCCGGGCGGATAATGGTGATCGCGCGCTTGTCGGCGGCCATCGAGGCCGAGACCTGGACAACGCCAGGGTTGCGATCGCGGGCATAGGCGTCGATGGCCTGGAGCAGGGCGATCTTGTCGGCGAAGGCCATCTCGCCCAGCGGATCGTGCGCCTTGTAATAGCTCTGGTTGCTGCGCACCGGGTTATCGCGGGCGATCGTCACATCGACATTGCGGCCGCGCTTGGCGAGGACGGCGGCCTCGGCGGCGCGCTTGACGGCTTCGACCGACAGTTCGGCGCTGTTGGCAAAGCCGATGGTCTCACCGGCGACGACGCGAAAGCCGAATCCCTGGTCGGCGCCGTAGTTGGACGACTTGAGGCGGCCATCGTCGAACAGGAGTGATTCCGTCTCGCGCTTCTCGACGAAGATTTCACCGTCGTCAGCACCTTCAAGCGCCTCTTCCAGCACGGTCTGAGCGGCGTGCAGATCGAAGTCGCCCCAATCGGTAGGGGAGGTCATGGCGGTGTCGGGCATGGAGAGACTCAAAAGTATGAAAGTGCATCTGTTTGCGTCTATTTAGGCACAGCACACGCAAATGGCTAGGGAAAGGCGATCTTCCTTTCGGAATAGCGTGATCCGGGCACGAAGCGGGGTGCGCCCAGGGCAGGTGCGCACCGCGCTGCGACAAAAGACCGCATTGGCGACATGGATACGCCAAGCCGTCCTCAGAAAGCATCAAAACCGTCTAGAGAAAGCGAATGTGGCGCGAATTTGCCCTTTGCATTTGACTGCGAACGCATTATGGGAACGTTTCGGATCAGGTGGGACATTCACGTCCAATGCGTCCGCGCATGTCTGCGTTTCGACGCAGGCCCATCCGCGAACTTTCCGGCGCAAGGCCACGGCCTTGCGCGGCATCTCACAGTAGGGGCCTCAGGCTTGCGCCTTTCCAAAGGCGCCCGTGGTCAGTCAAGACGAGGATTTGCGAATGCGCAACAGAGGGCTGTTCGGGGCCAAGAGCCTGACAGGGGTCGTGTCCGGGGCCGCGATGTGGCTGGCCGCCACCGCTGCTCTTGCCGCCAAGCCGGTGAACTATGGTCAGCCGACGGACGGTGAGATGGGCCTTCAGCCCGGCGTCACCGAACTGAAGCATGATGTGACCTGGTTCTACAACGGGCTGCTGTTCCCGATCATCACCGCCATCAGCCTGCTGGTCCTGGGCCTGCTGATCTGGATCGCCATCCGCTACAACACCAAGGCCAACCCCAAGCCGGCCAAGTTCTCGCACAATACGCTGATCGAGATCATCTGGACGGCCGTTCCGGTCCTCGTCCTCGTGGTCATCGCCTGCTTCTCGCTGCCGCTGCTGAAGAAGTTCAACGACATGCCCGAGCCGGACGTCGTCGTGAAGGCCACCGGCAACCAGTGGTTCTGGACCTATGACTACCCTGAACTGGGAGTCACCGACGTCGAATCGCGCCTCCTGCCCGAAGCCAACGACATCAAGAAGGCCAAGGCCGCCGGCGTCCTCTACCTGCTGTCGACCGACAACAAGCTGGTCGTGCCGGTCAACAAGGTCGTTCACGTCCAGACGACCGCTGCCGACGTCATTCACGCCTTTGCTGTTCCGGCGTTCGGCGTCAAGGTCGATGCCGTTCCGGGCCGCCTGAACAACATCTGGTTCAAGGCCGAACGCATCGGCACTTATTACGGCCAGTGCTCGGAACTGTGCGGCAAGGACCATGCCTACATGCCGATCGAAGTCCAGGTCGTCTCCGAAGCCGATTTCGACGCCTATATCATCAAGGCCGGCGGCAAGACCCGCGCCATGCTGAAGTCTGAAGCGGCCGCCTCGGCCCAGGCTGAAGCCGCGGCTGCCGCGACCGCCGCGGCTGCGGCCTCCGCTTCGGCGGCAGCGCCCGCCGCTGAACCGGCGGCAACGCCGGCTGCTGCCACCACCGCTGCGGCTCCGGCCACTGCGGCCGCCAAGCCCGCTGCCACTGCTGCTCCGGCGGCGACGCCCGCCGCTTCGGCGACCGTGAACTAAGTTAAGTAAAGAGAGACACCTGACATGGCCACCGCTGCCGCCTCTCATGGTCACGACGACCACGATCACGACCACAAGCCGGGTTTCCTTGACCGTTGGTTCTTCACGACCAACCACAAGGATATCGGCACGCTCTATCTGATTTTCGCCATCTTCGCCGGCCTGGTCGGCGGTGCGTTCTCGGGCTTCATCCGCTGGGAGCTCTATGAGCCCGGTCTTCAGGTCTTCCAGGCTGGTTCTCTGCTGGATCACCTTGGCCTGTTCGACCTGAAAAACCCCGACAACGCCAAGCACGCCTTCAACTCGGTCGTCACGGCGCACGCCATCCTGATGATCTTCTTCATGGTCATGCCGGCCATGATCGGTGGTTTCGGCAACTGGTTCGTGCCGATCATGATCGGTTCGCCGGACATGGCCTTCCCGCGCCTGAACAACATTTCGTTCTGGCTGCTGATCGCCTCCTTCATCCTGCTGGTCGTTTCGGTCCTGACCCCGTCGGGTCCCGGCGCAGGCCAGCACGGTTTCGGCGGCGGCTGGACCATGTACCCGCCGATGTCGTCGCACACCGGCTCGCCTGGCCCCGCCATGGATCTGGTGATCTTCAGCTTCCACCTGTCGGGTGCGTCCTCGATCCTGGGCGCCATCAACTTCATCACCACCATCTTTAACATGCGCGCTCCGGGCATGACCCTGCACCGCATGCCGTTGTTCGCCTGGTCGGTTCTGGTCACGGCCTTCCTGCTGCTGCTGTCGCTGCCCGTCTTCGCCGGCGCCATCACCATGCTGCTGACCGACCGTAACTTCGGCACGTCGTTCTTCGATCCGGCCGGCGGCGGCGATCCGGTCATGTACCAGCACCTGTTCTGGTTCTTCGGCCACCCGGAAGTGTACATCCTGATCCTGCCGGGCTTCGGCATCATCTCGCACATCGTATCGACCTTCTCGAAGAAGCCTGTCTTCGGCTACCTCGCCATGGCCTACGCCATGGTCGCCATCGGCGTCGTCGGCTTCATCGTGTGGGCGCACCACATGTACACCGTGGGTATGAGCTTCGACCTGCGCGCCTACTTCGTCCTGGCCACGATGGTCATCGCGGTCCCGACCGGCGTGAAGATCTTCTCGTGGATCGCCACCATGTGGGGCGGCTCGATCTCCTTCACCGTCCCGATGCTGTGGGCGATCGGCTTCATCTTCCTGTTCACGGTAGGTGGCGTCACCGGCGTCGTCCTGTCGAACGCCCCGATCGATTACACGCTGCACGACACCTATTACGTCGTGGCGCACTTCCACTACGTCCTGTCGCTGGGCGCCGTCTTCGCAATCTTCGCCGGTTTCTACTACTGGTTCGAAAAGATGTTCGGCATCAAGTACAACGGCTTCCTGGGCGGCCTGCACTTCTGGATCATGTTCGTCGGCGTGAACATCATCTTCTTCCCGCAGCACTTCCTGGGCCTGCAAGGCATGCCGCGCCGCTATGTCGACTATCCCGTCGGTTTCACCTTCTGGAACCAGGTTTCGTCGATCGGCTATGCGATCACGGCTATTGGCGTCATCGTCTTCTTGATCATGTGCGTCGAAGCCATCATCGCCCGCCGCAAGGGCGTGGCCAATCCGTGGGGTGAAGGCGCAACGACGCTGGAATGGACCCTGTCGTCCCCGCCGCCTTATCACCAGTTCTCCGAACTGCCGGTGATCAAGGACGAGGACGAGCATCACTAATCTGGTCCTTTAAGGAGCAGATCACATTTCGGGGGTGAAGGTCTTCAAGGGTCTTCACCCCTTCGTTCATTGAGGTATAGACGTGCCAATGGCCGCTGCCGACGACAAGAAAAAGCCGCTGAAGTCCGACGCGGACTACATCGCCACCCTGCCGCAGGACTATGCCGCGACGGACCGTCGCGCGCTGCCGGGCGACTATTTCCAGCTGCTGAAACCACGTGTCATGTCGCTGGTCGTGTTCACCGCCCTGACCGGCCTGATTATTGCGCCAGGCAATATGGACCCGTTCCTGGCCTTCGTATCTGTACTGTGTATCGCGCTGGGCGCGGGTTCGGCCGGGGCGCTCAACATGGCGCTGGAAGGCACGACCGACGCCTTGATGCGCCGGACGAGGCTCAGGCCCGTTGCCGCCGGTCGCATTACCCGCAACGACGCCATGACCTTTGGTGGTGTCCTGGCCTTTTTGTCTGTCCTGACCATGGGCTTTGCACTCGATAGCTGGCTGGCGGCCGGGCTTCTGGCCCTGACCATCGTCTACTATGTCGTCTTCTACACCATGATCCTGAAGCGCCGCACGCCGCAGAACATCGTCATCGGTGGCGCGGCCGGGGCTTTCCCGCCGGTCATCGGCTGGGCCGCAGCAACCGGCGCCGCCCCCATGGAAGCGTGGATTCTCTTCGCCATCATCTTCCTGTGGACGCCGCCGCATTCGTGGGCGCTGGCGCTGTATACCGCTGAAGACTACGCCAAGGCCGGCATTCCCATGATGCCGGTGGCCAAAGGCGCCAAATCGACGCGGCTGCAGATCCTGCTCTACAGCCTGGTCATGGTGCCGGTCGCCTGCCTGCCGGCGGTGATCGGGCCCGAAGGCGGCAAACTCGGCGGTATCTTCTACGCCGTCGTTTCCGTGTTTGGTGGCGCGATCTTCCTGTACATGGCGCTCCGCGTCTTTCTGTCGCGGGCCGGGGACCACCCCGAAGGTGGCGAGCAGAGCCTTTACGATGTTAAAAAGGAAGCCTTGTCGGCGCGCAACCTGTTCGCCTTCTCCATCTTCTACCTGACCGCGCTGTTCGCGACCCTGTTGATCGAACATGCCCTGAAAGGGTTCTTCCAGTGACGGACGCCCCGAAAACCGTTGATGACAAGGCCGCCTATCTGAAGGCGCAGAAGCAGCGCAACCTGTTCATCGCGCTGGGTCTGGTGCTGTTCGTCGTGCTGATCTTCTTCATCTCGATGTCGCGTATGGCGACCGGGCTCAAGCGCGACGCCTATCTGCGCTCCGTCGCCGCCGAATCTGCCGCAGCCTCAAAGGCGGCGGCGTCCAAGGTATCGCAATGAGCAAAAATGGCCGCCTGGTGCTTTGGCTGGTACTGGCCACGGCGGCCATGGGCGGCCTGGCTTTCGCCAGTGTACCGCTTTACCGTGCCTTCTGCCAGGCGACGGGCTATAACGGTACCATCGGCAAGGCCGCGACCGCAGCGCCGACGACCGTCTCCGACCGAATCATCGAGGTCCGTTTCGACACCAACACCAATGGCGTGCCGTTCAAGTTCAAGGTCGACAAGCCATCGCAGCGCACGCGCGTCGGGCGTACGGCGATGATGAAATTCACGGTCACCAACATTTCGGACAAACCCGTGACGGGCAGGGCGGTGTTTAACGTGCTGCCCGAGCCCATGGGACCTTATTTCCGCAAGCTGCAATGCTTCTGCTATGACAATCAGACGATTGCAGCGGGCGAAACGCGCGAATTTCCGATGGTCTATTTCCTCGATCCGGAACTGCTGAAAAACATCGATACCCGCGATCTGACTGACGTGACCCTGTCCTACACCTTCTACGAGGCCAAGGGCGACGAGAAATAAGGCTACGCAAAGGCAAAAACCGAGGAATGAAGCTGGTCTTTGCATTGTGTTTCAGAATGAATTGGCATAAACGGAAAATTCCGATTTTCCGGCCACAAAGGCAACAGCCGCGCGGGCACCGACGCCTGCCGCGGACAATAAGGTGAGTAGACTGACACATGTCCAATCACGGCGTTAAGCACGACTATCACATCATCAACCCCAGCCCGTGGCCGCTGCTGGGTTCAGCCTCCGGCGTCCTGTGGGGCCTGGGTCTCGTCGTTTGGTGGCGCGGCCTGTTTGGCATCCCCAAGGGTGAGTGGTGGCTGTTCGCGATTGGCATCGCCGGCATCCTGCTGACCATGGTCTTCTGGTGGCGCGACGTCATCAAGGAAAGCCGCCGTGGCGACCACACCCCGGTCGTTCAGCTGGGCCTGCGCTATGGCATGATCATGTTCATCGCTTCCGAAGTGATGTTCTTCGCCGCCTTCTTCTGGATGTTCTTCGAAATGTCGTTATTCGCGGGCCACCGTTCGGGGGCCCACTCGGCCATCGAAGAAGTGCGTGCCGCATGGTCGACCTGGCCGCCGAAGGGCGTCGAGACACTTGATCCGTGGCACCTGCCGCTGCTCAACACCCTGCTGCTTTTGACTTCGGGCACGACTGCGACCTGGGCGCACCATGCGCTGCAGGAAAACGACCGCAAGGGTGCCGTTTGGGCGCTGGTCCTGACCGTGATCCTGGGTTCGGTGTTTACGCTGGTCCAGGTGTCGGAATACATGGAAATCATCCACCACCACCTGTTCTTCAACGAAGAGGCTGCCAATTCGGGCCTTTTCGGTTCGGTCTTCTTCATGGCGACCGGCTTCCACGGTTTCCACGTCCTGATCGGCACCATCTTTCTGATCGTCTGCCTGCTACGCGTCCTGGCCGGTCACTTCACGCCGAAGAAGCACTTCGGTTTCGAAGCCGCCGCCTGGTACTGGCACTTCGTTGACGTGGTGTGGCTCTTCCTCTTCGCCTTCGTCTACGTCGTGTTCGGCGGCTACAAGGGATGACAGAGGCCAATGGCCGCAAGGGCGGGTTCCTTGCGGCAGCCCTCGGCCGGTGTCCTGTCTGCGGGCAGGGAAGGCTGTTCAAATCCTATCTGAAGATCGCGGAGGCCTGTGGCGTTTGCGGTGTGGATTTCAAGGCGGCGGAGACCGGTGACGGTCCCGTCGTCTTCGTCATTCTGATCGCCGGCTTTGCCGCCTGCGTCGGACTGGTCATCAGCCTGCTGGGCCTGGGATGGCCTGTCTGGCTGTTGCTGAGTGTCTGGCCGGCCTTCGCGGTTATTCTCAGCCTGATCCTCATGCCGATGCTGAAGGGGCTGATGATCGCCTCACAACTCAAGCACAAGGTGCGCGACGAATGATGCGCCTGATCAATCCCCTGCCGCGCGGTCTGCTCGTGGCCACCGTCATTGCTTTCGCCATTCTTGTCGGTCTCGGCACCTGGCAGATGGCCCGCCTGCAGTGGAAGAACAATCTCATAGCCGAGATGGCGCGCACCGAAGCGCTGCCGCCAGTGCCGGTCGCGAAGGCGTTGGCAAAGGGCCACGCCGACTGGCGTTCGGTCGCGCTGCCATCGTGCCCCGTTGCGCCCGCGCGCATTATTCCCATGCACTCGACCATGGGGCCCGTCGCAGGCTACCGTCTGCTGACCGCGTGTCCGATCGCACCGGGCCAGCCCGACATGCTGGTTGACCTTGGGTTTTCGGAAAACGCGGACAGCGCGCCGGCCAATACGGCTATCTTGCCCGTCGGCCGTCTGCGCCCGGTCGATAAGCCGTCAGCCTTTGCCCCTCTCAACGATCCAGCAAAAAACGACTGGTACAGCCGCTCGACCGCCGAAATGGGCCAGGCGCTAAAAACGCAGCTGCGGACTGACTATTTCCTCGTGCTCGACGTCAAGGCTTCGAACCTCGCAGGTCCCGCCGTTCAACAGGCGCCGATGACCGCGCCGCTCGCCAACCGCCACCTTGAATACGCCCTGACCTGGTACGGGCTGGCCGTGACCCTGCTGGGTATGGTTTTCGCCTTCGCCGTCCAGCGTAATCGTAAGACATGATTTCCATACTCGACAATCAAACCCTCTATCGCTTCGACAACGGCCTGACCTTGCTGGTCGATCCCATGCCCGGCCTTAAGACCTTCGCGCTCAATGCGCTGATCCACGGCGGCACGCGCTTTGAAACCGAGGCGCAGTCCGGCTGGGCGCACCTGCTGGAGCACATGGTGTTCAAGGGCGCCGCCGGCCGTGACGCGCGGCAACTGGCCGAAGCCATCGAACACCGCGGCGGAACGATCAACGCTTCGACCGGCTATGAGCATACGCGTTTCGAAGTGCGGGGACTGAACGCGCTGTTGCCATTGGCGCTGGAAATCGTGTCGGACCTGATGTTCCGCTCGGACCTCAGGCTTGAGGAACTGAAGCGCGAGAAGAAGGTCGTCGAGCAGGAGATTCACGAAGCCTATGACACGCCCGACGACCATGTCTTCGACCTGTTGCAGGAGGCGATGTTCGAAGGCCAGGCGATCGGCCGTCCCATCCTGGGCACGCGTCAATCATTGAAATCGGCTGCGCCAGATAATCTGCGGACCTTCGCGCGCCAACTTTATGCGCCGCACCGGATCGTCATCTGTATTTCGGGCGGTGTCGATCCGGCCGAGGTCTACGCCGCCGCCAAGCCCTTGTTCGACACGGTGCCGGACGAGAAGGGGCTCGACGTCCCGGAAAAGCTACGCTTCACACCCGGCCATCGCCTGCAAAAACGCAAGATCGAACAGGCCAACCTGACGCTCGGTTTCGAAGCCGTCAGCCGCTATCACCCGGACATCATACCCTTGCGCCTGTTCAGCGAGATCCTGGGCGGTGGCATGGCTTCACGTCTGTTCCAGGAAGCGCGCGAGGCGCGGGGACTGGCCTACGCCATCGATGCCTGGGTGACGCCCTATCGCGACGGCGGCGTCTTCGGGCTTTACGCTGGCTGCGCGGCCAAGGACGTCGCGCCGCTGGCTGAACTGATCCGCAAGGTCATGGGCGAGTTGGCGGCCAATCCGACCGTGCCGGAGCTTGAACGCGCCCGGGCGCAGTTCCAGACCTCGCTGTTTCTCAATCACGAAGGGGCCGCGTCGCGCGCGGCGACCTTCACCAGCCAGTTGTCGACCTTCGGCAAGGTTTTCGGCCTCGACGAGGTTGCGGCTGAAATTGAGCGGGTCGGATTGGATGACCTGGTGCGCGTCGGTCAATCATTGAGTCAGCAGACTCAATTCGCCAGCGCCCTGCTTGGGCCAGCCGGCATGGCGGCGATCGCGGCTTAAGCGTTACCGGATGTTCCGGACAGATGGGCCGGATCGACGCCGAGGCTGGCCAGGGCGCGGACCCACAGATTTTCGGTATCGCCGCCGAACAGCAGTTCGTGCGTCGCCGGCGCGACAATCCAGGCATTCTGGCTGAGCTCGGCCTCAAGCTGGCCTGGGCCCCAGCCTGCATACCCCAGCGCGATCAGGCTGTGTTGCGGCCCCTGGCCCTGCGACAGGGCGACGAGGATGTCGCGCGAGGCGGTTAAGCCGACCGGATCGCCGTCGTCACCGGCAGGTGGCGTAAGTGGCAGGGTGGCCTCTTCAATCTGGAAATCAAGACTATGCAGGACAAAGCCGCGGTCCATCTGGACCGGGCCGCCGCGAAACACCTTTTGCCCGGCAAGCATGGGGTTACGCAACGCGCCGCCTTCGGGGATATTCAGTTCACGCAGCATGACGCGGAAGTCGAGGCCGCTAATCGGCTGGTTAAGAATAATGCCCATGCCGTGCAGCGGATCGTGGCGGCACAGATAGATAACGCTATGCGCAAAGGATGCGTCGCCCAGTGTCGGCATGGCGATGAGCAGGCTGCCCTGATACGAGGTGTACGCTTCGCCTGAAACAGGCATTTCGGGTTGTGAAACCGTACCGCCGCCGTGAATCATAGGATGTCCTTATCTTCGCGCCCCGGATGTTCGCGTCGGATGCAAACGTGCCGGGAATTTGCTTGGTATCCTATCACATTACCCTATATGTGGGGGCGTGTCGCGGGCGCACATTTTGCGTGATAACCCCGACAAAACATATCGAAAATTGATCCTGACCTGTCGCAACCAAGCGGCGAGTTCGATCAAAAAGGAGATGCACATGACAGTGAAACCCGGCGACGCCATCCCCGAAACCACACTGACCATCGTCGAGGAAGATGGCGGCAAGCCTGTATCCTCAAAGGATTTCTTCGGCGGCAAGACCGTCGTCCTGTTCGCCGTTCCGGGGGCCTTTACGCCGACCTGCAGCGCCCGCCACCTGCCAGGCTTCAAGGACCATGCTGCAGACTTCTCGGCCAAGGGCGTCGATACCGTCGCCTGCATCTCGGTAAATGATTATTTCGTGATGAAAGCGTGGGCGAAAGATCAGGGAATTGCAAACGAAGTGGTCATGCTGGCGGATGGCAATGCTGGCTTTGCCAAGGCGGTTGGGCTGGAACTGGACGGTACCGGGTTCGGCATGGGCCCGCGTTCGCAACGCTACGCCATGATCGTAAAGGACGGTGTGGTCGACAAGCTGTTCGTCGAGGAAAAGGGCCAGTTCAACGTGTCGTCGGCCGAGTACGTGCTGGAGCAGTTGTAAAGGCGAGGGGACAAGTCCCCTCGACCCGATAACGCGACAGCGTTTAAGCGTTTAAATAACAAAGAGCCGGGCACCTTAAGGGCGCCCGGCTCTTTGTTACTTAATGGGTTAGACTCTACCGGGTATCGAGGTCGAGGAGGCTCGCTTCCTCGCCTTTAAAACAACTCGTCTTCCAGCGCCATCAGCGCTTCCGCGCCACCCTTCATCTTGGCCAGGTGCGCATCGGCGTCCGGCAGGATGCGTTCCAGGAAGACACGGCCAACCGCCAGCTTGGTTGTGAAGAATGGATCGCTCAATCCATTATTGATTTCTTCCTGCGCCGCCTTGGCCATCATCGCCCACATATAGGCCGAGCAGGTCAACCCGAACAGGTGGAGATAGTCGAGCGATCCGGCTGCGGCATTGTCGGGATTGCCCATGCCGTTCTGCATCAGCCACATGGTGCCGTCCATCAGCTTGGCCTTGGTCTCCTTCAACGCCTTGATGTAGGCGGGCACGATCGAAGCCGACTCTTCGGCGGCGACGTAAGCATCGATTTCAGCAAAGAAGGTTTGCAAGGCGCGGCCGCCCTTGGACGGCAGCTTGCGGCCGACGAGGTCCAAAGCCTGGACGCCATTGGTGCCTTCGTAGATCAGGGTGATGCGGACATCGCGCATATATTGCGAGGCCGGGAAGTGTTCGGTAAAGCCCGAACCGCCGTGGACCTGCATGGCGTCCTGGGTGACTTTCAGGCCCTTTTCGGTCAGATAGGCCTTAATTACCGGCGTCAGCAGGCTCATGTAATCGCTTGCTTTTTCACGGGCTTTTTCGTCTTCGGCGACGTGCTGGAAGTCGGCCTGCAAAGCGCCCCAGACCAGGAAGGCGCGTCCGCCTTCGATATGGGCGCGGCTTTCCAGCAGCATGCGGCGGACGTCGGGATGTACCAGGATGCTGTCAGCGGGCTTGTCGGGCGATTTGGGGCCGGTGAGGGCGCGCCCCTGCAGACGGTCCTTGGCGAACTGGCTCGCGGCGACATAGGCCGCGTGACCGATGGCCAGGCCTTGCAGGCCCACGCCGTAGCGCGCCGAATTCATCATGTAGAACATGATCTTCAGGCCCTCGTGCTCGCTGCCGAGCAGGAAGCCCTTGGCGTCTTCATAGACCATGACGCAGGTCGAATTGCCATGGATGCCCATCTTGTGCTCGAGACCGGCGCACTTCAAGCTGTTGCGCTCGCCCGGATTGCCGTCGGCGTCGGGCAGGAACTTGGGCACCAGGAAGAGCGAGATGCCCTTGACGCCGGCAGGGGCGCCTTCGATGCGCGCCAGGACCAGGTGACAGATGTTCGAGGTAAAGTCGTGCTCACCGGCCGAGATCCAGATCTTCTGGCCGCTGATCCGGTAACTGCCATCACCATTCGGCACGGCCTTAGAGCGCAGCAGGCCGAGATCGGTGCCGCAATGCGGCTCGGTCAGGTTCATCGTGCCCGACCACTCGCCGGAGATCAGCTTGGGCAGGTACAGCGCCTTCTGTTCGTCCGTGCCGCCGGCATGAAGCGCCGAGATGGCGCCTTCGGTCAGGCCGGGATACATCCCAAACGCCGACGAAGCGCCCGACAGCATTTCCGAGAAGGCGGTGTTGACGAAATGGGGCAGGCCCTGGCCGCCATATTCGGGATCATTCGACAGGGCGGTCCAGCCGGCTTCGGTTAGGGCCTTGTAAGCTTCCTTGTAGCCCTTGGGCGCCGTCACGCTGCTGTCGGCATTGAGGACGCAGCCTTCCTTGTCGCCGGTGATGTTGATCGGGTGGACAACCTCTTCGGTGAACTTGGCGGCCTCTTCCAGAATGGCCATGACCGTCGCGCTATCGGCGTCGGCAAAGCCTTTCAGGTTGTTGTACTGGTCAGTCTTGAAGACGTTCTCGATGAGGAACTGATAGTCGCGAACCGGGGCCTTGTAGCTCATTTCGGTTATCCCTGTGTCTTAGGTTTATTGTCCAAGCGATATCCGAAAAGTGCGTAGCGGTTTTCGGAAAAATATCGCGTAAAAGCAAATAAATAGAAGCTGATCATCCAGTGTTGGATGATCAGCTTCTACGCTTTGGATTGTTGAAGGTTTTCGCCTTCGATCTTCTGAACCTGTTCCTCCAGCCAGACGCAGCCGGCCTGCATGTCGGAAATGGCCGCGTCGATGTCCTCGCGCTGGCGTTTGAGGGTCTCAATCTGTTTGCGGTACTTACCCAGGGTCGCCTTCATCTGCGAGGCGCCGTGGTCCTTCGGGGTGTAGAGGTCGAGGATTTCGTGGATTTCGACCAGCGAAAAGCCGAGGCGCTTGCCGCGCAGGATCAGTTGCAGGCGCGCACGGTCGCGGGCGCTGTACAGGCGCGTCTGGCCCTTGCGTTCCGGGCTGATGAGGCCCTTGTCCTCATAGAAACGCAGGGCGCGCGCCGTCACATCGAATTCTTTAGAGAGCTGGCGAATAGAGTAGGTGCGGTTGTCCATCTGGTGGTTGCCGTCCTTTTTGCTTTGTCGCGATATCAGGCCGACGCCGCACAGGCGTTCCTGGCACTTCCGGCATATCGCTCTTGGTTATGATGGAATATCTTTACATTGACGTAAACGTCAAGATATTTGTATTCGTGATCACGGTCAAGCAGCAAGTGACCGCAACGTCAACTTTTCCGCATAAGGATGCCATAGGAGCTTGTATGATTGACGCCGTCTGGCAGGCCGTGTCATCTGCTTACCGCGTGGAACCCGGAGCGCTGAGATGGCCAATACACACAGCCTTATGACGGCGCTGGGCGTGGCTTGCCTGACGGGGCTGTTCGGCTGCGCGACCCCGACGCCGCGCAAGCCGAAGACGATCGATCCTGCCGTTCTGGCCGCCGGCATGTGCGGATCGCCGCAAGCCGCAGCCACGACCAGCACGAAGACTATGCCGGTGTTCAAAGGGCTGGCGCAGGTCCATTATCCGACGGGCGCGAAGGACCCGCAGGTCCAGGTCTATTTCGATCAGGGTTTGGCGTTGCTTTACGGCTTTGAGTACAAGACCGCCTACGACAGCTTCAAGGCCGCGCGCGACCGCGACCCGGAATGCGCCATGTGCGCCTGGGGGATGGCTATGGCGTTGGGGCCAAATATCAATAATGGAGCGATGAGCGAAAAAAACGCCGCGGAGGCGCGGGAGCTGGTGGCATTGGCGCTCAAGGCTAAGGATCTGAGCGCCAGGGACCGGATGCTGATCGATGCCCTGGCGATCCGCTACACAGAAAAGCCACCGGAAAAGCAGGGCGGGGGCTTTGCCGAAAAGTACGCCGATGCCCTGTTCGCCGGATCGGCGCGCTGGCCTGAGGACGACTTTATCGCGGTGCTGGCGGTTGAGGCGGCGATGACGGCGCGGCCATGGGATTACTGGGAGCCGGGCGGTCACGTCGCCCGGCCGTGGGCCGCCAAGGCCATGGCCCTGGTTGAGACGGTGTTGAAGCGCAACCCGGACCATCCCGAAGCCATTCACCTCTATATCCACCTGACCGAAGCTTCGGACCGGCCGGAACGCGCCGAGCCCTATGCCGACCGGCTGGGTGTCGTGGCGTCCAATTCGCCGCATCTGGTGCACATGCCCAGCCACACCTATTACCCCATCGGGCGGATCGGCGACGCGATCGACGTCAATCTCAAGGCCATCGCTGTCAATGAGGGCATGGCGCGCGATCTGGGTGAAAAACCGGCCTATTATGGCTACTATTACCACCACGCCACCTTCATCATGTCGGCGGCGCAACAGGTCGGCGATGCTGCCAATGCATTGCGGTTGGCCGGTGAAATCGAAGCTGGGACGCCGCAATCCAGCATCAAGCCGGGAAGCTGGGATGAGGCCAAGCTGCTGATGACCTTGCAGGCGCGCGCTCAGTTCATGACGCCGTCAGAGGTTCTGGCGCTCAAGGCGCCGGCGGCAAAATTGCTTATACTGACGACGGTCTCGCGGTCGGCGCGTATTGAGGCGATGGTGGCCCAAGGCAATGTCGCGGGTGCGCGCAAGGAGCTGGTCGCGTTGAAAAAGGCACGAGCGGCCAATAAGGAAACCGGCGATGCGGCGCTAATAGCGGAGCGCCACGAGCACCTGGCATCGGGGCGTATCGCCATGGTGGCGGGGCAGATGGCCGAGGCAGAAACATACTTCAAGGCCGCAGCCGAGGCTGAAAAGCGCCTGAGCTATAATGAGCCGCCACTGGCCGACCGACCGGCGCAGATCGACCTGGGTCGGCTCAAGCTTGCGGCCGGGGACGGGAAGGCCGCCCTGGCGGCGTTCGATGCGGCTCTGAAGGTACGTCCCGGCAATGCCTATGCTTTGTGGGGCAAGGCGCAGGCGCAGAGCCTGCTTGGCGATGCCGCGGGCAGCCAGGCGACCACCGCTGCGTTCCATCGTGTCTGGCGCGGCGGCAAGGCGCCGGTTGTCCTTTAACATTGACGCCTTTGACCATGGGCCGTAAAGCGGACGCCTCTTCGGTATCAGAAAGGCTTTCGGTTCATCATGTCGTCACTTGCCACCCTTGCTTACGCCGGCCGCGCATGGCCGTTTGAACAGGCCCGCGCCCTGATCGCGCGCCTGATCAAATCGCGTCTCAAGGATGCGGCCGAGCAGAAACGGGCACTTAGCCTGATCGAAGCCGGCAAGACGGATGAGGCGCTGCATGAAAATGAGGCGCTGGGCCGGCCGGTGATCTTCGAGACCGGCTACGGGCCTTCGGGCCTGCCGCACATCGGAACCTTCGGCGAAGTGGCGCGCACGACCATGGTGCGTCAGGCGTTCGAAGCCATGACGGGCGGGCACTGGAAGACGCGCCTGATCTGCTTCTCGGACGATATGGACGGCCTGCGCAAGGTACCGGAAGGTATCCCCAATCCTGAGATTCTGCGTGAAGACCTGTACAAGCCTTTGACCGTGGTGCGCGATCCGTTCGGTGAGCACCCTTCGTTCGGCCAGCACAATAATGCGCGACTGAAGAAATTTCTCGATGGCTTTGGATTCACTTATGAATTTCTGTCGTCGACCGATTGCTACAAGGGCGGTGTCTTCGACCAGACCCTGCTGACGGCGCTTGATCGTTTCGACCAGATCCAGGCGGTTATGCTGCCTACACTTGGGCCGGACCGGCGCGCGACCTATTCGCCCTTCCTGCCGATCTCGCCGAAGACCGGCCACGTGCTTCAGGTGCCGACCCTGGAACGTGATGTCGCGCGCGGCACGATCGTGTTTGAAGAAAATGGTGAAAAGTTCGAGGTTCCTGTAACCGGCGGCCACGTCAAGATGCAGTGGAAGCCGGACTGGGCAATGCGCTGGGCGGCCCTGGGTGTCGATTATGAGATGGCCGGCAAGGACCTGATCGACTCGGTCAAGGTGTCGTCTCAGGTCTGCAAGGTGCTTGGTGGCATTCCGCCCGAGGGCTTTAATTACGAGCTGTTCCTGGACGAGCAAGGACAGAAGATATCGAAGTCCAAGGGCAACGGCCTGACCATGGAAGACTGGCTCCGTTATGGTGCACCGGAAAGCCTCGGCTACTACATGTTCCAGTCGCCGAAGTCGGCCAAGAAGCTGTATTTTGATGTCATTCCGCGGGCGACGGACGAGTTCTTCCAGCAACTGGATGCCTTCCCCAAGCAGGAAGAGGCCAAGCAGATCGAAAACCCGGTTTGGTTTGTCCTGCGTGGTGACACGGCTATCACGTCGCCACCGGTGACCTTCGGGCTGATGCTCAATCTCGTGTCGGCGGCCAATGCGTCGGACAAGGAGACGCTATGGGGCTTCCTGCGCGCCTATATTCCAGGCGCGACTCCGGAGAGTGAGCCGGTGCTGGATCGTCTGGCGGGCTATGCGCTGAACTATTTCGAAGACTTCGTGAAGCCGTCGAAATCGTTCCGTTTGCCGGACGACAAAGAGAAGGCGGCGTTTGAAGACCTCATCCAGCGCTTTAAGGCGTTGCCGGCGGATACGCGCGATGCTGAGGCCTTGCAGAACCTCGTGTTTGAAGTCGGAAAGGTCCATGAATTCGAACCTTTACGCGCGTGGTTTCAGGCGTTGTATGAAGTTTTGCTTGGGCAGTCGCAGGGGCCGCGATTCGGGTCGTTCGTGGCGATCTTCGGGCTGGAGCGGACGATTGCCTTACTGGAGCAGGGCGTGCGCGGGGAGCTTGTGGTAGCCGCTTAAGCGCCGTATGACTAAGGGGGCGTGGGGTCCGTGACCCCACAAACCTTTCTTAGTTCCTTGTCGTGGCCTTCGCCCTTATGGGCGAGGCCTCGACAAGGAACTAGGTAAGACTTGGGTCACAGGCCCCACACCCGATAAGTTATCCGCGCCAACGGAGGCCCCATGCTGCGTCGTGCCCTTGCGTTCAGTTGCGTACTCCTTGCTCCCACCCTTGCCCACGCCGCGCCGAAACCGGCGGCCATTGATGCCGAGGTCCGCAAGGTCCTCGATGCGACGAAAGCCAATGGTCTCGCTATCGCCGTGATAGACAACGGCAAGGTCGGCTACACCCAGGCCTATGGTATTCGCAATGCCAAGGGGGAGCCGCTGACCCCCGACACCGTCATGTACGGCGCCTCGCTGACCAAGGCGGTTTTCGCGTACGCGGTTCTGCAACTGGTAGACCAAGGCAAACTTACGCTCGATACTCCGTTGCCGGAACTGCTTGATAAGCCGTTGCCCGAATACGACCCGGAAGCCATCTATCCCGACAAGTATGGACCTTACAAAGATCTGGCCAATGAACCGCGCTGGAAGCAGATCACGCCGCGCATCGCCCTGACGCATGCGACCGGCTTTGCCAACTTCTCCTGGCTGGAGCCCGATCAAAAGCTGCGCATTCATTTCGACCCCGGCGCCCGATATGCCTATTCCGGTGAGGGGCTGATCCTGCTGCAGTTTGCTATCGAGAACGGCAAGATCAAGCAGGATCTCGGCGACCTGACGCAAGCCAACTTCACGCGATTAGGCATGACACGGACCAGCCTGAAATGGCGGGATGACTTCCGGCCCAACCTGGCCGACGGCTGGAACGATGCCGGAGAGGTGGGCGAACACGATGAGCGGTCAAAGGTCCGCGTTGCCGGATCGATGGATACGACCATTACCGACATCGCCAAGTTCACCGCTGCCCTGGTGCGTGGCGATGGGCTTACGGCCAAATCGCGCGCTGAAATGGTCAGGCCGCAGCTGAAAATCACAACGGCGCACCAGTTCCCGCCGTTTGCGCCAGAATTGCCGGCGGATCAGCAACGCAAGGACCTCTATGCCGGTCTGGGTGTCGTCGTGTTCGATGGGCGGCAGGGCCATGGCTTCTACAAGGGTGGGCACGACGGTCAGACGGCCAATACAATGGTCTGCGTCGAAAAAGGTCGGCGTTGCGTTGTCATCCTGTCGAACGATGTCCGCGCCGAAGCCGGCTTTGCCGATCTGGTAAAGTTCGTGCTCGGTGACACGGGCGTGCCGTATGAATGGGAGTATGGCGACCGCGCCGGAAAGTCGTGACTCGGTCGACTTATGGGGTCTGGGGTCTGGGGCCTGTGGCCCCAGGCCTTCCCCGATCCAACATAAAAGGCTTGTGGGGGCACGAACCCCAAGCCCTGTTAGCGATCCGAGAGCAGGAAATGCGTCTGGAGTGTCGCGATCGGATGTGACTTCTGGTCCTGCCACGCCTGGACCTCGACATTGGCCACCGTTCGCCCGACACGATTGATGACAGCCCGCGCAAAGGTATCAACCGGCCGGCCGGTGCGCAGGTACTGGATGCTGACATCGATCGGCTTGGGCACATGGTGGAAGGTTTCGCTCAGGAACAACTGCGCCATGGCCGTCATCTCCATGAAGGCGCTGATGACGCCGCCATGCAGGGCAGGAATCATTGGATTGCCGATCAGGTGCGGCGCGTAGGGCAGGCGCGCCGTCAATTCATCGCCGGCGAGATCCAGCCGCATGCCCAGAAAGCCGGCGAATGGAATGGCGTTCAACACGTCTTCGGGGTTCAGGCGCTCGATGGGGCGGGAAAGTGTCGGGGCAATATCCTGTGTCATGATCCTACCCTTTCGGCGTCAGGGACGGCGACGCGATGATAAAGGCCGCCTGGGCCGCCGCCACAGGATCGTCCGGCGTGTCTTCATAGGCGAAGGCGCGCACGAAACCGATCGAGCGTGTCAGCTTGTAGCATTTCGCAGTCACCAGCAGGTCGCGGTCCGGTTCGGCGGCGCGCATATAATCGATGCGCAGGTCGAGCGTCGCGATCGGTTTGAACTCATTGATCAGGTCCCACACTGCCATGCCCGATCCATTGTCGAGCAAGGCCGTGACCACGCCCGACGCAATGACCCGCGTTTCCGGATCGCCGATCAGGTCGGCGCGCCACGGCAGTCGCATGGTTACGCCATCATCCGAACGGCCGTCATAGACGGCGCCGATGGCCTTCATATAGGGCGTGTTGTCGATGATGGTTCCGAACATGTCGGAAAAGGCAGCCTGGTCCATGGCGTCACCGTGTGTAAACCTGCCCGATTTTCGCGCATCTTGACGCGAACGTCAAAGGTTTCGCGTCAAAAATACCTTGCAATCGACGGCCAAAGGGCGTTTTTAGAAACCTGTACTCCCCATTCCTTAAAGGTTTCCGCTCGTATGTCCGCGTCTCTGGATCAGGTTCCCGCCAATCGTTCCGCCCTTGTCCTGTTTTCGGGCGGGCAGGATTCGAGCGTATGCCTGGCGTGGGCGCTGAAACACTATGATCGCGTGGAAACCATCGGTTTCGACTACGGTCAGCGCCATTCGATCGAGATGACGACGCGCCTGTCCGTGCTGGCCAGGTTCCGCGAGGCCTTCCCGCTGGCGGCCGAAAAGCTTGGCGAAGACCATGTCTGTGATCTGAAAGGCTTCGGCGCCGTGGCGGAATCGTCGCTGACGCGCGAAAGCGAGATCGTCATGACCGAACGCGGACTGCCGTCTTCGTTCGTGCCGGGGCGCAACCTCGTCTTCTTCGTCTATGCGGCGGCCGTTGCCGACCGGCGCGGCATCGACCACCTGGTCGGCGGCATGTGCGAAACCGACTATTCCGGCTACCCCGATTGCCGCGCCAATACGCTCGACGCCATGGAAAAGACGCTGGTCCTGGGTGTCGAGCGGCCGTTCCGCATCGATACGCCGCTCATGCAGCTCAACAAGGCCCAGACCTGGGCGCTGTCGTTCGAGCTGGGCGGCGACCCACTGGTCCAACTGATCCTTGAAGAAACCCACACCTGTTACGTCGGCGCCCGCGGTGAGCGCCACGCCTGGGGCTATGGCTGCGGCGAATGCCCGGCCTGCCAGTTGCGCAAGACCGGCTTCGAGCACTTCCTCGAAATCCGCCAGGCATCGCAGGGTAGCTTCGCGAAGTAGTTTCGATGTATAGCTTCAAGGAAATCTTCCTGACCCTGCAGGGCGAGGGCGGCCAGGCCGGCCGCGTCAATGTCTTTGCACGCTTTGCTGGCTGTAACCTGTGGACCGGCCGTGAGCAGGACCGCATCACCGCCGCCTGCGACTTCTGCGACACCGACTTTGTCGGCACCGACGGCGAAAACGGCGGCAAGTTCGCGACACCTGCCGACGTCGTGGCGGCTATGGATGCCGTCTGGGGGCCGGGGACAACCAACAAGGCCGTAGTCTTCACCGGCGGCGAACCCCTGCTGCAACTCGATCTGGAGCTGATTGCGGCGGTCAAGGCAGCCGGCTATTTCATCGCCGTCGAGACCAATGGCACGATCGCGGCGCCGGCTGGTATCGACTGGGTCTGCGTCAGTCCCAAGGGGCAGAACCGCCTGAAACAGACGCGCGGCCAGGAGCTGAAGCTCGTCTGGCCGCAGGACGGTGTCGACCCTGCCGAGTTCACAGGCCTCGACTTCGAACGCTTCTACCTGCAACCCAAGGACCCGCTGGGGTCCGACAAGTCGCTGACGCCCGCGCACAATCAGGCAGTTATCGACTATTGCCTTACGCACCCGCAATGGCGGATGAGCGTCCAGACCCACAAGCTGGTCGGCCTTAAATAATCCGTTCCGGCGAATCTGATGCGCACGGGACGCGGCCCTCGTGAAAATGGCATCCGATATGAAAGCTGCTGTTGCCGGACACGACCCCAAATTATAGGACTTTTTGCAAACGCAGCCGAACGGTGCGATCAGAACGAAGGCAGGGGACGGATGAACAGGCCAATCTTAGCAGCGCTTGCGGCGACACTTATCTTCATGGCCGGCAATGCCTCTGCCGCCGAGCCGACGCCTGCGCCGACCGTCGCACTCACCGGCGAAAACGCGCTCGAGGAGATGTCGCCGGGCTGGAACCTCGGTAATTCGCTGGAGGCTATCGGCGGCAATCCACCTTACAGTGTCTCGCAGGAGAGCGCCTGGGGCAATCCCAAGGTGACGCAAGACTTGATGAACAGCGTCAAGGCGGCGGGCTTCAAGAGCGTGCGTATCCCGGTGTCGTGGAACCAGTATGCCAATCGCGACGCTACGATCCGTCCGTTCTGGCTGAGCCGCGTCCAGGAGGTCGTCGACTATGCCCGCAAGGCGGGGTTGTACGTCGTCATCAATGTCCATTGGGACGGCGGCTGGCTGCAGCCGACCTATCAGGACCAGGACCAGGCCAATGCGCGCCTGGTTGTCTTCTGGAAACAGATCGCCACCCATTTCAAGGATTATGACGATCACCTGCTGTTCGCCGGCACCAACGAAGTCATGGTCACCAATGTCTATTCGGCGCCGACGACTGAGAACTGCAAGGTGCAGAACGGCTTCAATCAGATGTTCGTCGCTGCCGTGCGCACCACGGGCGGGAACAATGCCGATCGCTGGCTGGTCGTGCAGAGCTACAACACCAATATCGACCACGCGGTGTCATGTAACATCAAGATGCCGGGAGACACGGTCGATCACCGGCTGATGATGGAGGTCCACTATTACGACCCGTACAATTTCACGCTGAACACCAACAGCAAAACCTGGCAGTGGGGCAAGAACGCGACCGACAAATCCGCGACCGAGACCTGGGCCAACGAAGTCTACACCGATGCCCAGTTCAAGAAGATGCAGGTCAACTTCGTCGACAAGGGCGTGCCGGTCATCCTGGGCGAATACGCCGCCAGCGAGCGCAACGAGTACGATCCGGAAGGCAGGTACCGCAATTATTGGGACGCCTACGTCACACGCTCGGCCCATGCGCATGGCTTGGTACCGATGTACTGGGACAATGGCGTAATCTCGAACCATTCGTCTGGTCTGTTCAACAGAACCACCGCGGCGCAGGCTTTCCCTGAAACCATATCGGAAATCGTCAAGGCAGCCAAATAGGACCAATTTTTTATAGTTGAAACGCCGGCTTGCGCACGTGGGGACTGCCGCCTATGACGGACGAAATGTCATAATTTGGGAGGTGGGAATGCGTAAATCACTGCTGCTGGCGGCGGCTGTCATGGTCCTCGCGTTTCCGGCCGCGGCCGGGGAACTGACGGCGCGCATCGATGCTATCCCCTATGCGCTGAGCCTGGCCAATCCGGCGGTGAAGGCCGAGGTGACGAAGGACAAGCTCGTTCTGGTTTCGCCAAAGGGCACCGACCTTTACCATTCGCCGCGTGGCGAGTCGGTCGCGACGGCGCCGCGCGTCACGTTTGCGCCCCAGGGCGATTTCATCTTCTCGGCCAGGGTCGATGCCGCGTTCGGCGCCGATTACGACGGCGGCGCGCTGGTGGTCTATAGCGACGACGGCTACTGGCTCAAGTTCCTGTTTGAACGCATCAATGCCAACGAATACGCCGTGACGTCGAGCTTTGCCTCGCCGGTCAGCGACAACAGCTATCACGTCCGTGTGCCTGCCGCACCGGTCTGGTTGAAGATCGTCCGCGTCGATAACACGATCCTGCTCTATATGGCGACGGACGGCAAGAACTGGCAGATCCTGCGCGATTTCGCGGTCGATCCGGCGCGCAAGCTGTCGGTCGGCTTTGCCGCCCAGGCACCGCTCGGCGAGAGCTATACCGGCACCTTCTCAGACATCCGTTTCGAAGCAAAAAAGCTCACTAAGTACTGGTCAGGCGAATAGGAGCAAACCGGAATGCCCGACACCATTCTTGTTGCCGCCGATCATCGTGGCTTTTCCCTTAAGGCAAAGGTGATGGTGTGGCTTGGTGAAAACAGCTTCGTGCCAAAGGACCTTGGCACCCACGCAGACGAACGTTGCGATGCATTGGATTTCGCCATGACTTTGGCAGGCGAATTGAGAGCCTATCCTGAGCAGCGCGGCATTCTGATATGCGGCAGCGGCCAGGCGATGGCCATGACCGCCAACCGGTATCAACATATTCGCGCCGCATTATGTACGGAGACAACCAGCGCTAGGCTGTCGCGCGAACATAACGACGCGAACGTGCTGGTGCTTGGCGCCGATATCATGACGCCGGATATGGCGCTTGAATGCATTAAGACGTTTGTCCAAACACAATTTCTTGGCGGCCGGTACATCGAACGCCGCGACCGTTTGATGGAGTTGGGCGGCTTATAAAGCGAATCGAATTGTAGGTTTGATTTCGGAAGCCCCCCTTCCGTCATTTGCTCTGCAATGCCACCTTCCCCGTGAACGGGGAAGGAAAAGGTAATAGCAATGAAGCTTCCTTCCTTCCTTCCCGTTCACGGGGAAGGTGGCACGGCGCCTGCGCTGTGACGGAAAGGGGGCTTTACGACAAGCGACTTAGCCTAAGGTTTCGTCTTATCCATTTCGGCCTTGGACACGGCGCAGCCTTTTAGCACAGCATCATCGAGACGGACTTCGGCGGTTAACGGATATTTCCGGTCGCTCATGCCGTCCGAACACGGACCTGGCGTCAGCACGATGCTGAGCGTTGTCGAGCGCAGTTCGGCCTGGTTGCCGGCGAGGTGGAAGCCGGCTGGCGTGAAATGGCGCGCGGCTGCGTCAGGGCGTTCGAGCAGGACATCATTGTCGTCTGTCGTGATCGCCCAGAACGGCTCGGTACCGAGGATGCGCAAGGGTTGATCAAGTGCAACCCCGGCCAGTGTCGTGGTCTCGGTTTGCGCGATGTTGTCGGCCGACGCGGCGGCGGGCTCGACTTCGGAGATTTCAGGCGTGCAGGCGCAGAGCGCAGACAGCACGAAGAGGCAGGCAATGCGGCGGAGCATGTCGGGACTCAACAAAAAGTAGCGGCGGTATAAGCTTATGCCTATACCGCCGCTGCGTCGAGTGCACGAAAGACACGTTTCAGGTGTATCTATAAGGCCTTAAGCGGCGTCGAGCAGCACCACTTCGGCGTCTTCCAAAGCCCGGATATCGAGCAGGGCCTCGTCCTTGATGGCGGCGCCATCGCGTTCATTCAGCTCAACGCCATTGACGCTGACCTTGCCCCTCGCGACCACCAGGTAGAGGTGGCGGCTTTCGCCATTGGGCGCCGTCACCGGCGTATAGCTTTCCGCCTGGTCCTTCAGCAGCGTCGCGCCGAGAAGGCGGGCCGGGGTGCGGATCGGCAGGGCATCGCCGTCATCGGCAAAGCCCGAGGCCAGCGCCACGAACTTGCCGGAACGGTCGCCCTTGGGGAAGGGCTTGGCGCCCCAGCTTGGCGGCGCGCCGCGTTCAGACGGAATGACCCAGATCTGGAACAGCGTCGTCTTGCCGGGTTCGACATTGTACTCAGCGTGACGAATGCCGGTGCCAGCAGACATCACCTGCACGTCGCCGGCTTCGGTACGGCCTTCGTTGCCCAGCGAATCCTTATGGGTAATGGCGCCTTCGCGGACATAGGTGATAATTTCCATATTGTCGTGCGGGTGGGGCGGGAAGCCAGAATCGGGGGCGATTTCATCGTCGTTCCACACGCGGATCGAGCCCCAGCCCATGCGGGACTGATCGTAGTAGCTGGCGAAGGAAAAATGGTGCTTGGCGTTCAGCCAGCCGTGATTGGCGCCGCCCAGGGTGTTGAAGGCTCTCTTGTCGATCATCGGAAATCTCCTCTCGGCGCACCATTTATGTGCGCTGCGTTGAGGCCTATATAAGTGTAACTGTGTTAATTACAATAGCTCGTCTGAAGGGATCAACCGACGCCGTGGACGCCGCCGCCGGTTTGGCCGCGATGGCGCAGATATGCATCCAGCAGGACGCAGGACATCATGGCTTCGGCGACCGGGACGGCGCGGATACCGACGCACGGATCGTGGCGGCCCTTGGTCATCAGTTCGACCTCGTTGCCGGCCAGATCTATCGAGTCGCGCTTGGTCAGGATGGAGGAGGTGGGTTTCAACACCATGCGCGCCACGACGGTCTGGCCAGTGGAAATACCACCCAGTATGCCGCCGGCGTGGTTCGAGCGGAACTCCGGACCATCCGGGCCCATGCGCATCTCGTCGGCGTTTTCCTCGCCCGACAGTTCGGCGGCGCCAAAGCCTTCGCCGATTTCGACGCCCTTGACGGCATTGATGCTCATCAGGGCCGAGGCCAGTTCCGAATCGAGCTTGCCGTAGAGAGGCGCACCCCAGCCGGCGGGCACGCCCTCGGCCTGGACTTCGACGACCGCGCCGATCGACGAGCCCGCCTTGCGGATGCCGTCGAGATAGTCCTCCCACAGCGGCACACCCGCCGCGTCGGGCGAGAAGAACGGGTTCTGGTCAACCGTTGACCAATCCCAATTGTTGCGGTCGACACGGTGTTTGCCGAGTTGCACAAGCGCGCCGCGCACTTCGATCTGGCCAACCAGGGTTTTGAGGACCTTGAGCGCCACAGCGCCGGCGGCGACACGTGCTGCCGTTTCACGGGCACTTGAGCGGCCACCGCCGCGATAATCGCGCACGCCGTACTTGGCGAAATAGGTGTAGTCGGCGTGACCGGGGCGGAACTGACGGGCGATTTCGCCGTAGTCCTTGGAGCGCTGGTCGGTATTCTCGATCAGGATCGAGATCGGCGTGCCGGTGGTGACGCCCTCAAAAACACCCGACAGGATCTTGGCCTCATCGGCCTCGCGGCGTTGGGTGACGAAGCGCGATCCGCCCGGCTTGCGGCGATCCATGGCCCATTGGATGTCCTCTTCTGTCAGCGGGATGCCGGGAGGGCAGCCATCGATGACGCAGCCCAGCGCCGGACCGTGGCTTTCGCCCCAAGTGGTGACGCGGAAGAGATGACCGAAGGTGTTGTGAGACATGGATTTATCGCATTGTTCTGGTTAGGCGTTCGCTTAAACCAGAACGTCTCAGGGTGCAATGAGCCTCGCGTCGACCTTGGCGTTGCGATCGACACTAAGTTTGCCGTCGGCATATTTCAGCTCGGCGACCTGAAGCACTGTGCGCTGATTGTAGTAGGGATCGGTCTTGGCTTCGGGCGCGTTCGACTGGTGGACGAAGTAGTAGATAAAGGCGCGTCCATTATTGACGACCACGTCCGGGTGCTGGCCCTTGGCGTCGTCGGTCGGCTGCGTGCCGGGCACTTCGAGCAGGCGCGTGTCCTGGAGCGTCCAGGTCTGAGTATCCTTGGACGACAGCACGATCAAGCCCTTCCAGGCGTCGGCGATCATCCAGTACTGGCCCTTGAACTTGAAGACCTTGGGACCTTCGGCGGCGATATCGACGACCGGTGTCGCCCGGCGCGTCCAGTGGATGAGGTCCTTGCTGTCGGCGGCGAACAGGCGGCTGCCCTTGCGCTCGTCCTTGAACCACAGGCGATAGCCGGTCTTGAGCTTGACGACGCTGGCGTCGATGACGCGGTCGGAGCCGAGGTCGAGTGTTTCGCCGCACGTCCAGGTATCGAGGTTCTGGCTGGTCAGGTGCACGATGGTCCGGCTGCCGTTCCAGTTAGAAAAGACGCCGGGCACGACGGTCAGCCACATATGATAGGTGTCTCCGAACTTTTGCAGTTCCGGCGCCCATAGGGTTTCACCCGTGCATTCCAATGGGATTTTCGCCGTGCCGGAATAGCTCCAGTTCTGGCCGTCCTTCGACGTGGCAACGCCCAATGCCGTGCCGTGCACCCAGGCGACGTCCTTCGGATCCGCTAGTCTCATGTCGGCGCGGCGGTTGGTGTAGAACATGCGCCAGGTCTTGCCGGCCTTATCGTACATGATTGACGCGTCGGCGGCGCCGTCATGAACCGGGTCGCGGAAAAGGGGTTTTGGCGCCATTTCTGCGCAGGCCGCACCGGCGACGACACTAAGGCAGAGGGCGAGGGCTGCGGCGCGCATGACGGCGTCCTTCAATTGTAGGATATTTTAGCAGATTTAGCCCTGTTCACCTGACGGCACAATTTTTTTCGTGTGTAAACGTGCGGCGCCGGGCCCATATCTGTGGGACTGGTTTCACGCGAAAGCATCGTCATGCTCAAATTTCTCGGCAAGGTGCCTTTCTGGCTCAAGACGGTCATCGCCTTCGCCGCCGGCATTGCCGTGGCGCTCGTTTGGGGTGAGGCGGCCCTGCCGGTGCTCGATCCGATCGGCAATACCTTCGTCAAGGCGATCAAGATGCTGGTCGCACCGTTGGTCTTCTTCACCATCGCTGCCTCGATCGCGCGGCTGGGCCACAGCGAGGACAATGGCGGCGGGCGCGCCGTGCGGCTGGGCGCCTACACGATCGGCTGGTTCATGGTCACCTCGGCCATCGCGGTTTCGATAGGCCTGGCCATCGGCATCTATTTCCAGCCGGGGCAAGGGATTGCCCACCTGCCGTTCGAGGCGCAAGCCGTAAAGGACATCCCGACACCGGTCGAGGTCGTCACCGGCATCGTGCCGTCGAACATCTTCCAGAGCTTTGCCGAGGGCAAGGTCCTGAGCATAGTCCTGTTTGCGATCCTGGTCGGTGCGGCGCTTGGCGCTTTAGGTCAGAAAACCAAGGAGTTAAGTGCACTTGTTGAGCAGGGCTCTCAGGTCATGTTCAAGCTGACGCGCTGGATCATCCAGTTGACTCCGATTGGCGTCTTTGGCCTGATCGGTTCGGTGGTGGCGTCGCATGGCCTCGACTCGCTGCGGCCGCTGATCCCTTACATTGGCCTGGTTTATCTCGGCTGCCTGACGCTGATCTTCGTCGTCTATCCAACCCTGCTCAAATTACATGGCCTGCGCGTGAGGGGCTTCTACCAGGGCATCTTCACCGCCCAGCAAACTGCCTTCTTCACCTGTTCGTCGATTGGCACCCTGCCGGTATCGCTGCAGGTCGCGGTTGATAATCTCAAGCTGCCCGCGTCCTATGCCGGCTTTGCCCTGCCCTTGGGCGCCAACATGAAGATGGACGGTTGCGGCGCCATCTATCCGGCGATCTCGTCGGTCTTTATCGCCAATTATTTCGGCATTGAACTGACGACCTCGCACTATGTCATCATCGCTCTGAGCTCGATCCTGGGCTCGCTGGCGACGGCCGGTGTGCCGGGCGTGGCGACGGTCATGCTGACCGTGACCCTGTCGGCGGCGGGCCTGCCATTGGAAGGCATCGCGCTGCTGGCTGCCATCGACCGCATCCTCGACATGATGCGCACCGCCACCAATGTCACCAGCCAGATACTGGTCCCGACGCTGGTGTCGCGCGAAAACGGCTTGATCGAAGCGGGCTCTCCGTTGTTATCAGGCGCGCGGAAGGCTGAGGCCCAATGACGGGCTGAAGCGGAAGTGTTCGCGGTCGTAGCTGTATAGCTCCGCCGGGCGGCCGCCGGTATCGTCGCGCGTGACGCCCAATGGCTGGACGAAGCCTGTACGGTCCAGCGCGCGGCGGAAGTTCTGCTTGTGCAGCCGAACCCCCGACAATGCCTCGAGCGAGCGTTGAAGCTCCAGCAAGGTAAACCGCTCGGGCATCAGCTCAAAAATCACTGGCCGGTATTTCAGCTTGCCTCTCAGACGCGACAGGCCGGTCGCGGCGATACGACGGTGATCCGATGCCATGGGTTGGCCAGTCGGCGCGTCGGGCCCGCCGTCATCTTTAACGCGGCGTGCTTCGCCGATCAGGCCGGCGCTGTAGAGCAATTCATACCGGTCCAGCACGCGCTCTTCATTCCAGTTATCGAAGTCATCGGGGAAGAGGGTTTCCACGCGCCGCTGGCGGGTGGCCTGGTCGTCGCCCTGCTGGCACCAGCCCTCAAGAAATTTCCGCAAGCCTTTGACGGGGTTAATATCTCCCCGCCAGTCTTCCCACGGGAAAAAAGCCTTGAACGGCACCCATGTCGCGTCGAAGCGCGCCTGGAAGTCGCGATTGGCCGTCAGAGCCAGATAGCCGATCGACACGATATGGTCGGCGCCGCGCGCTTCCGGCAGGACGGCCTCGCGGTCGAGATCGCCGAAGCTGTAAAGCTGTTCGACATAGCCTATATCGAAGCCGGTCTGTTCACGCA
Source organism: Asticcacaulis sp. P4_H10 (assembly GCF_056400965.1). Taxonomy (NCBI): domain Bacteria; kingdom Pseudomonadati; phylum Pseudomonadota; class Alphaproteobacteria; order Caulobacterales; family Caulobacteraceae; genus Asticcacaulis; species Asticcacaulis sp. P4_H10. The sequence goes on along the minus strand of NZ_JBFUKH010000011.1, from coordinate 75,880 downwards.
CGAAGGCGCGCAGGGCGAGATCGAAGGTGCGATGGCTGCGCGGCACGAACAGGCCCGACGGCAGGGCATGGGCGGGATCGCCGGACTGGGCGCGCGGCAGGTTACGGCACAGGACGAATGCCTCATTATCCTTGACCGTGACGACGACGGCCGAAAGCTCGATCGTCAGCGCCATGTCATTTCAGCCGTGTCAGTTGGATTTGGGCCATGAGTTCTTCGAACCGCGCCACGAAGCGTTCGCGGGCGACCTGACCCGGCAATGGATCAATGTTGAGATGATAGCCCTCGGGCGGTTCGCCGAAGAACTGAAGCGCCTCGGCCTCGCTGAAGCCGACCAGTTGCGTTGCTTCGAAATAGGCGCAGGCGTGATCGGCCTGCTTGATCAGTGTCTTGAGCGCGGCCGGGATCGTCGGCGGCAGGCCGAAGCGGATATGGATGGCGTGTTCCAGGTGGCTTTCGAAGCGCTTGTAGTCGAGGCCCAGGGCGGCCTTGAACGGTGAGATCATGTCGCCGATGACGTATTCCGGCGCATCGTGCAAAAGTGCGATCAATCGTTGAGCGGGCGTTATTGCCGGATCGATATGCGCGCAGATCTCCTCGACGATCAAGGAGTGCTGGGCGACAGAAAAGCCGTGTTCGCCCAGTGTCTGGCCGTTCCAGCGGGCGACGCGTGCCAGGCCGAGCGCGATGTCGTCGATCTCGATATCGATGGCGTGCGGGTCGAGCAGGTCCAGCCTGCGGCCCGACAACATGCGCTGCCAGGCGCGTGGCGCCGGGTTGTTGACCGTCTTGCGTTTGGAGGTGGGGCGGGGACTGTCGGCCATATTTGTCACATCGGCATTTTATCGCGAGCGGTATATCCTACAGGACAGATAAGCGCATGTCCGATGATTCCCGCGCTGTACACAGAAATTCACGGAGGAAGCCATGCCGGCAACAGGTCAGGCCTGGTCACGGGTCACAATTCCGGTCAGCGGTCACGCCCATGAGGCAACCGCGCTCGATATCGCCGCGCGCATCGCGGAAGCGTTCGAAGCCGAACTCAACGTGCTGTTTGCACCGGCCGATCCGGCGGAACTGTCGCCGTGGCTGGGCGAGGGCTTCATGGGCACGGTCCAGATGTCGACGCTCGATACGCTGAAGGCCGCATCCGAAGAATCCGAACTGGCGGCGCGCGCGCAGTTCGCGACGGTCGGCTTTGCAAAAAAGGTCTTTTCCGCCTTGGAATCGCCGGTTTGGCAGGACCTTGCCGAAGAGACGCGGCTGTCCGACCTCGTCGTCTTCGGCGAGACGAGCGCGAAAGGGCAGGGCATGTTGTCCGAAGCCTTCCAGCAGGTGCTGATGGAGGAGCGCGCCGGGGTCTTCGTGGCGCGGCAGCCGCTGAATGTCGCCGGTACCGCTGTCGTTGCCTGGGATGGCAAGGAGCCTTCGTCGCGTGCCGCGCGCCGGGCCGTGCCACTGCTGAAGAAGGCAGCCAAGGTTGTGGTGGTCGGTGCGCCGGTCGGCGACAGCCCGGCCAATCTCGACCGGCTGGCCAGCTATTACGCCGCCCACGGCATAGCGGCGCAGATCGATTCCTTCCCGAAGGGCGAAATCCATAACCAGCTCGCCGATGCCTGCGAACGTCATGGCGCGGACTATATGGTCGCCGGCGCCTATGGCCGGTCACGCCTCAGGGAATTTGCCTTCGGCGGCACGACGCGGCATCTGCTGCAGAACACGTCGATCAACCTTTACATGGCGCATTAAGTGCCTGCCATGGCCGCCAAGCTCTCGGCGATCGACACCATGACCGGCGCCCAGTCGTCCACGCCCGGCGCGATGAACAGCTGTGAGCGCGGATACCAAGGGTAGTAGGATTCGCCGAGCGCCAGCCACGGATTGGGCGGCAGTATCAGCCAGATCGGCGTCCCGCAGGCGGCAGCGATATTGGTCGTCGCTGTCGATGGGCCGACCACCAGATCGAGCGCAAAACACAATGCCGCCAGGTCGTCGAGATCCTGCTTGAGGTCGATGCCCTCGGGCGTGTGGATGTTGAGGCCGGCAGCGCGCATAGCTTCGCGCTCGGAATGGGTGTCGCCATATTGCAGGTCGATGAACTGGATGCCTGGTGTCGACAGGACGCCCTGCCATGCCTCGAAGGGCGAAAAGGCCCGGTCGCGCAAGGCGCTGGACTTGAGGCTCTTCCACATTACCCCGACCTTGGGAGTGGTGCCCAGGGCGGCGAGATAGCTGCGCCAGTGCGCTATGCGTGCCGGATCGGCCGTCAGGAAGGCGGGGTTTCGAGGAAAGTCACGCACAGCGCCTCTGATTGCCGGCAGGAAGTCGCCCATCAGCGCCCACAGGTCGAAGGCTTTCGGATCGAGATCTGGGAAGTCGCGGCGGATCCGGCCGTCGCGTGTCTCGGTATGGTGCGCGACGACGGTGGCCTGCGGGAAGCTGCGGCGGAATAAAGGCACCAGGCGCGGCTCGACGCCGACGCCCAGGCGGTCTTCGCCCAGTTCGGCGATCAGGTCGGGCAGCATTGAGGCATAGAGCACCTCGTCGCCCAGGCCCTGCTCGGCGCTGATGAAAAGCCTTTTGCCGGCAAGGCTTTGGCCGGGTTTCCAGCGGGGCAGCTTCAGGCGGTAATCGACCTCGCGCACCGTGCCGTGCATGTGGCGCGCCTCGTACCGCTGCCAGCCGGCCTTGAGATCGCCGAGCGCCAGCGCGGCGTGGGCACTGGTCAGTTCGGCGCTCAGGCGATTGCCGGCGTCCTTGAACCGCCGGGCGCAGTCGCTGACGTCTTCGAGGCCGCGGGCCAGATCGCCCTTTTCCATGCGGACGCAGCCTCGATTGAACCGGGCGGGCAGGTTGGAGGGCTCAAGCCGCAGGGCCTCGTCGAGGAAGACCAGCGCCATGTTGCGGTTACCCTGGCTGACCATGACGCTGCCGAGCGCCTCCCACAGGGCAGCGACTTCCGGGCGCTGGCCCAGGGCGGATTTGAGGATTTCGATGGCCTCGTCGTAGTGGCCCTGTTCGCGCAGGGATGCGGCATAGCCGGTGAGGGCGGATACATCCTGGTCATTGCGGCCGATCAGGTGGGCATAAAGCTTTTCGGCGACGTCCCATTGGGTCAGCCGAAAGGCCAGGTCGGCCAGATGGTGGACGATCTCCAGCGACTCCGGCGCGAGGCTGAGCGCCTGCTGATAGGCGTCGAAGGCCGCCGGCAGGTCTTGCGCCGTCTCATGGCCGCGGGCGCGCCTGAGCCATCCGGCGGCGTCCGTGGCATCCTTACGCGACATCGGCCTTCGGCGTCTTGCCGACGAAGGTGTCGATCAGGGCGTCACGCATCTCATTCATGGTGGCGGACCAGTCGATCAGGGACGACGAGAAGAAGACGCGGGTCGAGGGATACCACGGCCAGCGGTTAAGGCCCAGGCAGTTCCACGAATTGCGCGGGGCATTCATCCACACCGTCGTGCCGACGGCGCCGGCGATATTGCTGGTGGCGTTGGCCGGGCCCATGACGCAGTCCATCGCCGCGCAAAGCGCCGCAAGGTCATCGAGATCCATCTTGAGGTCGATGCCGGGCGGCGTCCATATGTCCAGCCCCATCGCCTTCGCCTCGGCCAGCTCCGCAGCCGTATCTCCGTACTGGAGGTTGACGATCTGAACGCCTTCGACATTGAGCACATCCGCCCATTGCTGGAAGGGCGAGTAGTAGCGATCGCGGCGCGAATGCTTGATGGCGGACTTCCACAGCACGCCGATCTTGGGCTTGTCGTTCAGGGCGTTCAGCATACTCTTCCAGTGGGCGACGCGGTCGGGGTCGGGAACAAGGAAGGCGCCTACGCCGTCGAAATCGGCAGGCTTGCGGCGATAGCGCGCCAGGAAGTCGCCCATGATTGCCCAGTAGTCATATTGCGACCAATCGTTCATGTCCGGGAACAGGCGGACCGTCATGGCCTTGTGCTTGGTGGTGTGATGCCGGAAGACCGTGCAGTTCGGGTAGGAGCGGCGATACAGCGCCACCAGGCGCGGTTCGACCCCAATGGAAACGTGACCGTCCGGCCCGACCTCTTCAATAAGGTCGGACAGGAGGTTGGACAGCATGACTTCGTCGCCCAGGCCCTGTTCGGCGGACACGAAGATACGCTTGCCGCGCAGGTGATCGCCCAGCTTCCAGCGCGGCCGGTCGATCAGATAGTGCATCTTGTCGATCGTCTCTTCCTGTTCGCGCGACGTGTACCACTTCCAGGCATTGTCGTAGTCGTGCAGCAGCATGTAGCAGAAGGCGATCGACAGCTTGCAGGTGTGGATGTTGGCTGCATCGCTGAACATCGGCAGCGCTTTCAGGTGCATTTTAAGCGCAACCGCCGGATCGCCCAGAAACGCCTCTATGCCGCCGTAATTGTAGATGGCGTGGACATGGTTGGGATCGTGCCTGAGGGCTTCCTGATAGAAGATTGCGGCGTTTTCCATATCGCCCTGGCCGTTGACCACGGTGCCCAGGGCATTCCAGAGCTGGGCGTCGGTCGGATTGTCGCCGATGGCCGAGCGCAGGAGGTCGATCGCTTCGTCGTAGCGGCTTTCCTCGCGCAGGACGGTCGCCAGGTTGTTGATGGCTTCGCCATGACCGGGCACCTTTTCAAGGAAGTACCGGAAGAATTTCTCGGCGACGTCCGTAATGCCGAGACGATAGGCCAGGCGGCCGAGATCGTTGGCGATGTAAGGATTGTCGGGCGTCAGGCGCAGTGCCGTCTCATAGCATGTCAGGGCGGTCGGCAGGTCGAAACACTTTTCCCGCGCGATCGCCAGGAAGTGCCAGGCTTCGCCGCACTTTTCATCGACGTGCAGGGTCTTGAGCGCGAGTTGACCGCCTTCCTGCCAGTTGCCTTCCTTGAAGCGGAGCATGGCCTCGCGAAGCAGGGTCAGCGTCTCCACCTTCTTGATGTGCGCGGTTTGCTCATTGAGGATGCGCAGCGCTTCGCTGGACGCGGAATCGCCCATGATCTGTGCCGCCACATTGAACAGCTTCGGCGCCTCGAACGGCGTTTCGGCCGACATAGCCGGTTGCGGAAGCGCGGCATCCGTGGCCGTCGTGTCCAGTTGCAACGCAAAAGCCGGTTTCTGGACCATAAGCGCGTGGCCCGGCTTCGCGCCTGACTTTGCGCCGGGGCGGGTGGGCTTGGAAAATGCCTTGGGCATGCGATCGAGCTTCCTGGGAATACCTGACTGCTTTTTAAACAGGGATTCGCTTAACACTCCTTAAAGAAAGTCTGCGTCAATTAACCGTAATCGTCACGCCGCTCCCCTGATTGTCGGACTGACGAAACCTGGTGTTAACTCGGCGCGAGTATAGTCGGCCCAAAGTGACGGCCTGCAACCCTGCGCAATCGTCTGAACTGCGCGTGAATTGCGCCTGAACTGCAAAGGAAAACAAATGCCTTTGAAACTGTCGTTGAAGCCCGGAGAGCGCTTCGTTTTGAACGGCGCCGTGGTGCAGAACGGCGATCGCCGCTGCTCGCTGGTGCTGCAGAACAAGGCGTCGGTCTTGCGCGAAAAGGACATCATGCAGGCCGAAGAGGTTACTTCGCCGGCACGTCACGTCTATTTCCCCGTCATGATGATGTATCTCGACGAGGCCGGGGCGGACAAATATTACGACGAATTCCTGCGCCGCATGACAGAATTCATGGGCGTCATCTCCAACCCGCTGGTGCTGGCCGAGTGTGTCACGATCTCGAAAGGCATCATGGTCCAAGAGTACTACAAGGCGCTGATGGGCGCCCGTAAGCTCATCGAATATGAAGACGAACGTCTCGGAAGGAAACCTGAGTAACATGTCTCTTAAGGCGTATCAGACCACCGCTGCCCGCGCGGAGAATCCGCGGCAGACAGAATACCGTCTCTTTGGCCAGGTCACGCGTGCCCTGATGGAGGCTGAGAAGATGGATCGTTCGATGATCCGCGAGCGCATGGACGCGCTGGACTGGAACCGCCGCATGTGGTCGGTCCTGGCGGCGGACTGCTCGGTAGACGGCAATGGCCTGCCCGATCAGGTGCGCGCCAATATTATCTCGCTGTCTATCTGGGTGAACAAGCATACGTCGCTGATCATGCGCAACCAGGAAGAGATCGCGCCATTGATCGAAATCAACCGCATCATCATGCAGGGCCTGGCGCCGCAGAGCGACGAGCAGGGTGCGGGAACGTACCAGTCCGCCGGCTAAAGCGACAGCCGCAATCCAGAATACCGAAGCCCGGGCAGAAATGTCCGGGCTTTTTGCTGTCTTGCCGGGCGCTGGGGCGCTTACGAAAAGGTCTCCCGGCATGCTCCAGAAACAGGAACCTGTTTTCGGGCCAGGCATGTGGCCGTACGGTCTGATACCCGGCTAAAATTGCCGGGCGTGGTAGGATTTGCCGCCAAAACGTGCAGCCTTATCAAGGGCTTTTGTGATTCCGGCTTGATGGCAAGTGTGGAAAATCCTTCAAATTCAACATGGTAAATAATTTCTTCACGACAGTTCCGCTGGCACCCGGTTTGCTCTGTGTGGGGCAAGCCAAAATGGCTTTTGGGACAAAAGTCCTTAAATCCCCGTCCAGAATGGAAAGGAACGCCGATGCTTACTTCGGTCAATACGAACATTGGCGCCATGGTGGCGCTGCAAAACCTCAACTCGACCAGTGCGAAGCTGCAGGAAACCCAAAACCGCATCTCGACCGGCCTGAAGGTCGGCAGTGCCAAGGATAACGGTGCGTCTTACGCAATCGCGCAGACGCAAAGGTCCACGGTGCAGTCGTTGAATGCGGTTGTGGACTCGCTGAACAGGGGTACGTCCGCCGTGGACGTGGCCATGTCGGCGGGCGAAAGCGTTTCGGACATGCTCACTCAGATGAAGGAGAAGGCGCTCGCCGCTTCGGACACTTCGCTCGACACGACCAGCCGGGTAGCCCTGAGCACCGATTTTGAGGCTTTGCGTGACCAGATCACCAAGACCGTCAATAACGCGAAGTTCAACGGCATCAACCTGCTGGATGGGAGTATAGCGGGAGGTCTCGAGATTCTGGCCAATGCCGACGGCACATCCGTGCTGACGGTGATGGCGCAGACTCTGGGGGTCGGGCAGGGGATCGTTTCTATCTCGGCCGCTGCCACGTTCGCATCCGCCACTTCGGCGGGCCTGCTGCTGACCACGATCGATACATCGATCAGCAATGTGTCGGCGGCCCTGGCCAAGATGGGAACCGCCGCCAAGGCTATCGAAGCGCACTCCACCTTCATCACCAAGCTGCAGGACTCGATCCAGGCGGGTATCGGCAACATTGTCGATGCCGACATGGCCAAGGAAAGTGCCCTGCTCCAGGCGCTGCAGACCAAGCAGCAACTGGGTGTGCAGGCTCTGTCGATTGCCAACCAGGCGCCGCAGACCGCACTCAGCCTGTTCCGCGGGTAGAGGTAAATTGCCGGGAAGGGGCCTTATCGGGGCCTCTTCCCGGCCTCATTTTCGTCCGTCCGGAATGGTTTCCGTGGCGGGTTTTGGTGTTGGCTGGAGGCCGAAGTTCGATAGGAAAATAGTGCCGGGTAGGCAAAATTTGCCGGGATGCGGCAAAAAGTGCCGGGTAAAAACGTAGTTAAAGTGACGTTAAAATGATATTTTTCAACATCTTATAATAATTTCTTTTAGTGCTTTTTCTGGCCCTGTGCTTGCATCAGCGTGGGCAGGCAAAATGCCCCCGGTCGACAAAATGTCACCGGTTCATCCAGAAAAGGAATGACCTAAGATGCAAAGCGTCAACACCAATGTCGGGGCCATGGTTGCCCTGCAAAACCTGAACCGCACCTCCTCGGACCTGATGAACACCCAGAACCGTATTTCTACGGGCCTGAAGGTTGCGTCCGCCAAGGACAACGGTGCGGCCTACGCCATCGCTCAAACCCAACGCGCTACGGTTTCGTCGCTTGACGCTGTCAAGGACTCGCTGTCGCGCGGTGTTTCGGTTGTTGACGTTGCCATGTCGGCCGGTGCGGCCGTCTCGGACATGCTGACGCAACTGAAGGAAAAGGCCCTGGCGGCTTCGGACACCTCGCTCGACACCACGTCGCGCACGGCTCTGAAGAACGACTTCGAGTCGATCCGTGACCAGATCACCAAGACCGTCGACAACGCCAGCTTCAACGGGATCAACCTGATTGGTAGCGGCGCTGCGAACATTACGGCTCTGGCCAATGCGGACGGTTCGAGCGAAATCACCGTTGCCGCCCAGACTATGTCCCTGGGTGGTTCGGTTATTACGCTGTCGTCGACCGACACGTTTGCGAACGCCTCTGACGCCAACAGCCTGCTGAGCACGATCGATACGTCGATCAGCAACGTCTCGGCGTCGCTGGCGAAGCTCGGTACGTCGTCGAAGGCGCTGGATAACCACATGACCTTCGTTGGCAAGCTTCAGGACTCGATCACGCAAGGGATCGGCAACCTGGTGGATGCTGACATGGCCAAGGAAAGCGCGAAGCTGCAGGCACTGCAAACCAAGCAACAGCTCGGCGTGCAGGCCCTGTCGATCGCCAACCAGTCGACCGGTACTGTCTTGAGCCTGTTCCGCTAACAGGCGAGGGGAGCGCGTCACGTGAAGGGCGCGCTCCCTCTCTTCTTCGCTTCACATAGAGGGCGTTTCGGATTTCAGAACGAGGTCCAGGCGTTATATGGAGATGATCAATAATGTCGTAAACTTCCCGCAAATGCCGGACCCGTCTCAGGGGCGGATGCCAGTTGTTCTTCCGAAGGAGGTCGTAGCAACCGAGCCGTCTGGCAAGAGCAAGGATGCGGGAACTCAAAGCAATCTGTCGCAAGGCCGTGGTGAGCCCACGCCGGAATACAATCTGCGTCTGACTGTCGACAAGGATCCAGACTCGGGAGATTGGGTGTACAAGGCCCTTGATCGCTACACCGGAGAAGTCGTGCGGCAGTTTCCCCGCCAGGAAATTCTCGACCTCAAGGCATCGAGGAACTACCAGGCCGGGACTGTTATCAAGACTGAAGTTTAAAAGGTCTGTTGAGTATTTAATTTGTGTGCCGCGCATTTTTTTTGATGCGTGGTTGAAGTCGTTTAGCAAGGTATGTGTATTATTAATAGAATTTAGGCATTTCTTTAGTTTTTTATTAATCTTGATTATCAGTTTTTCTTAGCAATAACAATAAAATACCACCTATCGCTTCAATTTTTTAAATTCTTCTTATTCATAAGTAGCTATTCTGGACGGTGGGTAGAATGCCTATGGCCGGTAAAATACCGTCCATCACCAGAAAGATAGGTGTATTACGATGCAAAGCGTCAATACAAATGTGGGGGCCATGGTTGCCCTCCAGAACCTGAACCGCACCTCCTCGGACCTGATGAACACTCAGAACCGTATTTCTACGGGCCTGAAGGTTGCGTCCGCCAAGGACAACGGTGCGGCCTACGCCATCGCTCAAACCCAACGCGCTACGGTTTCGTCGCTTGACGCTGTCAAGGACTCGTTGTCGCGCGGTGTTTCGGTTGTTGACGTTGCCATGTCGGCCGGTTCGGCCGTCTCTGACATGCTGACGCAACTGAAGGAAAAGGCCTTGGCGGCTTCGGATACCTCGCTCGACACTACGTCGCGTACGGCTCTGAAGAACGACTTCGACTCGATCCGTGACCAGATCACCACGACCCTCGACAATGCCAGCTTCAACGGGATCAACCTGATTGGTAGCGGCGCTGCGGACATTACGGCCCTGGCCAATTCTGATGGCCAGAGCAAGATCACCGTTTCTGCCCAGACCATGTCCCTGGGTGGTTCGGTTATTACGCTGTCGTCGACCGACACGTTTGCGAACGCCTCTGACGCCAACAGCCTGTTGACCACGATCGATACGTCGATCAGCAACGTCTCGGCGTCGCTGGCGAAGCTCGGTACGTCGTCGAAGGCGCTGGATAACCACATGAACTTCGTGGGCAAGCTCCAGGACTCGATCACCCAGGGTATCGGCAACCTGGTCGATGCCGACATGGCGAAGGAAAGCGCGAAGCTGCAGGCACTGCAAACCAAGCAACAGCTCGGCGTGCAGGCCCTGTCGATCGCCAACCAGTCGACCTCTACCGTCATGAGCCTGTTCCGCTAACCGCGGCGCCAAAAGCCCATTTCGTCCTTAATGAAAGCCCGGCGGATAAGGCTCCGCCGGGCTTTTTCGTCCCTGCTGTCAACTTTTTATTAATTATTTTTGCGGCACATTAGGCCTATCCACAGCGGAAAATCCGCAGGCGATAGCGTATATTATCGCAGTAGTTTCAATGACATAGTCGCTAATTCTGACATCCCGGAGCGTATAGGCGCGCCGCGTTTTCGCCTGTCCGGGGTGAAAAGTGGTTGTTCGCATTAACCTTTTGCTTACCATAATCGTTAAGACTCTACTGAGTCGGCCTATTATGGAGGTATACGGGCTATGTCCGTGAGCTTGCACACCAATACATCAGCAATGGTGGCGCTTCAGAATCTGAACAACGCCAACCTGCAGATGGAAGACGTCCAGCAGAAGATCTCGACGGGTCTTGCGGTGTCCACAGCCAAGGACAATGCTTCGGTCTATGCCATCGCGCAGGGCCAGAGGTCGGACCTGGGTGGGCTTAACGCTGTCAAGGACAGCCTCAACCGCGCCGCCTCGATCGCCGATGTGTCGATGGCTGCCGGCGAGTCGGTTTCGGACCTGCTCAATCAGTTGCGCGAAAAGGTCGTGGGCGCGATGGACACCTCCATCGATACGACGTCGCGCAATGCCTTGAACGGCGATTTCGTTTCGATCCTGGGGCAAATCCAGCACATCGTTGAAAACGCCACCTTCAACGGCTCGAATATTCTCGACGGCTCGCTGTCCAATAATATCCAGTTCATTGCCAATGCCGACGCCAACTCGGTCATCACCTTGTCGGTGCGCACCATGGCGCTGGGCGGACCGATCCTGACTATCAGTGGGACTGCACAGCTATCGACCGCCACTTCGGCGTCAAACATCCTGACCTCGCTGGACACGTCGATCCTGAACCTGAACTCCAGCCTCGGCGCGCTAGGTTCGCAGGCCAAGCAGATCGAGGGGCATCTTGGCTTTGTTGAAAAGCTGGGGGATGCCATCAAGGGCGGTATCGGCAACATGGTCGACGCTGACATGGCCAAGGAAAGCTCACGCCTGCAGGCCCTCCAGGTCCAGCAGCAGTTGGGGGCACAGGCCCTGTCGATCGCCAATCAGTCGCCGCAGCAGATACTGGCGCTCTTCAAGTAGGATAGGCAAAGAGTACCGCAGACATGGGCCCGCGACGTCGTTCGCGGGCTTTTTCTTTAAGGGCTTTAACCCTAGAGGTTTACGACTCTTAAACATTAGTAAGAGAAGCTGAGGGTTCTGATTCTACGCCCGTATTGGGCAAAGGACCCGTCGTGATTGGTTTCGATTCATCTTTGATATCGAGCTACTACAATGCGAAGATTGGCCTCGGGTCGTCTTCGTCGTCGGGTTCGGCTGGGCAGACGGGCGGTAGCGGGGCGACCAAAACCTATTCTCCGACTGGATCGGGGACCGCGCCGCGTTCGCCCTGGGCGGTCGGCTCGAAAATGCCCCAGGAAGACGATCTGGTCAGCCAGGTCCTCAAGGGGCACCGCTTCATCAATTCGCGCTCGGTCACGATCGATGCCGCCGGCGCATCTCCGGACTATTCGAAACTCTTCACGCTCTATCAGGGTCTGTCGGCCTTGCAGGGGCTGGCCGAAAAGGCCCAGGACGACAAGATTTCCACCAATGTGCTGGCAGACGTGAAGCGGCGCTTCAACGCCGGCATGGAAGAGGTAACGGAGTATCTTGGCGACACCAGCTTCGATCACGTCGCGCTGAGCCAAGGCACCCTGACCGAAAAGACGAAAAGCACGGTCGGCGTGCCGCGCACCGACACGGTCTATGCCGCCGATGCCATCCACACAGGCTCGGCCTCGACCTCGGTCAAGGCGTTCGAAGGCAATGACGTCCAGTTTTCGATGTCGATCAAGAAGATCGGTACGGCGACGCCGTTCACGGTCAATATCGACCTTAACGAGATGGACCCGGGTACGACGCGATCGATGTCGAACGTCGTCTCCTTCATCAATACCAAGCTGAAAGAGCAGGGGCTCTTCACCAAGTTCGAGGTCAATCGCACCGCCGCCGTGCCGACGACCACGGTCATCAACGGCAAGACCGTAACCCTGTCCAAGGGCCAGGAAAGCTATGGCCTCAAACTCAAGGGCGTGTCGTACGAGGCTGTGAGTTTCAGCGCGGCGTCGAAATCGGATTCGGTCTTCGTCATGCAGTCGTCGGGCGACAGCGCAATCAAGAAGACGACGACGACCAAGAAGACGGACGAGGCCGAAAAGGATCCCAAGACGCCCAAGGTAACGGCGCAACTGCTCAAGTTCCAGACCGACCAGAACGGTTCCGGCACGATCGCCGATCCGGTCTCAAAGGTCGGTGACAAGTACTGGGTCGAAGGGCAGTCGCAGCAGACCGCCATGCCGGATACTGTGGCCAATGTCCGCCAGTCGATCGCCGGGCCCGACGGCTCGGTTTACGTCCTGGCCGACGTCAATGGCCAGATTTCAAACCAGGACATCAAGGGTACGACCGATGTTGCCCTGATGAAGTACGATTCCGCCGGCAATATCGTCTTTACGCGCACGCTGGGCGCCTCCGACGCAGCATCGGGCTACTCGATGGCGGTGTCGGCCGACGGCAAGATCGCCATCGCCGGTTCGGTGACGGGCGGGCTCAATATTTCCAAGACGACGGTGACCACCTACGGCACCGCTCCCAAGCAAACGACCACGACGGCTACGATCCACGAAAGCACCAATGGCTACGATGAGTCCGTGTCGGACAGCTTTGTGTCGGTCTACGATTCGGACGGTGTCGAGAAGTGGACGCAGCGCAAGGGCGGCAACGGTGAGGACGAGGCGACGGCCGTGGCCTTCGGCGCGGATGGCTCGATCTATCTTGGTGGCCGGACGCGGACGTCGATGCCTGGGGCGACGACCTCGGTCAAGGGCGGCTGGGACGGCTATGTCATGGGCTTCGACGCTGCGGGCAAGTCGAAGTTTACCGTCCAGACCGGCACGGACAAGACGGACTCGATTTCAGGTCTCGTGGTCGACGGCAACACGCTATATACCTCAGGCATTGAGGATGGCAGCGCGACCGTGAAGACCTTTACGCTCGACGCCCAGCCCGCGACCCGCACGGTCAAGGATGCCAACGGCGTCGAAACGATCCAGAATTACACCAAGTACAGCGCCACTCAATCGGCTTCGCGCAACCTGGGCGGCATCGGCGGCGGTTCGATCAGCGGCATGTCGCTCTATAACGGCAAGCTCTATCTCGGCGGTTCGTCGGGTTCGAACAAGCTGCTGGAAGCGACGGGAGACGTCAAATCCAGCTACTCCGGCGGCTACGACGCCTACGCGTTGTCGATCGATGCCAATCTGGGCTCGACGGCCTCCGACAAGATCGCCTACTATGGCGGTGCGGGCGTCGAAAAGGACGCCAAGGTCCAGTTCGTCAACGGCAAGGCGTGGATCGCCGGCAGCACGACGGGCGCCATTTCCGAAGATGCCGACAACGACGTCGCTCTGATCGAGGCGGGCAAGAAGACGTCGGCGGGCACGACCAAGACCGATGCCTATCTGACGCGGATCAATCTCGATGCGGCTTCTAGCGATGTTGTAGAATATCAGACGCGCTATACCGGCAAGGACGGCGTCGTCCAGCCGAACGCCATTGCTGTCTCGGCCGGATCGTCGAGCGTGCTCGACCGCCTGGGCCTGCCGATGGGGACGGTCATGTACAAGGACTCGACTGCGATCGTGTCGGGCACCAGCGTCCGCACCGGCGACCAGTTCGCCATGGTCGATCCCAATTCGGGCATGAAGCGGACCATTACGATCGATGCCAGCGAAACGCTGGAGACCCTGGCGAAGAAGATCGTGCGCGCCTCCGGCTACAAGCTGAAGGTCGACGTCGTCAAGGTGATGGGCAAGGACTTCTCGCAACTGGATATCAAGCCATCTAACAAGTCTAGCAAGATGGAATTCGTCGCCGGGCCTTCCGGGCGTGACGCCCTGGAAGGGCTGGGGCTGGAGGCCGGTATCGTCAGCGCCGACGCCAAGAAGCCGATGGACGCCAGCGCCAGTGGTTACCTGGAATCGCAAAAGGCGATGGGGCTGAACTACGACCAGTCGCTGAACCTCAGCTCCGACGCCAGCATCACCAAGGCGATCGAGTCGCTTAAAGAGACGATCAAGAACGTGCAGAAGGTCTATAATTACCTGAAGTACGGCGATCCGCAGGATACCGATTCCAAGGCGGCGAAAAAAGCCTCTGGTCCGGCGCCAGCTTACCTGACCGACCAGATCAAGAACTACCAGGCCGGCCTCATGCGCCTGGGCATCTCCGCCTAGAGCGACATGGCGAAAAGTGTAAACGGTTTTCGCCTAAATATCGTGACAAAAGAAAAACTTAGATCGGTATGATGTTTTCGCTTAAAATCATACCGATCTAGGGTTTTGCTGCGCCTCTCAGGCCGCCGGCATAAAAACGCCTCAAATACCAAATAGCTCATGCGGAAGGCTTGAGCCTCCCTGCCGGCTCGCGTAGACTGGCGGGATCGACGATCGCATGATGTGCGAAAATGAGGGGGACTTCATGACACCAGAACGTAAGCGCATGATTGCCATAGGCGCCGGGGCGGTTGTTGCCATCGGCGTGGCCGTGGCGCTGGCGGTCGGAATGTCGAAGAGCCACAAGGACGAAGAGAAGATGAATGACCAGCCGCCGGGCCTGGTCTTCAACGTCAATGACGAGCCCGCCAAGCTCGATCCCAAGAAGACGCTGCGCTGCTACGTAAGCGGCACCTATGTTGGCGAACTGACCCTGGCCGAATGTGCCAAGAAGAACGGTGTCGCCGCCCAGGCACTGGATGTTGGCCTGGACGATTCAGGTAACGTCGTGGCGGCGCCGACCGGCTCGCTGACGCCGGTGCCTGGCGCGCCGGCTGCGACTTCGGCCGATCCGGCACTGCCAGCCGGTGGCGGCGAGGTCGTGCCGGATACGGGCGCGGGGCAGGGGCCGACCGCGGCCTGTCTGCGTTACAGCGGCAACCAGTGGAATACCCTGTCAGACAATCTGTCGCTTAATCAGTGCGCGCGTCTGCTCTACGATGGCCGCTGCGTGACACCGGGCTCGGCGCAATATGGCCGCTGGGGCGACAAGACGCTGCGCCTGGTGCCCAAGCGTGTCGAAATCTCCGACGACAACACCAACTTCCGCACCCTGGTCGACCAGGGGCAGGGCTGTTCGGTCCGGTAACACAAAATCAGGTTCAGGGGTGTTCCCGCGCCGATGAACCAAACAGGGAGGCTGGCATGCGTATCGTTAAAGCACTGGTACTGGGTGGTTTGGGCGTGACCGCCGTGGCCCTGACGAGCTGCGAGAAGGAGCTGAAGGCGCCCGTCGCTGACGATGTCTGCTACTTTATCGGCCATCCGCCCGGCGCCAAGGAGCCCAAGTTCAACCCGGTCGCGCGCGACGTTCCGTCGATAGAGAAGTGCGCCGTCGAGCTTTTCACCGTCCGCACCAATATGCGCGTGACCGGCACGGCCGGCCCGATCACCGAGGGCGCCTATAACGGCAACTTCCTGTTCGTTGACAATACGACGGTCGAGTTCGGCACCAAGTACGAAGGTATCCGCATGACCCTGCTGGTCAAGGCCGGCAACAAGCTTGTCCAGCCAGGCGCTATCGTCCAGGAAGAACCGCGTGGCAATGAGCCGCGTACAGTTGAGGTGCCCAAGAACCTGCCGGAGAAGAACGCCGACGGCAAGGTTGTAACCCCAGGCCAATAGGCGTAAGGGATTTGCCAAATCCTCGGGTGTGGATTATACGATGAGAACAAGTCGAGAACATTCGTCTTGGTCCATCGTATAGGGCAGCCGTGCAGTTGATTAACAGGAATCGTTAACGCCACGCCCCCCGTCGGGGTGCGTAAGGCTTGGATTCATGCACGGAAGTCTTTAGAGTCACATCAACGAGTCGGGTCTGCGCGCCATTTTGCGCCTGCGCGGACCGTAGTCAGAAAGGCATATCCAATGGCGGGAAGCGTCAACAAGGTCATCATCATCGGCAATCTGGGCAAGGACCCGGAAATCCGTACACTGAATTCCGGCGAGCGCGTCGCCAACCTGACGGTTGCGACCTCTGAGCAGTGGCGCGACAAGGCTTCGGGCGAGCGCAAGGAAAAGACCGAGTGGCACCGCGTCGTCATCTTCAACGACAACCTGGCCAAGATTGCCGAGCAGTACCTGCGTAAAGGCTCGACCGTCTATCTCGAAGGCAGCCTGCAGACGCGCAAGTGGACCGACCAGCAGGGCCAGGAAAAGTACACGACCGAAATCGTCCTGCAACGCTTCAACGGCAACCTTACGCTTCTGGGCGGCCGTGGTGACACCGGCGGCGCATCGTCGGGCGGCGGCGGTTATAACGAATACGAAGACTCTTACGGCGGTGGTGGTGGCGCGCCAGCTTCGGCAGGCCCAAAGGCGCAATCCAAGCAGCCGGCGCAAAGCTTCGATCTCGACGACGAGATCCCCTTCTAGTCGAATTTTCGGCTGAAGCAGTAATTTAAGTACCAACAGCAAGACATTGATTCATGAGCGATAACGACAACGGCGATAATCTGGGTGGCGACATCAATCCGTACGAAGGTGCGGGTGGTGGCCTGCCGCCGGGCATCGGTTCGGTCACCATCGAGGATGAGCTGAAACGCTCCTATCTCGACTATGCCATGAGCGTCATTGTCTCGCGCGCTCTTCCAGATGCGCGCGACGGCCTGAAGCCCGTTCACCGCCGCATCCTCTACATGATGCAGGCGTCGGGCTACACACCGGAAAAGTCCTATGTGAAGTGCGCCCGTCCAGTCGGTGACGTCATGGGCCGGCTGCACCCGCACGGTGACTCGGCCATCTACATGGCCCTGGTCCGTATGGCCCAGCCGTTTTCGATGGGCCTGGTCCTGATCGACGGCCAGGGCAATTTCGGTTCGGTCGACGGCGATCAGCCGGCGGCCATGCGTTATACCGAATGCCGCCTGGCCAAGCCCGCTATGTCTATCCTGGCGGATATCGACAAGGACACTGTCGACTTCCAGCCGAACTACGACGGCAAGGAAGAAGAACCGACCGTCCTGCCGACGCGGATTCCGAACCTGCTGGTCAACGGCGCCGGCGGTATCGCCGTCGGCATGGCGACCAATATCCCGCCGCATAACCTGGGCGAGGTCATCGACGCCTGCCTGGCGCTGCTCGACAATCCGGCGGTCACGCTGGAAGAACTGCTCGATATCGTGCCCGGTCCGGACTATCCGACCGGCGGCGAGATTCTGGGGCGTTCCGGCGCTCGTCAGGCGCTTTTGACAGGCCGCGGTTCGGTCGTGACGCGCGGCAAGGCCAGCGTCGAAACGATCCGCAAGGACCGCGAAGGCATTGTCGTCACCGAGATTCCGTATCAGGTCAACAAGTCGGCCCTGATCGAGCACATCGCCGAACTGGTCCGTGACAAGCGCGTCGAAGGCATCAGTGATGTCCGCGACGAAAGCGACCGTCACGGCATGCGCATTGTCATCGAACTGCGCCGCGATGCCTCTGGCGACGTCATCCTGAACCAGCTCTACCGCTTCACGGCCCTGCAATCGAGCTTCGGCGTCAATATGCTGGCGCTGAACCACGGCCGCCCGCAGCAGATGGGCCTGCGCAAGCTGCTCGACATCTTCCTGGAATTCCGCGAAGAAGTCGTCGTCCGCCGCATCCGCTTTGAACTGAACAAGGCTCGCGATCGCGGCCATACATTGGTCGGCCTATCGATCGCGGTCGCCAATATCGACGAAGTTATCCACATCATCCGCTCGTCGGCCGATCCGACCGAGGCCCGCGAACGCTTGACGGCGCGCACCTGGCCGTCGGGCGACATGGCGCCGATGATCGCGCTGATCGCCGATCCGCGCTCTATCGTGCTCGACGGTGGCGATGTCCGCCTGACCGACGAACAGGCCCGCGCCATCCTGGCCCTGACCCTGTCGCGCCTGACCGGCCTTGGCCGCGACGAAATCGGCGACGAGATCAAGGCCCTGGCGGCGGCAATTGCCGAGTATCTCGAAATCCTCGGCTCGCGTGAGCGGATTCTCGGCATCGTTCGCCAGGAACTGGTCGACGTCCGGGCGCTGTTCGCCGTGCCGCGCCGCACAGCTATCCTCGACAGCGAAGGCGATATCGAGGACGAAGACCTGATCCCGCGTGAGGACATGGTCGTCACAGTGACGCACTCGGGCTACGTCAAGCGCACGGCGCTGACGGCCTATCGTGAGCAGCATCGTGGCGGCAAGGGCCGTTCCGGCATGGCCATGAAGGACGAGGACGCCATTACCGGTGTCTATTCGGCGACGACGCACCAGCCGATGCTGTTCTTCTCGTCGACGGGCAAGGCTTATAAACTCAAGGTCTGGCGCCTGCCGCTCGGCAATCCGCAGTCCAAGGGCAAGGCCTTTGTCAACCTGCTGCCGCTCGAAAAGGGCGAGACCGTCACCAACATCCTGGCCCTGCCGGAAGACGAGGCAGCCTGGGAACGTCAGGACATCATCTTCGCCACGCGTTCGGGCGATATCCGCCGTAACAAGCTGAGTGACTTCGTCAACGTCAATCGCGCCGGCAAGATCGCCATGAAGCTGGAAGACGGTGACGCCATTGTCGGCGTTGCCATCTGCACCGAAGACCAGGATGTGCTGCTGTCGACCGGTGCCGGGCGCTCGATTCGCTTCGCCGTCGATGAGGTGCGCGTCTTCAAGGGCCGCGACTCGACCGGCGTGCGCGGCGTCCGCCTGAATGGCGACGATACCGTCATCTCCATGGCTATCCTGCGCCGCGTCGATGCGACGCCGGCCGAACGCGCCACCTACCTCAAGGAAGCTGCGCGCCGCCGCGCTGCCGTGAGCGGTGAGGGCGAAGGCGAGGACACGTCAGCCGCTGTCGAAGACGATGGCGAAGATTCGGCTGAGGTCGTGACGCTCAGCGAAGAGCGCTTCAACGAACTGGCGGGCGCCGAGGAGTTCATCCTGACGATTGCCGATACCGGCTTCGGCAAGCGGACGTCTTCGTATGATTACCGCCGCACCGGCCGTGGCGGCCAGGGCATCGTCGCCATCGACCTGTCCAAGCGCGGCGGCAAGCTGGTGGCGTCCTTCCCGATCGAGGTCGGCAATGGCCTGCTGCTCGTCACCGATACCGGCCAGTTGATCCGCACCAATGTCTCGACCGTGCGCATCGCCAGCCGTAACACGCAAGGCGTGACCATCTTCCGCACCTCGGGCGGCGGCAAGGTCGTGTCGGTCGAGCGTATCGTCGAGGCTGCCGAAGACGACGCCGAAACGCCTTCGGTCAGCGACCAGGCCGATACCTAAGGTAAGGAAAAGACCGAATGCGGGTTGGGCTCTATCCAGGGACGTTCGATCCCGTCACCAACGGTCACAGCGATATCATCGAACGCGCGGTCAAACTGGTCGATAAGCTGGTCATCGGCGTAGCCAAAAACGCCGGCAAGGGGCCGACCTTTACCCTGGGTGAGCGCGTCGAGATGCTGAAGGAACAGGTCGCGCGCCACGGTGACCGCGTCGAGGTCATCCCCTTCGAAAGCCTGCTGATCCACTTCGCCCAGGACATCGGAGCGTCGGTCATTATCCGCGGATTGCGTGCTGTGGCCGACTTCGAGTACGAATTTCAGATGACAGCGATGAACCAACAGCTTAATCGTGAGATTGAGACCGTGTTCCTGATGGCCGATCCACGCCATCAGGCTGTTGCGTCGCGTTTGGTCAAAGAAATAGCCCAATTGGGCGGCAGTATCGCGCCGTTTGTGGCGCCCAGCGTGGCGGAACGCCTGTTGGCTAAGGTAAAGGGATAGATCGTTTATGTCAGGGGTGAAAACAAAGGCTGTTCATTGGGCAGTTCGGGGGGCCATTGCAGCCTTGCTGGCGTCGACATCGGCGATGGCGCTGGACCCCGGATATCGCGAACTTGATGCGCAGAACACCCTGGTCATCGACACTACCAAGGGGCAGGTCGTTGTTGAAATGTACCCCCAACTGGCGCCGGCTCACGCTGAACGTATGCAGACCCTGACGCGCCAGGGTTTCTACGACGGCATCATCTTCCACCGCGTCATCGAAGACTTCATGGCCCAGACCGGCGACCCGAAGGGCACGGGGCAGGGGGGCTCGACGCTTCCCAATCTGAAATCCGAATTCGTCGTCCGCAAGGACAACAGCTTCCCGATGAAGGTCGTGCAGCGCCAAGGCGGCAAGGAAATCGGCTATCTCGGCGCCATGCCGGTGCAGAGCCAGGTGCCGGAACTGGCCGCTATCACCGTGGATGGCAAGACCCAGGCCTGGGGCCTCTACTGCCAGGGCGTGCTTGGCATGGCCCGCGACAATTCGCCGGACTCCGGCAACAGCCAGTTCTTCCTGATGCGCGGCGCCAATGATGTGCTGGAAAAGCGCTATACGGCCTTCGGCACCGTCGTCAGCGGCCTCGATGTCGTGCGCAAGATCAAGATCGGCGAACCGGCGATCAATCCGGACAAGATGACCAAGGTCCGCCTGCTGGCCGATATCCCTGAGGCAGAACGCCCCAAGATCGAGATCATGGATACCAATTCGCCGCAGTTCCAGGCGGTGGTTGACGCCAAGATCAAGGAACTGGGCACCAACTTCTCGCCGTGCGACGTCACCGTGCCGGTCAAGCGCACCGACACGCCGCCTGCGACGACAACTGCTGCCGCTGCCAAGCCGGCAAAGCCCACTTCATAAGCGGTCGTACTTTCAAGCTGTCAAAGGGCGTCTTCGGGCGCCCTTTTTTGTGCCTGTTCCGTAACCCTGGGCTTTCCGCCACCCCGTCCCCGGCGGCGGCGCGGACGCTTCTTGGCCATCGACAGCAGCAGGCCTTCACGCAGGCCGCGGTCAGCAACCCGCAGGCGCTCGCACGGCCACAGGCGCTGGACGGCTTCGAGGATGGCGGCGCCGGCCAGAACCAGATCGGCGCGGTCGCGGCCGATGCACGGTTCCAGTTCCCGGCCCGACCGGCCGAGGTCGAGCAGGCGGGTAATGACGTCCTGGCACTGGCTCTGCTGCATCCACAGACCGTCGACGCGCGACCGGTCGTAGCGCTCGAGGCGCAGATGCATGCCGGCGAGCGATGTGATGGCGCCCGAGGTCCCGACGATATAGGCCTCGCCGCAATCGAAGGCGCCGCGGAACGAGTCAGCGTCAGTGAAGTCCTTGAGACGCCCGGCGACGTCGGCGATCATGTTTTCAAACCAGGCGCGGGTATCGCCGCTTTCGGGCTCGGGGAAACGCTCGGCCAGGCTGACGACACCGACAGGCAGAGATATCCAGAAGCGCGGGCGCGGCATGACGCGTGACGCCTTGAGATCGGTGCGCTTGCCGGACGTGGCCGCCAGTTCGACCCAGCTCAGTTCGGTGGAACCGCCGCCGACGTCCATAACCAAAGCCGCGCGGGGTTTGGGCGACAGGCCTTCGCCATCGAGCAGGGAGGCGCAGCCCATGACCGACAGCCGGGCTTCTTCTTCCGGCGAAATGATGGTCAGGCGCAGGCCGGTTTCCTTTTCGACCCGGGCGATAAAGTCGCGGCCATTGTGCGCCATGCGGCAGGCCTGGGTGGCGACGGCGCGGATACGTGTGACGCCGCGCTTTTCGATCTTTTCGGCACAGATTTTCAGCGCGCGCAGGGCGCGGTCCATGGCCCGGTCATCCAGCCGGCCGGATGCCGACAGGCCTTCACCCAGGCGCACTATGCGCGAAAAGGCTTCGACGATCTTGAATTGCGAATTGTGCAGGGTGGCGATCATCAGCCGGCAATTATTGGTGCCGAGATCGAGCGCCGCGTAAAGGACCTGACCTTCTCCGGTCGGCTGCGGGCGGCCGCGGGACGGCGGAAAACGGCGCCCCTTGGAACGCTCATCAGGCGTCCCTGTGCCAGAAGAGGGGCCCGCGCCGGAAGAATGGCCCGCCGGTCCGAAGCGGCGCGCTTTTGAGGGAGCCTGCATGGCTCATACCCCTTATATTTTGTACGCACCGATGCGCGTCTTCCCGAGTACTGTAGGACGGGGAAGGGGCAATGCCAACTGGTAATTCTCCTTGGACGGTCAAAGCCTTACACGGTGCGCTACAGGCGTTATCTGAAAAGGCCTTTCGCCCGCCGGGATTAACCATAAAGCGCCTTGAATGAAAAACACGGTTCACTGACAACCGCAGGGAGAAGGCGCTGAAAGCCTGGGGGCGATGGGGTTACAAACGTCAGGTCCAACAAGGTATGGGAATCACGCGATGCCGGAGCACAGATCTGCGAAGTTCGACATTGGACAGGTCGTGAAGCACAGCCTGTTCGAATTCCGTGGCGTCGTTTTCGACGTCGATCCCGAGTTTTCCAATACCGAAGAGTGGTGGCAGGCCATCCCGGAAAAGGTGCGGCCAGTCAAGAACCAGCCTTTCTATCACCTGCTGGCGGTGAGCGGCGATGCGCACTACGTCGCCTATGCTTCCGAAGAAAACCTGTGCGTCGATACCACGGGCCAGCCGCTGCAGCATCCGCAGGCCAAGCTGCTGTTCGAGCGCTTTGAGAACGGCCGCTATCTGCCTAAAAGCCGCATGGCGAACTGAGGCCACGATGCCGGTCCGGCCCCGGCATTACAAAAAACAGACATGAGTGAGAAAGAAGTGTCACCAAGATATGTCACTGGATTGGCGACATATCTTGGTGAGCCCGCTGGGACTCGAACCCAGGACCCTCTGATTAAAAGTCAGATGCTCTAGCCGGCTGAGCTACGGGCTCACGTCAAGACGTTAGGCTTGACCCCGGCCGCAAAAGGGTGGATCAAACGTGGGGACTTCATAGAGGGGAGTTCGCTTTTTCGCAAGCGTGTCTGCTTGTTTTTATGTATTGTTTTTTTACGGTCGCAGCGGCCATCAAAATGACGAACGCGGGGCGTAGCATGATAACAAGCTTGTGGCCTTGTAACCCATCGGGGAGGACCATGAAGCCGGAGCGTACAGGGGGAAATACCATTCGAGTTTTAGCTGTCGTACTGTGCGCGAGCCTTGTGCTCGGCGCCTGTTCCTCCAAGCGTCCCGAGTACGATGTCGCCAATGGCGCGCGCGGCCCTGACGAGCGGCCTGAAAAGATGCGTCAGTCCACCGAAGACAATAATGACTGGGGCGATGCGGTTACCGCGCCGCTCGAAGACCTGAATCTCAAGCGCACCAACATCCCGCAAGTCCTGCTCGACGCCATGTCGCGGCCTTACGATCTGGCGGGCCTCGACCGCTGCGAAGCGATCTCCGACGAGGTGCGCAAGCTGGATGCCCTGCTGGGGCCGGATCTCGATGAGCCGCCACCTCCGGCCGATGATTCGTCAATGCGCGAGAAGAGCGGACGGATGGCCAACAGGGCCGCTGTCGGTGCTGTGCGGGGTGCGACCCGCAGCATCATTCCGTTCCGCGGCCTGATCCGTCAGATGACGGGCGCCGAAAAGCATCAGAAGCTGGTCGACGAAGCCATCCAGGCCGGCAAATCGCGCCGCGCCTATCTCAAGGGCGTGGGCATGAACAAGAATTGCGCCCCGCCGGCGGCGCCGTCGTGGTTCAAACCGCGCGTCTATATCGACACCTACGAAAAGGCGCCTCAGCAGACGACCGCCAAAAAGAAGCGGCCGACCAGCCGCCGGGGTGGCAGGAAATAAGATAAAAGGCCCGGGTTTTGCCCGGGCCTTTTCTTATTCTTTCATCCAGCGGCTGAGCAAATCGCGCCGCAGTGTCTGGAAAGTGCCGTCGGCGATCGCTGCGCGCATCCGGATCATCAGCGCCTGGAAAAACGCGATATTGTGCCAGGACAACAGGACCTGTGCCAGGATTTCCTCGGCGCGGACCAGGTGGTGCAGATAGGCCTTGGAATAGTCGCGGCTGGCCGGGCAGTCACTCGTCGCATCAAGCGGGTTATCGTCCTCGGCAAAGCGGGCGTTTTTCATGTTGATCGGCCCGTCCCAGGTCCACACCTGACCGTGGCGGCCGGAACGCGTCGGCAGGACGCAGTCGAACATGTCGATGCCGCGCGCCACGCCTTCCAGCAGGTCGATCGGTTTGCCGACGCCCATCAGGTAGCGCGGCCGTTCCCACGGCAGGAGCGGGGCACAGAAATCGAGTGTGTCGCACATGGCCTGATGGCCTTCGCCGACCGCCAGCCCGCCGATGGCATAGCCGTCAAAGCCGATATCGAGCAGACGCTCAGTCGATTCGCGGCGCAGGTGTTCGAATGTCGAGCCTTGCTGGATGCCGAACAAGGCCTGGCTGTCGCGCGTACCAAAGGCGTCCTTCGAGCGCTGGCCCCAGCGTGCCGACAACTGCAAGGCCTTTTGCGCCCGCGCTTCTTCGGCCGGATAGGAGACGCATTCGTCGAGTTGCATGACGATATCGGAACCCAGCAGGTCGGCCTGGATTTCGATCGAACGTTCCGGCGACAGGACGTGTTTCGATCCGTCGATATGGCTGGCGAAGGTGACGGCGTCTTCCTTGACCTTGGAAATGTTCGACAGGCTCATGACCTGGAAGCCGCCGGAATCGGTCAGGATCGGCCCGTCCCAGCCCATGAATTTGTGCAGGCCGCCCAGGCGCTTGACGCGTTCGGGCCCCGGCCGCAGCATCAGGTGGTAGGTGTTGCCCAGAATAATCTTGGCGTGGGCCTGGCGCACCATGTCGAGCGTCAGCGCCTTGACCGTTGCCGCCGTGCCGACCGGCATGAAGATGGGGGTAGGGATGTCGCCGCGCGGCGTTTTCAGCACGCCGGTGCGCGCCTGGCCGTCATGGGCATGGATTTCAAAGGGAAAAGCACTCATGGCCGGCTCAATAGCGGCAACCGCGCGGCCCGTAAAGGCGGGGTCTATTTTATATTCCTTGACGAGAATATTCCTTTATGGGAATATATATCTATGATCGAGACCTTTACTGCCCTTTCCGAACCCAACCGCCTGCGCATCGTTGAGTTGCTGCGCGATGGCCCGCAGGCCGTAGGCGCCATTGCCGACACCTTGGGGCTCAACCAGCCTCAGGTGTCCAAGCATCTGAATAGGTTGAAAAAGGCGCGGTTGGTTGAGGTCGAGGCGAGGGCGCAGCAACGGCTTTACCGGCTGGATGCGCAGGGGCTGCAACGGATCGACCAGTGGCTTGATCGTTACCGCCGCATCTGGACCGATCGCCTGGATCAACTGGACGACGTCATTGCCGATATGACGCGTAAACGTGAGGAATGATGAGATGAACACGACCACGATGGAAATGAACGGCGACGACACGATCGTCATTTCGCGCACCTTCAATGCGAGACCGGGCATCGTTTTCGAAGCCTGGACGCAGGCCGACTTCGTCAAGAAATGGTGGGCGCCGAAGGCATTGGGCGCGCAGATGGTGTCGGTTGAGGCCGATGTTCGCGAAGGCGGCGGCTATCGCTATGTGCTGCAATCGGGCGATCAGCCGCCTTTTGCTTTTTCCGGCAAGTATATCGAGGTCGTGATGCCGTCGCGGCTGGTCTACACACAGGCGTTCGAGCCGATGGCCGATGCCGGCTACGCCACCATCACGGTGACGTTCGAAGCGGTTGGCACCAACCAGACGCGGATGGTGTCGCATGAGCGCTATCCGACGCCTGAGGTACGCGAAATGGTGCTGGCGACGGGCATGGAAAAGGGCATGCGCATCACCATGGATCAACTGGACGAACTGGTGGTCGAGCTTCAGGCGGCAGGGCAATAATGCCGGCCGCCAGCGTCGACGCCTATATCGATGGCCTGCCCGGGCCAGTTGCGGCGCGGGTAAGCGCCTTGCGCGACACGATCTACAAGGCTGCACCGGCTGTCACAGAGACGATCAAGTACGGGATGCCGGCGTTTCGCATGGGTGACACCTATCTGGTCTATCTTGGGGCGTGGAAAAAGCACATTGCGCTGTATCCGATCGCGCGCGGAGATGCGGCGTTCGAGGCGAAGCTTGCACCATATCGCGCGGAGAAGGACACGGTGCGGTTTGAGCATAAGGACGATCTGCCGCTCGATGTGGTGGCAATGATTGTCGAGGCGCGGCTGAAGGTTCTGAAAGATAAGGCTTAACCACGGACGGGCACGAAAAGGCGCTGCGCGCCGACACGGAAAAGGCACGGAAATCAGAGATTGAGTGAGCGCGTCGTACTGGTTAAACCTTCTGGCCCTGGCCACGCAATCGACTATAAGGCGCGCATGACCGCACAGATTGCTCCGTTTTACGCCATTGAGATCAGCCGCCTGGCCCACGCCCTGAAAGCGCAGGGGCGGTCGATCATTCATATGGAGTTTGGCCAGCCGTCGACCGGCGCGCCCAAGGCCGCGATTGCCGAAGCGCACCGGATTCTCGACAGCGATGGCATGGGCTATTGGGAAAGCACGGCGCTGAAAGAGCGTCTGGCGAAGCTCTATCGCGATAATTACGGCGTCACAGTCGCTCCCGAGCGCTTTATCCTGACTTGTGGCGCGTCGCCGGCCCTGGTCCTGGCCCTAACGACCAGTTTCGCGCCCGGTGCACGCGTGGCCCTGGCGCGGCCGGGCTATGTCGCTTATCGCAATAATCTCAAAGCCTTGCATATGCAGGCGGTCGAGATCCCGTGCGGTGCCGATGTCGGGTTTCAATTGACCGCGAAGGCGCTTGCGGCGCTTGATCCCGCGCCCGACGGTGTGATTATCGCCAGCCCGGCCAATCCGACCGGCACTTTGATCGCGCCGGAAGAGCTCAAAGCGATCGCCGAGGTCTGCCAAGCGCGCAGTATTCGCATCATTTCCGACGAGATCTATCACGGCCTGGCCTACGATCAGCCGGCGCGTTCGATGCTGGAATATGCCCCGGACGCGATCGTCGTCAGCAGTTTCTCCAAATATTTCAGCATGGTTGGCTGGCGCCTGGGCTGGCTGCTGGTGCCGGAAGCGCAGTTGGCAACCGCGCGCGCCTATGTCGGCAACCTCTTCCTGACCGCACCTTCGCTCAGCCAGCACGCCGGGCTGGTGGCGCTCGACAGCCGCGATGAGCTGGAAGGCCATGTCGAGACCTATCGCCGGAACCGGCAATTGCTGCTTGATGCCTTGCCGGGCCTGGGTTTGAATCGCATCGCGCCGCCGGATGGTGCCTTTTATATCTATGCCGATATTGGCCATCTGACCGACGACAGTTTGGCTTTCTGCAAGGCATTGCTTGAGGAAACCGGCGTGGCGACGGCGCCTGGGATCGACTTTGATCCGGTCGAAGGCCACCGCTTTATCCGCTTCAGTTTTGCGGTGTCTACGCCGGAGGTCGAAGAGGCGATCCGGCGAATTAAGCCGGTGTTCCGGAGGTGAGATTTATCTATACCTCCCTGGCTATGCCGGGGAGGTCGGGTGAGCGTAGTCGGGATATAATCCCGGCAAGCGCAAGACGAGTGAGCCATCGGTAGATGGCGAACGAGATGTGGTGGTGGGGTTTCTTGCTTTCTGGCGGTAGTCCAACTCAAACTTGGTTTTGGTAAGTAAGAAACCCCACCACCACACCTCGCCGATGCAAGCATCGTCTCGTGCGGTCCCCCTCCCCAACAAGTTGGGGAGGTATAGAAAAGCGCGATTACCCGCGCGACGCGTTCGTAAGCAGGCAGGCGTCGCCATACGAAAAGAAGCGGTACTGATCTGCGACCGCGTGGTCATAGGCCGCCTTCATAGCCTCTGTGCCGGCAAAGGCGCAGACCAGCATGAACAGGGTCGATTTCGGCAGGTGAAAGTTTGTCAGCAGCATGTCGGCTGAACGCACCACCACGCCCGGTGTAATGAAAATCGCGGTTTCTGCTGAAAATGGATGGATGGCGCCTTGCAAGTCACAAGCGCTTTCCAGTAGGCGCAGCGAGGTCGTGCCGACGCAGACGATCCGGCCGCCAGCGGCACGCACGGCGTTTATACGGGCGGCGGATGCTTCGGTCACCACACCGAATTCGGCGTGCATGACGTGGTCCTTTGTGTCCTCGACCTTGACCGGCAGGAAGGTGCCTGCACCGACGTGCAGAGTGATGCGCTCGACACCAACGCCTTTGTCTTCAAGGATTTTTAACAGGTTTGGCGTGAAATGAAGGCCTGCCGTGGGGGCTGCGACCGAGCCTTCCTCGCGGGCGAATACCGTCTGGTAGTCGCGCTTGTCCTGATCGTCTTCTTTTCGCTTGGAGCGGATATAGGGCGGCAGGGGCATGGCGCCGACGCAATGCAAGTGACTGATCATGTCTTGCGGTTCGCAAGTGAACTGAAGCGTGTAGATGCCGTCTTCGCCCTTGGTCAGCACGTCGGCTTGCAGTTTGAAATCGGGAATTTCACTGCTTGTGAATTGCAATTTATCGCCCGGCTTGACGCGCCGTCCGGGCTTCAGGAACGCCTGCCAGCCTGTGCGGCCAAGCGGTTTAATCAATGTGGCTTCGACTTGCACTTCGCCATCGATCCGCGTGCGTGTACCATGGAGCTGCACCGGCAGAACGCGGGTGTCATTTACGACCAGCAGGTCGCCGGCCTTCAGGAAATCCGGAATGTCACGGACGTGGGCGTCACTCCACTGGCCGTCCTCGACGCGCAGCAGACGGGCGCTTTCACGCGGTTCGGCGGGGCGCAGCGCAATACGGTCTTCGGGCAGGTCGAAATCGAAATCGGAAATAAGCATGGCGTCTCAAACGCTGAAACCTGCATCAGGTCAAGCGGGCAGGCTTAGCTGCGCCGCGTTTTCAGCCAATCCAGCGCTTCATCGAACGTATTGAAGATATCGATTTCGCGTTCAGGAAACTGTTCGCGGTAAAACGACACGCGGGCGCGGAAGAGGGGATCGGTGCTGACGATGGCCGTGCGCGTACCGGCATCGCGGCCGGCGGCGGCTTCGCGCCAGGTCTGGCCAAAGGCGGCCAGTTCGCTGCTCATCGAGGCGCCGTCGAAACGTCTGAGGTCGAGCAGGTGGTCGTAGCTAAAGGCCTCGGGCATCTCCAGGATGGCCGTCAGGCTGGTGACGCCGATCTCGGTGCCTGACAATTCGCCCTTGGGACGCACCAGGATATGGCGTTCGTACGGAAAAATCGAGATATTCAGGTGCGAATGCGCCATGTCCGGCTATGCGACCGGCTCTGTCGGGTCGCTGGATTTGGCTGCGGCGCGTTGCGACAGGATCCACTCAACGCCTTCTTCCATGCGCGCAAAGCCCTTGAGAACGCGTTGCGGGAAGGCGGCCTGGCTGAGGCTCAGCCGGGCATGGACGAGAGAATCTTCGCTGACGACGGCGATCAGCCGGCCGGCATCGCGGCCCTGGGCGAACTGGCTCCAACGTTGGCCCAGTTCCTCGATTTCGGCGGTCAGGATGGTGCCTTCATGGCGGCGCTGATCGACGATGGTGTCGTATTCCCACGGCGCGGTCATTTGCGCCAGTTGGTGCAGGACGCTTTCATTGACTTCGTCGCCATCGATGCTGCCGATATAACGCAGCGTGAAAATCTTGTTGGCTTCGTCGACCGAAAGGGTCATGCGCGAGCGGGTCATGAGTGGGTCCGTTTTAATTCGGAACGTCTATCAAACTTAGGGTTTAGCAGCAACGACTTAAGGCTTTATTGCGTAACATCGATATTGTAGCACTGAGCGTTACGGAACGCAAAAACGCGCCGGATTAGTGAAAATCCAGCGCGTTTTTCTGTATCAAAATACCTGATGATCAGGCTTCGCGTATTTACGCTTCGACGTCGGCGGCGACGCGCATGGTGACGATCTTGCCAGGCTCGCGCGGCGGCTCACCCTTCGGCAGGGCGTCGACATTGTCCATGCCTTCGGTGACTTCGCCCCAGACGGTGTACTGGTTGTCGAGGAAGCGGGCGTCGGCGAAGCAGATGAAGAACTGGCTGTCGCCCGAATCCGGGTTTTGCGAACGCGCCATCGAGCAGACGCCGCGCGTGTGCGGCGCATCGGAGAATTCCGCCTTCAGCTTCTTGCCCGAACCGCCGTAGCCCTGACCCAGCGGGTCGCCGCCCTGGGCCATGAAGCCCGGGATGACGCGGTGGAAGACGATGCCGTCATAGAAGCCTTCGCGCGCCAGCTCCTTGATGCGGGCGACGTGGCCGGGCGCCAGGTCGGGGCGCAGGCGGATGGTCACCACGCCGGTGTCGAGCGTCAGGATGAGTGTGTTTTCGAGATCGTCGGCCATGATGGCTCCTCAAGTCTTGGCAGAATTTGCCCCCACATAGGCCAGGCTGTCCGTCATTTCAAATAAAAGTACACTAGGCCGTGCATTCCTTCGGTTTCGGCTGCGACGTGTCCTTGTCCCACATGGCGCAAGACCGGTCGATCTCGTCCTGGATCATCTGGCATGTATTGGCGGCGTTGCAGGGCGGATGCGTCGCCGGGCTGACCATGCGGCAGCGATCGGCCATCTTTTGCGCGGCCGGCTCGCCGATCTCGGCGCGGCACTGGCCTGAAGCGGATGTGGCGCTCACGGCGGTGGCGGCACCGGTGGCAGAGGTCGCCGGGACGGCCGGCTTCAGGCCTGGATCTGACGCGGACGCGACGACCGCTGCCGCTTCAGAAGCGGTCGCTGTCGATTGCGGAGGCGGCGAGCAGGCGGCAAGCCCCAGGATCACGATCAGGCCGGAGGTGGCGAAAAGGCGCATGGAACAGGTCCTCGAATTGTCTGTCTGGGCGTTTATTGCCGGGATTTATGCCGGGAGGTAAGCAAAATTCGATGTGGTTTCAGATAAAACCCGTTTATAGACGGCGCATGAACGATACCCCCGAAGAACCCGAACGCCGCCGCATGGTGAAGCCGCCGACCGCCGGCAAAGACACCGGCCGCGGCATAGGCCACACCAAGCTGAAGACGGCTTTCGGCCGCACGACGTCGCAGCAGAAGTGGCTGGAGCGGCAATTGAACGACCCTTACGTCGTCCAGGCCAAGGCCGAGGGCTGGCGGTCGCGCGCCGCCTTTAAGTTGATGGAGATCGACGACCGCTTTCACCTGATCAAGCGCGGCGTACGCGTGGTCGACCTGGGCTGCGCGCCCGGCGGCTGGGTGCAGGTGGCGATGAAGCGCGGCGCGGCCTTCGTAGCGGGCGTGGACCTGCTGCCGGTCGATCCTATCCCAGGCGCCGAACTGCTCGAGGCCGATTTTACCGATCCGGCGGTCAGCACGCAACTGATGGAGATGATGAACGGCAAGCCTGACATCGTCCTGTCCGATCTGGCGCACAATACGGTCGGCCACAAGCAGACGGATCACCTGAAGATCATGGGTTTGCTGGAACTGGCCTCGGAATTCGCCATGAACAACCTGAAGACCGGCGGCGCCTACGTCGCCAAGGCGTTTCAGGGCGGCGAGACCGAAGTTCTGCTGCGGACGCTCAAGGTCCGCTTTGGCAACGTGAAACACTTCAAGCCGAAGTCGAGCCGCGCGGATTCGTCTGAAATCTACATTGTTGCGACGGGGTTTAAAGGGTAGTCTGTGCACGCACAGGATGGGGCGTAAGATCAGATGACGGCAAAGGTTCAACCACTCAGCGCGGCGCAGTATGTCAATCTCGGCCCCGGTGACGCCGCGCCGTGGTTTCATCAAAAAACAGCGGTTAATCCTAACTACGCCTTCCATTCCGTAGGCGGGCGTTACATCGTGCTGGGTTTCATCCAGACGACTTCGGATCAGGCCGGGAAGGCTGCCTACGACGCGGTGCTGGCCAATTCGGACCTGTTTGACGATGCCAAGGCCTGCTTCTTCGGCGTAAGCGTCGATCCGGCCGACGAGACGCAGATGATCGACGCCACTGTCGGTATCCGTTTCTTCCGCGACTACGATGGCCGCGCGTCGCGGCTGTACGGCGCCTTGCCCCGCGACCCGGGTGCTACGCAACAACAGCAGTTGCGCCGTTTCTGGTTGCTGCTCGATCCGACCTTGCGCGTCATGGGGCTCTATCCCATGATTGGCGATGGCAAGATCAATACCGAGATTTTCGACGTCCTGCGCCGCCTGCCGCCGCCGGGCCAGTTCGCCGGCGTCGAGTTGCAGGCGCCGATCCTGTACCTGCCGAACGTCTTTGAGCCGCAGCTGTGCCAGGAGCTGATCAGCCTCTATGACACCCATGGCGGCGATTTCTCAGGCTTCATGCGTGAACAGGACGGCATCACCATCGGCGTCCGCGACCCCAGCTTCAAGAGCCGCAGCGACTATACCTTGACTGACAAGGACAAGGACATGATGGCGCGGACCCAGGCCGCCATAGTCCGCAGCATTGTGCCCGAGATCAAGAAGGTCCATCAGTTCGCTGTAACACGCATGGAGCGCTATATCGTCGGCTGCTACACGGCCGAAGACGGCGGCCATTTTCGCGCCCACCGCGACAATACGACGGCGGGTACGGCCCACCGGCGCTTTGCCGTGTCGATCAACCTGAATGACGATTTCGACGGCGGCACGCTCAGCTTCCCCGAATACGGCCAGCGCCAGTTCAAGCCGCCCGCCGGCGCGGCGGTGGTCTTCTCGTGCTCCCTGCTGCATGCGGTGGCGCCGGTGACGCGCGGCAAGCGCTACGCCTTCCTGCCCTTCCTCTATGACGATGCGGCGGCCAACCTGCGCCAAGCTAACCTGCATAAGCTGTCGACCGACGCGCCCTTGGACCTCCGCGCCAAGCCGGTTGAGTAACAGGACGCTCTGAGAATAAGGAAATCCGTAACAATAATTTGCCCGGAAGGCCTTTACCTCCCGGGCCAATTGGCATATGCACGGCCCGCAAAATGGAGAGTTCCTTATGGACATACGCGAAGGCCTAACCTTCGACGACGTTTTGCTCGAACCCGGTCCGTCCGACGTGATGCCGACCCAGGTCGATACAAAAACGAAGTTTACCCGCGACATCAGTCTCAATATTCCGCTCGTCTCGTCCGCCATGGACACGGTGACCGAAGCGAAGCTGGCCGTCGCCATGGCCCAGGCCGGCGGCATGGGCATCGTCCACCGCAACCTGACCAACGAACAGCAGGCCGACGAGATTCGCGCCGTGAAGCGCTTTGAATCGGGCATGGTCATCAACCCGATCACCATACATCCGGATACCCAGCTCAACGAAATCCGCGCTATCATCGCGCGCCGTTCGATCTCGGGCTTCCCGGTCGTCGAGCCGGAAACCAACAAGCTGGTCGGCATCCTGACCAACCGCGACATCCGGTTTGAGAGCGATGGCTCCAAGACCGCCGCCGAGCTGATGACCCGCGAGGGCCTGATCACCGTCACCGAAGGCGTTGATCAGTCCAAGGCGCGCGACCTCATGGCGCTGCACCGCATCGAGCGCATCATCGTCGTCGACGAAGGCTATCACGCCGTTGGCCTGATCACCGTTAAGGATATGGAAAAGTCCCAGGCGCACCCGCACGCCGCCAAGGACGCCGCCGGTCGCCTGCTGGTCGGTGGGGCCTCGACGGTCGGCGATGCCGGCTATGAGCGCTCTCAGGCCCTGATCGAAGCCGGTGCGGACGTTGTCGTCATCGACACGGCCCACGGCCATTCCAGCCTGGTCAGCGAAGCCGTTCGCCGCATCAAGCGTGAATACAACCACGTCCAGATCGTCGCCGGCAATATCGCCACCTATGACGGTACGCGCGCCCTGATCGATGCCGGCGCTGACGCCGTCAAGGTCGGGATCGGCCCTGGCTCGATCTGCACCACGCGCATGGTCGCCGGTGTCGGCGTCCCGCAACTGACCGCCATCATCGACAGCGCCCGCGCGGCGCGCGACAGCGGCGTGCCGGTTATCGCCGACGGCGGCATCAAGCTGTCGGGCGACCTGGCCAAGGCCATCGCTGCCGGTGCTTCCAGCGCCATGCTGGGTTCGATGTTCGCCGGCACCGAAGAAGCGCCGGGCGAAGTCATCCTGTATCAGGGCCGGTCGTACAAGTCGTACCGCGGCATGGGCTCTGTCGGCGCCATGACGTCGGGTTCGGCGGACCGCTACTTCCAAAAGGAAGTGCGCGATTCGATGAAGCTGGTGCCGGAAGGCATCGAAGGCCAGGTGCCGTTCAAGGGGCCGATCAGCCCGGTGATCCACCAACTGGTCGGTGGCCTGCGTGCCGCCATGGGCTATGTCGGCGCTCCTGATATCGCCGAGTTCCAGACGCGGGCGCGGTTTGTGCGCATCACCAATGCGGGCCTGCGCGAAAGCCATGTCCACGACGTGATGATCACGCGTGAGGCCCCCAACTACAGGCAATAACAATGACCCAGGAACTGACGGTTCTGGTGTGGGCGGCGGTGCTGGGACTGGTTATGGTCCTGTTGCCGCCGGTGGTCGACGGCGCCACGGCCGGCCGGCGCTACTTCAACTGGAATGCCGGGGCGCGCGACAAGCCGTTCGAGGTCAATCCGGTTGCGGATCGCCTGAGGCGCACTTTCAGCAATTTCATGGAAACATTTGTTTTATTTGCGGTCATCGTCATTGCCCTGGCGTTCGCGGATAAATCGTCCGCCCACTCCGTCAATGGTGCCTGGATCTATCTCGGCGCCCGCATCCTGTACGTGCCGTGTTACGCCTTCGGCATCAAATACGTCCGTTCCATCGTGTGGGCCGTTTCACTCGCCGGTATTCTCATGTGCCTTTACACGCTTCTGACCTGACATGACCCCAGCCGCCCGACTTCAAGCCTCCGCTGATATTCTCGACCAGATGGCCGGGACGCGTGCGGCGGCCGAAACGGTTTTGAAAACCTGGGGGCAGGGCCACCGCTTTGCCGGTTCCAAGGACCGCCGCGCCATCGCCGATCGCGTCTATGGCTGTCTGCGCGCCAAGGCTCGGCTGTTGTGGGCCATGCAGGCCGATGAAAAGAAACCCGGCGCGGGGCGCGCCATGGTCCTGGCGTCGCTGGCCCTGGTTGATGGCCTGGCCTTGCCCGAGATCGAAGAATTGTTTTCCGGCGCCGGCTACGGCCCAACCCCTCTGACCGATGCCGAGCGCGAGCGTCTCTCGGCCGGTGAGGGCGAGGCGCCGCAGTGGGTGACGACCGGCCTGCCGGAATTCGTCGTCAGCCGTTTCCAGCAGCAATTCGGCGATGACTGGGCCGCTGAGGCGACCGAACTGATGACGCCACGCGCGCCGATCGACCTGCGCGTCAACGGTTCCAAGACCACACGCGACGAGATGATCCAATCTCTCAAGGATGAGGGGTTGAGGCCTGAAGAGGCTCCATTTTCTCTTTTTGGCATCAGGTTGCCATCCGAGCCGCCGCCTAATCTGGCGAAGCTCGACATCTATCAGTCCGGCCGTATCGAAATCCAGGACGAGGGCTCGCAACTGGCGGCCTTTATCGCCGGGGCGGGGCTTCTGCCCGGCGCGCCGAAGGTTGTCGATTTCTGCGCTGGCGGTGGCGGCAAGACGCTGGCGCTCGTCCAGATGATGGATGGCGTTGGTGAAGTCTATGCCTGCGACGTCGTTGAAAAGCGCCTTAAGGCCATTGAGCCGCGCCTGCAACGCGCCGGCGCCACAGCGCACCTGATCCATTTCTTCGACCCGGAAGACGAAGCTCAGCTTGAGATCCTCAAGGGCGCCGACCTCGTGCTGGTCGACGCGCCCTGTTCGGGCTCGGGTACCTGGCGCCGCCACCCGGAAGAGGCCCACCGCCTCAATGAGGCGGAGGTCGAGCGCCTGCACAGCCTGCAAACCCATATCCTCAATCGCGCTGCCATGTGCGTTAAGCCCGGCGGACGGCTGGTCTACGTCACCTGCTCGGTGCTGGACGACGAAAACGCCGCGACGGCCGATGCCTTCGAAGCGGCTAATCCCAGCTTTGACGCCTTGCCGATCCACGACCTGATCGCGGCGGGCAAGGGGCTCTATATCGATACAAAAGGCGCGGCGGGCCTTGTGAAACACGCCAAAACGGGCCACAGGCTGCGCCTGACCCCGCATACCACGCAAACCGACGGCTTCTTCATCGCCGCCTACACGAGGACGCAAATTACGTGAGTGTAAAGCCCCACGAAACTCTTCTGATTATCGACTTCGGTTCCCAGGTCACGCAGCTGATCGCCCGCCGGGTGCGCGAATGCGGCGTCTATTGCGAGATCCACCCGTTCACCAAGGCGGCCGAAGCGCTGGCGAACCTCAAGCCCAAGGCTGTCATCCTGTCGGGTTCACCGCACAGCGTCATCGATGCTGGACCGCGGATCGATGCGTCTCTGTTTGCGTTGAATATTCCTGTCTTCGGAATATGTTACGGCGAACAGCTCATGTGTGAGTTGCTGGGCGGCAAGGTCGAAAGCGGCCGTCACCGCGAATTTGGCCGCGCCGAAATAGAGGTCGTCAAGGAAAGCCCGATCTTCAAGGGGCTGGACCGTCACGAAACCGTCTGGATGAGCCACGGCGACCGCGTCACCGCCATCCCGAAAGGTTTCGAAGTCATCGCCGTCTCCGAAGGCGCGCCCTATGCCGCCATCGCCGACGAAACGCGCAAGTTCTACGCCGTTCAGTTCCATCCGGAAGTCGTGCACACCGTGCGCGGCACCGACATGATCCGCAACTTCCTGTTCGAAATCGCCGGCTTTACAGGCG
Organism: Asticcacaulis sp. P4_H10; assembly: GCF_056400965.1. Lineage (NCBI taxonomy): Bacteria > Pseudomonadati > Pseudomonadota > Alphaproteobacteria > Caulobacterales > Caulobacteraceae > Asticcacaulis > Asticcacaulis sp. P4_H10. The sequence continues at coordinate 39,117 of NZ_JBFUKH010000011.1, read as the reverse complement.
ACTGGTCGATGGCCTCGTTCCGCCAGGAAATGGTCGCGAAGATCAAGGCGCAGGTCGGTACTGGCAAGGTGATCTGCGGCCTGTCGGGCGGGGTCGATTCCTCGGTCGCCGCCGTCCTGATCCACGAAGCGATCGGCGAACAGCTGACCTGCGTCTTTGTCGACACCGGTCTGCTGCGCAAGAACGAAGGCGAACAGGTCGTTTCCCTGTTCAGAGATCACTATAACATTCCGCTGATACATGTTCAGGCACAAGAGCTTTTCCTTGGTGCGCTGAAAGGCGTGGCGGACCCGGAAACCAAGCGTAAGACGATCGGCAAGCTGTTCATCGACGTCTTCGATGCCGAAGCCAACAAGATCGACGGCGCCGAATTCCTGGCCCAGGGCACGCTTTATCCCGACGTGGTCGAAAGCGTGTCGCCGTCGGGTGGCCCGTCGGCAGTCATCAAGTCGCACCACAATGTTGGTGGTCTGCCCGACTATATGAAGCTGAAACTGGTCGAGCCGCTGCGCGAACTGTTCAAGGACGAGGTCCGTGCCCTTGGCCGCGAACTGGGCCTCGATGCCGCCTTTGTCGGCCGCCATCCGTTCCCTGGACCGGGCCTGGCCATCCGCATTCCGGGCGAAGTGACGCCGGAAAAGGTCAAGACACTCCAGGACGCCGACGCCATCTATCTCGAGGAAATCCGCAAGGCGGGTCTCTACGACCAGATCTGGCAGGCCTTTGCCGTACTTCTGCCGGTCAAGACGGTGGGCGTCATGGGCGATGCCCGTACCTATGAAGATGTCCTGGCCCTGCGCGCGGTGACGTCGAGCGACGGCATGACGGCGGACTTTTACGAGTTCCCATGGCCGGTGCTGGGCCGCTGCGCCACGCGCATCGTCAACGAGGTCCGCGGCGTTAATCGCGTCGTCTATGACGTCACCTCGAAGCCCCCCGGCACCATCGAATGGGAGTGAAATCGCGGTCTTTGGCCGACCGAAGCGATATGGCGAAAAGTGTCAGCGGTTTTCGCCTTGAATATCGCGACAAAACAAAAACTTAGCGTCAGCTTCGCTTGCAGGTACCTCTAGTACCTGCTGCGCTCGCTTCCTGCCACTCGACTCAAATCTCACGATTTCAGCCCCGCCTGCCGTTTAAAAGTTCAGTTTTGACGCCATCCTTTTCGGGGATGGCGTCCGTTTTTTGATAAGTGACCCATGATCCGCCTCGACAATATCAGCAAGCAGAACGGCCACCAGATCCTGTTCATCGACGCCTCAATGGGCATCCAGAAGGGCGAGAAGGTTGGCCTTGTTGGACCCAATGGCGCTGGTAAGACGACCTTGTTCCGCATGATCACCAGTCAGGAACAGCCCGATGACGGCCAGGTCGCCATCGATGCCGGCATGACCATCGGCTATTTCAGCCAGGAAGTCGGCGAAATGTCGGGCCAGAGCGCCGTCGCGGCCGTGATGGATGGCGTCGGCCCCGTCAGCGCGCTGGCGACCGAAATGGCCAAGCTTGAGGCCGCCATGGTCGACCCGGACCAGGCCGACGAACTGGACGCCATCATTGAGCGCTACGGCGACGTCCAGGCGCGGTTTGAGGAACTGGACGGCTATGCGCTCGACGCCCGTGCACGCGAAGTGCTGGCGGGCCTGAGCTTCAGCCAGGAACGCATGGACGGCGATGTTGGGCTGCTGTCCGGTGGCTGGAAGATGCGCGTGGCGCTGGCCCGTATCCTGTTGATGCGTCCCGACGGCATGCTGCTCGACGAACCGTCGAACCACCTGGATCTCGAAAGCCTGATCTGGCTGGAAGGTTTCCTGAAAGACTATGACGGCGCGCTTCTGATGACCTCGCACGACCGCGCCTTCCTCAACCGCATCATCGGCAAGGTCGTGGAAATCGACGGCGGCACGCTGATCACCTATTCGGGCGATCTCGATTTCTACGACCAGCAGCGGGCGCTTACCGAAAAGCAGCGCCAGGCGCAGTACGAACGCCAGCAGGCCATGCTGGCCAAGGAAATCAAGTTCATCGAACGCTTCAAGGCGCGCGCCAGCCATGCCGCTCAGGTTCAGAGCCGCGTGAAGAAGCTCGACAAGATCGAAAAGGTCGAGGCACCGCGCCGTCGCCAAAACGTCGAGTTCGAGTTCCGCTCGCCCCCCCGCTCAGGCGAAGACGTGCTGAACCTGAAGGGTGTGCATAAAGGTTATGGCAGCCATTCAATCTATCAGGACCTCGATTTCCTGGTCCGCCGCAAGGAGCGCTGGTGCGTGCTGGGCGCCAACGGGGCCGGCAAGTCGACCCTGCTGAAACTGGTCGCCGGCGCAACCACGCCCGACAAGGGGACTGTGTCGGTCGGCGCCAGCGTCAAGATGGGCTATTTCGCCCAGCACTCGATGGACCTGCTCGACGGCGAAGAAACGATCTTCGAATCGCTTGACGGTTCGTTCCCGCAGGCGGGGCAGGGCGCTTTGCGGACCCTGGCCGGCTGTTTCGGCTTCTCGGGCGACGATGTGGAGAAGCCATGCCGCGTGCTGTCGGGTGGTGAAAAGGCGCGTCTGGTCATGGCCAAGATGCTGTTCGATCCGCCCAACCTGCTGGTGCTGGACGAACCGACCAACCACCTGGATATGGTCACCAAGGAAATGCTGGTCGCGGCTCTGGCCGATTTCGAAGGCACCATGCTCTTCGTTTCGCACGACCGCCACTTCCTGGCGGCGCTGTCGAACCGCGTGCTGGAACTGACGCCGGAAGGTGTGCATCAGTATGGTGGGGGGTATATCGAATACGTGGCGCGCACAGGGCAAGAAGCTCCCGGCCTCCACCCAGGTTGAAGTCGGTGTCTATCTACATTACCTTAAGTCGCTATAACGACTCTTAGCGAGGTCGTAAAAAATTTGAGCGCTTTCTGTACTTAAATGTATCCCGCCAAGAAATGCGGCAGGAGTCTCCTCTTCTTCTATTAGTTTGAAGATATCTTGAGGATGCTCCGAAAATAAATGTAGGGCAAAGAGCAATTCGGGTGCTTCCTCCTCTACGTCGGTCTGACCTTTCAAATCGTCATCTTTCTTGTCTCGCCAATTAATAGACCAAAGGCCACACCCAACCCAAGACGTGGGCACGTTAAACCTGCATACCTCCACCAAGCCTCTACCTTTCAAGTCATCCAAAGCATCGTTCTTAGCAAAAAAAATCAATGGTTCTCCGGATTCGCGCTTCCAGTAAAATTCATGTCCTATCCAATTAAGAATTTCGCCGCCAATAAGTTTAAAGCTGGATTTTATTGTTTCTATTGAGGTGTATATCCTGTCGTATTCGAGTAGTCCCTGTTCTCTTTCCTTGATCATTTTTAGCGCGCGCATATATGCGGCGGAGCTATCAATCTCATAGCCTGGCTCGCCCAGTTTTTTTATTAAAGCATCCGCAACCCGAATATGCTCATCTGGAAGCACACTTAGATATCCGATGCCGTTTGATAATCCAGGAACATCATCCGAAAACCCACTGAGCCTAATTGGAAGCACGACATCTTGCCCATGCTCTGTAGCCATCCTATCTATTATTTGACGCCTTTCAAATACTGGCCACATTTTTGTTAGATAGGATGACGTTAAAATTATAACGCAGTAGCGACATTCTTTGGTGTATACTTCACGAAGTGCTTCATGGAGATTTTTTCCCCAAAGCTCATGCTCTTCATAACGATCGTAGAAGACCTTAATGCTACTAGCTTGAAGAGTTTCGGCTAGTTTCTCAGCAAATGCTCGATCATCTCCTGAAAATGATAGGGCAACTGAATATTTTTTCTGTATCGCCGCTTCCATAAAATGCTCGTTATAATTTCATAGACACTACCAGTGCGATTAGTGGCAGTTCCGCTGTCAGAAATCAAACGCCTGCTGTGCCGGAGGCTGCGGGGCAAGATTGTGGCCTTCCAGTTCCAGCATTTTCAGCTTGGTGTCCGATCCGCCGGGCGCGGAAAATCCGCCCAGCTTGCCGCGGGCGGCCAGGCAGCGATGGCAAGGGATGATCAAGGCGACCGGATTGCGGCCCATGGCGACGCCGACATCGCGGGCGGCTTCAGGACCGGCGCCCAACTGTTTGGCCAAGGCGCCATAGGTTGTGGTCTGGCCCCAGCCGACCTGGCGCAAAGCCGCATAGATCGATTTGAAAAACGTATCCTGGCCGGTGAGGTCGACCGGCACCTCCGTGAAATCGACGGTGTCTCCGGCGAAGTATCGCTTTACGGCTTCGATAGTCGCGGCGATCTGGGGCGGCGGCTCATCGGGCTGTATGTCGGGATGACGGCGTTTCAGCAGACGTTCGGTCTCCTCACGGCTTTGACCAGGCAGTTGAAAGCGCACGACGCCATCATTCGTCCATGCCAGGCCGCAAAAACCGGCCTGCGTACCAAACAGTGCGTAGCGAGGAATCATATCGCGACCCTATATAGATGAAGCCCTGAAATTGGCAGCATGGCCCTGAAAAGCAAGGAGCGCAGCATGAGTAACGAGGTTCCAAGCCTGGCCGAATGGGCCGGTGGGCAGCCGGCTTTCGAAAAGCTGACTGCGCTGTTCTACGCCAAGGTGCCGCAGAACCCGATTTTGGCGCCGGTTTTTGCCGGCATGAACCCGGCCCATGCCAAACATGTCGCGGCCTTTCTGACCGAGGTGTTCGGCGGACCCCGGGCCTATAGCGAGATCGGTGGATCGCATGCGGGCATGGTGGCGCATCATTTTAACCGCTCTCTGACCGAAGAGCAGCGCCGTGCCTGGGTCAATCTGATGCTGGATACCGCCGATGAAGCCGGCTTGCCCGACGATCCGGAATTCCGTGCCGCGTTCGTCGGCTATATCGAATGGGGCACGCGGCTGGCGAAGCTGAACTCGCAGCCCGGAGCGACCTCCGATCCGGACGCCCCCGTGCCGCAATGGAACTGGGGACCGCCGGGCGGGCCGTGGCTGGGCTAAAACGCTTCGGCGATTTCGCGAGCAGTGGTTTCCAAATTGGGGCCGTCGATATTGCCGGTAATCGCGACCGAAATGCGGGGCTCGATGAGGACCAAAAGATAGCTGCGGCCGCCGGGGGCACCGCCGCTCAAGGCATAAGCGGTGGCGGGCTTACCACCGTGGTCGAGTTTACGCACCCCGCCGCCATAGACGACGCCCGACACCTCCGACCACGGCTTGAGTGCTCCGGCGAGCTTCGGCTTCGGGATGATTTTTCCTTCGGCCAGGTGCGCGCCGGTTTCGGCAAGTTGCCGCGACGTGGCGATCAGCCCGCCGCCGCCGAACTTGCACCGGGCGCTGGCGATGGGCAGGGGGACGATACCTTCGGCGTTTGCGGCACGGGGCAACTGATTGGCCTTGAGATAGGCGATGGATTTCACGGCCTTAGGGCTGTCGAGTTCGTACCGGGCGCCAAGTGTGTGGTTGACGGATGTCGCGAAGTCTTCACCCGTTACCCGCGTCAGCAGGTGGCTCACCAACACAAACGCGAAGCTTGAATAATGTTCGGCCGTGCCGGGCGGGTTGACCAGGGCGTCGTTCTGAAAATAGGGCAGGGCATCGGCCGGCGTCGCGCATCGCTTTTGCGCAAAGGCCAACCAGTCCTTCTGCGACGTGTAGTGCCGGATGCCGCTGGTGTGCGACAGGATGTGTTTGAGCTGGATGTCGTGCAGCGTCGCCGGCAGTTCGGGCGCGATATCTCCGGCCCTGGCATCGAGGCTGATCCGCCTCTGATCGATGAGCCGCGCAAAGGCCAGGCCGGTGACTGCCTTGCTGGTTGAATAGATGTTGAAGCGGGTGTCGGCCGTGACTGGCATCTGTCTGTCGATATCGGCGTAACCGGTGGTGCCCGTCCACGCTACCTTGCCCTTGACGAAGACGGTGGCACTGAGGCCTGGATAATCGGGTGCGATTTTCGCCAAAGCGGTTTGGGCGCGCTCGGCAGGCGTGGCGGCCATGGCCGGCGCGGATGACAGGCAGAATAATAACAGGCATATAGATTGCAGTTTGGGCATGGGCAGGCTTTGCTTTTTAAAGGGAGGCGCGGCGGAATTCATGCCTGTCGGGAGGCGTTTGTCGCGGTGGTTTTCATGAACGGTCGGTTCGATTCACCAACGGTCACGGGGAAAAGCGGGTCGCTGGCCGCCATGGTGACGGCCTGCGCGCTGGTCCTGGCGCTGGCCGGGCCGTTCGGTCAGGCGGATCGGTTCCTGCCCAGCCACCGTATCGGCCTGTGGCTGCTCTATCTGGTGATCGGCCTACCGGTACTGAGCCTTGTCCTCACGGTTTTGCGGCGTTGGCTACGCCCGGCGGCGCTGGTGGTTGCGTCCGCAGTCTTCGCCAGCCTGCCGATCCTGCTTGGTGTCGAAACCATCGGCCTGATCGAAGGCCGTCCCTTGCCTGAGACGGCGTTCGACTGGTCGCGTTCTGCGGCCGAAGTGGCGGTCTTATGCGTACCGTTCGCCATCCTTCTGGAACGCTTTCTGCGGCCGCCGGCCAAACTTGCTGTTCGCGCCCTGCATATTGCCGGCGACGTCTACGCCGTCTGCGCCGAAGGCCATTACACGCGCATCTTTACCCCGCGCGGCGAACAGTTCCTCGACCATTCCTTTTCAGAGGTTCTGGGTGCCCTGGCCGATCGCGACGGCTGTCAGGTCCATCGCTCATGGTGGGTGGCGCGCGGGGCGGTCAAAGGCCTGCAGCGCAAGGGTTCGTCCGCCGAGTTGAAGATCACGGGCGGCCTGAATGTCCCCGTCGCTCGCCGGCGCCTGACAGCGCTGCGCGGCGAAGGCTGGCCGGTTTAACGATCAGCCTATCGTGAGTGTACGCGGGCGCGCGCTATCGGTATCGTGTCACCCACAGGAGGACGCCATGCTTCAGACCCGTCACGGCGGCTGCCATTGCGGCGCTGTCAGCTTCGCATGCGAGATTGACCTGGCGCCCGAAGGCCAGAGGTCACCGCAGATTCGCCCTGGCCCGTGGTACGCATCGACCTTTCGCTGCAACTGCTCGTTCTGCGGCAAGACGCGGATGTGGAAGGGGTTTGTACTCTCAGAGGCGTTTCGGGTGCTCAAGGGCGCGGATAATCTGACCCATTATCGCTTCGCTGAAGGCGAGATCGACCACACCTTTTGCAAGAGCTGTGGCGTCTATCCCTTTGTTTTCTCTCATCTTGAGGCCATGGGCGGCGATTTTTTCTGCATCAATGTCGCCTGCCTGGAAGACGTGACGCCGGAAGAACTGGCGGCGGTGCCGATCCGCTACGAAGACGGCGCCAATGACGACTGGGACCATGCGCCCGCCGTGACATCCTATTTGTGAGGCCGCATGGATATCGACCACGATCTCGAAAGTCTCGACCGCGAAGCCTTGATTGCCGAGGTGCGGCGGTTGCGCGCCGGCATTCGCGAACACCGGGATTCAAGCGGCCACGAACTGTGCTGGCATCATCCGAAGCTGTGGGAGTTGCTGCCGGAACCGGCAAAACCGAATATTCTGGTTCCGGAGTGGCCGCAATTCATGCGCGGCTGTATTGCCTATCGTCAATCCTTGGATAAACAGGCGCCGGACGCGCCGCGTGCTGCCATCGATCATCACCCGCAAGAGGATACATGAACCGGATTTGGGGAACATTATGCGCATTGGCGCTTGTCTGTTTTGGCGGCGCAGTGCAGGCGGCGGACTGCGGTGTGGCAGGCAAGGCGCAAACGATCGCCATCGGCCAGACAGGGCGATCAATGTTGATCCACTTGCCGCAAGGCTTTGATCCGGCCAGGCCTGCACCGCTGGTTTTTCTATTGCATGGTTCCGGCGGTACCGGCGCGGGGATGCTGAAGAATTCGAAGCTGGCCGAAGCGGCCGACCGTCACGGCTTTATCGTCGCCGCCCCCGACGCCGGTATCCCGCATGAAAAAGGCTTTGTCTGGAATATTCCGGGCGTACCGACTGTGGCGGGCACTGTCCCTGGGCCCAATGATCCCGACGACGTCGCCTACATCCAGGCGGCCATCGACTGGCTGGCGGGCCAAGGGTGCGTCGATCCTGCGCGCGTCTATGCCACCGGACTGTCAGGCGGTGGACGGATGACCTCGTGGCTGGGCTGTGTGGCGGCTGACCGCTTCGCAGCGATTGCGCCGGTGGTGGGCCTGCGCGCTGGCAATCCGTCGAAGGACGACCCGACGACGCCGGACCCTGAGACGTGCCAACCGTCAAAGCCGCTGCCCGTCATCGCCTTTGCCGGCGACAAGGATACGACCAATCCTATCGAAGGCGGCGGCGCGGGCTATTGGCAATACACCATGCACGCCGCCGAACAGCGCTGGGCTCAGATCAATGATTGCAAGGCTGCGCCGGTGACGCAGTGGGTGGCGCCGGGCGTCTATGAGGAGCGTTATTCCGGTTGCCGCGACGGCGCCGATGTCGCCGGCCGTATCACCGTTGGTGGCGGCCACACCTGGGTCGCTGATAACGACGCCATGTGGAGATTTTTCTCAGGATTTCGGCGTAACTGATCTTATTTACGGGCTTTTTCGGCTTCGACGCGGGTGACGCAGCCTTCGGCGTGATCGTTGATCAGCCCCATTGCCTGCATGAAGGCAAAGACCGTTGTCGGGCCGACAAACTTCCAGCCGCGCTTTTTGAGGTCCTTCGACAGCGCGATGGAAGCTGGCGACGTCGACTGCGTCTGCGGAGGCTTCAACTCGTCGGGCTTGGGCTCATAGCGCCAGACATAGGCAGCGAGGGAACCTTCCTTGCGTACCAGGTCCTGGGCGCAGCGGGCATTGTTGATGACGGCTTCGATCTTGCCGCGGTGGCGGACGATACCGGCATCGCCCAGCAGGCGCGCGACATCGGCATCATCGAACGTAGCGATCTTATCGACATCGAAATTCGAAAAGGCAGCGCGGAAGTTCTCGCGCTTCATCAGGATAGTCCGCCAGCTCAGGCCGGACTGGAATCCTTCCAGGCAGAGCTTTTCGAACAGGCGGCGGTCATCGCGCACGGGGAAGCCCCATTCCGTGTCGTGGTAGGCCAGGTATTCGGGCGTGCCGACGCACCAGCGGCAGCGGGGATGGCCGTCGGGGCCGGGCAGGGTCTGGATCACGACATGTCCTTGTGAAGGTGAGATGTGCGTTCTGCCACTACAGATGCCAGATTCTGTCCGTAGCTTCGCCGGAGAAATAAATTTTCGCGCAATGTCGATTCCAGCCCAACTCCGTTCGTAGTGCCTGTGTAAGAGGAATTGTCCTCGGCTTGTCACAGGAGATAACGCCATGACCAAGATGATTTTCGTCAATCTGCCCGTTACCGACCTGAAGGCCTCGATCGCCTTCTACAAGGCCATCGGCTGTGAGCAGAACCTACAGTTCAGCGACGACAATGCCGCATCGATGATGTGGTCGGAGACGATCGTCTTCATGATCCTGACGCGCGACTACTACCAGACCTTTACGCCCAAGCCACTGGGCGACCCGAAGACCAATACCCTGGCGCTGATTTCCCTGTCGTTCGACAGCCGCGAAGCCGTCGACGCCATAGTCGCGGCTGCCGCGGCCAATGGCGGCAAGGCCGATCCAAGCGAGGTCCAGGACCTGGGCTTCATGTATGGCCGCAGCTTCGAAGATCCGGACGGCCACGGCTTTGGGCCGGTCTATATGGATATGTCGGCCCTGCCGAACGGCGACCCGCACTAAGTCTGGTTCCCGCGCGCCGCCGGGAGACTTAGCTGTCTGGGTGACGGGCTATTGCGCAATGGTTGAGCATTGCCCTGCGCCCCTCTTGACCGCGCCTTCGAATTGGCGTCCCTTTCATCTGAAACGAGAAGGATCGGGCATGGGACTGTCGAACGGACTTAAAGTGTTTCTGCCGGCTCTGGCGCTGGTCGCGGCGGTGCCTGCCATGGCGCAGCCGGACTATGCGGCCGCCATCAAGGCCGATTACGACAAGGACCTGGGCGCGCTGTGGGACTGGTTCCATCGCAATCCTGAGCTCAGCCATGTCGAGGTCAAGACCGCCGCGCGCATGGCCAGGGAACTGCGCGCGACAGGGGCCGAGGTCACCGAAAAGGTAGGGGGCACGGGCGTCGTCGCCATCCTGCGCAATGGTCCCGGTCCGGTCGTGCTGGTCCGCGCCGACATGGACGGCCTGCCGGTCAAGGAGGCTTCGGGCCTGCCGAACATGTCGGTGGCGCGTCAGGTTGGCATTGACGGCGTCGACAACCCGGTCATGCACGCCTGCGGTCACGACACCCATATCGTCGGGCTGATCGCCACCGCGCGCCGCCTGGCCGCCATGAAGGACCGCTGGTCGGGCACGGTGGTCATGATCGTACAGCCGGCCGAAGAGCGCATTGCCGGCGCCAAGGCCATGCTGGCGGACGGGCTTTACACGCGCTTCCCCAAGCCGGACTACGCCCTGGCCTGGCATGTCAATTCGATGCAGCCGACGGGCACCGTGGCGGCATCCGAGGACATCCAGTACTCCTCGTCGGACTCGCTCGACATCACGGTACCAGGCGTCGGCGCCCACGGCGCGGCCCCGCACGCCGGCAAGGACCCGGTCTATATGGCCAGCCAGCTTGTCATCGCGCTGCAGGGCATTATCAGCCGCGAGAAGCCGCCGCTTAGTCCTGGGGTGATTACCGTCGGCTCATTCCATGCCGGGACCAAGCACAACATCATCTCTGACCATGCCGACCTTCAGGTAACGGTGCGCGCCAATGACGAAGCGACGCGCGCCATGCTGATTGCCGCTGTCCGGCGCGTTTCCGCCAATGTCGGCCGGCTGAACGGCATGTCCGAAGACAAGCTGCCGGTCGTCAAGGTGATCGAGGGTACGCCAGTGACCAAGAACGACGCTGCTTTGGCGCGTAGGCTTAACGGCGTGATGGTTCAGACCCTGGGTTCAGCCGCCGTCATACCTTTCGAGCAAAAAACCATGGGTGCCGAGGACTTCGCGTATTTTATTCAAGCGGATTATAAGGTGCCGGGCTATTATTTCAGCGTCGGCGGCACGTCAAAGGCGGCGCTCGAAGCCGCCGAAGCAGGCGGCCCGCCGGTGCCGTCTCACCATTCGCCTCTGTTCAGGATCGAACCTGAACCGGCGATCGTGACGGGCGCGACCGCCATGACCGCGGCGGTGCTGGACCTGATGAGGAAGCCATAAGCGCATCCCAAAAAGTGCGCAGCGGTGACCAGCAACAGCCCCGCCTTATCTCAAATTTACAGACATCAAGGCGTCGCGCGTCGAAACCTTAGTCCGGAATAGCTACCTACTCGGTCATCCTGGGGCGGGCAGGAGCATTCCATGTCGACTCATGTGTTGAACCGGCGCCTGGTTCTCGGGACCCTGACGGGCGCGCTCCTTTCCACGACAGTACGCGCAGCCGCAAAGGAGACGCCAATGGGTAAGGTCACTTCGAAAGACGGGACGCATATCGCCTTCGACCGGGCGGGCACTGGCCCGGCGCTGATCCTTGTCGGTGGGGCCTTGAGCGACCGGTCGGGCGGCGCGCCCCTGGCCAAGGTGCTGGCGCCGCATTTCACCATCTATAGCTATGACCGGCGGGGCAGGGGCGACAGCACCGACAAGGCGCCCTATGCCGTCGCGCGTGAGATCGACGATATCGACGCATTGATCGATGAGGCCGGAGGTACTGCGTTTGTCCATGGTCATTCCTCGGGCGCGGTTCTGGCGCTGGAAGCGGCCAGGACTTTGCCAGCTAAGATCACCAGGCTTTCGCTGTACGAGCCGCCGTTCATCATTGATGATAGCCGGCCCTTGCCGCCGAAAAATTACGACAGTCATATCAGTCAGCTTATCGGTGGCAACAAGCGCGGGGAGGCCGTGGAATACTTCCTGACTCAGGTGGTCGGCATGCCCGCGCAGGCCGTGGCCGGAATGCGGAACAGCCCGATGTGGGCGGCTTCGGAAAAGCTGGCCCATACCCTGCCGTACGATATTGCCGTGCTGGACGGTGGGATGGAAGGCAAGCCATTAAAAGCTGAGCGCTGGGCGGCTGCGACCGTACCGACGCTTGTGTTGTCTGGCGGCGCCAGCCCGGAATGGATACGCAATTCCGCACGGACATTGGCCGGGGTATTGCCGAACGCGCAGCAGAAGATACTGGATGGGCAGGCGCACAATGCGGCGCCAGATGTTTTGGCGCCGGAGTTGGAAAAATTTTTTAGCTAGATACTGAAAATCATTGATTTAATTTACTATATCTCCCCGCAATTGGGGGGTATCAGGAAGGATGGCCGTGCCCGGGCCTAATCCTTCTTCGTCTTCGACATGCCCGCCTCGCTCATGGCGATCGCCACGGCCTGCTTACGGCTCTTGACCTTGTCGCCGCTGCTCGACTTCAGGTCGCCTTCCTTGAACTCGTGCATGACTTTTCCAACCTTGCGCTTCTGGGTTTCGGTTTCTGGCATTATCGGCTCCTGTGGAGAACTGTGCCCCGTCAACGCCGCCACACTGGACCCCGCGCGGTAAAGATGCCATGTGCGGCCATCATCCCCAGCCTAAAACTGCAAGACATCATGACGGTCAAGATCTACGGCATCCCCAACTGCGACACCATGAAGAAGGCGTTCGACTTCATGAAGGCCAACGGCGTCGCCTACGACTTCCATGACTACAAGACGCAAGGTATAGATGTGGCACGCTTGAAAAGCTGGGCGAAATCAATTGGCTGGGAAAAAGTGCTCAACAAGGGCTCGACGACCTTCAAGGACCTGCCCGTTGAGGCCAAGGCCGATCTCGATGAAGCCAAGGCGATCAAGCTGATGGCCGCGCAGCCATCGATGATCAAGCGGCCGATCTGGGAAATTGGTGGCGATCTCTACGCCGGATTCAAGCCCAACAGCGCTGAGCGTGCCGCCCTGGAAACAAATCTGCTCAAAACGCGCTAACGAAGATGTGCTGCGGCGCCACGCCGTGGTCGTCGATTAACTGTTCGCGTATCAGCCCGCATTGCTCGCGGCCACAGGATATCCAGGCCTGCAAGCGGCTCTGTGGCAGGAACAGGCCTTTCAGTACGTCATTGAGCGCGCGCGTCGCCCAGGGGCGGTCACGATAGACCCAGTGCACCGTCAGATCGTCCGGCCCATGGAGGGCCGGGCGGTCATCGGGTGTGGCGGCTTCGGCAACGACGATCGCTGTCGCGTGGCGCGGCAGGGTTTCAAGCCGCCACGCCAATGACGGCAGGGCTGCTTCGTCGCCGATCAGCAGGTGCGGCACGGCCGGAATAGGCACGACGGGGCCTCTCATACACCCGTCGGTCATCACGAACGCTCTATCTTCTTGGCGAGGTCGTCGATCAGGTCGACGATCGCATTGATTTCAGTCTGGTTGAGGGGGCGCATGCCGCGCATCTTGACCGCGGCGCCGAGGTTCTGCATGGCGCGGAACAGCGGGCCGTAGTCGCCATGACCGCCGCGTTCGTCGTTCATGCGATCAAAGAGGCGCTCGACGTCCTCGGCCTTGTCAGCCAGGAAGGCCTTGCCGGCTTCAGTGATGCTGGCCTGCTTGCGGCCGTCTTCGCCAGTGGCGATGGTGATGTAGCCTTCGTCTTCGAGCCAGCTCAATGTCGGATAGACGACGCCGGGCGAGGGGCTGTAGCCGCCTTTGAAGCGCTCTTCGATGTCTTTAATCAATTCATAGCCGTGGCTTGGCTTATCGCTGATCAGCTTGAGCAGAACCAGGCGCAGGCCGCCATGCCCGAAACCCCGGCCTTCGCGTTCGCGTCCCCCGAAGCCTTCACCGCGTCCGCCACCAAAGAAGCCGCGCCCGCCGAAGCCACCAAAGCCACGGCCAGAGCCGTCGCGGTGGCCCATGTGACGGCCAACATGACAGCCGCCTTGTCTGAAGAAATGTCCTCTCATAAACATACCTTTCTAATGAGAGTGTATCCAGATATATCGAAATTGAAAATGCGATCGCTTGCGCCGCATCTCTATCTCGATGCGATCTAGATATATCTAAATCGTGTCGAATTCAAGAGAGATTGTCTATTACGAAACTTTAATCCGAATCCGTGCATCCAAAATGCCTGGCCAAAGGCTCATGTCATCAATAGGGCCGTAACAGGCTCGCAGATTTAAGGAGATTCACTATGGATGCAGGATTACTCGTTCCAATCGTCGCGATCGTAATGACCTTCGGTACGCCGATCGCTATCGTCGCCATTGTCTCGATTAACAAAGCGCGTGCCAATGCAGAGCTGCAAAAGACCCTGCGGATGTCGATTGAAAAGGGGCAGCCTCTGCCGACCGAGTTCGTAGAAAGCATGTCGCGCACGATTCCCAAGGCCAAGAACCCCATGAATGATGTCCGCGCCGGCATTATACTGATCGCCATTGCGCTGGGTTTGCTGGTCGCCAGCTATATCGACAACGACTTTGGCATTCATAACGTTTCAGGCTTTGCCGCCATTCCGGGTTTGATCGGTGTCGCCCTGTTGATCCTGGGTATCATCGGTCTGAACCGTAAGGCTGACTGAAGAACGATCGCCTTAAACACCGTCCCTGGCTCTCCAACACCATGGCTCTCTCAAGCGACAAACCCGAGATGACGCGTCAGTCCGACGTTGACCTCGTGCGGCTGGCCAGAACCGGCGCGCGCGATGCCTTCGCCGAGCTTGTCCGGCGGCACGGCTCGGTATTGCGAACGCACCTGCGGCGCATGGGCGCGCAAGCGTCGGATGCCGACGATATGGCGCAGGAAGCCTTCATGGTCGCTTATGAGCACCTGGCGGAGTACCGGTTCGACGGACCGTTCACAGCCTGGCTGAAGAAGATCGCCTCACGGCGCTATCTGAAGAAGGTCCGCAAGGATACCCGCTATGTCCTCAGCGAGGACATGAGCGCCTATGAGACCGGGTCGGCGCCTAACGATGCCGGTCTCGACGGCGATTTTCGCGCGCACAATCTCGATGCGGCGCTGGGGCGGCTGAAACCCGTCGAGCGCGTGTGCGTGACGCTCAACTTCTCAGGCGACCTGTCGCATCAGGATATCGCCGACGAGCTCAAGATCCCGCTGGGGACGGTCAAGAGCCATATCCGCCGCGCGCTGGACCACCTCAAAACGCTTCTGGGTCCCGCACGAACCGAAATGAAGCCTGCCATGATGGAAACAGGATCATGAAAGCCGAAAAACCCCCGGAACACGATCTGACCGATCGGGACCTGGCCGACATGTTCGCCACTCCGGTCCAGTATGATGATGCCGATGTCTTCGCGATGCGCGTGACGCGCAAGCTGCAAATGCGCATGTGGCTGCGTCAGGTACTGGTGGTGCTGGCTGGCTTTATCGGCGGCGTCTATGCCCTAGCGCAGTTCGTGCGCATGCCGGACTGGAAGCTGGACGGCCAGATGTTGTCGCGCGCCACCGCCGACACCGACCAGACGCTGCGCGCCGGTGTCGAGCTTGTCGGTGGCGCCAGTCGCGACATGATGCGCATGGCCGATTCCGGCGGCGCCTTGAGCTTCATGCAGACGCCGATGTTCTTTGCCCTGAGTTTTGTGCTTTGCGTGATGATTCTGGGCCTGTATTACGCCTACTCACAGGAAGAGGCGCTCTGAGGACTGGTGCGCCGACCTATGGCGCACCAAATATCGGTGTGCTTTTATGGAGTACATCGTGAGCAGCCAGACCCAAGTCGCCGTCAAACGCCTGACCGCCCCTGAAATCCGCGCCCGCAAGGGCCAGACCCCGCTGGTCGTGCTGACCGCCTATTCGGCGCCCATGGCAGAGATCATGGACGAGCACTGCGACATCCTGCTGGTCGGCGACAGCGTCGGCATGGTTGTCCACGGCCTGCCCAACACCATCGGCGTGACGCTCGAAATGATGAGTCTGCACGGCCAGGCGGTCATGCGCCGCGCCCGCAAGGCCTTTGTCGTCATCGACATGCCGTTCGGCTCTTACGAAGGTGGGCCTGAGCAGGCCTTTGCCAACGCCGTGCGCCTGCTGAAAGAAACCGGCGCCCAGGCGGTCAAGGTCGAGAGCGGGCCTACGGTCGCCGATACCATACGCTATCTGGTTCAGCGCGGCATCCCGGTCATGGGCCATGTCGGCCTGCGCCCCCAGGCGGTCAATGTCGAAGGCGGCTTCAAGGCCAAGGGCCGCACGCAGGATGAGCGCGAGCGCGTGATTGCCGAGGCCCTGGCCAGCGACGAGGCTGGCGCTTTTGCCATCGTCGTCGAAGGCGTGGCCGAGGACCTGGCCGCCGAGATCACCACGAAAGTCGCCGCGCCGACGATCGGAATCGGCGCCTCCAAGGCCTGTGACGGCCAGGTCCTGGTGACCGACGATATGCTGGGCCTGTTCGACTGGACGCCGAAATTCGTCCGCCATTATGCCGACCTGCGCAATCAGATCAGCGCCGCGGTTCAGGCCTACGCCAAAGATGTCAGGGAGCGTAGCTTTCCCGCCCCAGAAGAGACATATTTTTCGAAATAATTCAGGGCGAATCTGGAATTCGGGGGGCACGCTCATCAGTCGTCTGGGGCGCGTTCAGTAATCCGGTTGCGTAAAGCCTTTCCAAAGGCTAGGTTCCCGCCGAATTGCCCGGTGCGGACCCTGCGCCGGCACCCTGAAGACCATACGCCCAAGAGGATGCGCAGTGAGCGATATTTTTGACGAAACCGAAGAGACTCAGCGCGCCGAGAAGTGGGAAACGATCGTCAAGAAGGGCGCGCCGTGGGCCGGTGCCGTCCTGGCTGGCGCCCTGGCCATTGCCTTAGGCGTCTGGGGCTGGCAGTCGTGGCAGGACAATAGCGCCGCCAAGGCATCGGAAACCTATCAGGCCGCCATCGACGCAACCGCCAAGAACGACCTCGGCATGGCGCGCACCAAGTTCGAGGAAGCCGCCAAGTCCGGCACTCCGGCCTACAAGGCCCTGGCCCTGATGCAACTGGCCGGCATGGACGTCAAGGACGGCAAGACGGACGAAGCCATCAAGGGCTTCGACAAGGCCGCCCAGACCGCCCCTAGCCCGATCATCGGCGATGCCGCAGCCCTCAAGGCGGCTTATCTGGCCATGGACAAGGCCTCGTTCGAAGACATCAAGAAGCGCCTTGAGCCGCTGGCCAAGGACAAGCGCCCCTATGCGCCGCTGGCCAAGGAAGCCCTGGCCATGGCCAAGCTGCAGAATGGCGATCTGAAGGGGGCGCGCGCCGACCTGCAGGTGCTGGCCCTGACGCTGGGCACGCCAGAAGGCGTCAAGCAGCGCGCCCAGGAATTCACCCTGGCCATCGACAGCGGCGCCATCTCGACGGCCCAGGCGGCGCTCAGGCTGCCCGAGGCCAAGGCGCCCGCGACGCCGCAGATGCCGGGCCTGCCCGAAATGCCGCAATAATAATACCCGAATACGCATTCGCACGTTCACAGGAAAAGCCAGAATGATCGCTTACAGGACGACCGCTTTCAGGAGAGGGATGAAGGGCGCCAGCCTGTTGGCCATGGGTGTGGCCTGCGTCGCTTTGGGCGCATGTTCCAACATTCCGCTTTTGAACCGCATCGGTGGCGGTGGCGATAAGGACGACGGCGCGGTTGCCTCGCAAGGCCAGCGCCTGTCGATCGTCGCCTTCGAGCAAAAGGTCGAGCCGGCCAAGAGCCTCAAGGGCGTCGGTTACTATATTCCGCCGGTCCAGCCGGTAGCAGACTGGCGCATGGCCGGTGGCCCGCAGGACGCCGTCATCCAGAACGCCGACGCCGCCAAGAGCTTCCGCGTCGCCTGGACCAAGTCGATCGGCGCGGGCGGCAAGGGCGAAGGCCAGGTCCTGGCCCAGCCAGTGTCGGACGGCCGCCTCATCTATACGCTGGATGGCGAAGCGCGCGTCTCGGCGTTCGACGTCAATTCGGGCGCGCAGGCGTGGTCGGTCGATCTCAACCCCAAGAACAAGCGCGACAAGCTCGGCTTCGGCGGCGGTCTGGCCCTGAGCCAGGACGGCAAGCTGTATGTCACTTCGGGCTTCCGCTTTATTGCAGCGCTTGATGCCTCGACCGGGGCGACCGTGTGGCAGAAGTCGGTTGATACCCAGTTGCACGCCGCGCCCGTCGTCAACGAAAAGTACGTCATGGCGACCGACGTCGATAACCAGATCTTCGCCTTCAACCGTGAAACCGGCGATATGGACTGGACCTACCAGGCCATCGCCGAGCCCGCGCGCCTGCTGAAGACCGCGTCGCCGATCCTGTCGGGCGAAACCGTCTATGCGCCGTTTTCGTCGGGCGA
This sequence comes from Asticcacaulis sp. P4_H10, assembly GCF_056400965.1. Lineage (NCBI taxonomy): Bacteria > Pseudomonadati > Pseudomonadota > Alphaproteobacteria > Caulobacterales > Caulobacteraceae > Asticcacaulis > Asticcacaulis sp. P4_H10. Next base: position 20,880 of record NZ_JBFUKH010000011.1, on the reverse strand, counting down.
ACTGGTGGCCCTGAACACCACCAACGGTCAGCAGGTCTGGACCCAGGTGCTGGCGAAATCGACGCGCACCAATGCGATCTCGGAAATTCGCGACATTTCGGGCCGCCCGGTCCTCTATAACGGCACCATCTTCGCTGCCAGCCATTCCGGTATCTTTCAGGCGATGAATGCCCGCACCGGTGAGCCGGTGTGGTCTATCGCCGCCGACAGCACCAATTCGCCGTGGGTGGCGGGTGATGTTGTCTTCCTGCTGACCGTTCAGGGCGAGCTTCTGACCGCCAACCGCGACAACGGCCTGGTCTACTGGCTCAAGGAACTGAACGACGGCAAGGGTGGCAAGGACAGCAAGGGCTTTTTCGGCATCGGCAAGGGCAAGAAGGATTCACGCAAGCTGCCGCAATGGGCCGGACCGGTCATCGCCAACAGCCGCCTGGTTCTGGTCAATTCGGAAGGGCAGGCGGTCGCCTTCGACCCGCAGACCGGTGACCAGGTCGAATCCATCAACATCGGCGGCGCTGCCTACATTGCCCCCATCGCTGTCGGCGACAAGCTGTTCGTCGTTACCGAGAACGGCAAGCTGGTGGCGATCCACTAAGCCGCCTTTAGAGCGATATGGCGAAAAGTGTCAGCGGTTTCACCTATATATCGCGACAAAACAAAACTTAGATATCTCAGACAGAAAAAGCGCCGGTCATGTCGACCGGCGCTTTTTTATGACATCGACAGGGGGCTCGCCCGTCTTCGCGGGCAGGCTCGACAATCCGGCACCGGTTAATTTGCCGGCGGCGTCAGCTTCCTGATCTGTATGTTGCGGTAATAGACCTCGGCATATTCGGCCTGGAGCGCGATCTTGCCGTGGTCGAGACGAACCCAGGACTGGCTGGCGGTGTCGAAGGATTTGAGGTCGCTGACCCGCATATTGACAACGCCATTGACCATGTAAACCGCGCTGTCGCCGCGCACGATCAGGTCGATTGTGTTCCAGCCCGGCTTTTCCAGGTTCAGCGCGGCGTGCCCGACGCGTTTGTAATCGTCATAGCCGCCCATTGTCACGGGAGTCCCACCGTCTTCAGGCGCGGCATACACGCCCGTTTTCGGGTCGGCCGTGCTGGTGAAGCGCGTGGATATGGCCCACAGATCGCCCGTGTCGCCTTCCTGAATCTGTAACTCGGCGCTGCGCGGCCAGTTGTCGGGCACGGCGTCATATAGGTGATAGAGCAGGCCGGCATCGCGGACCTGGTCGACGCGCGGCGGGAACCTCTTCTCGCCCCAACGGTATTCAAGCCGCAGGTGATAATCGCTGTAGTCGCTGACGGTCTCGATATAGGCCTGGCTTTGGGCCGAACCGACGACATCTTTGGCATAGGTATGTATGACGCCATCCTCGACTTCAAAAAGAGCGGACGCCGGGCGGCTGTCCACGGCCTTGTTGGAATAGACGGCAGTCCAGCCATCGAGACTTTTTCCGTTGAACAGGGGCGTCCAGGTCTCGGCCCCGCCGTCGGGTTGCGCCAACGCGGCGCCGCCGGAAAACAGGATCAGGGCGGCTAGGGTGCAGGCTATGCGCATGAAAGGCTCCGGTTCCGCAAAGCCGCCATCCGGGCGACCTGCCAAGGTTGACGCTGGGATAACTCCGTTACCCGTATACGCTATGGCACCGGCGGTCAATCTCAGCGGCTTCCTGAGCTGGCTGGACTAGCTAGCCCACTTGCGGCGGAAATCGACCATGGCGTCGCTCCAGGCGCGGTTGGACACCGTCGAGGCTTCGAGGCCTACGTGCAGGTCGCCGCAGCCGCGTTTGCCGGTGGCCGGCAGGCCGAGGCCCTTCAAGGTCAGGTGGCTGTCACCGCGCGGGATGTGGACTTCGCGTGGGCCGTGCGGCGTGTCGATGACGGCCGGGCCACCGCCGAACAGCAGGCGGCCGTCGATCCTGGCGACGACATGGATGTCATCGCCGTCGATGCGCGTGCCGTTTTCCGTGACGATATGGATGCGGAAAAGCTGTTCGGGACGTGGGGCGCCTTCGGTCGTCAGGCGCAGCTTGTCGCCTTCGCGCAGGCCGGAGGGCAGGGTGATGCGCAGGGTCTTCATCTGGCTGAGCGAAGTGACTTCTTCGTGCGCCGGCGAGATTTCGAGCGCGTGCACGTCCTGAACGGCCTCGCCACCATAGATGGCTTGTTCCAACGTGATGTTGAGCAGCTGGGCGCCGTCACTGTCGGCGCCGCCCTCGGCCAGGTCCTTGAGCCAGCGGGCATTTTGAGCGCCGTTGCGGTTTTCGTTCATTAACAGGTCGCGCGCCAGAATGATACGGCGCAGCGCGACGTCGGAGCCGCCGGTCAGATCCGGGTGGCTTTCTTTCAGGCGCGCACGGAAGGCCTTGCGGATAATCTCATCGCTTGATCCCTGCGCCAGGCCCAGCTCGGACAGGGCCGCGCGGCGGGCATCGCTGTCCCGGCCATTCAGGCTGTGGCGATCGACGATTTCATTGTGGCTCTGGCTGGACATGGCGGGCGGAACATCTTTACGTTGGCTGTCGAAAAAGGTTATGGCCTGCCGACCGTTTGCAAAGTCTTAAAGGGCCGCTAACCATGTCTGACAGCCTGATCCCCGCCAGCCCCAGCGCCGATGACTACGCTTCCGCGCACGCCGCGCACGAAGCTGAAATCGCCAGTGGTGAGCCGTTCGTCCTGTTCGGCGAATGGCTGAAGGACGCAGGCGCAAAGGAGCCCAATGACGCCAATGCCATGGCGCTGTCGACCGTCGACGCCGACGGCATGCCCGATGTGCGCATGGTTTTGCTCAAGGATTTCGATGAGCAGGGTTTTGTCTTCTACACCAACACGACCAGCGCCAAGGGCCGGCAGTTGCTAGGCAGCCGCAAGGCCGCATTGCTGTTTCACTGGAAGTCGCTGCGCCGCCAGGTCCGCATCCGGGGCGAGGTGTCGATCGTGTCGGACGCCGAGGCCGACGCCTATTTCCAGAGCCGTGCCCGCCAGAGCCAGATCGGCGCCTGGGCCTCGGACCAGTCGCAGCCCCTGCCAGACCGATTCGCCTTGGAAAAGCGCGTTGCGGAATTCGGTTTGAAGTTCGGCCTGGGGACAATTGCGCGGCCACCGCACTGGACGGGTTTTCGGGTGGCGCCCTTGCAGATGGAATTCTGGCGCGACCGGGCTTTCCGCCTGCACGACCGCGTGCAATTCAGTCGCGCAAACGTGACGGACGGCTGGTCGCGTGCGAAGCTGTATCCCTAAACTACTTCCCAAACCGCCGGGTCGCTGGTGTAGTAGGAGCGGATATCAGTGCAGGCCATGCCCGCGCGGCGGGCCGCTTCGATGCCTTCGTTGCTGTCTTCGAAGACGTGACAGAGTTCTGGCGCGACGCCCAACCGCTCGGCGGCCTTGAGGAACAGGTCCGGGGCCGGCTTGCCAATGCCGGTGTCTTCAATCGTGACGACCGTCTCGAAAAATCCGTTCAGGCCGATGGCGTCGAGCGACGCGCTTACGATCCGGCGCACGCCCGCCGAAGCCACGGCCAGTTTCAGCCTGCCATGGTGCCGCCGGACGAGGTCTTCGGAAAAGGGCACGGCCGTCACGGCGCCGATATGATCGTGAAAGATCGACTGGCTACGCATCGCAATGTCCGCATCGTCAAATGCCACGCCCGTTTCTGCCTGCAGTTCCGCCAGTAATTGCCGCCGCGACAGTCCCAGCCGTGCGGCATAGAAGGCCGTCGTGAATTCCACCTTGTAGGGTTCAAGCGTCGATTTGAAAGTGCGGTAATGCGCGGCGAAGGTGTCGGCGAGCGTGCCGTCACAGTCGAAGATAAGCGCCTCAACGTCGGGTGAAATCGTGGGAGGAGGGGGGAGGGCCATGCCCGTCTTTGACAGTCTGCGTTTTGGCGGTCAAGCGGCTGTTGCCAAAGCCAGCAAAAGGGCTTAGCGGCGTGGACCATGTCCTTGCCCAACGCGTTAAAGTCCCTGTCCCAGGGCGCCGATCAGGTGATCGAAACCTCATGCGCCACCGTCATCCTCAAGGGTGATGTCGCCTATAAGCTCAAGAAGAGTGTCGATTTCGGCTTTCTCGACTTTACCTCGGTGGACAAGCGGCGCGACGCCCTGAAACGCGAGCTGGATTTCAACCGCCGCACAGCCGCTGACATATATAGAGATGTGGCCGAGATCGACGGCGAGGCCGTGCTGGTCATGCGCCGCTTCGACACCCGGGCAGTGCTGGCCGAACAGAGCGCGCAGCCGGGCTGGGCGCCCAACCTCGACCTGATGCAGGATCTGGGGGAAAGCATCGCCGCCTTCCACGCTGGCGCCGAGGTCTGTCGCGATGCGCAGCACATCGACAATATCAAGTACGTCATCGACTCGAATGACGCCAATATCGGCCGGTTCAGCGAGGCCCTGGGGGCAACCGACATTGCCGCCTACAGCCGCGAGGTCAACGCCGTCTATAATGACGTCGCTGAACTGGTGCGGCGCAGGTTTGCCGATGGCCACGTGCGGCGCTGCCACGGCGACCTTCATCTCGGCAATATCCTGATCGAGGCCGGGCGCCCGGTGCTGTTCGACTGTATCGAATTCAACGAGCGCCTGAGCTGGATCGATGTGCTCTACGATCTCGGCTTCCTGCTAATGGACCTGTGGGTGCGGGGGCTCGAGGCCGCCGCCAACCGCGTCATGAATGCCTGGCTGGACCGCGCCGCCCGTGAAGACGGCGAGGCCGGGCTCTATGAGGGGCTGGCGCTGCTGCCTTTGTTCATGTCTGTGCGTGCCGGCGTGCGCTGCCACGTCAGCGCCAATAATGGCGAGATGGACCAGGCGCGGACATACCTCGCCGCCGCGCGCCGCTTTCTTGCGCCCGCCACGGTCACCGTCACGGCGGTCGGCGGCCTGTCGGGTTCCGGCAAGAGCACCCACGCCCGCGCCGTGGCGGCCGCCAAAGGCCGGGCACCTGGCGCGGTCATCCTGCGCAGCGACGAACTGCGCAAGCGCCTGTGGAACTGGCCGTCCCTCGAACGCCTGCCGCGTGAAGCCTATGGGCCCGAGCAGAGCGAGAGGACCTACCACCATCTGTTTGCGCTTGGGCAAACGGTCGCCAGGGCCGGACAGTCGGTTATTCTCGACGCCACCTTTCGCGAAGCGCACTGGCGCGGCCAGGCCGAAGCCACGGCGGCAGCGGCCTTTGACGGTGTCTGGCTGGAGGTCGATAGTGAAACGCGCAAGCATAGGGTGAGCGAACGCACGCGGGACGTTTCCGACGCGACGCCGGACGTTGCCCTGTCGCAAGAAGCCGTTGAACCTGCGGCGATTTCGTGGCAAATTCTTAATCAAGCATAGGGGCCGGGGTGATGATGGGCATAATCTGATCATATTTGGATCGTGATTGTGCCGATGCCAATCGTTTCTATGACAACAATAATCCGGCGCTCGTGATGCAAACACGTGCCGTCGCAAGTATCAGTAAAGTTATAGCGTGCGGGACGCAGTAACACCTTGACCCAAGACTCCAAAGCTCGGAAGGGCCTTGCCTTCGCGCATCTGGCCGTTACCGTGGCCGTTCTGGCCTGGCTCTATCTCCTTGTCGTCCTGTTCGCCACCCGGCTGGGCTATATCGACACTGACCTCGGCTTTCGCACCCTGACGCTTGGCGTTGGCCCAAAGGTGGCCCTGGCCGCGGTCGCCGTCGCGGTGCTGTCCATGCTGATCTCAATATTCAAATGCCCCGGACGGATGGCGTTCTGGGCGCTGGCCGCTGTCATCCTGTCGGGCACCCTGGTTGCCGGCTTTTTCGGCTATCAGAAGGCACTGAAGGCCTTCCCGCCGATCGCCGACGTCGCCACCGACTGGGACAATCCGATTGTCTTCTCCGACAAGCTGGTCCGGGCACGCGGCGCGGAGTCGTTGCGCGTCGAGGACCTGCCGCGCGTGCCGCGTAACGAATCGATGGCCTGGGGCGGCAAGACCGTCGCCGACATCAATCAGTTGACCTGCGCCGCCGCCAAGCCCGTCTTCAACAAGGAGGTGACCGCAAGCCAGATCACTGCCATGCTGAAGGCCGAGCATTATAAGATCGTCAGCGAGACCGCCGAACAGGTCGAGGCGACTCATACCGACAACGTCTACGGCTTTCGTTCGGACGTTGCAGTGCGCCTGGGGAATCACCGTGTCGATATCCGCTCGGTCGGCCGCTACGACATGCCCGATCTTGGCAGCAACTGCCGGCGGGTCGCCAGCCTGGTCAAGTTGGTCCGCGCCCTCTGATCGCGATGCCGTTGCCTGGCACGTGACTTGCTCTTCGCCGCCAAGTCAGTGGCAGGAGTTGGCGAAATGGCGTCCGGTATACTTGTTTTCGTTTCAAAACGTTCGCAGCGCATCGTCGCCGCCGTCTTAAGTCTTGTCCTGATACACGTCATCATGGCCAGCTGTACGCCTGAGCCCGTATCGCCTCTGGCTGCAGCCCGGATAGTGGTCGAGTAGCTGCTCGAACTGTGTGCGCCGCACAAGATAATTTGTGATCACTGAAAAATTGGTGCTTTTTTAAGGCGAGTTCCGGCGACGGATTGGTTGAAATTATCCCTAAATGCGCGCTTTTTCGGGATAATTTTTTAAAAACCCTCAGACATGATTTTCAGGATTTCCGGCATAAAGGGGTCAAATTTACCTGACCTCGCGAACGCCGGTATTTAAAATAGTAATCGGATTTTTATTATTTTTTTATAAGAGTGACCACCCGTATAGCTGATGATTTTCAGGGAATAATCAGCCCCTTAAATTATCAGATTTCCGTTAGGGAAGGTTGCTTCTGTGACTTTATTGAAACACGTTTCAATTGATATAGACAAATCCGTGACACGCGATTGACGGAATTGCGACAGCACGATTTAACTTCATTAACAGCGTGTAATGCTGGACTGCGGCGGGTGCGCCTACACCCTCTAATGTAACCCGGAGAAACAAGAGTGAAAAAACTTACTTTGCGAAGTGGCCTGATGGCTACGACGACGATCTGCAGCGCAGTATTGTCGACAATGGTTGTGCCTGCCCTGGTTGCGACCGTTGCGACTGCGCTGCTGCCGTCGAATGCCCTCGCCCAGGACTACACGAGCGGTACCATGTTCGGCACCGTCAAGGATGCTAACGGCAACCCGGTTGCCGGCGCCAAGGTCGTCGCGACCTCCAATGAACAAGGTATCTCCCGCGAGACCACCACGGCTGCGGACGGTTCGTTCCAGTTCCCGCTGATCCCGATCGGCGGCTATTCGGTCACCGTTTCGGCGGCTGGATTCAACACTGCGACCGACGATAGCGTCGCGGTTGCCCTGGGCTCTAAGTCGGGCTTCGACTTTGCCCTGCAGCCGGCTGAAGCTGGCGTTGTGGTCATTAAGGGCAAGGCGCGTGCGCGCCTCGACTTCGCCCAGACGACGACCGGCGTTGTTGTCAATGTCGACACGCTGGTCAAGCAAACCCCGATCGCCCGCAACGTCACCGCCCTGACCATGCTGGCGCCGTCGGCCGTTCCGGGCGATTCGTCGTTCGGCGCCGGTGCGACCGCCCAGGGCCTGACCCAGGCTTCGCTTTCGGGTTCGTCGGTTGGTGAAAACGTCTTCTACATCAACGGTCTGAACATCACCAACTTCGTCAACGGTATCGGCGCTGCCGGCGTTCCGTTCGACTTCTACAAGACCATCGAAGTCAAGACCGGCGGCTTCCAGGCAGAATACGGCCGTTCGACCGGCGGCGTTATCAACGCTGTTACCAAGTCGGGCACCAACGAGTGGAACTTCGCCCTGCACGGCAACTTCCAGCCGTCCAGCATGCGTTCGCATACGCCGGACACCTTCTCCGGTAACGTCGGTGGCGCTGTTGGCAGCCGTGTTACTCAAGAGCTGAACGAGTACGTCGTCGAAGCCGGTGGTCCGCTGATCAAGGACAAGCTGTTCTTCTACGGCTTGTATCAAGCGCCGAACTTCCGCTCGACCACTGCGACGTCGCAAGGTGCGACCTATCAGGAAACAACCTATGACGATCCGTCGTGGGGCATCAAGCTGGATGGTTATATCACCAGCAAGCACCACCTCGAATTTACGATGTTCGACACGTACCAGGAACGTGCTCAAAAGCAGTTCGACTATGGTAAGCCGGCCTATGCCGACATCAATCAGACCGGTGGCAATGCCCTGACCGGCTGCGCCGCTGACACGATCTGTAACTATAAGATCGACGCCTATCAGCGCTTCGGCGGCAAGAGCTGGGTTGGCCGCTACACCGGCAACATCACCAACTGGCTGACGATTTCCGCGGCCTATGGTGACACCACCTTCGACCAGTCGAACACCGACAGCCTGCCGCTTGAGCCCCTGGTTCAGGACACGCGTTCGGGTGCGACCCGCACGATCAGCCGTCAGACGACCTCGGCAGCCAACACGCCGTCGGAAGCTAACCGCAAGTTCTACCGCGCTGACGCTGACGTCTATTTCGACTTCCTTGGCAAGCACCACGTTCGCGTCGGTCTGGACCACGAAGAAGTTTCCTTCAACAACATCTCCTACCGCTTCGGCGCCCCGGGTCCTCTGGGCGGTGCCAACTGGACTTACCGCAAGGTCACGACCTCGGCGAACGCCACGTCGACCGGCCTTCCACTCGGCCAGGAATACATTTCGCTGCGGACCTTCAACGGCGGCGGCATCTTTGAAGGCATCAATGAAGCCCAGTACATTCAAGACAGCTGGGATATCAACGACCGCCTGAACCTGAACATCGGCTATCGTAACGACGATTTCACCATGAACGATTCGGCCGGTCAGGCCTTCTCGGTCCTGGAAGGCAACAAGGCCTGGCGTGTCGGCTTCAACTTCGACCCCTCGGGCGAGAAGAAGGACCGTATCTTCGGCTACTATGGCCGTTACTACCTGCCGGTTGCCGCCAATACGGCCTATCGCGCTGCCTCGAACAACCTTGACGTCACGCAGAACTTCCTGCCTGTCGGTGGCGGCCTGACCTTCGGTGCACTCGATCCCGTCACCGGCAAGCCGGTCGCCGGCCTTGGCAACATCCTGATCCGTGGCGTCAACTCGTCGATCGGTGCTCTCGGTGCCTGCCGCCAAGTTTACCTTGATCGCGGCATCGTTGCGACCCCGGTCAACCAGCTGTCGTGTCAGGTCGGTTCGTCCGGCGCGGTTCCGCCGCCTGAGTCGATCTCGGCACTCAACGTTCAGGCCACGGCTGACGACGAGTTCATCCTGGGCTGGGAACGCCGCGTCAACAGCCTGTGGAAGGTCGGCGCAACCCTTACCTACCGTCAGCTGGTTACGGCCGCCGACGATCTCGCGATCGACGACGCCGTTGTGGCCTACTGCCAGGCCAACGGTTATGCTCTGACCAACGGCACCAGCACGGGCTGTAAGGACATCTGGTCGGGAACCCACCAGTACCTGATTTCGAACCCGGGCCAGGAAGTGGTCGCTGTTCTGTCGGACCCGCTGCCGGGCGAAACCACCCTGAAGACCCTGACCCTGAAGGCTGAAGACCTCGGCTATCCGGCTCTGGAACGCACCTACAAGGCTCTGGAACTCACCTTCCAGCGCGCGTTCGACGGCAAGTGGGGCCTGCAAGGCTCTTACGTCATCTCGGAATCGAAGGGTAACTTCGAAGGCGCCGTTAAGTCCGACACCGGTCAGGCCGACGCCGGCATAACCTCAGACAACGACATCATCGGTTTCACCGATGGCGCCTATGGTCTGCTGCCGAACCACCACGCTCACCAGCTCAAGGTTTGGGGTTCGTACCAGGTCACCGAAAACTTCCTGGCGGGCTTCAACTACTCGGGCATCTCGGGCCGCCGCTATGGCTGTAACGGTATCGTTCCTGCCTCGCGCGACCCGGATCGTATCTCGACCTTCTACACCACCCCGGCCGCGCACTACTGCGGTGGCGTGCTGAAACCACGCGGTGAGTCGTTCCAGACCGAGTTCGTTCACCGCCTCGACGTCTCGGCCCGTTATCAGGTTCCGTCGCAATACGTGACGCTGATCAATGGTGCCAATCTGGTGCTGCGCGCCGACGTCTTCAACCTCTTCGACATGCATGGCGTGACCGAAGCTGTTGAAACCGGCGAACTGCCGAGCGGCGCGGTCAACCTGACCTACATGAAGCCGGTCAGCTATCAGACGCCGCGCTTCGTGCGTCTGGGCTTCGACCTGACTTTCTAATTTCGATTGAAAGTTGGAAGAAGAGCGGGGAGAAATCCCCGCTCTTTTTTTATTATCGACTGGAGTCCCTGCATGACCGTCGCGATGCCTGCGAACAATCGGATCCTTGGCGCGATCGAACGGCTAAAGGTGTGTGACCGGCAAGGCGCCGTCGATTTGTTGCGGACGGAACTGGAAGAGGGAGTCGAGACCGGCGACCGCTGGGCCAGCTTTGCGCAGCTCTGCTTCAAGATTGGTGAACTGGCGATGTCGCGCGAAGCCATGCGCAGATATGCCGCCACCGAACCGAGAACACTCAACCGTATTTTGAGCTACTGCGCCGACGTGGCGCGCGACGGCCTGACGCGAGACGCGATGGCGATGCTGGAAAGCTTGCAGGCCGAGTTGCAGGCGCATCCGGCGGTGATGCACCTCAAGGGGACGATCGCCACACAGACCGGAGATTTCACCAAGGCAGAAGCGATCTTCCGCCAGTCACTGGCGCAATTTCCCGCAGCGCCGCACAGCTGGTCGGCTCTGTCCGTCATCAAGTCGTTTACCCCCGGCGATCCGGATACGGCACGGATGGAAGCGTTGAAAGCCGAAGTCATGCAGGGGCCCGCCAGGCCCGCCGCGCAGTTCTGCTATGCGCTGGGTAAGGCCTACGACGATGCCGGCGATGCCGGACGCGCTTTCGCTGTGTATAGCGAAGGGGCCTTGATCATGCGGCGCGAAGAGGGGCAGGGCGACGGCGACAATTTCGCCGCGCGCATCGTCCGGGACTACACGCCCGGCATGCTCGAACGGTTGCGCCCTTCGCGATGCGACAGCCGGCGCATGATCTTCGTCAATGGCCTGCCACGTTCGGGGACGACCCTGGTGGAGCAGATCATTACGAGTCATTCCACTGTGCGCGATGGCGCCGAGCTGAATCTGCTCAAGCCGGCCCTGATTCCGGCCGGTGATCTGTCGCCGGCCGATGCGCTGAAATATCAGGCGCGCGACAATGCCGCAGACCCGTGGGGAGACCTGGCGCGCGATTACCTGCAGATGATCGACGAACGGTTCGGACCCGACGGCAGGATTGTCGACAAGACGCTCAACCAGTCGCAGATGATGGGCCTGGTGCTGCACATGCTGCCGCAGGCCAAGGTCATCTGGCTGACCCGCCGCTCGGAAGATTGCGCTTTGTCATGTTTCCGCACCTTTTTTACCGCAAGCGTGCCGTGGTCGTGGGCGCCGCAAGATATTGCCGAGCACTTTAAAGCCGAGGACGCACTGCACCGCCATTGGGCGGAAATCTTCCCTGATCGCATCCTGACCGTACCTTACGAAGAGCTGACGACCGATCCCCAGACCTGGATCCGGCGCATCCTGACGCATCTTGAGCTCAGTGAGGAACCGCAGGTGTTCGAGGCGCACAAGAGCGAGCGCTCGGTCACGACCGCCAGCGTCGCGCAGGTGCGCCAGCCGATTTCGACTGCGCGTATCGGAGCCGCCGATGCCTATGCCGATTTCACCGAAGCCTTCCGCCGCGCCTATTCGGCATAAAAAAAGCGCCCCGGACAGGGACGCCTTTTCATTTTGATTGGCATGCAGATTGATTAGCGCGTGCTGTTTTCGTAAGCTTTGGGGGCCAGGACGGTCGCGCCTTCTTCGCGCAGGCGCTGGTCGGCGACGCGGTCCATGACGGCTTCGGCCTTGGGATCGCTCATCGCCCAGCCCAGGAAGGAGAGGGTGCGCAGGCCGGACGCCGCCGATTCCAGGCTGGCGGTCATGCTGCCAGAAGCGCCTGCACGGCCCGACCCTGTATATTCTATGAGGCGGATATCGGCCGAACGGTCGATCTTGGCCAGGGCCTTGGCTTCGTCGACGGCGGTATAGAAGCCGCCCGTCTTGTCGATAAGGTGGATGCCCTTGGCCTGTTCGCCCGTCCAGACGCGGCCCTTGGCGATTTCCTGGACCTGTTCGACCGGAATCTTGCGGTTGGAGGCAACGTGGACGACGAAGCCGTTATAGATCTGGTCTATCCACGACGACAGCGCCGCGCGCTGGGCCGGGGTGAAGCCCTTGGCCTCGCTGAAGGCCGAGCTATAGTCGCCGCCGACGGCGATATCGCGGACATCTACACCGAACTTGGACAGCGCGTCACCAATGGCGAACTTGCCGCCGAAGACGCCGATCGAGCCCGTCAGGGTCGATGGATTGGCGACGATCGACGACGCGCCGGCCGAAACCCAGTAACCGCCCGAAGCCGCATATTCCCCCATGGAGACGACGACCGGCTTGCCGGCTTCCTTGGCCGACTGCATGGCCGTGGCAATCTGTTCTGAGGCCGTGTCGGAACCGCCCGGCGACGAGACGCGGAAAACGATGGCCTTGACCTTCTTGTCCTTGGCCGCCTTGAAGAAGGCTTCGGAAACTTCATCGGACATCATGCTCGGCTCGCTGCCAAAGCCGCCGGCCTTCTTGCCCGTCATGATGGCGCCTTCGCCGTCGATGACCGCGATGACCTCGCCCTTGGTGTCGGGCGAAAGGGTGCGCTGATACTCGCGCAAGTCCATTACCTTAGCGTTTTCACCGCGCTTCAGCGCTGCGCCTTGCGCATCGTTGACCTGGCCGAGGTGGCTGATCAGACCCAGTTGCTGGGCCTGTTCGGCGCCGTAAGGGCCGGCTTCGATGGTTTCTTTCAGCTTGGCGGCGTCCATGCGGCGGTCGTGGGCGATGGCGGCCAGCGAATTGTCATAGATGCTGCCCATCCACGATAGCTGGGCTTCGCGGTGCGCCGGCGTATAGTCGTCATAGAGGTAGGGGTTGACGGCGTTCTTGAATTCCGAGCGCTGCTCGTACTGGGCATTGACGCCGAACTTGTCGAAGGCGCGCTTGAGGAACATGGTCGATGTGGCGATGCCAGTGACCTGGAACGACGAGCGCGGCTGCATCCACAGCTCGCTGGCCGACGATCCGACCATGTAGGACGAGATCACCATGGTGTCGGGATAGAGGCCCTGGCTGTGGGCGATGACCGGCTTGGAGGCGCGGCGGACGTAGATGATGGCGTCGCGGATTTCTTCGGCCGCGGCCGGCGACATGCCGCCTTCGGGCAGGCGCACGAAGACCGCCTTGACGTGGACGTCGTCGGCGGCGCGGTGCAGAATCTGCACCGTCTCAAGCGTCGACATCGACTTTCCGGTCAGGAAATCAAAGGGTTGCGACCGCGTCTGGTCGGTCATCTTTTCGCGCAGGTCCAGCGACAGGACGATGTCACCGGTCGTTTGCGGCTTGGAGGCGCCGGCGACGACAGCAATAAGGACGATGGGCACGCCGACCAATACGATGATCAAGGCCGTGATCGCAGCGGTCAAGGTGATGAAAAACTGCTTCATGCGAACCCGGTGTCCCCTTAGTCTTTCTGCCTCGGTGAAAACCGCTGCACCCCCGTCACGCCGAAACGGCGCATCCGGTTAATACCATAATCGTTAATGCGCGAAGGTCAAATGAAGTCGCTGTCATTTAGGGTGAAAGCCCGTCAAAAACAGCGATTGTGACCGTGCTACACCACACCCTTTAGCATGGAGACGCTAAAACTTCGTGCGTCCGGGGAAAGCATGGCGTTTTGGCTGGTCGTGGGCGTGGTCTTCGCGGCCGAGACAGTGCGGGCAGGACTGGCCTTTGACATAGGCTGGGCTCTGCTGGTCCTCGGGCGTCAGCGCGTGGTCGCAGTATAGGCAAAGGACGGCGGTCTGCGACGGTTTCAGGTCGTGATCGACGGCGATTCGCTCATCAAACACAAAGCATTCGCCCTGCCACAGCGATTCGGACTTCGGCACGTCTTCGAGATATTGCAGGATACCGCCTTGCAGGTGGTAGACATCGTCATGACCGTTATCGATCAGCCACGAGGTAAACTTTTCGCAGCGGATGCCGCCGGTGCAGAAGGTAGCGATCTTTTTGCCGGCAAGGCTTTGCGCCTGTTCGCGCGTCCAGTCGGGCAGATGCTTGAAATTCGGAATCTGCGGGTCGATGGCGTTTTTGAACGTGCCGAGATTAACCTCGTAATCATTGCGCGTGTCGATAATGACGACGTCGTCGCGGCTGATGAGGGCGTTCCAGTCGGCTGGCTTCACATACTGGCCGAAGCGCTCCATCGACACCGGCTCACCCAGCGAAATCGTCTCTTTCTTCAGCCGCACCCGCGCCTTGCCGAACGGCTGGAACTCAGCAAAGGACTCTTTCCACTGGATCGGTCCGCCGACCACGTCGTCCTGCAAATAGGTCAGGAAGCTGTCGATGGCTTCACGCGTGCCGGAAATGGTCGAGTTGACGCCTTCGCGCGTGATCAGCAGCGAGCCCTTGATTTCCAGGGCTTTCAGGCGGTCGAGCAGCGGGGCCTGCATGGCCTCGAACTGCGGAAACGGGAAGAAGTGATAAAAGGCAGCAATCACAAATGGCTGCGCTTGGGAACCTTGCTCAAACATGGGCGGCAGATAGCATAAATCAGACGTAGCGCCAATCGCGGATAAAGGCCGCCTGGCCATGGCGTACGCCGTCTTGATCGACGACATTCCATAGCAACGTATTGCGGATTTCGAAGCGGCGGCCCTGGCTGCAAATTCGGATCGCGGAATAGCCGTCTACACAGCCGTTTTCGAGGACAGCCTTTAACGACCGGTCTCGGTCGGTTTGGATGCCGCTTTTGGGTTCGGCGCTGTGGCGCGAGGGCAGGCGGGTAAAGGCATCCCAGTCCATCTGCCACAGGTCGAGCGCCGCCGCATTTGCATAGCGGAAAATCGGTTCGGCTTCGGTGCCATGCGAGACGATGGCGACCGGCGCCCCGAACATGGCCTGCGCCAGATCCGTGGCGCCGAGGTTGCGGGCGTCTGGCACGATGTCTTCGCCGGTAAAGTGGTGAAAACTGAGCGCCATCAAGGCGTTATAGCTTTCGACATCTGACGTGAGATGCGTCATGTGCGCGCCTCAAGAAAGGGCAGGATGTGGTCGCGGACGGTCGCATCGACATCGTATTGCAGAACGAAATGCGGTGTTGCCACGCGTGCCAGGGTCACGTGTTTGCCGGTCCGAGCGACCAAAGCGCCGTGCGGAGCCGAGACCAGCCTGTCTTCTGTCCCTTGCAGATAAAGGATGGGCATGTCGAGCTGCGCCAGGGGCTTTTGAACGTCGCAGGTCGTCACCGCCTTGATGCGGTCGCGCAGAACGTCAGGATTAAGCTTCGACACGATCTGGAACATCTGCCAGGTCAACGCATGATCACCGGAACGCAGCAGCACTGCTTCCATGACCGGCAGAGCCTTGTCGTTGAGCAGGCCGGGCAGGGCGCTACCGAACATCTGGCCAAACAGCGGAAACGGATTGCGGGCAAAGCTGGCGGCGAGAATCAGCGCTTTTGGTTTCATTGCCGCCTGATAAGCCAGAAGAATCGCCAAAGGGCCTGCGAACGATTCGGCGATGATGACATAGTCGCCGTCAGGCATCTGGCGCAGGAGATGGTCCGCCAGCGCCGCGTAAGACTGCGGGCCGTGTTCGGGATAGGTGAGGACAAGCGTTTCAGCCTTGCCACGCAAGGCCTCCAGCAGGGGTGTAAAGAAAGTCCCGCTGCCATCGAGGCCGGGAAGGAGTACACATTTCGGCAGGGCAGGCGCAGGCATGAGGTCCGGTGCAAAAGGCTGTTGAAAAAGTTGCCGGAAAACACAATCAAGGGATTGCGTTGGCGGAAACCTTGCGCTATCTCACCGCCTCTCCCGGCGCAAGCCCTTGTGGTTCAGTCGGTGAGACCAGTTTTTGCTGGGGAATGGTGTAATGGTAACACTCCGGTTTTTGGTACCGTCATTCTAGGTTCGAGTCCTAGTTCCCCAGCCACTTCTCTTCTAATCTGCCTGGCCATGTGGTGACGTCGATATATTGACGTTTGCGCTCGTTCGTATTCCTGTTTCTGAAGTCTGGTGTTTAATAGACAGGACCGAACTTGCCTCGGCAATCAGAATAAATGAAGATACGAGAAAGCAAATGCCTGAGAATAAAAAACAAATAGCTCGCCATCTGGTTAGTGCGTTTACTGTTTTTATTTTCAACAGCTTATCCGAAAATGCATTTAAGCTTTCTAACTGGATTTCAGTCTGACGTCTAAAATCGTCTGGGATATCTTCTCTCGACAGTGTTTCGAGGAAAATATCACGTCCATTTTGTAGCCGTTCACGTTGGCGCATATCGTCGTTGAACGTCTGTATTATGATCTTTGAAACAAAAATGAATATCAGGCCAAGAAGGTATAACCACATCGGTAAGATGGGCAGTGAAAACTGCTCAAGTGGGACAATATCTGCAAATGCTGCCATTACGGCCAAAAGAGGCGTACCGTTTGCGGCAAAAAGCACAGCAGTGTCGTCTTCGATATGAATAAATTTGGTCTGCATAGCTCCCACTCTGTTTGTTGTCACCCCGCCCAGCCGTCGCCTTCGGGGCTGTCGGTCTGCGGCAGCAGGTCGCGCGTCATGAAGACGACGTCAAGCCAGCGGCCGAACTTGAAGCCGGCGCGCGGCAGGGTCCCGGTCTCGGTAAACCCACAAGCGCGGTGGACGCCGATGGACGCAGCGTTGTCGCGATCGCCGATGACCGCGATCATGGTATAAAGCCCGCGTGCTGTGCACAGCGCGATCAATTCTTTCAGCAAAGCCTTGCCGATGCCTTTGCCGGTATGGCCGGGCGCCAGGTACACGCTGTCCTCGACGCCATACCTGTAGGCGGGGCGGGGACGAAACTGCGACGCGTAGGCGTAACCCACCACCGTTTCGTTTTCCACGGCCACGAGATAGGGCAGGTGCAGGCCCTGGACTGAGCGCAGACCAGCCAGCATGTCGGCTTCCGAAGGCGGTTCCAGCGCAAAGGTGCCGGTGCCGTTCAGCACGTTCCAGGCGTAGATGGCGGTGATGGCGGCGATATCGGCTTCGGTTGCCGCGCGGATCGCTATTGCCATGACTTGTCCACCGCCCAGATGGCAAACGCGTAGTCAAAGGCGATTTCCTTAAGGAAATCAAAGCGACCCGATGCCCCGCCATGACCTGCGTCCATGTTGATTTTCAGCAGCATTGGCGCGCCCGAAGTCGACTTTTCGCGCAGCTTGGCGATCCACTTCATCGGTTCCCAGTAGGTGACGCGCGTATCGCTGAGGCCCCCGGTCGCCAGCACCGGCGGATAGGGTTGGGCAGCGATATTGTCATAGGGGCTGTAGGATTTGATGTAGTCGTAGGCCGCCTTGTCTTCGAGCGGATTGCCCCATTCTGGCCATTCCGGCGGGGTGAGGGGCAGCGACACGTCGCTCATCGTGTTCAGCACGTCGATGAACGGCACGGCGCCGATGACGCCCGCCCACAGTTCCGGACGCATATTAGCGACCGCGCCCATCAACATGCCGCCGGCCGATCCGCCATAGGCGACGATATTGCCTTTGGATCCGTATCCGGCCTCAGTCAAGGACTCAGCACAGGCGATGAAGTCCGTGAAGGTATTGGTCTTCTTGTCCTTGCGGCCATCGAGGAACCAGCCATAGCCTTTTTCCGATCCGCCGCGGATATGGGCGATGGCGTAGATCCAGCCGCGATTGACGAGGCTCAAGGATCGGATCGAGAAGCCGGGATCCATCGGCATGCCGTAGGAGCCGTAACCGTAAAGCAGCAGCGGCGCCTTGCCGTCGAGCGGGGTGCCGGCCTTCATCAGCACCGTCACCGGTACTTCTTCGCCGTCGGGCGCCGTGGCATAGAGGCGGCGCGCGACATAGTCGGCAGGGTTATGGCCCGACGGGATGATTTGGGTCTTGCGAAGCGCGCGCTCACGCGTCTCCATGTCGTAGTCAAACGTCTGGGCCGGTGTCGTCGGAGAGGTATAGCCGTAGCGCAGGATGTCGGTGTCATACTCATAACCACCCGACATCCCCAGGCTGTAGGCCTCTTCGTCGACAGCGATGATGTGTTCCGACATGTCAGACTTGCGCGTGATGACGAGGCGCGTATTGGCGTTCTGACGCTCGGAGCGGACCATGTGATGTTTGAAAACACCGGCACCGGTGATGTAGATGCCGGGACGGTAGGGCACCAGGTCGGTCCAGGTGGCGCGTGTCGGGCGATCAACCGTTGATTCCATTAGCTTGAAGTCGATGGCGTCGTCGGCATTGGTGCGGATGATGAAGCGGTCATCCCAGTGGTCGATATCGTACTGGATGCCTTCGGAGCGCGGCTCGACGCAGAACGGCGCTGAGGTTGGGTCGCGGGCGTCGATCAGCCAGGTCTCCGACGTTTCGTGGTTGCCGGTGCCGATCGAGATAAAGGCGTCCGACGACAGCGTGCCGATATGCAGGAAGAAGCCTTCGTCGGGTTCTTCATAGATTAGCACGTCTTCGCCGCCGCGCGCCGGCCGGCGGAAAATCTTGGCGGGGCGCGAGTTTTCATCGCGCCACACCCAGAAGATATATTGCGAGTCCGGTGAGAAGCTGAAGCCGCCATTGCTGCTCTGGATCGGGTCAGGAAGGATTTCGCCCGTCACCAGATCGCGGACGAAGATGGTGAAATATTCAGAGCCCTGCGTGTCCTCGCCCCAGGCGAACAGGGCGTGGTCGGGGCTGTGCTGGGCGTCCGACGTTTCATAGAAGTCGTTGCCCTGCGCCTTTGCGGCTTGCGCACGCGCTTCTTCATCGAGCAGAATCTGTTCCTGCGCAGCGGTTGCTTCGACGCTCGGCAGCGGGCTCAGGGGGCCGCCTTCGGTGCGGGGGCGTCTCGCGACGATCGGGTGCTGGGCGCCGATATTATAGCGGCTATAATATTCCCACGCGCCGTCGCGGCCGGGAACGCTTGAATCATCTTCCTTGATGCGGCCCTTCATCTCAGCAAAGATTTCGTCCTGCAGGGCCTTGGTGCCGTCGAGCAGCGCTGCCGAATAGGCGTTTTCCTCATCGAGCGTCGCCTTGATCTCAGGTCTGATCAGGCCGGGATCGCGCAGGACCGCCTGCCAGTTGTCGTCCTTCATCCAGCGATAATCATCGACGCGCTTTTCGCCGAGTTGTTCGATCTCGAACGGGATTTTGGCGGGGCGCGGGGCTTGGGGAAGGGTTTTGGTCAAGGCAATACTCGTTTGGGGGGACGTGTGGCGTTAAAACAAGACTCGACGGCAAACGCAAATGTTTGCCGCAAGGTGGCTTTTCAGATCAGCCGGGCTGGGTCACAGTGATTAACGAAACTGTTTGAACGGCGCGCGGAGGATTGACCCATTCGCGAAAGGGCGTCAAATAAGTTTCCGGAAATCCGTGCGTTTTCGCTGGGTGGCACCACATGGAGCCTTTAACGTGGCAATCCGCAGGGTAGTAATGGGTATCACGGGGGACCTTCGGGCATGATGGATGCTGACCTGACAGTGGCGCTGATCAAGGCTACGGTGCAGATCGACCAGCCGATCAACGAGGCCAAGCGCATGGTTGGCACGGGTTTCCTGGTGTCGGTGCCCATGCCGGGCGGCCAGACCCAGACGGTTCTGGTGACCGCTGCCCACGTCCTCGAAAAAATGCCGCAGAAAGACGTCCGCGTCGGCTGGCGCGTGCCGGGCGCCAATGGCAGCTGGTCCTATATGCCATCGACCCTCGCCATCCGGACCGCAGCGGGCGTTGCGACCTATACCCAGCATCCGGGCCAGGACATCGCCGTCATCCCCATCAAGATGCCGGACAGCATCAAGGACCAGGTCATCCCGTACAGCCTCCTGGCTGACGAAGGCACGTTCGAGGCCATGAAGGTCACGGCCGGCCAGGAGATGATGACCCTGGGCTATCCGCACGGTCTGTCGGCTAATGTGTCGGGCTTCCCCATCCTGCGCGCCGGACGGCTGGCGTCATACCCAGTGGCGCCGTCGGCGACCTATCCGACGTTTTTGATCGACCTGACGGCTGTGCCGGGCAATTCGGGCGGGCCGGTGTTCATGAAGTCCGCCGCCAGCAAGGCCGGCGGTTTCGTCGCAGGCGTGCTGATCAAGCAGGTCGAGGATGAGAATCAACGCCTGGAACTGGGCGTTGTGACCGAAGCCGTATTTGTCCGCCAGACGATCGACATCTTGTTGAAGGCCCAGGCGCGTGGTGTTTCGCCCGTGCCTTCGCTTAAAGTTTCTCCGCCGGTCGCCAAGGGTACTCCGGGCGGTGCGACGACCGATACGTCGGACATGATCGGCGCTGGCAATTCCGGCACCGCCGGCGCAGCGGCCAAGCCGACGACCGGCGAGGGCCTGGCCGAGACGCAGTGAGTGGCTTCTCTGGTTGGGAACCACGGATAGGCACGGAAAGGCGCTGCGCGCCGACACGGAAAAGGCACGGAAATCAGAGCGTGAGCGGCTTACAGTCTAGCGTGACTTCGATTTTCGCCCTCCCCATTTATGGGTATACGGACCGGAGACATGGGTGACACATGTTCGGAGACATAGGTTACACATTTGGTGAGCCTATGTTGATGTGAGGTCAATAGTCGCGATGCGTTTCGCTCCGAAGCAGATGTCATAGGTGTTCTGTCCGGTAGGCCTTACAGCGACGTGTTCTCCTCTGAAGGCTTTCGGTACGCGCCATTGCCTGTTCCTGAAACTGATAGCGCCAAGGTCTTTGGGGACTTTCCTGACGATGTCGGATTTCCTGACGATGTCGGA